>NZ_JBFFQD010000007.1:0-75198 GCF_041573655.1 Methyloceanibacter sp.
GCGCGAGGAATTCACGCGACAACGGGCGGTTAGCTCAGCTGGTAGAGCACTGTGTTCACATCGCAGGGGTCACTGGTTCAAGTCCAGTACCGCCCACCATTCAAGCTCTTAAAATAGAACAAAAAAATAGCTCAGCAAGCGGACAGTGTGTCCGACCTGCTCAATCCGTGTTGCCCCTGTGTGACCAAGATTGAGCCAAAAAAAACAGAGCCACCCTCGAAAGGACGGCACACACAGCCGAACCCGCTCCAGCCACCCTGAAAGGCTGCTCTCGCCCCTCCTGGGCGCTCCCTGACGAGCCGCTCTGAGCCGGGTGCCAATCTTGATCCGCGTCAAAGCCGCAAAGCAGCTCCCAGCAGTCTAATAACGACGCCACGCTAGGCGTCGCCGAAATCCCTGCGGCGCTGATGACGTGGGCAGACAAGGAGTAAGCGATGTTGAAGAAACTTCTTCTCACGGCGTTGGCCATTGGCCTCGCCTCAACTTTTTCGCTTCAGACAACTCCAGCCGAAGCGGTTGGTATGCGCGGCATGACTTGCAAGGACGCCGCTAAGGCTAAGTACCCAGGCGACCGAGCGAGCCGCCGCGCCTGGATGAAGCTGTGTGTGGCGAACTGGCAGCTACATCAGCGCGGATAAACGTCCGCTCCAAGCAACATTTACACCGCGCCGGGCGTAAATAATCACCCCTTACTTCGGCAACGTCTGATGCGGTTAGAAGGCCCGGTCTGAATGGCGAACGCAGGCCGGGCCTCTTATATTTTTGATTTGCGTCAACTTGGAACTGGTGGCGAGGCGATATGTGAAAGCATTGGCGGCGGGCCCCTATCTGCCGCCATGTTTCCCTGTACCCTCACAGGAACTAGCCCCGGAGTAATTCCGGGGCTTTTTTTTGATCAGCATCAAAGCCACAACGCAGTTCCCGGCAGTCCAATAACAATACCGCACAAGGCGTAATCACCCTTCACTCGGCAACGTCTGATGCGGTTAGAAGGCCCGGCCTGAATGCGTACGCAGGCCGGGCCTCATTCCTGGAGCTACAATGAGAACGCCTAGCCACATGCGGAGGAGCAACCCAATGCGCTATCTCGCACCTTTAGTTCTTGCGGCAGTCATGTCGGTAACAAGCCTACCGAGTGAGGCGGCCCCACAGTGGATAGAGAAAGCCTGTTTCTATGAGGCGTCGAATAGGTCATTTAACGATCGAGGCGAACGGGAACAGTTCATGACGAACTGCATCGACAACCTCATCGTAATGCCTCTCCGGGAGCGTCTCCGGGAGCGTCGCAAGTACAGGCTCCGTTACGGGTATTAGGGCCACGCC
Source organism: Methyloceanibacter sp. (assembly GCF_041573655.1). Lineage (GTDB taxonomy): Bacteria > Pseudomonadota > Alphaproteobacteria > Rhizobiales > Methyloligellaceae > Methyloceanibacter. The sequence continues at coordinate 1,324 of NZ_JBFFQD010000007.1, forward strand.
GGTACGATGGATGCTGATAGGCTGAGGCAGAGAGCTGAAGACGGTGTCCACCGCCTACCGCCGAGGCGGAGGCCAGTGGCAATAGCGTTCGCCTTTGCGCTTCTTATCCTGGGTGTGGCGTTCTTGCTATTCCACTTTGTACTCTAGTGCGCCTAACCGCATGCGTGAGTGTTAGCCTCCAAGGAACTGCGTGATGAAACTTTCCCCGCGTTCAATACGACTAACTCCCCCAACAAAGTACGTTTTCTACTCGTCAATCGTATTCGCGGCACTCGCCTTCATCTTTTACCTGAGCGGAGTGCTCGGCCTTCTAGCGGACGGCCTCCACTTTGCGCTTTGGATTGCAATCGTAGCATGGGTATTGCTTGCGGCTGGTTGTGCGCTCAGGGGTGTTTAGGAAACTGAGGCCCGGTCTGAATGTGAACGCAGGCCGGGCCTTGTCCCCTGCTTTGCAAAAGGAGCATGGCGTCATGGGACGCAAGACCGGCATCGCTTACCGCTTGGGCTGGGCTTTGTATTGGTTCTGCCTAGTGCTTGCCGTGGTTTGGGTTCTTGGCGTTCTTTTTCTCAACACTGAAGGCGCAGTGACGGAGCCTTTCTCTGTCTTTGTGCAAAGGCTGGAGGAAGACCCGCTGCTAGTAGTGCTGGGTCTCGTTGGTCCAGTGGCCGCGCTATATGCTGTTGGCCGAGCGGTTCGCTACGTTCTGTCTGGAGAGTAAACGCAGGCCCAGTCTGAATGCGAATGCAGGTTGGGCCTTATTCTTTCAGCCGAAGCAAACCCAGGCCCGACATTGATGTAAGCTCAGTGCCTCAGCTTGCCACTGAGCGTTATCGTCAGCTTTAGCCTGGAAAGGAGCTATATGATGAACACGTCGCTGCGTTTCATTGCAGGAGCCGCAACTCTTGTTCTGTTTGTGGCACTCGCGCCCTCGACAGCGTCAGCGGGTGGGGACACCTACGTGGAGCCTGGATACGACTACGACAACGACTATTACGGCGATGATTATGGCTACGACTACGGCGACTACTATCCCCAGTACGGCTACCGCTACTACTATCCACCTAGCTATTACGTCTACCGCGTGCCGCGACCGTACGCACGGCGGCGTGCACGGCGTGCTGCACGCCGTTACTGGCGCGGGTACTGAGACGCCGCCTTGGCGTAGGGGCTCCGGCTGCTACACTCAGCCTGCGGGGGAAGCCATTTGAGGGAGGCTTCCTATGACATCACGCCGGTTCCCGGCACCCTGGCAAGTCGAGCAGACGCCGGGCGGATACAAGGTTCTCGACGCTAACGGACAGGCGCTGGCCTATGTCTATGCAAGAGAGACACAGCAACAGGCAGAGATAGCCAAGGCGCTGACCTTCGACGAAGCGCGACGCATCGCTAAGGAAAGGAAAAGCCATGAGCGAGATAAGCAGCGCACAACGTATCGAGAAAGCCCTACTGGACGGGGATAGCGACGCCTATGACAGCGAGGCTTCGCACCGCTTCTGGACCGGCATGTACTTGTTTATTGGCTGGATCGCGGCCTGGTGGATCGGCCTGGGGGTCACTGTCTGGGCCTTGTCCGTCTGACGGAGGCGCGGCGGATTGCCGTGAATGTTGCTAAGCTGCCGGGGTTGTTGGGTCGAAATGATGCAAAGCTATGACGTGGGCCATCTTCGAGGAGGAACCAAACACAGTGGCTATTGGCGAGTTGCTCTCGTCAAAGTCTGACAGAGTTGTGGCCGTAGTAGGCGGCGCGCTGCTTGACGAACACCTCCAGCGAACGCTGATACGACGGCTCCGCAAAAGCGGCGTGATTGATGGATTGATCAAACAAGATGCCCCACTGGGGAACGTCGGCCCGAAAATCGACCTGCTCTATCTTCTCCAAGCTTTCGAGAAGCCTATGTATCAAGCCCTTAAAGCCATTGCCGGTGTGCGTAACTTTTTTGCACATGAACTGGATGCTTCCTTTCAGTCCCAAGACTCAAAGTTCCTGGATCACATGAAGTACCTCAACCTTCACAAGTCGAGGTCACACTACCCGCACCACTGGCTTCCGTGGGAAGATACCAAGGTGCCACTTGAGCCGATCAACAACAATCGCGACCAGTTCATCGTCAATCTCAAGCTTGGTCTACTCGCGTTGATGCAGGACCGGGTAAGCCACCACAGGCACTCAAATGACCAGCTCACACGGAAAGAGGTCGAAGAAAAGTTTCGCGCTCGTGCTGCTCGCAAAGGCCAAGAACCAGCGGATGAATAGGCAATCATCTCTGCCGTTGGCGCATGACCCCAGGCTGACCCTCGATGAGGCGCGGCGGATAGCTGTGAATGTTGCTAAGCTACCGGGGTTGCTGAGAAGTTGACTAGCGACTATCCAGTCACCGGTCTTCGGACGGTCGATTGGCAAGAAACAGCCATAGGAGTAATACGGTCCATGCAATAGCTACCAGCATGGTGACGTACCAGGGCTGTGATGTGCTGTGTGCGACGTAGAAGATGCCAAAACCTCCAATAAGGTACACGGTTACCAGGCTGAAAAGTGTCATTTACCGCTCCTCTGCGTGCACTACGCAGAACGTTAGCGGAGACACCATCGAAACTGAGAGGAGAAAACGCTCTTATTGTTAATCAGCGCGGCGGATTGCTGTAAATGTTGCTAAGCTGCCGGGGCCGCTGGGGGCCGGAGCGCCATGAGCAAATGGTACGAATACGTATCGGTGCTTGCGATTATCGTCTGCATGGTCGCACTCACGTATTTTGTGGCGACGGCGTATCCAGATTTTGCTCAGTCACTTGCTTACAATGCCAACATCTCCGATACGCGGTCTCCACCGTTGAAGCTTATGGCTAACCCGCCGAAGCGATGTCAAAACCACTTAACGCCAACGCGGAAGTCGTGTTGACGTTCGATGAGACGCGGCGCATTGCTGTGAACGTTGCAAAGCTTAGGCGCTCTTGCCCCAACGTTGGAGCCAGTGAGGCAGACTAATCTTTCGACCTCTTTTCGAGATAGATTTCGAGGTTGTAGTGCCCAAAGACGTAGCTTGCTTCACGCGCTAATTCGTCAGCGACTTCCTGCGGATCGCAGCCTCCGTTGATGTATCGCTTGATTAGCGCGGCTAGTTCTCTTGCAAACTCTTTTGGATCCGTCATCGAAATATCCTTCTAGCCAGTTCTTGTCTGTCTGAGAGGATGTGGGCTTATGCCGGTCAGAGCAAGGCTCACCTTTGACGGGGCGCAGCGGATCGCTGTGAATGTTGCTAAGCTGCCGGGGCTGTTGGGGTAAGATCATAACAAGGCAAGTCGCTGAGAGGTGCCTTGGGGGAACGAAGATGTACGCGCGTATTGCAATCACTTGTCTCGCAATAACCTTTGCGGGGCCCGCATCAGCCGATGCACTTTTTGATGCCTACGAAACCTGCAAGAAGAAAGCATTTCGTCAAGCTTCCATAGGGAAACAATCGGGTTGGAACAGGGAGAGAGTGAATAAAGTTTTCTTCGAGGAGACGCGGGAGTGCATGGAAAGCACGGGGTATCGGTTCATCTGCCTTCGCGCCAATGGCCCGATCCCAAACTCCGAGCTTATGGCTAGCTGCTACAGCGTAGACGGAGACAAACAACAATGACTATCGTTTCCTCCCTAACTAGCCGTTGGCTCGGTCGTACCGCATCTTAGCAACCGGACCATCCTGCACGGCATCGAAAGGCAGGCCAGTCTCTCTGGCTGCATCATTTGGTTTGCAGCGCCGAGCCGGTTTTGGATTTCATACAGATCGACAGGGCCCGCTAGCTGCTCCAGCGTCTTACGCTGCGCCTGGACGACTTCCGCACAGCATTCAGAACAACCAGGTAAAGCGGTTTTTGACGCCGTGTCTAGCCCCCTTGAGCTGTACCAACTTTCGGCGATTTCTCTAATAACGTCTCGGGTACGGGAGGGCGCATGCCGAGGGAATGGTGCGCCAATTTTCTGAACGGCACCTGAACGCCCAGTTCAAGATGAGTTCAGCCGACCGCACGCAGACTATGCGCGTTGTCAGGCCCTGAACTGAATTTGCGAACCTTCCTCGGCAAACGGACGCGGAGTTTCAGGGAACTCCGCGTTCACCCTTGAGGTGACGCCGGAACACCGGGTGCTGCCATGAAAGCGTTTGCGACGATTGCTGCCAGTCTCGTCTTGGTTACCGCTTGGGTCGGCACGGTGGCTCTGGTCACGATGGTGCTGCTGACCATCTGATTGCGCCCACTCCGCGCATCTGGTGTAAGAGAACCAAGCACCCCCATCTCAAAACTGTGATTAAGAGTGTTCGCCGTTTGTCCTGCATTCTAGGCTTCGGAGGTGGTATAATATTGTTAAAAGTGATGGTTTCCCTCCCATCACTAAGGTTCCCCCCCCCAATAAGGAACCCGAAGCCCCGGCTCTCCCCCCGTGCCCGGGGCTTCTTTTTGTCCAGCCAAAGAAAAAGCCCGGCCCCCCCGGACCAGGCTTCTCCCCTAGCTGACGCTAGTTTCCCTCGTAAGCTTTGCGCGCTTCGGGCCCACTTTACATTCATGAGCATGGCAATTGTCGGGCACTCACGTCCCAAACAGAAATAGGCTGTATAGTGTTGCAGAAGAAACACTGTCAGCTTGCGGGCGCCTACGGGGGAGATTGTTGAGCAGATTAAGCAGTGCCCCTCTGGCGCGCTTAGCTATAAACTTCCAAAAGACACTTAGGATCAGTGCGGACATGAGTGGGGGAGCCAATTAGCGAGGCTTCCACGACATTACGCCAGTCTTCTAGGCGAGGTGAAAGATGAGATTGTTGCTTCTGGGCATATCAGTGCTTTTTGCAATTCCGATTGTTGCCTCGGCACAAGACCCCAAAATCACACTGCCTGCCGACTACAAGTCCACATTCACCAACTACCTCAATCTCGACCGAGTTCAGAACCATGATCAGATTATCCGTCTCTTCGCGAATGATATTGCGATGAAGGGAATGAAGGACGACGGCAGGTTCCCCTATGGCTCAATTCTTATTGGGGAGGTCTATAAGGCCAAAAAAGACGCGAACGGTGAGGTCGTCAAAAGCGAACTTGGCCGCCGCGTCCGCGGAAAATTTGCACTCATTGCAGTTATGGAAAAGCAGCCGGGATGGGGAGACGCTTTCGAGCCGCAATATAGGAATGCGGATTGGGACTTCGCCGCATTTAAGCCCGACGGCTCGGTTGCTGCTTCCAAAGATCTAAACGCATGCAGGTCATGTCATGCACCACTAACCAAGTCCGACCACGTCTTCTCATTCGAGCACATTGGTGAACAGTAGGCCGCGTAGGCCACTGTCCTCAGCCTGCGGGGGGAAGCCATTTGAGGGAGGCATCCTATGACGTCACACCGGTTTCCGGCCCCCGGCAAGTAGAACAGACGCCAGGCCGATACAAGGTTCTCGATGCTAACGGATAGGCGCTGGTCTATGTCTATGCGCGGGAGACAAAGCAGCAGGCCGAAATCGCAAGGTGCTGACGTTCGATGAAGCGCGGCGGATAGCGGTGAATGTTGCTACGCTGTCTGAGTTGCTGCGCTTTTGAAACGGAAGGTGAGGCCGTGAATGCAAACGAAGAACAAACTATCGACGGTGAACGGGTAACTGGTGCGGCGTGGAGTCTTGCAAAACGCATCGTTCTTCTGACTGTTCTGGCCGTCGTTGCAGTTGGGCTACAAAGCTTGCTGGGATACTTGGGAACGGTATTAGTCGTATTCTTTCTCGCTTTGGCCGGTGTCTTCCTGGTGAGAAGTGGATATGCGCTGCTATTGGGTTTGATTGCCTTTGTATCGAGCCTTTTTTCTAGGCCGGAGCGCCCATTGAAGGCCATTTGGCTTTTTGCCTGGAACATACTGAACGCTTTGGAGGGAGCCGTGTGTCTGGGCTTGGCTGTGTATGTCCTGCGGGCTGTCGGGTGGTGGACGGAGATACAGCTCCCAGTGGCCGATGGCTATCAGCTACCTCAGTTCTAAGCACAGCGAATTGCGCTGAATGTTGCTAAGTTGCCGAGGCTGTTGCGCTCTTAGATGCCAGGGGGAAGTTGAATGGGATACGTAGGCTGGGCCTTGCTCGGAATGGTGGGCTACTCGCTGGTGACTCTGCTAGTCAAGCTCGCAACACGAAGTGGGGAAGCTTCCAGTTTTTTTGTCCTGGCTGTTGCAGTTCTAATTGTGGGTTCTGTGGCCTGGGCCATCGCTATTCTAAGAGGGGACTTCACCGGCTTCACAGTGAGCGACCTTGCAAAGCCCAGCGCGTTGTGGAGTTACGCGACTGGCGTAGCCCTTATTGTTGCAGTCGCCTCTTTGTTTAAAGCCCTGTCTCTTGGACCTGCAACCGAAGTTGTTCCAATCTACGGGATGTTTGTCGTCGGGGGAGCACTACTTGGGATCATTTTTCTCAATGAGCCAGTCACAAACCGCAAGCTTCTCGGCATCGTGTTTGCGGCGCTAAGCATCTATCTCATCGCCAAGTAGGAATGCCCCGCGCTTGCTGTGAATGTTGCTAAGCTGCGGGGGCTGTTGACTTCGACGGAGTGTACTTAAATGCGCCGCGCCGTACTGATTGCTGTGACATTGGCCTTGTCCGGCTGCGACGACGCTCCCCAAGCCCCCGATGAACAAGCTTGGAAGCAGTCGATGACCGAGTGCAGGGCCAAGACGGAGAAGAGCCAAGACGCCGACTACATACTCGCGTGTATGGAGGCCGCTGATTTCGAGCCAATGGATGGGGACAACGCACCAGATATTTGCTTCAGCCAGCACATATACAATACGCCGGGTTGCTGGGTAGAGCGGTGACAGACCTCAAATAAGCAAAACCCCCAGCCAGGGAGAAGGACCGGGGGCTTTATAGAAACGACTAGGATCACTTAGCGCGGCAAATTGGTCTGGTAGGGGTTCGGGAAACCTTCGGCCAGCGCAGGTGCGGCAGTGGCGGCGAGCAGGCTAACAGCAAGAATAATCTCTTTCATAACGTATCTCCTTCTAGGTGCCCCCTTGCGGAATTGCTTTCGGGCTTTCGATGATCAGAAGGTAGATACAGGGGCGGCGCATTACCAATAACGTCGTTTCAGAACGACGTGCACTGAACCTCGCGCTCGTTCACGCTGGCGTGTGAAGTAATTGAGCACTCCTAGCCGCTCAGGTGCTCGACGTTGACGGACAAGCGATGGCCTAGGTCTATGTTTGAGAGACAAAGTCGCAGGCAGAGATTGCGAAGGTGCTAACCTTCGACGAGGCGCGGACATTGCCGTGAATGCTGCTAGATGCCAAGGCTATTGGGTTCGACGGAGTGAACTTAAATGCACCGGACTGTCGAACCGTTCAGCGTGCGGACTTCACGACCATCATCTTCTCGATCTGCATGTCTTCCATTGTGTATGGAATGCCGCCCACGCCGAGACCAGACTCGCGCAGACCAGCGAAGGGCATCACGTCATCGCGGAAGGCAGAGTGGTCGTTGATCATCAAGGCGGATCCATCGAGGCTTGAGAAGAGCTGCATCGCCATATCGATGTCGCTTGTGAAAACCGCAGATTGAAACGCAACCGGAAGCGCATTGGCCTGTGCGACAGCGGCATCAAGGTCATCGTATCCGTAGACGCAAACAATGGGGCCGAAGATTTCGAGAGTGCTGACTTTCACATCCGCTGGCGGATCGAGCAGAACCGTCGGTGAATAGCAATTGTTGGCAAGCGTCTTGCCGCCACACAGGCAAACAGCCCCCGCTGCGATGGCTTCATCGACCCAATCGCTTACACGCAACACCTCGGATGGACGGATCAACGGCCCGACATCGGTGTTTTCGTCCTCTGGTGAGCCAAGAACCAGTTTCTTGGCCTCGGCGGCCAGATCTTCAGCGAACGCGGCGGCCTCCGCGCGCGGAACGAAAACACGCTGCACGGAGACGCACACTTGGCCAGCGTGATAGAAGCCCCCTTTCAGAACCGCAGCGAGCGCCGCATCACGATCGTATGGTGGGGCAATGATAACCGGAGCAGCACCACCGTGTTCCAGCGCGCAGCGCGCACCTGGCGCCAATTTGGTCCGTAGCATCCACCCAACCCTGGCGCTACCGATGAAGCTGAAAAATCCAACTCGTCTGTCGGTGACCAGAGCTTCGACGGCGTTGAGGTCTTCGGTGATCAGAACCTGACACCAAGCATTAGGCAGTCCGGCCTCGCGTAGGATCTCGACGAAACGTACGCATGATAGCGGCGTATCCGCCGCAGGCTTGACCACGACGGGACACCCAGACGCGACTGCGGGTCCCACTTGGTGCACAATCAAATTCAGTGGGTGATTGAAGGCACTGACGACGGCGACCACACCAATCGGCTCTTTGCGCGTAAAGGCGGTGCGACCCGCTGAGGCCGGCGTCGTGCCGATGGGAATGACGTGGCCGGGATGACCGCGCAAAGCTTCGGCACAGAGGTGCACGCCGTCAATGGCGCGGATAACTTCGACCCTGGAGTCGCGATAGGGCTTGCCGCCTTCGCTGGCAGCGAGCAACGTCAGTTCCTCTACCTGCGACCGCATAATCTCCGCAGCTTTGTTGAGGATGCTCAGCCGTTGCGGGACGGACAACCATGCACTTTTATCGCGAAACAGCATATGGGCGACTGCAAGGGCATCCTTGACGTGCTCCGGCCCGCCCGCCGCAAGCTGCGCCAATCCACGCCCGTCAAAAGGTGAAGTGACCGCTAGCGAACCGGTGGGGTCCCGCGATGTCTCGAGCATTAGATCGGACATTGAATCTCACCTAGCTTCTTGGTCAGGAGGGCATTCTCGCGGTAGTCGATCGGTATGATAACGAGGCTGGGGCCATCCTCAGCAAGCGCGGTCTCCAGGGCGCCTGCTAGATCCGCGGCGTTGGCCACTGCATGGCCGTTCCAGCCGAACGACTTTGAGAGCAAATTCCAATCGGGGTTGCCGAAGGCCAAGTCGGTGTGGCGGCCGAAATGGGTCTCCTGTTTCCAGGCAATTAGCCCGTAGGCATGGTCTTCCCAAACCATCACGGCAATGTTGCTGCCGAAGCGCTTCGCTGTCTCCATCTCCTGGACGTTCATGAGGAAACCAGCATCGCCCGCAATTGCGAGAACGCGGCGGTCCGGGTGCACGAGGCTGGCAGCAATGGCACCTGGCAGAGCAAATCCCATGGAGCAGAAACCATTGGGTATCAGGCAGGTGTTCGGCTCGTGGCATTGGTAGTGGCGGGCGATCCACATCTTGTGTGCACCGACGTCCGATAGAAGGATGTCTTCCGGCCCCATGACCTGTCGCGCATCCCAGATAGCCTTTTGCGGTCTAATGGAGCCTTCGGTCTTGTCGTCCTTGTACTCGGCAAAGTCTGCGGCCATTTCGGCGCGCATGCGATGTTGCAAATCGAGATCGTAAGACGGAAGACCCTTCGCATCGACGCGTTCGTTGAGCATCCAGAGCGTATGGGCCAGGTCACCGACCAGCTCCGTTTCGGGGTGGTAATACTCGTCGACCTCCGCCGGAAGAAAATCGGCGTGCAAAATGCGTTTGTCCCGCCGGGCGTTCCACAGTCGCGGGTGGTATTCGACCATGTCGAAGCCCAGCGTGACGACCAAGTCGGCATCGTCGATGGCCGCCGAGATGCGGTCTTTGGAGCCAAGACCAACCGTGTACAGGCAGTACTCCGCATCCATGTCGACACAGCCCTTCGCCATGAAGGTGCTGATCACGCCGATACCCGCTGTTTCGCAGAGCTGGCGCAGCTGAGTGCTGGCGCGGCGGCGAATGCAGCCATTGCCCGCGACAATCACCGGACGCCTGGCCTCTTTGAGCATCGCAAAGGCCTGATCGACGATCTTGTCGTCAGGCACGGAGCGCCGGAAGCGGTGAGGAATCAGCGGCTTGGCATCGGATTTTGCACTTGCGATGTCCTCGGGGAGTTCGATATGCACCGCGCCGGGCTTTTCGGTGCGCGCAACCCGCACAGCCTTGCGTACGATTTCCGGGATCGTGTCGGGATTGAGGATCGTGGTCCCCCATTTCGTGACAGGCTTGAACATGCCCACCACGTCCATGATCTGATGGGACTCTTTGTGCAGCCGGTCGGTCCCGCCCTGCCCCGTCAAGACCAACATCGGCGCGCGATCCATGTTAGAATCAGCCACACCGGTGATGAGGTTGGTCGCACCGGGCCCAAGCGTGCCGAGCGCGCCCGCCGGATTGCCCGTGAGCCGTCCATAGACCTCCGCCATGAACGCCGCCCCTTGTTCGTGGCGTGTCAGGACAAACCTGATTTTGCCGGATTTCTCCAACGACATCATGAAGTCGGCGTTCTCCTCGCCGGGCACGCCGAAAATGTACTCAATACCTTCCACTTCAAGGCATTTCACGAGCAGATCGGATGCTTTCACGTCTATCATCCCGCCTGAGCTTGCTTCTATCCCGATTGTCGCTGGCGTTCCGGGCACTGTCTAAACACGATTGCTTCAGGTATTTGTGTTTAGAGAAGTTGTGACGCGGCTAGGCCATGGCGCTCATTCCCAAACAGTCCGAGGGCTGCTCTCGGCTCGTCAACTATTGAACCTTTTCGAGCTTATGCCCCCAGCGCTGGGTCGCGCGCTGGTCGCTCACCTCACCTGAGTTAACTGGAAGAGGCCCTTTCCCCCTCCTCACCCCCTTGTCACAGCTGTGTCACAGCTGAAGGTTCAAAGCGGGCGGTTTGCGTAGCTCAACGAAAGATCGTAAGCTGCGTAAGCAGCTGATTTGACGATCTTTTAGTGAGGAGCCGTTAGGCGACGGGCTGGTAGAGCACTGTGTTCACATCGCAAGGGTCACTGGTTCGAGTCCAGTACCGCCCACCATTCAAGCCGCTAATCTCATTGAGAAAATCGACGGATATGCCTTGGACAGCTTATCCTGGCCGAAGACTTATTGAAGGCTGCCGCGACAGCCCCGGACCAGGAACCGCCCGAATGAGAATCAAGGACATTCGGCTGAGCTGGTTTAGAGGAGCAGCGGATACGGTGCGCCTCAAGCTTGATCGATGAAAGAGGATTTGCCAGCTCCATTCTGGCCGTAAACGACTATCGACTTCCCATCTATGGCCATGGCCGCTCGGTTCAGGTTAGCCCCTCTATCCATGGGTTCGGCGCGAGACCTGGCTCTGCCTAAGCCGCCCAAGCCGATTCCATTCGCGGCGTTGGTCTGTTGTATCGCTGGGTCCGGCGCCTATCATGGCCCGCGAATGTCAGCAAAAAAGCATCGGCCAAATCAGGAGACCTCAGACCTCGCTTCTTCATGTCGGACTTGCCCTCGACGAGCGCGCGCTTGTGCCAATCCACTTCCGCTTTGTGCCTGCAAGCAGACGTGAGAACCGCGGCGATCAACGTCCGCTAAATGCCCTCAAGGATGCTGGGTTTAGTGACCCATCCCGATATGTGAGCGCAATATCCAGCCAAACTTGTCATGAGTGCCTGCGCGCATTACCGCGAGGTCATTTGTGACCAGATCTCCCTTTTCGTCTGCAACGCGCGCCAGATTTTGCAGTGAGGCTGACAGGCTTTCTTGGTCACTCGCTAAGTTTCTTATCATACGCTCATACGTCACTCGCCCGTCGCACTCCATGAGCGTCGAGCTGTTCAGGAATGTTGAGCATCGGCCATCAACATGTCCGCCCAGAGATTTAATGCGTTCTGCCAAGGCGTCCTGCGCTCTGAAGTGATCTTCATAAATCTGCTGAAAAAGATCGTGCAGAGCGCTGAACTGCGGTCCGGAAACGTTCCAATGATAGCTTTGAGCCTTCACGGTTTCCACGGACGTATCTGCAAGCGCAAGAAATATCTCGCGAACCAAAGAGTTAGAGTCAACGGTGTTTTCGACTATCGCCATGATGTTTGATCTCCGGTTACTGAATCAAAGTACGAAGAACCGACCCAGATGGATCACACGTGGAAACGGCTTAGGTCGAGGTCGTCGGGCTTCGTAACCGAGCCCTATATCGCGATGATCGTATGAATGAATGCCTGGAAGCGTCGCCTACCCTACAGCCAACGTCCCAGCCATTTAGGGTAAACGGCTCTATGTCGCATGCAGCACAGCCGCGACCAGGCAAGCGCAAACGACCAGCGTGAGCGGCCAACGAAGCCGCGGATACCAACGCGGTGCCTCACCCTGCCTCACAGCATAGAGATCGTAAATCAAGAGACCGCAGAAGCAGACCACAAGCCATATAAATTGTAGACCGCCTTCGATGAATGCTGTGGCTGTCGCGGCCAGTGCCGGGATGATGCTCGCGAAGTATCTTCGCCAGAGTTGATCGCCAGGCGCAGAATTCATTGCAAGGCCCCAGTGCACAGCCCCCATGAATGACAGGATCGCAATGCTGTATGCGACAAGCGCGTTACGGGCGGCCGCGGATTGCACGTCGCTACCGATCAGCCACATCCCCGTGAGCAATAGGAATGGAATCAGACCGGCCGCGCCAAGAATAACAGCCGGCGCAGGAATCTGTGGGTTCATTTCTTCAGGTCGCAACGTGCCCATGTTTGCAAACAGCGTTTTGGGGCTACCAATGCTCGGTGCCGCGCTCACCTTTAGGTATTCCTTCAAGGTTGGGCGTCACCCAGCCACCATAGAAACCGCCGGGCTGAGGAAGTGCGCGGTAGTCGCCAACGCGGCACTCCTCCATCAGATCTGGGTAAAAGGCCAGATATCCGGCAATCGGCGCAAACTGGTCTACTGGTTTGTCATAACTCCATGCGGCCAGTTTCACGGTCGTGGAGCCAGCACTTACGTCGAAGTACCGTGCAACCCCCTTCCACTCACAAAGGCTCCTTCCCGACGCCGGGATCAAGGTGGCGGAGACATCTTCGGGTGGGAAGTAGTAGGTCGGTGCGTGGTGAGTTTCGAGGATACGCATTGCTCTGGTGGAGTCGGCGATGACTTTGCCTCCGAGACGCACGCTAACGCGCTGTTCCACGCGCTCCAGCGCGGGCGGGCGAGGGTATGACTGAACGTTCTCTCTTGGCAGTTCTGTCATCTAGACGCCCTATTAGCCTTGGTTATGGGTTCGTGATGCTAAAGCATGGGAACGCAGCCCGAGCATTAGAAGCCTCACTCATGAATGGCGAGTGGCCGCACGGCAAGCCCCTGCTGAATCGTGGCTCAAGCCTGACAGTGTTCTGCTCTCACATTCGAAGGGGCAAGGCACATTTCCATTAATGCTGCTAAGCTCTCCGTCTCTGTGCGCGACGTCAGGCGAACGCCGCGCTCAACGCACATCTGTCGTCTGCGCGACCTGCTTCGACTCCTGTCTCGCAAGCGAAAAGATGCCGCTCGTGAAGAAGACACCGACGAGAAGGAAGGTGTGCGCAATGACGCTGGGTCCCATCAACCACATATGGCCGATCCAAAGGGCAAAGATCGCGGACCACATGTAGGACAGTATCGCCATGAATTGGAACCTGACCATTGGCGGTAGAGCGCGAAGCGGGTTCACGGACGGGTCCATCACCAGACGATAAAGCTGCGTCAACATAGGAATGGTCCTCTCAATTTGTTTGTTCACTAGTTACGCGTGACGACTCCGGATGGATCATGCCGTCCAGGATCTTCAGGACACGACTGCGTGATGAGATGCAAGAGGCAGTGAACGGCTCCGGCTGACATAAAGGCGTGACCTCGCGACGTCCGGTTTGGGCTCCTGAGCTGACATCTTTAGCATCGAGCTCAGCGTCCGCTGAATGCCCAGAGCGGGCATCTCCGGTCTCACGGTTTAGGTCTGCTAGGGGATTTGACGAGATCGAAAGCTCGCGCGTAGGTCAGTTCTCCGACTGGCGCTTCGTCAGCGAAGACGAGGTGTTGGACCAAGCGCGTCGGAAGGCCGTCAAAGGCGATCGTACCATTGCTCTGAAATCCGAACCGCTTATAGAACGCGGGCTTTCCGAGAAGGACGCAGCCTCTTGCGCTTTGAGCCTTGAGAAGCGCCAGACCGCGCCCCACTAGTTCACTCCCTATGCCGCACCCCTGCAAATTTGGACGGACGGCAACAGGGCCTAGACCGAACCAGTCATGATGCCTTCCGCCAATCTTCACAGGCGAGAAGGCTATATGTCCGGCAATCTCTTTGTCGACTTGCGCGACGAGGGAAATGGTCAGGTCGCCATGCTTCCGGAGCTCGCGGATGATTTGAGCTTCGCTGCCCGCTGCATAGGAAGCCGGGGCGAAGGCCGCCAAGATGATGCTGTGGATCGCGTCTTCGTCGTCAGGCGTCTCGCTGCGAATGATCATGCGGGGGTTAGGGTTCCTCACCGTCGCCATCCACGGGCACCGTACGCGTGGGCCGTTTTAGGGCTGAGGTGATGGCGAGAGCCATTTGCGCCGACCGCGGGTCGACGGTGCTTGGAAAGGAAGCGACGATTGTCCCGTCTCGCCCCAGAATATATTTGTGGAAGTTCCACTTAGGACGGGAGCCGGATTGGGCCGCGGCCCATTGGTAGAACGGGTGTGCATTAGGCCCCACGACGGCGGTGCGCTCGGTCAGGGGGAAGCTGACGCCGTATTGGCGCTTGCAGTGATTGAGAAGCGCCTTGCCTTTGCGCGGTTCCTGGCTGCCGAAATCGTTGGACGAGACGCCCACGATGACAAGCCCTTCGTCTTTGCGGTCTCGCCAGACCTTTTCGAGGTGCTCGAACTGGTAGCTGAAGCCACACGCAGTGGCCGTGTTGACTACGACTACGGCCTTGCCACGAAACTGCTCGAGCGACATCAGTTTTCTGTCAACGCTTATGAAGTTGAAGTCGAAGCCACTCGCCGCCTGAGCAACGCCCGTCATGCCGACATATGCAATAAGAATAAGTGCGAGTCTTTTTGCCATCGTTTTTTGTCCTCAGCCTGTACGACGACACCCCCTCAGCGCGCCATCAACTTGATGGAAGCTCCTTGGGCGGAGGCTTTGGGAATCCAGTCTCTCGCCAGTTTCTGGGCGGCGGCGATCTCTGCGGGGGTGATCTTGGCGGCGACCGCCTGCCGGTTCTGCCGCGCACGTTCCAGATTCATCTCTTCGAAGTCGAAATAATAGGACGCGGCAAGGCTGAACCAGAAATAGGCCTGTACGTAATCCTGCGTCACACCCCAACCATTCTTGTACATGACGCCGAGATTGTTCTGGGCGAAGGGCTGGCCCGCCTCGGCGGAGAGCCGGTACCATTTCACTGCCTCGGCCTGATCTTTGGAGACGCCTTGCCCCTCTTGGTACATGCGACCGAGCTTGAACTGCGCTTCGGGATCGCCCTGTTCGGCGTAGGGCCTGATCAGTTCGGCGGCCAATGCATAGTCGCCTTTCTCATAAGCGGCCCAGCCTCGTTCCTGATCATGGGCATTGGCTATCGGGGCGCTGCCGAAGAGCGCTATGGCGGCGCATAACGCCAACGGTTTTGCGATTTCAATTCTCACCGATGATTTCCCCAGATTGAAGCGCTGACCCGGCACACACGCATCGACAGATAACCAACTCCAGTGTTACGCAGCACCCCGACTAATGGATCACCTGTGCGTTTGGCATTAGGCTCGAACGCGTGTTGCGGGAGCGATAGTCAGGTTCGAGGTTCGGCAATGAGCAGCAGAAACCCAAAACAGCTTATCTTAATTCTTGGCGACCAACTGACAGCGACGATCGCCGCCCTGCGCGCGGCCGACGCCGAACGCGACGTGGTCCTGCTGGCGGAAGTGCAGCAGGAGGCCACCTATGTCCGTCATCACAAAAAGAAGATTGCCTTCCTGTTCTCGGCCATGCGCCACTTTGCAGAGGAGCTCTCAGGCGCCGGATGGGGTCACACGATAGGGGCCCATTGCCGTCCTGGATCAACACGTCAGGACTGGCCCTCGGTTTTCATTCGGAATGGGCGAAATGTCTGCTAATGACCCAAAGCGGGCATTGCACGAATATTAGAACAACCGTGGTAGACGGTTCTCAACAGCGTTGTCGGACAATTGATCGGCAAATCGTCTTGATGGTCCGTCCTCGATGCCAACCCCTTCCGGTTGGATATGCGAACTGAGTGAAGAGCTGGATGGCACCAGGACGTGTTAAGCCACTTGGACGCTTGTAGAAATCAGCGAAGATGAGTTCGTCGCTTCACATCGCTGACAGACAACAAAGTACTTTAAAGCAGCAGCTTTCTATGACGTGCAGGGCATATGCTAGATTAATCCGAGACAATCCAATGAGGTGGTGAAAGTGCGCACTGACTATCACACGATCGTCATTGGCGGGGGGTGCCTCGGCTGCGCCTCAGCTATCTCCGTCCAGCGCCGACTGCTCCGGGACGGCGACGACGAGAGCTCGGTCTGCATCCTTGAGAAAAACCTTGTCGGTTCAGGACTGACCGCGCGGCACTCCGGAATCGTGCGCTCGGCTAACGCTGTTCCTGTAGCGGCCCGGCTTGCGAAGATCGCCGCCGATCAATGGCATAGCCTCGAGAACTTGTGGGGCGTTGCTGCATCCTTCGACGCCTGCGGGGCCATTTGGATCGCCCGGGACAACGGCCAAGGCGGAAACGCAAAATGGGATTCGCTTGAACAGCGGATGCGAGAAATGAGCATCGACTTTCACAAGGTCGACGCGAGCGACGCCCGCGCCGTTCTGCCTCACTTTGTGAAACTTTATGACGATGAGCTCTACTATCTAGAACCCGGAGCATTACAGTTCGACCCCACGACATTCCGTAATGTTCTTTACAAGGCGCTCGAGCAAAATTCAGTTCAAATGCGCGAGAAAACGGAAGTCGTAGCGTTCGAGCGAAACGAAGACGGATCGATTGCTGCAGTTCTGACAAAGGACGGGGACCGGCTGGCGTGTTCACATGTTGTAAACGCTGCCGGCCCTTGGAGTCCCGCGATCTTTGCACCAATAGGCCTTTCGGTTCCTGTAAGTGCAGAGCCGGTTTGCGTCGTCAACTGGCTTACCAGTTATAGCGACATCGAGTCCGTCTTTCCGATCATCGCTGACTATATCAACTTGGCTTACTTCCGGCTGTGGCGCGACAACGAGATTCATATGCATCAGCCCCGCAAACGTGTCTTGCGCGAAACTGCCCGAGCATTCGCGGAGAGCCCGCTGAGTGTTGTCGGTGCAGACTTCGTCAATGATCCGACAAACCAGGGGCTCGGCTACTCGCAGATACGAGTTTACGAAGAGATTTCACGACACCGGTTCGACAATATCGGACAGTCAGTCTACGGTTCTGGCTATAAGTCATATTTCGATATCACGCCTGACCTCAAATTCATTCTTGGGCCGGATCATCGCGTGTCGAATCTTGTGCACTGCTTGGGTGCAGGGCAGGCTTTCAAATATACGCCGGTGTTTGGGGAAATCGTCGCCGACTTTGTGTGCGGAGGAGAGAATTACGCGCCGCTGGCTGCCGAATTTTCGATCGCTCGCTTTGATCAGGCTTATATGAATGATTTCTGGGAACGCGTTTCAGGGATCGATAACTCACTCGAAGCCGAAGCCGAAGCGAGTGCGCTGTGAGCCCTTACTTGAGTTCGCGAGGCCGCCGAGCACCCTTACCGTCTTTAACCCGATGGGTCGGTAGCGCAAATAATGATAATGGTCGTTGGCATTGCGTATACATCTCGTCGATCTTCGATACCTCGGCCATTCAACTGTCGTAGGCCTTGAAGCGGCTTCACCAGCATGTTCTAGCTGCTAGGCGCAATCGCTAATCAATACAGCTCTTCCATCGATTGGGATGCTCCTCAAATCCTAAAGTGAATAGGGTCCCCCCGCTGCGACATCACCCTTGCAGCCGTGCACGGCTGGCCGCGTCCGATTTGGGCGCGACCGCGGCGGGTTCGACATGGAGGCGCTAACCGTGTTCGGAGTCACGGTGATAGACCGCCAGCCCATCTGCCCGCGGTCAACCTGTCACGAAGTCACTGAGCGACTTGGCACGACCTAGTTCTTGGTCGCCGCCGCGATGCCGTCGACGCCAGCCTGATAGATACCGGAGATGGTCTTGACCGCGTCCTCATCCGAGGCGCCCTTCGCATCGAAGGTTCCTGCCCAGACGATGCTCGTGCCGTCACGTTCCGGGACCACACTGATTGTCGACTCATAACTGGCGACCGGCAGTGGGCTCGTGAGGATCTTGTAGCTGTAGGACATATCGTCGTCGCTGCGTGAGATAAGCTCTTCTTCGATCGTGCCGCCGCCCTTGAGAGAAAGTGTCCGAACTTCAACGCCGTCGGCGGTTGAGGCTACGCATTTCTCCACCGCGGGATGCCAATCGGCAATGCCGCAAAAATCGCCAACTGACGCCCAAACCTTCTCCGGCGCAGACGTCGTGTCCTTTGTAACTTTGGCTTCCAGAGCAAAGGCCGCCGACGTCGAACAAACGAGCACCGCGGCTGCAGGCAACATATACTTGATCATGAATGTCTACTCCTTAGGTCGTTGCTAGAACCGGAACATTCCGGCATTCTTAAGCCCGCCACTCTATAGCCCGCCACTCTATCCTGCTTTGCCAAGCATCTATTGGCGGTGCCGACGGTACAATTCGAGCCCGGACCGGGCAGCCTCGTGAGTACACATGGTTGCTATCAGAGCATCCAAGTTCTGTGACCATCTCGCATTGGTTTCTCGGCCGTCTTACGTCTTCAGCGCAATGATTGCTTAGGTCTCGATATTCGTACGCGATTTGCTGAGAATCAGATCATGACCTTTCGAAATTGTAATCTCATCGAATGACATGAAGGGATTCCTCCCCGCCTCAGTGCTTAGTGACAGATCCGCTCACGCTACAAGGTGCTGGATGCATCCGGCCAAGCCCTTGTCTACGTCTACGCAAGAGAGACACAGCAGCAGGCTGAGATCGCCAAGGTGCTGACGTTCTATGATGCGCGGCGCATTGCGGTAAATGTTGCTAAGCTGCCGGGGCTTCTACAGAGCAGCTAGAACAACCAGGTGACGCAAGCGCGCATGTCTGCTTACAGCTGCAAAAGTGGACATCCCTAATCCGGCTTCCAATGTCTGCTAATGACCCAAAGCGGGCGTATGCTGGTCGCTGGCAGTAACTAGTTACCTGCCGGGGAAACCCTGCAGAGAGCGCGTGACGTCGCTGCCTTGCGGTTTCCATCGTACGGACTTAGACACCGCCCGTCGCCGTTTACCCTTCCGGGTCGGCATGGGGAAGCCTTCTGCATCGCCGAACAGGGCGCGTGCGAGTTTGTGGTCGAGCCCGTAAAGGTCCGGAAAAGTCGTGACCTTACCCTGCTCGTCGGCTACCGCGGTGAAATACGTCGAGTAGACCGGAATCTCGGAGTCAAGCGTCACTCGGTTGTTGATGCTGTTATCCCAGAGATCAGTGACTTTGCTCTCCGGCCATCCATTGCTCTCAGCAAGGAGTACCTTCGCGAAGCGATCAGGCTTTTCCATACGAACGCAGTCATGACCGATCGCACGTACAGCCTGTTGATAATATTTACGCCGAGCGGGCCAAGTGTCGTGCAGGACGAAGGCATGTCTGTTGGGCAGCAGGAACTTTACCTTGCCGATATTGCTGTGTGGGCCCGGCCTCTGGGTGAAGGTGTAGTTGAGAATGTTCACGCGGCGCCAGTCGATCTTCGTCGGGTCTACGCGCTTGCCTTGGTAGCTTACCGAGAACCCCTTCTTCTTTAGTATCGAGTAGTTTTTCTTGCGCAATGCGGGCGCTAGGTTCTCCCGCAGCACCGTCGGCGGCGCGATCCATTCGGGATTGAACACGACCGTCGTCATGTTGGCTGATAGAACGGGCGTCGCATAGTCAATCGTGCCGACCTGTGTCTTGTCCGCATAAATGGTCTGGCCGTCTTTCACGACGTAGAGCATGAATGCGGGCGTATTGCTCCATACGTAGACGCGGCCTAGATCTTCCGGCATCCAGCGCCAGCGCTCCATATTCATGATGATGCGCTTGACGTCGGTTCTGGAATCGCCGGCGGCGTCGCCGTCCCGTGCCACGAGCAAAGTTTGGCGCAGGCGCGCGAACTGGGTGTGTTGGGGATGAAGCGACCGGAGGTAGGCGTCTGGCGTCTCGCTCCCCGCGATGTCGGCGAGCACGGTCTTCGGATCGAGCATCGACGGCGATTGGAACACCTTGCCACCGAGGGCAGTGGGGTCGGACCGTGCACCGCGGGCAAAGCGGGCATATCGCAGAATTGCGAGATTGAGCTTGATCTCGGCAATGGCCTGTTCTTCTGGCCCCGTCGGCAAAGCGCTGGCCGGCGGCAGATCGAAGGCGTGCTTGTCGAGACCCCAATCGTCGGCCTTCTCGATCTCGAACAGAGCCTGTTGTGCCCTTGCCGATAAGCCCATGTCCGTTGTCCACAAGGGCACGCTAGACCGATCATCGTAGAAGGCTTCGAGCGCGGCGAGATCGTCCGCAGCTACCCCCTTGCGCAAGTCAGAATCAGCAAGCTTCGCGCCAATGGCCGCCACAACGGCCTGGGGCGCGGGTGTCGAAGGAGTTGGTGCCTTCGACGTCGAAGGCGTGGAACGGACGGCCGGCGGCGCGACTGGGTCCTCAGCGCACGCCGAGCGCATGACGGCAAAGGTCAGGACCTGGGCCGCGCACAAGAAAACTGGCACAAGACAAGAACCACGCATCCCCTTGGTTCCTTAAGGCTGCTGCGAGATTACCGCGCTGCAGCACCCGCGGCCATAACTTTGCTCCATCCCGGATTGAGAAGTAGCGGCTCAATGTCGGCTTATTGAGAAGAGGCACCCCCCTCCCCCACCTACCCCCTTCGTGATTGTCGACTTGTCACAGCTGTGTCACAGCACGGAGTTCAAGACGGGCGGTTCGATGAGCTCAGAGAAAGATCGTAAGCTGCGTAAGCGGCTGATTTATCGATCTTTCGGGAGGAGCCGTTAGGCGACGGGCTGGTAGAGCACTGTGTTCACATCGCAGGGGTCACTGGTTCGAGTCCAGTACCGCCCACCATTCACATAATCGCCAACGCACCTTCGATATCCGCTCACAGGACCTCGGGCCGATCGCCGAGACGTGGCCCCACAGCTAGCTCGGGAATGCTAAACTTGGCGCCACATGACCCTAGGTGCCAGCGATGAAGATGCTTGCCGTGGTCCTGACGGCTCTGATTGCCTTCGTCCTATTTCAATCGTACCGGCGCGACTGCCATTGGCGCGGGCAGAACCACTGGGCCCAGTGGAGCGCTTGCATCCTCGATGTCCCGGGTTAGCCCCAACAGGCAAATACTCAAAACGCGGATACTCAGACGAAAAAACCCGGCCAGGAGAATCTGGCCGGGTTTTTGACATTTGCCGGAGAGATAGACTAAAGGGCTATCTCGTCCCTTAGCCCAGCTTCAAAGGCTCAACCACAACGGCTTTCTCGTGATGGCCGAAGCAGCCGCCGAGACCGATCGTGGCGGAAATGATAACCGCACATGCAATGATGACACGCATTGGTAGTTCCCCCAAAAATTCCATTCAGATTCGAAACCTATGGCTAGGTTATAACCTGTTCGGGCCTGGCAGACTGTAGCATCAGGGCCACAGACGGGAATTTCTTCCACCTTAGGGGCACTTTCCAGGCATGCGCGGCAAGCCGCTCAAGCCACGGCAAAACCGGCATAATTGGGAGGAATCCAAGGAAAACCGGGCGAAGTGACGCCCCGAGGGGCTAGCGCGTCAGCGGCGTCTTGGCGATGCTCGTGATGTTGAGCCGGCTGGCGAGTAGGCCATCGGACGCATGCGGGTCCAGCCAAATGCTCGGCCGACCCCTGGCCTCCGTGAAATCCTTCGCCACCGTCGCACCGATCATCACCACCAGCGTGACGGCCATCAGACCGGCCATGAGTTGTTGGTTCATGTTCATCGCCCGCCGACTCTGCGGCGACGGCGATGAATCTTCGGTTGATAGACTTGGTTAAAGAAAGGTGTACGGCGCCGGGGCTGACCGGCGCCGCTCAAGTCCCTCCGCGCCTAGTCCTTCTTGCGGAGAAGCGCGTCCAAGCTCCAAGGCCCGCCACCGACACAGGCGATGTACAGGAAGATGAAGCAGTAGAGGATGGCCGCATCGCCACCATTGAGCAGCGGATAGACGCTCTTGGGCGCGTGCGCGATCCAATAGGCCGCGGCCATGAGGCCTGAGAGCACGAATGCGACTGGCCGTGTGAAGAGCCCCACGATCAACAGAGCGCCACCGACGACTTCCAGAACACCGGCGATCCAAGGGAGTGACATCGCCTCCGGTGTGAAGTTGGCGGCCGGGAAGTTGAACAACTTCGCGGAGCCATGGGCGAAGAAGATCAGCCCGGAAACGATCCGCAAGATACTGAGGACACGTGGACCCCACACAGTCTGAAGGCTGTTGGACATGGCAGCAATTTCCCCCTTTGTTTGGCCTCTGATGAGCGCTTGGACGGCGGAGTGTACCCGCTAGCGCCCGGCCCGTCAGCACACGCTGTTGTCAGGAAGACTTGGCCGGAGACGGCAGCGAAATGGCATGCCGCCGAACCAGGCGCCCTTTGAGATGGAGAGAACCATGACGGCAAACGCAATTGGGCGGACGGCAAAGATCTACCAATTCCCCGAGGGCGGCCGCGCCGGTTTGAGTAGCGGTCGCCATGAGGCAACTGACATTGAGGCTGTAGCGTCGAAGCGCACAGCCTTGGTCGCCTGCGACGGTGCCTCCTATCACGAAGACGCTATTCGCGAAGAGCAACACGTGCGCGAGAATTAGCGGCGCGTTTCTCAACGACAGTCTACGAAGGGCCTGTCTCGTGCGCGAGCAGGCCCTTTTTGTGTTTTGGAAAAAACGCTAGGCGCGCGCCGGCCACGCGGTATCGGACGACTCGTCGCCACCGGGCGCAAACATCGGCAGCATCGGTTCATCCGTCAGCACAACTTCATCGAAAGTACCGAAGCCGTTGAAACGATTCGCCAAGACGCGGCCATAGGCGCCTACTTGGCCGATCTCCAGATAGTCGCCTTCCCCGACGCAAGCCGGCAGGACGAACGGTCCCGGCAGGTAGTCCGAGCTGTCGCAAGTGGGCCCGTAAAGCGCGAACGCCGTGTCAGGTTCCGCACTCTCTTTACCCGGCGTGACCAGCCGCGCCGGGAACCGGAAGCCGGAATACGCAGCGTCAAACAACGAGCCGAACGCACCGTCATTTATGTAAAGCGTGTCGCCGCGGCGCGCGTCGACCCGGACGATCACCGATTCCGCCTCGGCCACAAGTGCGCGGCCCGGCTCGCACAAAAGTTCGCAACTGTGCTTCACGGCAAGTTCGTCCGCCGCACGAACGATCTCTTCCATGAAGCTTTCGAGCGCGGGAGGATCGGCGTGCGGGTAGCGTGCGGGAAAGCCGCCACCGATATCGACAGCGTCGACAAGCACGCCCGAGGACACGATCAACTGACCCACCTGCCGCAACACCTCGCCGAAGGCTGCCGGCACCACCGCCTGCGAACCGACATGGAAGGTAATGCCGAGACGCATCGCGCATTGGTGCGCCTTGAGCAGCAGCGCCGGTGCTTCCTCTTGAGAGGCACCGTACTTCCCCTCCAGCGGTATGAGGCTGTGCGTGTTGGGGCAGGCAATGCGCAAGTAGAGGGTGAGATCGTCAGCCCCGTTTGTTTCGTCCAACACCTTGTCGAGCTCCTCATCGGAGTCGAAGGCAAAGCGCCGGACGCCAAATTCGCGATAGGCGCGCGAAATGGCACCGCGCGACTTGATCGGATTCATAAAGTAGAGCTCGGCGTCCTCGACCCCTGCCACACGTTCGATCTCGACCAGGGACGCCACATCGAAGGCGCGGATGCCTGCGTCGGCCAGCGCGTCGATGATCGGCGGCGCGTCGTTGGCCTTGGCGGCGTAGAGCACGCGCCCCGGAAAGTTTGCGAGGAACCAGGCCGCCGCACGCGCAACCGTATGCGGTCGAAGCGCGAGAACGGGCCGCTCAGGGCGATGATGACTTAGAAGCTTCGCTGCGGAAGGATAAACGTCCATCCCATGCGTCTCCCACACGAGTTTCGGCCTTCTTGTAAAGGGTTTTTCCAGGACCGCCCAGGGTCGCCTGCGTTGCTAGTTCGACTTCGCGTCGGCAACGCCCGTACCCGACAGTGCCGGTGTCGCGGCGCTGGAATAGACCGGCTCCTGCAACAAGCCGAATGTCTTGCGCGCTGACAGGCGCGCCATGGCGGCCACGAACGCATAGAGTTCGGCGCTGTCCACGACACCATCGCCATTGCCGACCGGATAGAGGTCGCCCCGGCCCGCAAGGCCTTCGATGACGTAGCGGGTGAAGAGCCCCACGTCGTACCGCGGGTCGATCAGCGCGCGCTGTCCACGGTCCGTGCCGGAGAGCACCGTGACGTTGGAGAGCGGCGCGGACGGCAACGCCGAGCTTGTGGTCTCGGGCAGATTGGGCGGCAGCACATAGGCCCCGTGATCGCGTCCATAGGCGCTCTCCAGCAGGACAAGCACCTTATCCGCCTTCAACTCGGCAAGATTGTCGTAGAGCGTCGACAGCGGATAGCCGCCCCGCTCCTCGCGATAGGGCTCCGCGTCCACCGGCAGCAGATATGTCTCGCTGTGGCTCGAATTGGTCGCGCCGTGACCGGAATAGTAGACAACGACCTTCGCGTTGGGCTGCGCGCGCACCAGGCGCGCAAGCTCGCCATCCGACCCCGACACCGGTCCGAAGACGCGCTCGAAATCGGCCAGGCGCGCGTTTCGCAGATCGATGATGCGATCCTGTCGGAAACCCATGTACTCGGTCAGAAAGAAATACATGGCGCCGGCATCGTTTCGCGCGGTCTCCGCCGGCGGCAGGTTGTCGTACTTGCCGTTGCCGATGATGACCGCGATCGCGCCAGGATCGTCCGCGGCGGGGGGCAGCGCTCTATAGAGCTCGCGAATGCGGCTGAACGACTTCACCACATTGTCGTTGGCGCTTCCCGGTCGCGGCAGCTGGCGCGGCGGCACGGTACAAAGCTCGAGATTGCCCTCGTCTTCGATGCGCCGGATGTCTTCCAAGGAGAGGCGCCCTTCGATCTGGAGGCAAGACCGGCACCACCCCACCCCATAGCGCGCTTGAAGATCGTCGAGCTGCGACTGGCTCAGCCCCTTGGGCGAAGGCAAGCAA
The DNA here is from genome assembly GCF_041573655.1 of Methyloceanibacter sp. Lineage (GTDB taxonomy): Bacteria > Pseudomonadota > Alphaproteobacteria > Rhizobiales > Methyloligellaceae > Methyloceanibacter. The sequence goes on from NZ_JBFFQD010000007.1 coordinate 26,474, forward strand.
CCCCGGCGGCACGCCGGCGCCCTGACACCCTCGCCATGCGCCTTGCGCAAGACGGCGATGAGGTCCTCCGGCAGACAGTCAATCTCAAGCCGGGTCGGCGGCGGGGGCAGTTCTTCGGCAACAACCGGCTCCGCATTGGGGGCAAGCGCCGCGGTCACCGTATCGGTATCCGCGTTCTCGAATTCTTCTGGTGAATTCGGTGCGGGCGGCTCCGGGGCCTTAACCTCAACCGGCTCGGGCCTCGGCTCAACGTCCTTGCAAAGTTTTTTGATCTTCTTCTGGACCGCCTCGGACAGGAAATCCCCGTGCTTCTTCAACCCATGGTCGTTCTTGAAGTACCAATGCGCGGTCCAGGTCGCCTCATTGGCCTTCCCCGTGATGGCTCCTTTGTAGTAGCCGAGCTTGGCGTAGCAGCGCTGTACACGCGCGGTCGCTTTGGCTTTGGGATCGTGGAGCTCCGCCGGGGCTGGCGTCGGCTCCGACTCCGGGGTCACCACCGCCACAACGGGCATATCCGTGGGCCGGGCCTCGGCACCCGCCACGCCCACAACCGCCAGGGCAAGCCCGATAATCAGGCCGCGCCCGCGCCCTCGTCTCCCCGCCATATGAACCTCTACGCAACACTCGGCGATCGCGAAATACCGCACGCACCAATTCAAAACACTCAACCAGGTCCGAAGCAAGAGCGGGGCCAACCCAGCCCCGCCGCAAATCTGCATCCCGGACCAAACTAGGAGGCGATGGCGGCAAGAGATTGGCGGTGCGCCCGTCCCCGTCGATGAAACGTCAGCGCACCACCAGCTTGATCGCCGTCCGCGCCAGGTCCTCGGAGGCATCATCATCCTTTGGAGTGGCCGGCGCCTCATGTTGCGTTTTGGCTGGACGGGCCGGCTGGCCTTGGGCGGCCACTTTGGGCGTGCCCTCCACCACGATCCGCCGGGTGAGGAACTCCCGATAATTGCCGACCGGCGTGAACTGCCGCGTCTTGAAGTCGTGCTCGATCCCGTCGGCTTCCACTCCTGTCGCGTTGCAGATGGCGATGAGCGTCTCGGTGCCAGGATCCTTGAGCCGGTACTGGAACGGCGCGTCGTCGCCAGGGAACTGCGCCTCCGTGTTCGCCGGCAAGAAATTGTCCTGCTGGAACTGATTGGGGAAGATCACGGTGCCGTCCCCGCCGGCCTCGACATTGATCAAGGTGAGATGACAGCCTTTGCTCGAGGTGACGCTGAACACAGCAACGTCGTTCACGCGATACGTGCTCTTGTCGGAGGTGAGCGCGAGGTCGAAGTCGTCAAAGAACACCTCGTTCTCATCCTGAATCAGCTCGACGGCGGTCGGCGTCAACGCCGCGAGCCTGATGGGCGCGTTGCCGGAAACCTTGGCGACGAGATCGGGAAACTCCGCTTCGAGAATCTGACGCGGCAGGACGCCCTGCTCCAACCGCCGCTTAATGCGTACCGCCTCACCGCCGGCATCCGCCAGCCCTTGCGCCAGCGCTTCTGCTTCGATCCCGTACTCCGCCGCGGCGATGCGAAGATCGACCGACTTCTCGTAGGCCTTCGATAAAAAGTTGATGCTCTCCACGCCTTGCGTCTGAGAGTCGAGCTCCGGGTCGAGCCCGGCTGCGAGCATCGCCTTGCGGAATTTCTCGGCGTCCTGCGTCAGCAGCGCCTTCATCTCATCTTGCGGCGCGTAGAGCGCATCGACCGTCTTGCGAACGCCCTCCGGAAAGCTCCGATCGCGAAGCACATGCGCGCGAATGTCATCCGTCGCTTGGCGAATGCCTTGGTTATGACACCCGAAGCAGGAGATCGCGTTGGTCACCGCGCGGTCGCGTTGACTGTCGTCGAGCACGATTTCGGTAGGCCCTTTGCCGAGACGCTCGCCCTCGGCCGTGTTCAGGTAATAAGCCTGAAACCCGTTCGGCAGGCTGAAGATCGTCTCACCGCCGTCGTGGCGGAAGGCACCGTCGCCGAAGGGACCGAGCGGGTGCACGAACAGGCTTTGTGCCGGCGCATCGCCCTTGAAGTCGTACGACGTCCAGAAATAGCCGGTCGGGATCGCGTGCCGCTCAATCAACCGGTTCTGTTTGGAGACACCGGACTTCTGAAACCCGGCGCGCCGGGCAAGATACGCCTCGATGTTCGCCTTCACATCGACGCCTTCTTGCCGTTCGAGTTCGGCGAAAGTCGTCGGCAGCTTCAGGAGATCGTAGTAGAGCGGCGGACGTGACGCGATGAAGGCGAGCCAATCGCCGCGCAGCCACGGAAGCTCGGCGCCGGTCGCGGCAACCACATCACGATAGGCCGGCACGCTCGGCGCCATGCCATAAGGATAGAGCCCGGCGAGACGCGCCCAGTCCTCGGTCGTCCAATTGAGGTCGGCGAGGTTGAAGGCAATGATTGTTGCGTGCGGATCGATGGTCCGCATTGTCAACGGCGTGGGATTGCGGCTGAGACTATTCAGTAATTTCACCACGCCCTGCCGGTAGCGCGTCATGTCCTCGCCGGATGCACAGGCATTATAGAAGTGCGTCAGTGTCACGTAGCGCATCCCGGGGCGTCGGCGCATCTCTTGTGCCTTGATGTCTTTGGCGATGGCACGCACGACCACCGCTTCGCCAATCGGTTTCCGGTTGCCGCAGGCCGCGCCAACCGTATCGCCAAGACTTCTGATCCAGTCGTAGATCGCCTTGACGTCAGCCTCCGTAGGATCGGCCTTACAGTCGAACTCCTGGTAGCAGTCGTAGGGCATGTCCTTTTTGGCGATCTGAATGAAAAGACTGGAGCCGTCGGGATTGCCCGGCAGTATCAAGTCCGGATCGCGGGCGATCTCGGTGAGCTTCAGCACATTGCCGAAATTCTTTGCAGGCTTCTGCCGCTTCAGGCTGGGACCGGCCTGGTGACACCGGGCACAATGTTTGTCGAGCGCATCAAAGGCGGCACGCGCCACGCCGTCCTGAGGCTTGGACATGTTTGCAGACGTTTCGGCATGCGCATGGCCGAAGCCGATCGCCATGCAGGACAGCATAGCGAGGGCTACCAATCTATGGCGCACGCACCACATCGTCAGGACCTCCCTTGACCGAGACCAGTTCCTTTTTACTGCTTTAGGCCGCGGCAACTGAACCTCGCATGAACGATCCCTAGCTTTGGTCATCCTCATCGTCGGCGTTCGTCTTGGATTTCTGCACGGCGTTGGGACGGGACGGCAACGTCTTGAGGAAAGCGGCAATGGCCTCGCGGTCCTTTGCCGAGAGCTTCTCCATATTCTCCTGCACCGGCGCCATGGTGTCGCCGATCACGTCGAAATCCGGCGTGCTCCCCGTCTCCAACAAATAGACGATGTCCTCCTCGCTCCAATCGCCGATCCCGTCTGCGCTCGGTGTGATGTTGGGAATCGTCCCCTTCCCGTCCGGATTTTTGGCGCCAGCGAACGCTTCGTCCGCGATGATGCCGCCGAACGCGTTCCGGGGCGAGTGGCATTCGCCGCAGTGGCCAGGCCCGCGCACCAGATAGGCGCCGCGATTAACCTCGTCACTGACCGCAGGATCCGGTGCGAATGTTTTGCCGTCGACATAGAGCCGTTGGAACAGGCCCAGCCCGCGGCGAATGTTGTAGGGAAAGCGCAACGTATGCGCCGGCGTCTCGTTGCGCACCGCCGGCAGCGTATCGAGATACGCTTTGAGGTCGATGAGGTCCGCATAGGTCATGCGCTGATACGAGGTATAGGGGAACGACGGATAAAGATGCACGCCGCCCGGCGCCACACCCCGCTTCATGGCAGAGACGAAATCGAGCGTCGTCCAGTTGCCGATGCCCGTTTCCGCATCCGGCGAAATGTTCGGCACGTAGAACGTGCCGACATCGGTGTTCAGACAACGACCGCCCACGAGCACCGTCTCGTCTTCGATATCGAGATCGTCGCATTTGCCGATAGGCTTGGCGTGGCACTCCGCGCAACCGCCGGCGATGAACATGACCTTACCGTTGTCGATGACGGACGTGTGATTGGGCAAGGCCGACGCCGGCACGGTCACAGGCATCGTGAGACCGTAGAACCCGATCGCACCAATCGCGATCAACCCAACCAGAAAAAGAAGCGCCCGGCGCAAAACGTTGGCCTCCGTCCGTGGAGCACGTCACCCGTGCGGGCCGTATCCTGCCATGCGCGTGCAGCCCCTGCTACACCGCGCAAGTCTCACGGAAAATCTCACGGCATGGGCATGACCCGCCCGACCTCCAAGACGTCCCAGCCGCGTTGCACCGCGGGACGGTTTGCGATCGCGACATACCAGCGCTTCACATTGGGATGCTCATCGAAGTCCACTGTCTGCCACTCAAAGCGCGAAATCCACGGCCAGATCGCTATGTCGGCAATCGAGTAGTCGCCCGCGACATACTCCACTTCGCCTAAGCGCCGTTCGAGCACAGACCATAGGCGCTTCGATTCCTTGGAGTAGCGCTCTTCGGCATAGGTGCTCTTTCCGGGGCTAACCTTCACGAAGTGTTGCACTTGACCGAGGAACGGACCGACGCCGCCCTTCTGCCACATAAGCCACTCCAGCACGCGCCACTTGGTGGGGAAGTCATGGCTCCACAGTTTGCCGGTCTTCTCCGCGAGATACATCAGGATCGCGCCCGACTCCATCAAGGTCAGCTCATTGTCGTGATCGACGATGGCCGGGATCTTGTTGTTGGGAGAGATTTTGGTGAACTCGGGCTCGAACTGCGCGCCACCATTCTCGATATCGACCGGATGGACGCGGTACGGAAGCCCAACCTCTTCCAGCATGATCGACACCTTCTGTCCGTTCGGCGTCATCCAGGTATAGAGATCGATCATTGCGTCCTCGCCCGTCTCAACATGTTGCGTCCGCTTCCGCAGTGCACGCGCACTTGTTCGCAGTCGCGAAAAGCTCGAGTCACCAAGTCTTCATGTCCCCGCCGCGCTATCGCCCGAAACCGGTCGCCTCGACGCCACAGGCCGTTGTTAGCCGTGAAGGCACAAACGCCGCGATGGGAAACGCGCACGGAGGGGAGACATAGATGTTCAATTGTGCCCACGTTGACAACCATATCCGTGAAGACGCCGCATCGGACCGCTCGGGATTTGCCCGCTACGCGATCTACTACACGCCCCAGCCTGGAACTGCACTCGCGGCATTCGGACGCTCTTGGTTCGGCCGCGCCAATGACGGCGCCACCTTGCAGGCGTTCTCCACCTCTGGATTGACCGGCATCGCCACGCCCTCTGCCACGCCGGGCCGCTACACGGGTCTGCACGCACCCTTTCGCGCACCCTTCACGCTGCGCGACGGCGTTGCGTTGGACGCACTGCGGACGCGGCTCATCACCTTCACCGCGCACCGCAAGCCGGTCGCGACGGGGCCTTTGACTCTCGCCCGCGCGGGCCGGCACCTCGTGCTGCGTCCCGTCGACGCCACGCCGGCACTGGATTGGCTCGCCACCCAATGCGTCAGCGCCTTCGAGGACTTCGCCGTCGCGCCCGAAGACGAGGACGCCACGGACTATCGCCATCTCAGCGCCTACCAGCGCCTCCTGTTGAAGAGCTTCGGCCATCCTCACGTCATGAGCGAGTACCGCTTCTCGATCGCGCTCGCCGGCCCGCTCGAAGCCGCCCATCTAGAACGCGTCTCCCAGGCATTGTGGCCGGTGCTGGAGGACATCTGTGCCGAGGGCGTCACGTTGGACGGCCTGTCGCTGTTCGGCGATGCGGGAGGCCGGGCGCCCATGCGCCAGATCGGCCGCTTCGGCCTCGGCGGATAGGGCCCGCAAGGGGCGCCGACGGAGCGCCGGCCCACCCCGAACGCGAGCCTAAGTTTTGACACACGGCTCCGCCACCCTCGTTTTGCTGGGAAAAAACGGGGGTTCCAATGCCCGACTATGGGGAAATCCTGGCGTTCCTCGCCGCCAATCCGCCACGCGATAATGTCGAGCGCGAGCTGCACGCCTCGTTGCTTGAGCTTCTCGCCAAGTGCCTGCACTCGGAGCAGGTCGCGGTCGGCGATGAGGACGAGGATACGCTGGAGCCCGACGAAATCCGTTGGATGACCATCAACTGACCCAGCGGCGCCAGAAGTTGACCAACGTCAAGGTCCGCGGCTCGGACTGATTTAGGCAAAGTCGTCGCGGAATTGACCGGACGCATCCCAGCCTTGGCATTTGCGCCCGAGGGGACCGGGGTGCTATTTGAGCGGTTTGGATGGGTCTGCCTGGGCGCTGGAAAGACCAGCAAATTTGATCCTTTCGACGGAGGCGACCTTCACCATGAGGGACAGCGTGGCAGTACAACAATCAGACGCGGCGAAAAGCACGGCGGAAGACATCATCCGCGCATTTTCGCAGAGCGTCGCGAACGGCGATCGTTCCGATCAGCCTTATGCACATTGGGTCTTGAGAGGGTGCCTACCTGAGGACACCCATCAGGACGTGCTCAATCTCCCCTTCCCAGCACCGTCTCTCGAAGGCGTGTCGGGCAAGCGAGAGCTGCACAACAAGACGCGCAAATATTTCGATGCCGAGAACAAAGAAGCCTTCCCCGTCGTCGCGGCGGTGGCCGAGGCTTTTCAAGACAAGCGCATCACCGACCTGATCGCCAAGACGTTCGAAACCAATCTCGACGGCACTTATTTGCGGATTGAATATGCGCAGGACACCGACGGTTTCTGGCTGGAGCCTCACTCCGATCTCGGCGTGAAGTCCTTCACACTGCTTCTCTACCTCTCCGACGACGAGAGCCATGAGAATCTCGGCACCGACATCTACGATGGCGACAAGAAGCATGTCGGCCGCTCGCCGTTTGCGCCCAACGCAGCAATGATCTTCGTGCCGGCGGACGATACGTTTCACGGATTCGAGAGGCGTCCGATCAAGGGCGTGCGCAAATCGCTGATCATCAACTACGTCACCGACGAATGGCGCGCGCGCGAGCAACTCGCCTTCCCGGAGGCGCCGATCAACGCCTGATCGCGCTTTTCATTTTTCCGATGCGCTTCGAAATGGCCGGGCTCGCCCCGGCCATTTCATTTATGGTGACGCCGAAACCGAAACGAGGACGGACGGAGCGGACGCATGAGCAAACTCGCATGGATCGGACTAGGGGTGATGGGTTATCCGATCGCCGGCCACATCAAGGACAGCGGACACGACGTGACCGTCTTCAATCGGACGTGCGAAAAAGCAGAACGGTGGGTCGCCGAACATGGCGGCGCGTTCGCTTCCACGCCGGCCGAAGCTGCCGACGGCGCCGATTTCGTCTTCGCTTGCGTCGGCAACGACAACGATCTCCGCGACGTCACCCTGGGTCCTGACGGTGTGTTCCAAAAGCTCAAACCAGGCGCCGTCTTTGCCGACCACACCACGGCCTCCGCGGAAATCGCAAGGGAACTGTATGCGGCCGCAAAAGACCGGAACGCCGGAGCGATCGATGCGCCGGTCTCAGGCGGTCAGGGCGGCGCGGAGAACGGCACCTTGACTGTAATGGTCGGCGGCGACGACGCCGACTTTGCCAAAGCGAAGCCCGTGATCGATACTTATGCGCGCGCGGTCAATCTCATCGGCCCATCGGGTGCGGGCCAACTCACCAAAATGGTCAACCAGATCTGCATCGCCGGACTGATCCAAGGTCTCGCCGAGGCGCTGCATTTCGGTAGGCGCGCCGGCCTCGACATGGAAAAGGTGATCGCCACCATCTCCAAGGGCGCGGCTCAATCGTGGCAGATGGACAATCGCTGGCAGACCATGCTCGAAGGCAAGTTCGACCACGGGTTCGCCGTAGATTGGGTGCGCAAGGATTTCGGCATGTGCTTCGACGAGGCCCGCCGCAACGGCGTCACCCTTCCCGTTACGGCGCTCGTCGATCAGTTCTATGCGGACGTGCAGGAGATGGGCGGTGGACGCTGGGACACGTCGAGCTTGATCGCGCGCCTGGAACGCGACGCTTAAGCGCGACGCTCTTCGGCGGCGTACTCGAGCGGCAGCGCCGTGGTGAACTTGATCTGCTCCATCGCGAACGCCGAGCTCACGTCGGAGAGATCGATCTTCGCTATGAGGCGCTTGTAGAACGCATCGTAGCGTTCGATGTCGGGCACCACGACGCGCAACAGATAATCGATCTGGCCGCTCATGCGGTAAAACTCGACCACCTCCGGGAAGTCCTCCAGCGCCGCGTGAAACCGCTGAAGCCATTCCTTGGTGTGGTTGCTCGTGGTGATGGACACGAACACCGTCACGCCGACATTGACCTTCTTTGGATCGAGCAGCGCCACGCGGCGTTCGATCACGCCTTGCTCCTCTAGCTTCTGGATGCGCCGCCAGCAGGGCGTGGTGGATAGCCCGATCTGCTTGCCTATCTCCGCGACGGGGAGCGTGCAATCCTTCTGCAAGATGTCGAGGATCTTGCGGTCCATGCGGTCGAGCATTGCCTGGGCCTGATAAAATTATCGATAGAAACAGCGAGGCCTGAGAACGAAATTCCATCACGCGCGGCCTGAAGGGCGTATCAATAGATTATTTTTCCCCTTCCCGCAAGGACACTCAGAGAAGCCGGCGGACCTCGCGCCTTAGGACCGGCAGCAGCTCCGCTTCGAACCAGGGGTTCTTCTTGAGCCAAGCGTTATTGCGCCAGGAGGGGTGCGGCAGGGGCAAGACCTTGGGGTCGCGCGTGGTGGCGAGAAGTTCGCGCCAGCGCTCCATGGTCTGTTGCAGTGTCTTTCCCTTCGCCGCCCCGAGATGAAAGGCTTGTGCGTAAGCGCCCACCGCCAGCACGAGTTCGATCTGCGGCAGAGCGGCGAAGATCTTCTCGTGCCATAGCGCGGCACACTCACGTCTCGGGGGCAGATCCCCACCCTTCGCGTCTTGCCCGGGAAAGCAGAAGCCCATGGGCACGATGGCGACACGGGCTTCGTCGTAGAACTCGTCCTCCGTCACGCCCATCCAACTCCGCAAGCGAACGCCGGACGGATCGCTGAAGGGCGTGCCGGAAGCATGCACGCGCGTTCCCGGCGCTTGCCCGCAAACGGCAAGCCGCGCCGTGGTACTCGCCCGCAAGACAGGGCGTGGTGTGTGCGGTAGAGGCTTTCCTTGCGGTGCGTCGGCGCAAACGCGGCAAGCTCGAACGGCGGACAAAAGCGTATCAAGTGCGGACACAGGCGCGGTCATAGGTCGAGGATCATGCCGTCCTCGGAGATCATGTAGCGGGACGTATCGACCTTCTCCAACTCGACGAGCATCCCCTCGCCCATGTGGGTCAGCAGGATCTGCTTAGCGCCAAGCTTGTCGTAATTGGCATCGATGGTCTTGTAGTCGAGATGTATGGGAAGCGTCTCGTCGTACTGAAAGCACTCGGTGATGAACAGATCGGCATCGCGGGCGACATCGTACAACGCCTCCACCCAGCCCGTATCGCCTGTGAACGCGACCACCCTGCCGTCGGCGTCAAATCTCAGCGCGTAGGGCGGTGCGCCCGAGGGATGATGAACTTCGAACGGAGTGACGGTGATACCGCCGATCTCGAGCGGCTGCCGCTCCTCATACTCGACGAAGACCAGATCGAAGTTGTGCTCAGCCCTTGTCGAGTTGGGATAGAGCGCCTCCGCGAGCGCGACGAAGCGCGCTTCAATTCCCGCAGGCCCGGCGACAACCAACGGCCGCGTCCGGTTGCTGATGTACTTCGCGTCGATCAGGAGCCACGGGAGACCACCGAAATGATCTCCGTGCAGATGTGTGACAAAGACGGTGTCGACGTCGTCCAGGCCGATCCCGAGCCGGCGCATGCCCACCAGAGTCGTAGCGCCGCAATCGATCAGAAACCGCGACGAGCGGGAGCGGACGTAGAACGAAGTTTGGAGGCGGCCACCAGCGCCGAATGCGTCGCCGCAGCCAATGACGGATATCTGCATGGGCTCCCCTCTCAGCCAGCTCCCCGCACTTTCGCGAGCCCTATCCGTCTAGAAAAATGGGGGTTCTTAGGAGGAAGACAAGGGCGCCGTGTCAGGCCGAAGCGAGAGTAAACGCGCTGTTAGGGATTTGAGCAGATAGTTCTCGTTAAGCCTAAAGTGGGGGTCTAGGCGTCGGCCGCGCCTGCGTGCGCTATGCCATTGATCCGCAACGGCTTTTGTTCGTGAGACAGTCGCGGGTTCAAAATAGTCATGTCAGCAGGCGCGGCAGCCGAAGCCCCGCGAGTTCAAGCGGAATCGGCCAACAATCATAAGCGGCGCGCTCATCGCAGCGTTCAGGAAGCCCGCGAAAAACTCACATACAAATCCGGACACAAGCCGGAGTTCGATTACGAGCTCCTGATGATGTTCGTGAAGAACGAGCTGTCAGCCGCCGTGACGACGCCGCTGCTGGCAATCATCGTTGCCATGGGCGCCATGTTCTGGGCGCCGGCACAAAGTCTTCTGCTTTGGCTTGCCGCCGTGTTCGTGGCCAAAGGCATTCTCATCGCCATTTGCCGGCAGTTCGTGCGGGCACCCCGCGACGACGAAGCGACGCCTGGATGGCGCGCCAAGATTGCGGCTGCGGAATTCCTCTATGGCGTAACCTGGGCATCGGTCGCCTTTATCAGCCCCGAGACCCAAGCAGAGGCGGCGCACACCTTCATCTTCGCCTCGCTCCTCGTGGTCATCTCGATGCGCATGCTGTTCGCGTCGACGGTGACGCCCGTCGTCTACGCCGGCACCTTGCCCATGACGATCGCCATCGTCATTCGCTTCGCGCTGCTGGACAATCCGTTCTATTGGGCGATGGCCGCCATGGCGATCGGCGTGCACATCTACTTCGTCTGGCTCATGAACGGGTTCAGCAGAACCGTCATGGCCATGCTCGAATACCGCGCAGAGAAGGACGCCCTGATCGCCGAGCTGGAGCAGTCCAAGTCGATTTCGGACGATGCGCGCATGCGCGCCGAAGAAGCCAATCTCGCCAAGTCGCGCTTCCTTGCCACGATGAGCCACGAATTGCGCACGCCGCTCAACGCCATTCTCGGCTTTTCAGAGATCATGCGCGGCGAGATTTTGGGCCCGCACGCCAACCCGACTTACAAAGAGTATGCCAAGGACATTCATGAGAGCGGCCAGCATCTGCTTACGCTCATCAATGAGATCCTCGATATCAGCCGCATCGAAGCGGGCCGCTACGAGTTGAACGAGACTCCTATCAAACTCATCGACATCGTTGAGGATTGTCACCGCTTGATGCGCGTTCGTGCGGAGAACAAGGGACTCAAAATCGTCGAAGCGTTCGATGACAATATGCCGAGGCTCTGGGCCGACGAACGCGCCGTCCGGCAGATCTGCCTCAATCTCTTGTCGAACGCCATCAAGTTCACGCCAACTGGCGGGACCGTCACCCTAAAGATCACGCGCACGAAGCATGGCGGCCAAATGTTGAGCGTGAAGGATACGGGTCCCGGCATCCCGGAAGACGAAATCCCCCGCGTGCTCCGGAGCTTCGGTCAAGGATCGCTGGCCCATCAGACGGCCGAAGGCGGAACCGGCCTTGGCCTTCCTATCACCAAGGGGCTGACCGACCTACATGACGGCAATTTCGAGCTCAAGAGCAAGCTCCGCTATGGCACCGAAGTGATCGTCTCCTTCCCGCGAAGCCGCGCCATGGAGGCCCTGCCCCGCCTCACCGAGCCCGGCGAGGAACCGCCCGAAGATCCACAAGTGCCCTGGCGCCCGCCATCGAGCGCTGCGTGAGCTAGGCCCTGCCGCGCGGGCAATTGCCCTGTCTCGCCTGACTGCCTACATAGATTGCATGGACATCTGGCCTTGGGGGACCCCTTGGAAACGCCGTGCGTGAATGTGTGCTTGCTGGACGAGAAGTTGGGCCTATGCGTGGGCTGCGGGCGTTCCGGCGCCGAGATTGCAGAATGGGCGACCATGGGCGCCGACCAGCGCCGGGCCGTCATGGCTATCTTGCCGGATCGGCTTAAGCTCCTGGAGCGCCTCGCCGACGCGGAAGGCTCTAGCACATGACCACTTGGCTCGCCCTGTTCATCCTTGCCCTTGGCGCCATGATGCTCGTGGGCAACGACAGCGGCATGATCGCGGGGCTCGATGCCACGACCTTCGGCTATATGGCTTTCCTCCTCGCGCTCCTGGTCTATGTGGCCGGGGGCCTCATGACACGCTACGCGGGCGGGGCGAGCGCGATGGTCCGCGATGCGGTGACCTGGCTGGCGCTCGGGCTCGGGCTGGTCACGCTCTATGCCTACAAGGATCAGTTGACACCCATTGCCGCACGCGTCGTGGGCGAGCTCCTGCCCGGAACGGCTATGACGGTCGAGACGAGCGCGGGCGGGCTGACCGAGGTCAAAATCAGGCGCCGCCTCGACGGGCACTTCACCGCCTCGGTGGACGTGAACGGCAAGACGATCTCCATGATCGTCGACACCGGCGCCACGTCCATCGTGCTCACCCCCGAGGATGCCAAGAAGGCTGGTTTCGACCCCGATAAGCTCACCTATCGCATTCCCGTTCTGACAGCCAATGGCCGCACCGTGGCCGCGCGGGTGCGCCTGAACGAGGTCGCCATCGGCCCCCTCGACCGCACCAAGGTGGAGGCGCTGATCGCCCAGCCCGGCGCTCTGACCCAAAGCCTGCTCGGTATGAGTTTCTTAAGCCGCCTCCGCTCCTATGAGTTCTCCGGCGATTTCCTGACCCTGAGAGGTTGAGCAACTCCACGAAAACCGCCGGGTTCGGGAGTGAAGCGCCGTGCGACTGGCCACGAAACATCTGCTGCAAGAAGGCGTCCTATGGACTGCCGGCCTCCTGGCCGTGGCGATTGGCGTCTACTTCTTCGACGATCTGAAATCGGCCCTCGGACCGCAGACCGAGCGCGCCCCAGCCATGGCCACACTCACCAAGGCTGAGCAGCAGCAATCAGGTGGGTTTTCTGGCGAGGTTCACCTCAAAGGCGATGGCCAGGGCCATTTCGTGTTCGAAGGCGCGGTCAACGATCGCCCGATCACCTTCATGGCCGATACCGGCGCCACCATCGTCGCGCTGACCTATGAAGACGCCAGGCATGTCGGCCTCTCGCCCCACAGCCTGAATTTCAGCGCCCGCGTCGAGACCGCCAACGGCATAGCCCGCGTCGCGCCGATCATGCTCGACCGGGTTCGCGCCGGCGACATCACAGTGCGGGACGTTCGCGCCGCGGTGGCCGATAAGGGCGCTCTTACAACCAACCTGTTGGGTATGACCTTCTTGGGCCGCCTCAACAGCTTCCAGGTTCGCGGCGACGAACTCGTCCTTAGTCAATAGGCCCGCTTACATTTCATCTCAAAGATGATAACTCGAGAGGGAATCCTCCCTCACGACGATCCATGGAGTGCCAATGTTTCCTAAGCCGCGGCAAGATCTCGTTCCGAACACGGCGGAGTTCGAACGTCTCCCTCAGGTCAAGGCGACTGGGTTCCGCGAATACGACGCGCGCTGGCTCTACCCGCAAGAAATTAATCTGCTTGGCATGGAAGCGGTCGGGCTTGGGCTGACCACACTGATGCGCGAGCGCGGTGTGCCGGTCCGCATCGTGGTCGGCCACGACTTCCGCTCCTACTCATCGGCGATCAAGGCGGCGTTAATCACCGGCTTTCTCGCCGGTGGCGCCGAGGTCCACGATATCGGCCTAGCGCTCTCACCCATGGCCTATTTCGCGCAGTTCGATCTCGACGTCGAAGGCGTCGCCATGGTGACCGCCAGCCACAACGACAATGGCTGGACCGGAATCAAGATGGGCATGGACCGCCCGCTCACGTTTTCTCCCGACGACATGACGGCGCTAAAGGAGATCGTGATGCAGGCCAAGTACGCGCCCTATCAAGACGGCGCGCGTTACATCTACCTGCCCGACATGGCCGAACGCTACATGGCGGACTTGCTCAAGCACGGCAAGATTAAGCGGCGCCTGAAGGTCGTCGTATCCTGCGGCAATGGCACGGCCGCCGCCTTTGCACCGCACGTTCTCGCCGAGCTTGGCTGCGAAGTCATTCCGCTCAATTGCAAGCTCGACTACACCTTCCCGGCGCACAATCCCAATCCGGAAGATCTCGCCATGCTCGACGCCACGCGCGACGCCGTGCGCGAGCACAAAGCAGACCTCGGGCTCGTATTCGATGGCGATGGCGACCGCTGCGGGGTCGTGGACAATAATGGTGAGGCGATCTTCGCCGACAAGGTCGGCGTCATGCTTGCCCGCGACATCGCCGCGCTCAATAAGGACGCGCATTTCGTGGTCGACGTGAAGTCCACAGGCCTCTTCGAAACCGATCCCGTGCTGAAGTCGCACGGCGCTAAGACGGCCTATTGGAAAACTGGCCACTCCTATATCAAGCGATACAGCCACGAGACCGGAGCCTTGGTTGGCTTCGAGAAATCAGGCCATTTCTTCTTCAATCCGCCCCTCGGCCGGGGTTATGATGACGGCTTGGTCGCTGCGTTCGCGGTGCTCGACATGCTCGATCGCAACCCAGACAAAACTCTCGCCGATTTGAAAGATGCGCTGCCGCGCACGTGGCAGTCGCCCACGATGTCGCCTCACTGCGCCGACGAGGAAAAGTACGGCGTCGTCGATCGCGTGGTGAAGCATTTCGAAGACGTCGCAGCGAAGGGTGGCAAGCTCGCCGGACAGAACATCCGCGAACTCATCACCGTGAACGGCGTTCGGATCGTCCTCGATGACGGCACTTGGGGTTTGGTGCGGGCCTCATCCAACAAGCCGGAACTCGTGGTCGTGGTTGAAAGCCCGACCTCGGAAGAAAACATGCGCGCCATCTTCACTGAGATCGACAAGGAGCTCGCGAAGCAGCCCGAGGTCGGGGAGTACAATCAAAAGATCTAGAAAAACGGCACGCAACAACGCAACAGAACTGTCAGAAGCCTGTCGCAAATCTGCAATCCGACTCTGCTTGTTTGCCCGCCTGATATGATCGACATCGGTTACACACACGCCGTCTTTGCAGCAGGCCTTGTTGTCGGCATCACGCTCAACTTCCTGCTGCTTCGCACCCTCTTCGCGCCACCCTTCCGCATCTGGCCGACACCCGAGCCCGGAAGCTGGCAAAGCCTGACATTTTGGGGACTGTTCCGCGCCGGCATGGTTCTGACCTTTGTCGTCGCGATATTGGATTGGAATAGCGCAGGTCTCGTCGATCTCAGTCGGCTCATCATCGGCCTGCCGCTGTTCCTTGTTGGCTTCGGTATCACTGTCCTTGGTTACTTCAACCTCGGCCTCGGCAACACCTATTGCGGTGCCGACGGCCTAGTGAGCCATGGCCTTTACCGCTTCAGCCGCAATCCGCAATCCGCATCGTCCATTCTGGGCCTTATTGGAACGGTGATCATCGCCGACTCCTGGCTGACCGTTCCCTTGGCCTTCTCGGCGAGCTGCGTATATGTGCTGATGGCGCTAACCGAGGAAGCCTGGCTCGCCGACCATTACGGCGCGTCCTACGCGGAATACCGCGAGCGCACCGCCCGCTTCTTCGACGTTCAGGGCTTTGTGCTCACCCTGATCGACAAGAGGCAACCGTCCCGCCGCACAGGCTGACGGCAACCGCCTACTCTCGTTTCCCCTATGAGATCGGGCTCGCGAAGAGCGTTTCGGCCCGCGCGCCTCTGATTATGGCGCGTTTCTGATTGATAGGACTGGTCCGCCAATCGCACCCGATCTCAAAAGGAAATTCCCTCTTTTTTTGATAAGATTTACCTATGTATATTGTGCTGCTCTATCGGCACCCTATATGATTTTGTAATAATAAGAAGATAGGGAGAAAGTGCCGTGCCGACGCTGAGACAGCTGGAGTATCTCGTCGCCGTGGCCGATATCCGCCATTTCGGCCGCGCCGCGGAGCGTGTCCATGTCACCCAGCCAACTTTGAGCGAGCAACTGAAGACCCTAGAGCAGCGTCTCGGGGTACAGCTTGTGGAGCGCTCGCGTTCGAACGTGGTGGTCACGCCGCTTGGTTTCGAAGTCGTCGAGATCGCCCGCCGCATGTTGCGGGACGCTCAGCGCATCCAAGACGTGACCGGCTATGCCGGCTCGGCCATGAGCGGCGTGGTCCGCCTTGGTCTGCCCTCGACGATTGGCCCTTATCTGCTGCCGCGCGTGGCGCCCCAACTCCACGCCGTCTATCCGCAGCTCAAGCTCTATGTTCGGGAGGAGCTGCCGCATGTGCTTCCCCGCGAACTGGCTGAAGGACGTCACGACGTCATCGTGGCTCCGCTACCGGTCACCCAGAACGGCCTGAAGGAAGCGGTTCTGTTCGAAGAACCGCTATACCTTGCCGTGCCTCTCGATCACGCGCTTGCTGGACGCGACAGCATCAGCGCGCAGGATCTGGAAGGCGTCGACCTCCTGGCTCTCGGCCCAGGACACCAACTCCGCGACCTAGTGGTGAATCTTGCCGCGGAGTCGGGCGCGAATATCCGCTTCGACTACGAGGGGACCAGCCTCGACACCTTGCGCGAGATGATGGCGACCGGTCTCGGTGTCAGTCTCATGCCGGGCCTCTATGTCCGCAGTGTCGTGAGCAAGGACCCCCGCTTCAAGACATTCGACGTCGGACGCCGCGGCCTCAAACGCTCGATTGGCATGCTTTGGAGGAAGACGAAGACCCCCCAGCCCAATTTTGAACAACTTGCTAGTCTCTTTCGCGAGACCGTCGCGAACGAGTTTGCGGAGCCGCGCGCCGGGTCCTGATCGACTAGCAGGTATTTTTGGGGGTCTTAATGGAAGTCGTCCACGAAGTGGTCATGGGAAAGCCCCTGTGGATGTGGGTGCTTTTCATGAGCATCGTCGTCGCACTTCTGGCGCTTGACCTCGGAGTATTTCACCGCAAAGCGCGAGAGATCGGCGTCAGGGAAAGCCTGATCCTAAGCGCCTTCTATATCACCATCGGTCTTGGTTTCGGCGCCTGGGTCTGGGCCAATCTCGGCGCCGTCAGCGGCAGAGAATATCTCACCGGCTTTATCGTCGAGAAGACGTTGTCCATGGACAACATCTTTGTCATCTCGCTTGTCTTCTCCTATTTCGGCATCCCCCGCCTCTATCAGCACCGGGTTCTGTTCTGGGGCATTCTTGGGGTCATTTTGCTGCGCGGCATCGTTATTGGGGTTGGCGCCGTCTTGGTCGCAAATTTCCACTGGATCCTCTACCTCTTCGCGCTGCTCTTGATCTTCACGGGAATCAAGATGCTGCTCCCGGGCGACGATATGCCGTCCATCGAGGACAATCGCGCACTCAAGCTGATGCGGCGCATCTTCCGCATCACGCCGGAGCTTCATGGGCAGCGCTTCTTCATCCGGCGCGCGCATCCCAAGACGAGCAAGGTTGTCACCTGGGTCACACCTCTGTTCATCGCCATGATCCTCATCGAGATCGTCGACCTGATCTTCGCAGTCGACAGCGTGCCGGCCATCTTCGCCATCACAACGGACCCGTTCATCGTCTACACGTCGAATATCTTCGCGATCTTGGGTCTGCGCGCGCTCTACTTCGCGCTCGCCGCGGTGATCGACAGGTTCACCTATCTCAAGCCGGCCCTCGCCATGGTACTGGTGTTCATCGGCAGCAAGATCTTCGTGGCCGATATGGCGGGGTGGGAGAAATTCCCCACCACCATTTCCCTTGGCGTGACGTTGGCGTTGATTGGCGGCGGTATCGTCTATTCACTGTGGCGCACGCAACGAGCAGCACCAATAAATTCTTAGGCGGCCGCAGACCTGCCGCCCGCGTGGCCCAGCACGACGTCTCGGGCTTGCTCGAGCACCTCAATCCCTGCGCCGTCCAGATGCGCATTCTCCGCGATGTGACGGCGGAAGGCGCGCGCGCGCGGCTGCCCGTGGAACAACCCGAGGACATGGCGGGTCATGGCATTGAGCCGCACGCCTTTGTTTAGCTCGCGCCGCACATAGACCATAAAGCGATTGAGAACCTCCGCGCGCGATAGCGGCGGCTGATCCAGACCGTAGATCGCCCGGTCCACGTCTGCCAGGAGATAAGGATCCGCATAGGCCGCGCGCCCCAGCATCACACCGTCGAGTTGTGCAAGGTGCGGTTCGGTTTCCGCAAGCGAAGCAAGGCCGCCATTGAGAACAAGCTCAAGGTCGGGCCGGCGCGCTTTCAGCCGGTGTACACGGTCGTATTCCAGCGGCGGCACGTCGCGGTTTTCCTTCGGGCTCAAACCTTGAAGCCAAGCCTTCCGCGCATGGACGACAAAGGTTGAGCATCCGGCATCCGCGACCGTGTCGATGAAGCCATCGAGGCTCTCCTCGGCATCCTGGTCGTCGATGCCGATCCGGCATTTCACGGTGACGGGTAAAGGCACTGCGTCCACCATGGCCTTGACGCAGTCCGCGACCAGCGCCGGCTCTGCCATCAGGCACGCACCGAAGCGCCCGGACTGCACCCGGTCGGACGGACAACCGATGTTCAGATTGATTTCGTCATAGCCCCAATAGGCACCGATCCGCGCCGCCTCGGCAAGCTTGGCCGGATCGCTGCCGCCAAGCTGGAGCCCGACCGGATGCTCCGCCGCATCGAAGCCCAGCACGCGCTCCCGGTCGCCATAGAGCACGGCCTCCGCCGTCATCATCTCCGTGTAGAGAAACGCACGCGCCGAAATCAGCCGCAGCAAGCTGCGGCAATGCCGGTCGGTCCACTCCATCATGGGTGCGACACAGAAACGGTGGGAGTCTGGTTTCAAGGACTTAGGCTCTCGTCGAGATTCGATATTTGAACATGGCGCCGGCCGCCAGCACGCGCAAGGTACCGCCACGCCGGTTAGCTGTGGCTCTCACCCCAAGTGTACAGCGCCTTGAGCACCGGACTTAGGGCCCGCCCTTTGTCAGTTAAAAGGTACTCGTAGCGCGGGGGATGATTTTCGTAGAGCCGCGTCTCGACGACCCCGTGAGCCTCTAGAGACTTCAGCCGCGCCGACAGCGTGTTGGGGGCGATGCCGAGCAGGCTCTGCTCGAGTGCCTGAAACCGCAAAGGCCCTTTGCGGAACAGATCGCGCAGGATCAGCAGCGACCATTTCTCGCCCACGACGTCCAACGCCCGCGCCACGGGGCATTCTTCGATTCGGTATCCACTAGCCATAACAGTCACATAGCACTCAACTTGACAATGTCAAGTGTCTACATATTGACAAGTGACTACAAAGCACATAGCTAGGAGGCGTAGTCAACGGAAGGATGGTTCGATGCCCGATCAAGACGCTAACCGCTATACGAGAACTTGGAGTTCGGACGGAGAAATCGATTTCGTTACGCTCAAAGACGGGACGCGTCTCCGCTACCTGAAGACCGGCACGGGACCAAAGCTGGTTCTGCTGCATACCCTCAGGACCCAGCTGGACTATTTCCAGCGCCTGATCCCCCTGCTCAAAAACCGCTTCACCATCTACGCGCTCGATCTTCCGGCGCTGGGCTGGTCCGACATCAAGCCCGGAGCAAGCTACGAGGAACCGGCACTCCGACGCGCCGTCGCCGAGTTCGTGACGAAGCTTAACCTCGAGGACGTGACGCTCGTCGGCGAGTCCATCGGCGCTACCCTCGCCTTGACCGCCTCCACCGAATTGCCCGACCGCATCCGCCAAGTCATCGCCCTCAATACGTACGACTACCCGGAAGGCGTTGAGCGCGCGAACTTGTTAGCCAACGTCATCGTCAAAGCTATGCGAATTCCCGTTGCGGGGCGTCTGTTCTCGATACTCGCAAATCCCCCTGTTCTCGGCGGCATCATGGGCGGCGGCTTCCACGACTCCAAAAAACTGCCGAAGGATTTTGTCCTCGAACAGCTCAGAAGCGGTAAGCGAGCGGGCTACTCCATCGCCGATACAGACTACTTCAAGGCGCTGCCGAGCTTCGTCGCAGCAAAGGAAATCTATTCGCGCATCACCGTGCCCGTCACGCTCGTCTATGGCGACGACGACTGGTCGCGCGCGGAAGACCGCGCCGAGACGGCGAAGCGCATCCCCGGCAATGGCCGGATCATGCTCAATGAAACCGGTCATTTCTCCGCGCTGGAGAGTCCCGAGGAGATCGCGCGGATTGTTTTGAAGACCGCCGGCTCGAACGACAACGCACCCGCACGGCGGAGCGCCTAAACCGACCGAAGGAGATCAGCATGGAGATCACCGCGAACCATGTTCATTTCTTCATTAGCTACGCCGTCGCATTCCTTGTCTTCACGCTCATCGGCAAGTGGTACGTCTGGCCGAGCATCAAAGACCGCAGCGCCAAGCTCGCTCTCACGCCGCTGCTCCTCTACGCCTGTTTACGCATCAACGGATTGATGTTTTTGATGCCAGGTCTGGTATCGCCGGATCTGCCGAGCGCTTTCGCCGTACCGACGGCTTATGGCGATCTTACCGCGGTCGTTCTCGCGCTTCTTGCACTGGCTTGCGTTCGCGGTGAGAGCGCTCTCGCGCTGCCGATGCTTTGGCTGTTTAACACGGTGGGGCTGCTCGATCTGATCTACGCGAACATCGCGACATTCAAGAACCATGTCGATCCGGCCCAGCTCGGAGCTTCATACTATCTCGCTGTCCTCAACGTTCCGGCCATGGTGGTCGTTCATGTGATGATTTTTGCCTACCTACTCAGGTGGAGAGGCACTGCAACGGCGCACGGCTCGGCGGCATAGAGACGACTCGTCGTGCATCATAAGAAGGCAAGGGAGACGGTCAGATGAACCGGACACACATAAGTCTCTACTACCTATGCACCTACCTTCTCCTAGGCGGTTTCGTTCTTTTATTCTTCCCGGCGGAAGGCCTGAAGCTGTTCTTCGCGACCGGAGACTACGGGACTGTATTTCCGCGAGTTGCCGGCATGCTCCTGGCGGGGCTCGGCATGGTCATCGTTGCAATCATCTATACGCGCTCTGAGGCGCTGTATCCGACTACGCTCGTCGTGCGCACGTTCTTCCTGGCCTGCCTCGCCGCGTTCTATTGGATGACGAACGACCCGCTGTTTCTCGTGCTGCTTGGTATTGTCGGGTTCGGCTTCGTGCTCACCCTGACGTCATACCTTCTGGACCGCAAACACCAAGCATGACGCTCAGGGGCTAGCCGCTTGACCAGTCGCCGCGTCCGCCTCGACCTCAAGGTCGAGTTCGGCTTCCGGGTCAGGCTCAGGCGGAGGTTCAGGCGCTGCGACGGGGTGCGGGTTTGAGATCACATAGGCCGCAACATCCCACGCCTCCTGCACCGTCAGCGCGGGCGACTGGTAGTCCGTGCCCACGGGCATGTTGGCGCGGATGAACGATGCCGCGTAGGCGATCTGCCCCATACCGGCGGCCGCGTTGAAGCTGCCCTCGCCCCACAGCGGCGGAACGTAATATCCGACCTCCGGGCTGACTTTCGGTTGCCCCTGACCGTTCTCGCCGTGACACGCCGTGCAATGCTGAGCAAAGACACCGATGCCGCGGCGCGAATCCGGCGGCTCGGTCGGCAGCTTTACCGGCATCAGCCCGCTACCCGGCAAGCGCACACCTTCGGGCGTATCCTTGCCGACGAATTCGATATAGGCGATGAGCGCCGCCATCTCGCGGCTGACGTCGGGCAATGGGCGCCCATTCAACCCAAGTTCGACGCAGGAATTGATGCGCTCCGGCAGGGTCAGCACTTTGTTGTTGACCAGCATCGGAAAGGTCGCTGCCGTGGAGACGAAGGGGGCGGCGAAGGGTTGCAGGCCCGCCTTGAGATGACAGCTCTTGCAGGCGAGATCGTTCCCCGCATAGGCCATGGCCGGACCCTGCGCACCGCTGCCGATGTAGCGGGGCGTGTCTACAACGAGAGCGTGTCCATAGCGGATGAGATCGTTCTGCGGGCCCGGACCGAGCGTGGAAACATCGACCTGGTAGTAGTTGGCGTCACTGTCCCAAAGAATGTATCCCACGCAAAATACGAGGAGCGTCGCAAGCGCGATGCAGGTATCGATGGCAAGCGTCCGCAACTGAAAGGCCTCCCAAAAACGGCATGGTCTTTAGACTATGCTACGTGGCGCTGCGCCATGCGGCATGAATCACTATATGAACCTTGAGCCCTCATGGTCTTGAAAGCATGACAGAAGCCGCATCCGGAAAAGCCCCTCTCGCCGTCGACCCCGTCTGCGGAATGACCGTCGACACGCATGTGGGGAAGCCCACACATGACTACCAGGGGCACACCTATCACTTCTGTTCATCCGGTTGTCAGGCGAAATTTTCCGCAAGTCCCGAGCGCTATCTGAACAAGCAGGACGAGCCGGAGCCCGCACCGCCTGGCACGCTCTATACCTGCCCGATGCATCCGGAGATTGTGCAGGAAGGCCCAGGCCCCTGCCCGATCTGCGGCATGGCTCTGGAGCCGATGGGAGCCCTGCCTGAGGACGTACCGAACGAGGAGCTGATCGACTTCACCCGGCGGCTCTGGGTGGCTCTCCCGCTATCGCTGATCATCTTCGCCGTCGACATGAGCGCGCATGTCTTCGGCATCCGGCTCTTGCCCTTCATATCGCCAAAGGCCGAGCAGTGGCTGATGCTGGCGCTGGCAACCCCCGCGGTCTTGTGGTGTGGCTGGCCATTCTTTGTGCGCGGCTTTGAATCGCTGCGCAGCGGCTGGCTGAACATGTTCACCCTAATCGCAATGGGTACGGGCGCCGCCTATCTCTACAGCCTCATCGCCACAATCGCCCCCGGCCTCTTCCCGGAGTCCATGAAAGACGCGCATGGCCTGGTGCCCGTCTATTTCGAGGCCGCCGCCGTCATCGTGGCGCTGGTGCTCGTGGGACAGGTGCTGGAGCTGCGCGCCCGCGAGAAGACGGGCGGCGCCATCCGGGCGTTGCTCGACCTTGCACCCAAGACAGCCTTGCGCGTGCTGAAAGGCGGCAAGACCGAGACCGTACCGCTGGCCGAGGTCAAGGTTGGCGACGTGCTGCGCGTGCGCCCCGGCGACAATATCCCCATTGACGGGACGGTGATCGAAGGCCGCAGCGCAGTCGATGAGTCCATGCTGACGGGCGAGCCCATACCGGTCGAGAAAGCCGACGGCGATGCGGTGACCGGCGGAACGCTCAACGGCTCGGGCTCTTTCGACATGCGCGTGGACCGCACGGGCGCGGAGACCACGCTGTCGCAAGTGGTCAGCATGGTCGCGGACGCGCAGCGCTCGCGCGCGCCGATTCAAGCCTTGGCCGATGTCGTCGCAGGGTACTTCGTGCCGACTGTGATCGCCATTGCCGTGATCGCCTTTATCGTCTGGGTCTTCTTTGGTCCAGCGCCGCAGCTCGCCCATGCTCTGGTCGCCGCCGTCAGCGTACTCATCATCGCCTGCCCGTGCGCCCTTGGACTTGCCACGCCGATTTCCATCATGGTGGCCACGGGCCGCGGTGCGCAAGCTGGCGTTCTCGTGCGCAATGCCGCCGCGCTCGAGCGGCTCGCCGCGGTCGACACACTCGTCACGGACAAGACGGGGACCGTGACCGAAGGAAAACCAACTTTGACCGGGGTGGATGCTGCACCGGGGTTCGATGAGAACGAAGTGCTGCGCCTCGCCGCGGCGCTCGAAGCAGGCAGCGAGCATCCGCTGGCCGAGGCAATTCTACGCGGCGCCGAAGCAAAGGGCTTGAAACTGAAGAAGACGCAAGATTTCGAATCCATCACGGGTCAAGGCGTCAAGGGCCGTGTGGACGGTCGGGAGGTCTTGCTGGGGAATGCGCGTCTGATGGAGGGCGCGGGGATCGACGTTCAAGCGCTGGCGCAAAAGGCGGACGCTCTACGACGAGGCGGCGAGACGGTGATGTTCTTGGGCGCGAGCGGCAAGTTGGCCGGCATCGTCGCCGTGGCCGATCCTATCAAGGCCACCGCCGCGGAGGCCATCGGTAAGCTGCACGAGCTCGGGCTTCGCATCGTTATGGCGACCGGCGACAATGAGACGACGGCAAAGGCCGTCGCGGCCAAGCTTGGCATCGACGAAGTGCACGCCGGTATGCGACCCGAAGAGAAGCTCTCTCT
The DNA here is from genome assembly GCF_041573655.1 of Methyloceanibacter sp. Classification (GTDB taxonomy): domain Bacteria; phylum Pseudomonadota; class Alphaproteobacteria; order Rhizobiales; family Methyloligellaceae; genus Methyloceanibacter. The sequence continues at coordinate 50,503 of NZ_JBFFQD010000007.1, forward strand.
GATCGAGAACTTGCAGAAGAAGGGCGCTGTCGTCGCCATGGCCGGCGACGGCATCAACGATGCGCCAGCCTTGGCCAAGGCGGATGTCGGGATCGCCATGGGTACGGGCGCGGACGTCGCCATGGAGAGTGCGGGACTGACCTTGCTCAAAGGCGATCTGCGCGGCGTGGTCCGCGGCATCAAGCTCGCCCGCGCCACCATGCGCAACATCAAGCAGAACCTGTTCTTCGCCTTCTTCTATAACGCCATCGGCGTGCCGATCGCTGCGGGCGTGCTCTACCCCATCGCCGGGATCGTGCTCTCGCCCATCATCGCCGCCGCCGCCATGAGCCTGTCGTCGGTGTCAGTCGTCGGCAACGCCCTGCGCCTACGCCAGGTCAAACTCGACTAATCGCAAATTTGTGCTTCGGGCTTGGCATTCGGACCATCGCCCTCTAAGAGCGACGCAAAAAGGATCGCCCGCCTATGAACGATGCCAGCCGCCAAACGAAGCACCTGAAGGATTACGCGCCGCCGGACTATCTCATCGACGCCGTCACGCTCGATGTCCGCCTTGCACCAAAGGCCGCGCGCATTGTTTCCACGCTAAAAATGCGCCCCAACCCTGAGGCCGCGACGGACGGGCCGCCGCTGGTTCTCGATGGTGAGGCCCTGACCCTTGAGCGGATCGTGCTGGATGGCGAAGAGCTCGCGGCCGGCGACTACACGCTATCGGCCGGCAAGCTCACGATCCCGCACGTGCCGGCCGAACCCTTCACCCTCGAAATCACCACGCTATGCGACCCAGAGGCCAATACGGAACTCTCCGGTCTTTATCGCTCTCAAGGGACTTATTGCACTCAGTGCGAGCCCGAAGGCTTTCGCCGGATTACCTATTTCATCGACCGGCCCGACATTCTTGCCGTCTATACGGTGCGGATCGAAGCCGGCCCCGACACGCCGGTTCTCCTGTCCAATGGCAATCCCGTCAAAAAGGGGGGAGTTCCAGGGACCGATCGCCACTACGCCGTCTGGCACGACCCCTTCCCCAAGCCGTCCTATCTGTTCGCGCTGGTGGGCGGCGACCTTGCCTCGATTCACGACACGTTCAAGACCGCCTCCGGGCGTGAGGTGGCGCTCGCCATCTATGTCGAGCACGGCAAGGAAGACCGCTGCGCCTGGGCCATGGAGTCGTTGAAGCGGTCGATGCGTTGGGACGAGGAACGCTTCGGGCTCGAATACGATCTCGACGTGTTCAACATCGTCGCCGTCAGCGACTTCAACATGGGCGCGATGGAGAACAAGGGTCTCAATATCTTCAACGACAAGCTCGTGCTCGCGCGCCCCGACACCGCGAGCGACGCCGATTACGCCTCGATCGAAAGCGTCATCGCGCACGAGTATTTCCACAACTGGACGGGCGACCGCGTGACCTGCCGCGACTGGTTCCAGCTCTGCCTCAAGGAGGGCTTGACCGTATTCCGCGATCAAGAGTTCACCGAGGACGTCCGCATGGGGCCGGTGATGCGCATCATCACGGCGCGGCTCCTAAAGAGCCATCAGTTCCCGGAAGACGCCGGACCCCTGGCCCACCCTGTGCGCCCTGGCTCGTATATCGAGATCAACAACTTCTACACATCGACGGTCTACGAGAAGGGCGCCGAGGTTTGCCGCATGCTGCAAACGCTGCTTGGCCGCGACACCTTCCGCAAGGGCCTTGAGCTCTACTTCGAACGCCATGACGGCGAAGCGGCCACCGTCGAAGACTTTGTCGGCGCCATGGCCGACGCCTCCGGCCGCGACCTTAGCCAATTCATGCTGTGGTACACGCAAAGCGGCACGCCGGAGCTCGCCTGCTCGCTCGACTACGACGCACACGCCAAGACCGCACGGCTGAACGTGAGCCAAGTCGTGCCGCCGACGCCGGGTCAGACCAGCAAGGAGCCCATGCACATTCCGCTGAAGGTCGGCCTCATCGGCGCGAACGGCGATGAGCTGCCGCTGAAGCTGAATGGCGATACGCTTTCGGACGGCTTGCTCGAAGTCACCGAGCGGGAGCAGAGCTTCGAGTTCCACGATGTCCCGGCGCCGCCGACGCCTTCGCTCCTGCGCGATTTTTCCGCGCCCGTGCGCCTCACCACGAGCCTCGATGCGGACCAGATCGAGTTCCTGATGATCCATGACAGCGACCCCTTCAATCGCTGGCAGGCCGCACAGACCTACGCCATCAATCTCATGACCGCCGCGGCGCGTAACGGCCACGATACGGCACCGGTGACGGGCACGGAGGCAGGCCGCCTCGCTCAATCATTGGCAACCACGGTCCGCGACGAGACGTTGGCCCCCGCTTACCGCGCCGAAGGGCTGAAGCTTCCAGCTGAGTCCGACGTCGCCCGCGAACTTGCGCGCAATGTCGATACGGACGCCGTCCACGACGCACGTAATGCACTGCGCGCCACGATCGGCGAGACCATCGGCGACACGCTCGCCGAGATCTATGACACGACCGCACCCCGAGGATCCTTCTCGCCGGACCCGAAGAGCGCCGGCTCGCGTAGCTTGCGGAATGCCACGCTCGATTTGCTGGTGGCGACGCAACGGCCTGAAGAGATCGATCGCGCCATGCGCCACTACCGTGAGGCGTCGAACATGACGGACGCCATCATGGCGCTGTCGATCCTGTCTCACCTCGACGTTCCGGCGCGCGACGAGGCGCTCGATGATTTCTACGGCCGCTGGCAGGACGAGCCGCTCGTCCTCGACAAATGGTTCGCGGTGCAGGCGCGCGCCGCCCGGCCCGATTGCGTGGACACCGTGCGTGCACTCCTGAATCACCCGAAATTCTCGCTCAAGAACCCCAACCGCGTGCGGGCGCTGATCGGCTCCTTCGCGCAAGCCAACCCGTCCGGCTTCAACCGCGCCGATGGCGAAGGCTATCGATTGCTGGCCTCCCAGGCCCTGGAGATCGATCGCTTCAACCCCCATGTGGCGGCGCGGCTCTTAGGGGCTTTCGAGAGCTGGCGGACGCTGGAACCGGGCCGCCAGGCCCACGCCAAGGCCGCTTTGGAGAGCCTTTCCGACCAAAAACTCTCCATTGACAGCTTCGAGATCGTCTCCAAGACCCTCGAAGGCGCTTGAGAGTCGCACAGGCTGTCAACCTCTTATTAACCGGGTTTCCACAGATTTCCTCTAGACAGATGCGGTCGTTCTCGATTCCATGGACGGAAGCGATTCGGAGATGCGGCAACTTCTCCGAGACTGCGAAGGCAGGAGAAGCAAGGGGGACCGAATGGCGCGGGCGCGCTCTGCCCGAGGCGACGGAGTCTTTTCTATCGCGGGGCCACAATGGCAGGACCTGCGGGCTCTACTCGATCGCCACCTGCCCTCTGCCGAGGTCCTGCGGCAGCTCGTGCCCTTGCTCTTGGTGGGTTTCGGCCTCGTGGCCGCTTTCGGCTTCGCCTATCAGATCGGCAGCAGCAAGGACACAGCCCTCAAGTCGGCTGAGCGAGAGCTCGCCTTGACGGCCGACGTTTCGGCCCGGAACATCATGCCCGCGACATTGAGTTCGAGCGCCGATTGGCAGGGATCGCTGGCCGCGAGCCTGCCCAAAGGCGCCACGCGCAATGGGCGCACGGCGCTTCTCGCCGACGCGGAGGGCGATATCCAAGCCCGCGCCCCCATCGGCACCTCCTACCGGGGCAACCTTCTCACTGTTCTTGGACCACAGCAGCCTCTCACCATCATGGGCGCCAACGCGGGCGTTCTACGCCTCACTCTGCTGGACGGGACCGACGCGATTGTCACCGTCCGCAACGTGCCGCAGACCGACGCGCAGCTGGCGTTCATCCAGCCGGTGAGCGGCGCGCTCGCCGATTGGCGGGGCGACGCCGTTATCGAAATCAGTCTGCTTGTCTGCGCCGGCCTCGTCTTGCTCCTGATTGCCGGCGGGTTCCTCTATCTGGTGCCGTCGTCCGCGGCCGCCGAGGAGGATGACCAGCTCGCCGAAGAACTGACAGAAGCCCTGCCCGGTTGCGGTGTCTGGCGCTGGAACCTCGCCCGTGGACACGTGCACTGGTCCGCGCCCATGTATCGCTTGCTCGGAGTCGAACCGCTTCGCGATGCCATGCCGTTCGGCGAACTGTCCAAGGCCCTGCATCCGGACGATGATCTGCGCCGCGAGCTCGACCGGCACCTACGCGAGGGTATCGATCTTTTCGACCAATGCTTCCGCCTACGCCACGCTGACGGCCATTGGGTCGCGGTCCGCCTACGTGGTCACATCACGCGTCAGACTAATGCAGAGCCTTATCTCACGGGCATGGCCGTGCTCGCCGATCAAGATGCACTTCCCGGCGCCGCGGATTCCAATGCCCGGCTACGCGACGCAGTCGAGACCATCTCGGAAGCCTTTGTCCTGTGGGACAATCAGAACCAGCTGGTCATGTGCAACAGCAAGTACCAGCAGTTTCACGGCCTTGCCGACGACATGGTGCAGCCTGGCAGTCCCTATGACGACGTCATCGCTGCCGCGTCCGAACCTATCGTCTCCAAACGTATCGCCGTCGCCGGCAAGGACGCCGACGAGTCCCGGACCTATGAAGCACAACTCGAAGACGGCCGTTGGCTACATATCAATGAGCGGCGCACGCGGGATGGCGGCTATGTGAGCGTCGGCACCGACATCACCGTCTTGAAGGAAAGCCAGACGCGCCTTGCCGAGAGCGAGCAGCAGCTTCGCGCCAGCGTCGCCGAGCTCAGGCTGTCCCGCCGCGAGCTGGAGCATCAGAAGCAGCAACTCGTCGACTTGGCCGAGAAATATGCACTCGAAAAGAACCGGGCCGAGGCCGCGAACCGCGCCAAGTCCGAATTCCTGGCAAATATCAGCCACGAGTTACGCACGCCGCTTAACGCCGTCATCGGCTTCTCGGAGGTCATGCAGCAGGCGCTGTTCGGCCCGCTCGGTCATGCGAAATATCAGGAATACGCCCGCGACATTTACGAAAGCGGCAGCTACCTGCTTGAGGTCATCAACGACATTCTCGACATGTCAAAGATCGAGGCCGGGCGCATGACACTCGACGCCGGCGATGTGGACGTCGCCGACATCGTCGAGGATAGCATGAAGGTCGTGAGCCAGGCCGCCGCCGAACGCGAGATCGTGGTCGAGCGTCATGGCCCTGCCCATCTCAACATTCAGGCCGACCGCAGGGTGCTCAAGCAGGTGTTCCTCAATCTCCTGTCGAACGCGGTCAAATTCACCCGCGACAGTGGGCGCATCGACGTCAATCTTTCACGCGGCCGCGGTCAAGTGAAGATCGTCATAAAGGATACGGGCATCGGTATCGCCGAAGCCGACCTTGCCAAGCTCGGCAAACCGTTCGCACAGGTTGCGAACCAGTTCTCCAAGAGCCATCAGGGCAGCGGCCTCGGGCTGGCCATCTCCCGCGCGCTGGTCGAGCTGCATGGCGGCACACTCAAGATCAAGAGCCGCGAAGGCGAAGGCACGACAGTCACCTGCTGCCTGCCCTCGCGAGCCGCGAAGCCAGCGCCCGAAGAGCCGCTCGCCGCGAGCGCTTAAAGCCCACCACGCCGTCCTTACGCGATAATGCGATCGAACGCCGCGTGCACGGCCGCGAGCGTGTCCTTCAGCCTGACCTCCAGCGCATCGAAATCCGGCGTCTCGGTCGCGCGCGCCAGAAGCTCGCGCAGAGCGAGCGGTGCGTCGGCTGCCACGAAGGGCTTGTCCAGGCAAAGCCGCAAGACCTGTGTCAGCGTGAAATACAGACGCGCCGCCGGGATCAGGATCTCGGCGTCGTCCGGCGACAGGACGCCTGCGTCCGAAAGCTTGGTCAGGGCCGTCTCCGTGTTCTGATCGAGAACGTCTGGACGCTCCGCAGCGTTAATGAGCTGCAGGAACTGAGCGATGAACTCCAGATCGATCAGCCCGCCGCGCACCTGTTTGAGGCTCCAGATGTCGGCCGTTCCCTTTTCCTGCGCGATCTTGCCCCGCATGGTCTGGACCTCGGCGGCCACCGCGACACGGTCCCGCGGCCGGGTCAGGACTTGTCCGATGGTGTCGTCGATCGCCTTGCGTAAGGCGGCAGGGCCCGTGACCACGCGCGCGCGCGTCAACGCCAGGTGCTCCCAGGTCCACGCGGACTTCTCCTGATAGTCGATGAAGCCTGACAGCTTTGTGGCGACGGGCCCCTGACTTCCCGAAGGACGCAGCCGCATGTCAACTTCGTAGAGCGATCCCTCCGCTGTCGGGGCCGAAAGTGCTGCAATCAGACGCTGCGTATAGCGCGTGTAGTACTGCGTCCCCGGCAGACTTCTCGCGCCGTCAGACTGCTTGTCGCCATCGTCAAAGTCGTAAACGGTAATGAGATCGAGGTCGGATGCGGCCGACATCTCGTTCCCTCCAAGCTTGCCCATGGCAATAACCGCCGTCTCGCCGCCCGGCATGTGCCCGTGTTGGAGCACAAGCTCGTCTGCCACACGATCCGAAAGAACCTCGATCAGCGTTTCGGCCAGCGCCGCATAGGCGGCGCCCGCCTGCCGCGCCGAGATGGTGCCGGACATCACCCGAACGCCGATAAGGAATCCCTGCTCACGGCCGACAACGCGCGCAAGGTCTAGCGCGTCTTGATAATCGGCGGCTTGCCCGATGGCGCCGCTGACGATGTCCTTGAGTTCCGGCTCGGTGGGCACCGCGCCAAAGAAACCCGGATCGAGGACCACATCGAGGAGCCTCGGACGCCTCCCGATGATCCTGGCGAGACGCGGCGCCGTGCCCATGATGTCCGCGACGAGACGTAGGAGACTCGGATTGGCCGCGAACAGCGAGAACAGTTGAAGCCCCGCCGGCAAACGCGCAATGACCTTATCGAAGGTGGCGAGCGCGAGGTCCGGCTCGGCGGTGCGGCTGAACGCTTCGAGCAGATGCGGGAGAAACTTGGTCAGCCTTTCGCGGGACTTGGCGCTGCGCGTTGCAGCATAGCGCCCGGATTGCCAAGCCTGGATGGCAGACACCGCCGCAGCCGGGTTGGTAAAGCCGAGCTCTTCGAGGCTCGCAAGCGCACCTGGATCAGTGTCGTCGGCAACGACGATTCCCGGCGCCGACGTCGCGGGCTCGGGGATCTTCTCGAACAGCGCGCCGTAATGCGCCTCGACCAGTTTGAACTGGGTCAAAAGCGCATCGCCAAAGTCTTCTGTGACATCGAACCCAGACAGCCGTGCAACGCGATCGAGTTCTGCCGGATCGCTTGGAATGATGTGCGTCTGCTGATCGCCAACCATCTGCAGCCGGTTCTCGATACGGCGAAATAACAGATAGGCCGCCGTCAGGTCTTCAGCCGCTTGTTTCTCGATCCACTGCCCCTCTGCGAGGCCCGCCAAGGTTTCAAGCGTGCCGCGCGTACGAAGCTCGGGGTGACGGCCGCCGGCGATCAACTGCTGGGTCTGGGCAAAGAACTCGATATCGCGAATCCCGCCGCGGCCAAGTTTAATGTCGTGACCGGCAACGGCGATGGCACCATGGCCTTTGTGGGCATGCACGCGCCGCTTCATAGCGTGGATGTCGGAGACAGCCGCGAAATCCAAATATTTGCGCCAGATGAAGGGCGAAAGCTGGTCGAGGAAGTCTTCGCCGAGCACAGCATCGCCTGCCATGATGCGTGCCTTGATCAGCGCCGCCCGCTCCCAGTTCTGGCCGAAGCTCTCGTAATAGGTGAGCCCCGCCTCCGTCGAGAGCGCAATCTGCGTGGCGCCCGGATCGGGCCTCAGCCGCAAGTCAGTGCGGTAGGCATAGCCGTCCGCCGTACCCTCTTGGACGAGCCGCACAAGTTCGCGCGTCAGCTTAACGAAGAACCGTGACGGCTCGGCGCCGTCGGTGAGCCCGGCGCGTTCAGCATCGTAAAACACCATAAAGTCGATGTCGCTCGAATAGTTGAGCTCCATCGCGCCGAGCTTGCCCATGGCGATGATGAAATACCCGCGCGGGTCCGGCGAGGAGATTTCACCCGCCTCATGGGCTTTGCGGAACAGATATGCGACGGCGGCATGCACGGTCACGTCCGCGGCCTCGCTGAGCGCCTTCAACGTCGTCTCTGTCGACCACACGCCCCCGAGATCGGCGAGCGCCGTCAGCAGCGCGCTGCGCTGCTTGTACCGGCGCAGCAGTGCCATAACCTCCTTGGCGCCGGGCGCGCTTGCCACGTCGACAGAAAGCGCGGCGCCCGCCTCACTCAGATGCGTGTCGCAATCGCGCGTGAGGCAGTCGGCCAGGAGTTCCGGCGCGCGCGTGGAAAGGGCCGCGAGATAAGGCGCCGCGGAGAAGACAGCCTCCAGCAAGGCCTTGAGCTTTGGCGATGCAGCAATGTCGGCCGCGGCCTCGAGCCCCGGCGTCTCGCGCAAAGATGTAAGAACGCCGTCCAACACATCGGTGCCGCGGGCCGCGTCATAAATTTCAGGGCATTCGGTAATGCGGTCGGCAAACGCCGTCACGTGGGCCTCGGCTCAGCTCCCGTGGACGGCTCAGTGACCGCCCCGTTGACGAGCGCGTCTCCCTCCAGGGGCAGAACGAGGACGACGCGGAGGCCGGGATCGTTGTCCTCAAGCCTCAGGACGCCACCATGCAACCTTGCCACCGCCGCGACAAGGCTCAAGCCAAGTCCGCTCCCAGGTTCCGACCGGCTTTCCTCGAGCCGCACAAACCGTCCGAGGACACGCTCGCGTTCGGCCGCCGGCACGCCAGGCCCGCGATCGCTCACGGTAATCTCCACTGTGTCACCGTCCATTTGTGCCTGCACGCCCACCTCCGGCGCGTAGCCATTGCCCCCTTGCGCGGAGGGCGCGCCATATTTGAGCGCATTGTCGATAAGGTTCGCGATGGCCTGTCCAAGCAGCTGCCGGTCACCGCGAATGACGATCGGCGCCTCGACCTCCGCCTCGAGGGCGATGCCCCGTTCCTCCGCCACCGGCTCGTAAAGCTCCGCGACGTCGCTCACCAGCACTGCAAGATCGAGCTTGTCGCGATTGTCGCCGGCGGCGCCCGCCTCAAGCCGGGCAATGGAGAGCAGCGCGTTGAATGTCTTGATGAGATCGTCGGCCTCTTCGATGGTGCGCTCCAACGCCTCCCTGTAGGTCGCCTCCTCATAAGGCTCGCGCAACGCCTCCTCGACACGGTTGCGCAACCGGTTCAGCGGCGTCTTCAGGTCGTGCGCGATATTGTCGGAGACTTCGCGCAACCCCGCCATCAATTGCTCGATTCGTCCCAGCATGAGGTTGAGGTTCTGCGCCAGCCGATCGAGCTCATCGCCTGAGCCGCTGATCGGTAGCCGCCCCGACAAGTCGCCTTCCATGATCGTGCGCGTGGTCGCCGAGAGGTTGTCGATTCGCGTCAGCAACCTCCGACTCACCCAATAGCCGCCGCCGATACCGACCAGCGCCATGACGCCGAGCCCCCACAACATCGTCGTGCGGATGAGACGCGCAAGCTCGCGCCGATCCTCGATGTCGCGACCGACGATCAGCCTGTGCTTGCCAGGCAAACGAAAGACGTTGGCAAAGGCAAGCCGCCGTTCCACGCCACCGGGCGCCGGGCGCGTGTAGAAGAACTCCACAGGACCCAAACTGTCCCAGAGCTGCGGCGACACTGCGCTCAAGTTTCCGGCAAGCTGCTTCCCGTCCCCATCGGCGACGAGATAAAGGCTGTTGCCCGGCGTACGGCTGCGCTCGGCAACGATCCGCACTAGCTGATCGAGCCCGCCGGCGCGATACTGCTCGGCAAGCCCCGTCAACTCCGCATCGATGGTCTGATTGAGCTGCCGCGTCAGCAGCACCGTCGTGTTCCAATACAGATACACGATCGCCACCACGGCGGCGGCGCTGAACAGCGCAAGATACGTCAGCGAGAGCCGGAAGGTCGTCGTGCGGAAGAGCTTAGTGAGCGCCGTCACGGATGGTGTATCCAGCGCCGCGGACGGTGTGCAGGAGGGGCTCGCCGAAGCTCTTGTCGATCTTCGACCGGAGCCGCGAGATGTGGACGTCGATGACATTGGTCTGCGGATCGAAGTGGTAGTCCCACACATTCTCCAGCAGCATTGTGCGCGTCACCACCTGCCCTGCGTGCTTCATCAAGTACTCCAGCAGACGGAATTCGCGCGGCTGCAAAGTAATGGCCTCGCCGGCCCGCGTTACCTTGTGGGACAGCCGGTCGAGCACGAGATCGCCGACCGCGAGGCGCGTTGAGCTTTCCTCCGGAGAGGTCCGGCGGGCCAGCACCTCGATACGCGCCAGGAGCTCGCTAAAGGCATAAGGCTTGGTAAGATAATCGTCGCCGCCTGCGCGCAGGCCCTTGACCCGATCATCGACTTCGCCGAGCGCGGAGAGGATCAAAACTGGCGTGCTGACTTCCTCGGCCCGCAGCGTCTTGATCACACCAAGGCCATCGCATTTGGGAAGCATGCGGTCGACGATCAGAACGTCGTAGGCGTTGGTTCTGGCAAGATCGAGCCCGGCTTGACCGTCCGCCGCGTGTTCGGCGACATGGCCAGACTCCTTAAGCGCCCGCTTGAGGAAGGCTGCGGTCTCCTGATCGTCCTCGATCACTAGAACGCGCATGTCTTGAGGCCTCCCTGGGCAACGACGTTACGTTGAGAAGAAATGGTGGGCGGCGCAGTCGGGGGGAAACCGCGCCGCCCTCCGGCGAAAGAAGGCTGGTTTTAAGCCTTCTTCAGCGAAAGCGCCACGAAGCGCGTCTGATCGCCGGTCTTCACTTGCATGAGCACCTTGACGGTGTCCTTGTCGCCCTTAGCAGCTTCCATGGCCTTCTTGATGCCCTCGGCCACGTCGTCGGGGTCAGAGACATCCACGCCCGCCACCTGAAGGATGATCTGACCAGCCTCCAAGCCTTTGTCGGCGGCATCGCTATCGGGATCGACCTCGGTGATGACGACGCCCTTCTTACCAGCGCCGGGGATCTTCACCGCAGGCGCCAGCGATAGGCCAAGGTCCTTCATCTGCTCGCTCAGGTCTTCGGGCTCATCCTTCTTGAGCGCCGCCAGCTTCTTGTTGCTCGGGAACGAGCCAAGCTGCATGTCGACCTCGCGCTTGTCGCCGTAGCGGACGATGGACAGATTGACCTTGGTGTCGGGATCGAGCTCAGCAATCTTGCGCGCAAGATCGCGAGAGTCCTTTACCTCGTTGCCGTTCACTTCGACGATGACGTCACCAGCCTTGATGTCCTCTTTGGAAGCCGGACCGTCCTCAGTGACCTTGGTGATCATGGCGCCCTTGGGGTCCGCGAGGCCGATGGAGTCAGCGATATCGTCGTTGACGTTCTGGATAACGACACCGAGCCAACCGCGGTCGACGCTACCGTCGTCCTTGAGCTCGCCGATCACTTCCTTGACGAGCGCTGCCGGAACGGCAAACGCGATACCGACATTGCCGCCCGACGGGGAGAAGATGGCGGTGTTCACACCAACCACCTTGCCGTCAAGACCGAAGCTCGGCCCACCGGAGTTGCCGCGGTTCACCGCAGCATCGATCTGGAGATAGTCGTATGGACCGGAGCCGATGTCGCGGTTGTGTGCCGAGATAATGCCAGCTGTAACCGTACCGCCCAGGCCGAACGGATTGCCGACGGCAAGTACCCAATCGCCAACGCGCGGGGTGTTGTCGGACATCTCGACGAACGGAAACTTATTGCTCGTCTTGTCAGTCACCTTGAGCAGCGCCAAGTCAGTGCGCGGGTCGGTGCCGATAAGCTTGGCGTCGAACTTCTTGCCATCCTCCATCGTCACGGTGATGTCGTTGGCGTCCTCGACCACGTGGTTGTTCGTAACCACAAAGCCGTCTTCGGTGATGAAGAAACCGGACCCTTGCGCCAAGCTTGGCGTGTGCTTCTGCGAAGGCGGCATGCCCTTACGGAACTGCTTGAAGAAGTCGTAGAGCGGATTGTCCTCCGGGATGTTCGGCATGCCCGGGATAGGCGACCCGTTATTGTCGGCAACCTTGACGTCGCCCTTGACGTTGATGCTGACCACGGCGGGGCTCACCTTAGCGACGAGGTCGGCGAAGGACAGCGGCGCGCGCCCGAAAGGCGTCTCGATGGTCTGCGTGTTCTGTGCGGTCTCCGCCACGGCGAAGGGCACGCTCGGATTGAGCGACAACCCGAGCACGCCGGCGCCGATCAGCGCGGCGGCAGCGAGGAGCGCGGGCTTGCGGGGTAGCTTCCGCAACTGCGGGCTCTCGGTCGCGGCAGGGCTCTGGTCAGTTTTCATTTTCACCTTCTCCTGAGATGGAAGAATCCCGTTGATCGTGTCCGACCCCCGATCAGACAAGGGCCGACGTCTAGGTTGGAAATATAGGGAGTCCGCAATTACGCTGCGGTTTCGGCGGCATTAAATTTCGGTAAGGTTCAAAGGCCGGAAAAGCTTTGATTTCGAAGAGCTTAGGGCGCTGCGGCCGGCTCGCGTCAGTCCTCGTTGACAAGCCGCTTCAGGCGGCGTTTTTCATTTGCTGTCAATGGCTTAGGTGATTTTGCGAGCGCCTTGCGCCGCCGGTAGCTGAACAGAATGACGCCGAGCGCCACCAACAACACAAGCGGGGTGGCGAACCACAAAGCCCAAGTCTGGGGCAACAGACGCGGCTTCAGCAGTACGAACTCCCCATAGCGGGACACCACGAAATCGATGATCTCCTCGTCCGAGTCGCCGGCCTTCAAGCGTTCGCGCACCAGGACGCGCAAATCCTTGGCGAGCGGCGCATCCGAATCGTCGATCGACTGGTTCTGACAAACGAGGCACCGCAACCCCGCCGAAAGCGCCCGGGCTCTACCTTCGAGCGCAGGATCGTCGAGCACCTCGTCGGGTTGGACCGCGCCGGCCGGTACGGTCAAGCAAAGCCCAACGACGAGCGACAGAAGAAACGCCAAGAGCGGCCCGCGTGTCGTCATGTCATCGCTCCGCAGGCACTGCGGCAGACTTCGCGCGCTTGCCCGCCTTTTTGGGCGCACCGACCCGCAAGCGCCGGTCGGACAGCGAGAGGGCGCCGCCGAAAAACATGATGAGCGGGCCGATCCAGATAAAGCGCACGAGCGGATTGAAATAGACCCTGACACTGTAGGCGCCGTCTTTGAGCGGATCGCCAAGCACCACATAGAGGTCGCCCCGCCAACCGTTGTAAATGCCCGCCTCGCTGGTCGCGCTCTTCTCCACCGTGAAGGCGCGCTTCGACGGCGCGAGCTTGGTGACCGGGCTTCCGCCGCGGCTCACGGCAAACACCCCGATCCTCTCTTGATAGTTCGGACCTTGGTGCGGGGCCACGCCTTCGAATTTGAGCTGATAGCCGGCGATGTCCACCGTGCCGCCGGGCTGTAACGCCTCGATGCGCTCACTGCGCCACGCAGTCGTCGCCACGAGACCAAGCACCATCACCCCGAGCCCCGCATGCGCCAGCGCCGAACCGTAGGCTGCGCGCGGCAAGTTCCAAGCACGACGCCAACTCTCCGCGCCAGAGGCCTTGAACAGCTTCGTCCGGAACGCGATGTCGGTCGCGGCGCCCATCAAAAGCCAAACGCCAAGACCGATGCCGAGCGGCGCCAGCCACGGGCCCTTCTGGTAGAACGCAAGCGTAAGAATAATGGCCGCAAGAGACACGATCGCCGCCACCAAGAGCCGCTGCGCGGCGGCCAAGAGATCGCCCCGCTTCCAGGCCAGCAATGGACCGAACGGTACGGCGATCAGCAGCGGCACGATCAGCGGCACGAAGGTCAGGTTAAAGAACGGCGCGCCGACGGAGATCTTCTCGCCCGTTAGCGCTTCGAGCGCCAACGGGTAGAGCGTTCCGACCAGCACGGCGGCGCACGCCACCGTCAGCAGCAGGTTGTTGAGGACGAGGCTCCCCTCGCGGCTGATCGGCGCGAAAATCCCGCCTTGCGACAGCAGCGGCGCTCGCCAGGCGAACAGCGCGAAGGCACCGCCAATGAATACCGCCATGATGCCGAGGATGAACACGCCGCGCGCGGGATCGACGGCAAATGCATGCACCGAGGTGAGCACGCCCGACCGCACCAAGAAGGTGCCCATGAGGCTCAAGGAGAACGTGATGATGGCAAGGAGGATGGTCCACACTTTCAGCGCGTCGCGCTTCTCCATCACCAATGCCGAATGAAGCAGCGCCGTGCCGGCGAGCCACGGCATGAAGGACGCATTCTCCACCGGGTCCCAGAACCAGAAGCCGCCCCAGCCGAGTTCGTAATAGGCCCACCACGAGCCAAGAGCGATGCCGAGCGTCAGGCACATCCAGGCGGCGAGCGTCCAGGGCCGCACCCAGCGCGCCCAGGCCGCATCGATGCGCCCGTCGATCAGCGCGGCGACCGCGAAGGAAAAGGCCATAGAGAATCCGACATAGCCCGCATAGAGAAACGGCGGATGGATCGCGAGCGCGGGATCCTGCAGTACGGGGTTGAGCCCCTGCCCGTCGAACGGCGCCGGATTGACGCGCACGAACGGGTTGGACGTGATCACGATAAACAGGAGGAAGGCGACAGCGATCGAACCCTGCACTGCAAGCACATTGGCTTGAAGCTGGCGCGGTAAATTTGTGCCAAAGGTCGCCACCGCCGCGCCGAACAAAGCGAGGATCAGCACCCAAAGGACCATGGAACCTTCGTGGTTCCCCCACACTCCCGAGATCTTGTAGAGCAGCGGCTTCGCCGAGTGCGAATTCTGCCAGACGTTGAGGACGGAAAAGTCCGACGTCACGTATGCGATCGTCAGCGCCATGAAGGCAATTACGATGAGAATGAACTGAAGTTGTGAGGCCGGGATCGCTACGGCGGTGAGTTGGGGGTCGCGAAAGCGGGTCCCGATCACAGGCAACACCGCCTGCACGATGGCAACGCCAAGTGCCAGGATCAGTGCGTAATGTCCCGTTTCGGCGATCATCAGTTCACTGCCCCGCCCGATTTGCTGCCGCCGTCCGTTTTGGAATCGTCGCGCCAAACACCCTGCTCTTTCAGCTTCGCGGCGACCTCGGGCGGCATGTAGTTCTCGTCGTGCTTTGCCAGCACACTATCGGCATGGAAAACGCCGTCCGGCTGCAGCGTGCCCTCGGTCACAACGCCTTGCCCTTCGCGAAACAGATCCGGCAGCACGCCCGTATAGGTGACGGGCAAGGTCTTTGCGCCGTCGGTGATGGCGAAGCGAACCGTCGTGCCTGCATCCCGCACCACGCTGCCGGTTTCCACGAGACCGCCCAGCCGGAAGCGCTGTCCGGGTGTGACCTCCATCTTGGCCACATCGCTCGGGCTGTAGAAGAACACGATGGAGTCGCGCATGGCGTAGAGCACGAGCCCGACGGCGATGCCAAGCACCACCAGGCACGTGCCGATCAATACGCCTCTGCGCTGTTTCCTCGTCATGACGTTAACCCAAGCTGCTCCGCGAGCGCATCCAGCTGCTCAATGGCCTTCGCGTCGCCGGCAAACTGGCTTTTCGCGCGCGCCAAGGCCTTCTTCGCCTCGTCCTTCTGATCGAGCACCGTATAAGCACGGACTAGGCGCAGCCAACCGGCCAGATCGTCGCCGTTTTGCTCAAGGCGGGTTGCAAGCCGTTGCACCATTCCCTCGACCATGGACTGTCGGTCGGCTTGGCTCATGCTTTGCGCGGCGGCGATGTCGGCCGCGCTCGGGCCCGGGGCAGGCGTCGGCACTTCAACCGCTGGCGTTTCGCCGGACCGCAAAGTCTGCGCATTGGCGATGCGCGTCCGCACCATGGACCGCCAGCGCTCGTCCGCGCCGTCTCTGTTCAACAGCCCACGCCAATCCTCGATCGCTGCGGCGTAGTCACCGTCCTGCTCCTTTGCGATCGTCAAGAGGATTCGCGGTTCCACCAGCGTCGCGTCAAGGCCGAGTGCCCGCTCCAACGCGCCCCGCGCCTCTTCGGTGACGAGTCCGCCTTGCTCCAAGACACGCGCCTGACCATAGCCGGACAGCCGCTTTGCCGACGGCCCGAGCAGCCGGATGGCGTTCTCGTAGGCATCGGCGGCGTCGCCGTAACGCCGCACGTTCATATAGACCGGCGCGATCACGTCCCAGCCTTCGCCTTCCTCGGGGTGGGCGCGCAACCGCGCCTCGACCCGCGCCACGAGCGCGCCGACACTCTTCTCCGAGGCTGGATCCTTGAGGCGTGCCGCGAGCGGTTGGTCGGGAAGACGGGGAGAGCCGAAAGAGAGGTAAAGGCCGAGCACTGCAAGGGGAAGCGCCAGCGCGACGGCGATCAGCGCCACGCGCGGCCATGTCCCGGTCGTGGCCGGTCCCCCCTTTCCCTTCGCGTCCGCATCCGCCGCAAGCAGCCGCCGCGCCACTTCCAGACGCGCCGCCTCCGCCTCCGCCTCGCCGATCAGACCGCGCGCGAGATCGCCTTCGATCTCCTCAAGCTGATCGCGATAGACGGTGGCGTTGTAGGAGTCGCGCGCAGGCGTGCTTTCGTCCCCACCGGCGAGCGGACGCAGCAGAAAGATCAGCACGATCGCCGTAAGGCCGGCGAGAATGACCCAAAGCAGCACGGGAAGGCCCTAATCTTCGGAACTCAAAAGAAGGCTAGGCATAGGGAATGGCGCTGACAGGAGCAAGCGCCAGCCATCGTCGCGCAGATGAATTCGCCGTAAGGATGGAAAAACGCCGTTAGCCGACGGTGCGCCAAGTGCCGTCGGGCTGACGGCAGGCCGTGCCGCGAGCCGTCTCGGGCGAGCCGCTGATATAGATCGTGTGCGTGAACGGCCGGCAATAGGTGCCATTTTGTTGGTAGGGCTTGCCGGGCACGATCTGGCCCCGGTGCTGGTTGGCTGGATTGTCCCACGGCGTGGGCTGGCCCACCTGGCCGTATTCCAGCGCCCGGTACTCCGCGGCTGCGGCGAGTTGCCGGTCACGCTCGTCCAGATCGGCGCCGATCAGATTGCCGAGAATGCCGCCTGCCATGGCGCCGATGGCGACCCCGGGAATCCGGTTGTCGCTACCGCCGATCGCAGCGCCGGCGGCGCCGCCGGCGACCGCACCGATAATGGTGCCTGTGCCTTGCTTGTTGCCCGGACCGCAGGCCGCCAGGAATAGCGGCACGAGAGCAATCGCGATTGTCGGCCTCAGTTTCATAGGATTTCCCTTCAGCCCAAAGCGAACCAATCGATCTTCGGCAAAAGACTGAATACTCGTATTTTAGACTGAGAGATGATCGTTAAGAACAACAAATCTGTCCAAATTAGGTTGCAAGCGAAGCCTTAATAAAATCAAACCACCGGAAGGGTTAGGCGCGCCCGAAGGCCCCCGTTCGGCGAGGGTTCGAGCTCGAACCGGCCCTTATAGAGATGGGCCAGGTCCGCCACGATTGAAAGACCCAAGCCAGAGCCAGGCTTGCTTTCGTCCAAGCGCTGGCCCCGCTTCACGGCGCGTTCGCGCTCGGCCTTGGTCAAACCGGGTCCATCGTCGTCCACCGTCACGGTCAAACTTTCCCCTGGTCCGCTGTCCGCCGTGACGGACACGCGGGCCTTCGCCCACTTGCAGGCATTGTCCATGAGGTTGCCCGCCATCTCCTCCAGGTCCTGCTTCTCGCCCTGAAACTTCAGATCGGGGCTCGCATGGACCTCGAGCTTGATGCCGCGCTCACCGTAGATGCGATCGAGCGCGCGCTTCAGCGCTTCCAGCACCGGCGCAACGTCGGTCACATCCCCGATTACGCCGGAACGCGCCGCGACCCGCGCGCGGTCGAGATGGTGCGTGATCTGCGTCCGCATGATCTCCGCCTGCTCAACCACCTTGTCCGAGAGCAAACCGCCATGGGACCGCGCTTCATTGCTGATAACGCTCAGAGGCGTCTTCAGCGCATGCGCCAGGTTTCCTACATGCGTGCGGGCACGGTCGACCACGTCGCGGTTCGACTGAATCAGCGCGTTGAGCTCTGTTTGCAGAGGTCTGATCTCATCGGGAAGTTCTCCCTCGAGACTCTCGGCGTCACCTGAGCGGATCGCGGCGAGGTCATGACGAATGGCGCGCAACGGAAGGAGACCGAAGCGCACCTGGAAGAACGTCGCCAGCACGAGGCCGAAACCAAGAATTGCCAAGGCGAGAATGAGCATGGTGGTGAACTCGGCCAGATCGGAATCGATCTCGGCGGCATTACCCGCCACCGCATAGGAGTAACCCGCGGTATCGGACCCACCGGGCCTGATCTCCCGCTCGACAATGCGCAAGTTCTGATCGTCGGGACCCGGCGCGTAGCTCCGCCGCGTCAAAGTATCGTCCGGAGCAACCCCTTCGCGGCTCGGCAGATCGAGCTGCTGATCGAGCAGCGAGTCCGAAATGTAAAGCGGGCGCTCGGAACCTTTGAGCGGCTTGATCTGCCAGTACCAACCGGAAAACGGGATGGTAAAAATGGGGGCGCCCAGGTTGGTGGGCTCTTGGGGGGAGTCTCCGCCCTCCGCCGTGCTCGAAGCGACGAGGCTCGTCATATAGACGTTCAGGCGCGCATCGAAATTGCGTTCGATGGCCTGGCGGTAGAGGGAGACAAGGAGAATGGCAGCGGCGGGGATGACCACGAGGGTCCATGCCGCGGCCGAGGCAAAAAGCCTAAAGGCGAGAGATTTAGGCCCCATCGGCGTTGTCCGTGAGGCGGTAGCCGAGCCCCCGGACGGTCTTGATGATGTCGACGGGAAGCTTTTTGCGCAAACGCCCGATGAACACTTCAACCGTGTTCGAGTCGCGATCGAAATCCTGCTCGTAAAGATGCTCGACGAGCTCGGTTCGCGACACGACCCGGTCGCGATGCATCATGAGATAGGTGAGGACGCGGTATTCATGCGAGGTGAGCTTGATCGCTTGCCCCTCGACCGTGACCCGCGCGGCCTTGGTGTCGAGACGAAGAGACCCACATTCCATCTCGTTGGTGGCGTGACCTGCGGAACGCCGCAGAAGCGCTCGAAGCCGCGCGAGAACCTCTTCCATGTGGAAGGGCTTGGCCACGTAGTCGTCGGCGCCGGCGTCCATGCCGGCGACCTTGTCGCTCCACCGCTCGCGCGCGGTGAGGATCAAGACTGGCATCTTGCGGTCGTCACGCCGCCATTGTTCGAGGACTGAGAGCCCATCCTTCTTCGGCAGCCCGATGTCGAGCACCACTGCGTCGTAGGGCTCGGTGTCGCCGAGGAAATGCCCTTCCTCGCCGTCGAAAGCCGTATCGACAGCGTAACCCGCCTCGCCAAGCGCGGTCACGAGTTGACGGTTGAGATCCGGATCGTCCTCGACAACGAGCAGCCTCAAACGAGTGCCCTCCCTAGAGCTTAAGACGCTCCCGCGCCTCCTAGAATTGCCCCGTGCGGGCGTTGATGGTGAGGTTCTTCACGTTGCCCTTCTTGCCCAGCACGACAACCTTGTAAACAAAGTTCGAGCCGTTTTGGCACAGGGTGGCGGAGATCACCTTGCCGCCGGTTTTCGACTGGACCTTTTGATAGATGACGTTGCCAGGAACCAGCGAGTTCTGCGAGATGAGCGCGCCGGCCGATTTCCACGGAACGCACGCAGCCCGCGCCGGCGGCGCCGCCGCGGACAGAATGACCGCGCTCAACGCCGCGACGGCAATTGGCTTCAAAACCCGACAGTCCATCTCAGTCCCAACATCCATTCTTCGGAGGCAACCCTAAGGGACCGCCAATGAACGGCGCATGAACGGTTGGTCAAGCACCTTTCGAGCGACCGGATTTCCTCGCGGCAGGCTTGGCGGCATCGTCCACCTAGGCGCCGAGCGCCGCAAGCCCCAAACCGCAAGCTGCAAACCTCGTGTTTAAACAACAAAAAAGGGAGGCCAAAGCCGCCCTCGAAAATCTCATCGCTAAAAAACCGGTCAGGTCGCCTGGGACGACATCCCCAGCCGCGCCTCGACCATCTTGCGTATTGTCACGCGGTCGCGCGTCGACACGCCGATCAGCTCGGCGACGCGCCAGACGAGGTTCGATTCAAACTCGTCCACGACGCCGTCCGCCATCACCACTTCCCACAACATCTCGACAATGCTCTTGCGGCCGTCTTGATCGAGCTCGCGGCAGAGCACGCTGGTGAACCGGTAGAGGTCCACCGCATCGCGCTCCTGCGCCGCCGCATCGTCAAACAGCGCCTTCGCTTCCTTGGGCTCAAGATCGAAGCGCCGCTGGAGCAGGTCGTTGACCTTCCGCTTCTCGTCCGGGTCGAAGTTCCCGTCGATGCCGCCAGCGC
Source organism: Methyloceanibacter sp. (assembly GCF_041573655.1). GTDB lineage: Bacteria > Pseudomonadota > Alphaproteobacteria > Rhizobiales > Methyloligellaceae > Methyloceanibacter. Next base: position 70,742 of record NZ_JBFFQD010000007.1, read on the forward strand.
CAATCAGAAGCGCGCCCGCCGCTAGCCGCAGTTCCTCTCCGCGCAGATCCTTCACGCGCCCAGCGTCCGTATCGATCCCCTCGACGAGATCCTTCAGCTTCGTCCACAACGACATCCAGTCCTCCCACGCAAGCAACTCTGCCCTGAGGTCCTACAAAACGACAATGGCCGGGACAAGCCCGGCCACTGCCATTTGGGTACTGGGGGTGTAGTGCGTCTAAGCTGCTTGCTGCATCGGCTCGGTCACGGCGCGATAGCGCACGATGCCGTGCAGGGTTTCACCGTCCGGATCGATTCGCGCTTGCGAGAACTCGTGCCGGAGGTTGACCAGTTCGTGGTCGTCGAGCGTCAGGGCCTGGTCGTGCAGCAGATTGCGCACGACCTCTGTGATTTCGTGCACTTCCATGGCGCTGTCAGCGCGCGACCAGATGTGCAGCGTGATGCTGTGTTCGTTGCCATCCTCGGTGCCCGTGCTCCAATCCAGGTCCACGGTCTGCCCGATGGTGATAAAGGGGAATTCGGCCGCCGGCGGCGGATTGCTATAGATGCCGTCGCCGCCAAGAAGCGACGTCAGCTCAGACGCGTTGGAGAGCGTCTGGTACATGCTGCGTTGGAGCGCCCAACACGCGGCCGTCATATGCGATCCTCCATCAGTTAACGAACATGTAGGGACCGGAACGCCGAATACAATGGCCCGCTCTTACCGCCTCGCCAGTGCGGCACGTAAAGTATTTGTGAGACTTTGCTTAACGCGCGGTAAACGCGCGCGAAAAATCGGCCAAAGCCAGGGGGGTCGCGGGCTACGTTGGAGTGGCGATACGCTGCAGAAGACGATACACGAACGGTAGACGGCACGCCTTTGGAACCTACCGTTGCTGCTTCGCAGCAATTGGGTTCATTTTGCAAAACGGCAGCCAAGGCGACCTAGCGGTTCTAAGGGTCTCGCCTTCGTCGTTTGTCCCTAAGTCGAACTCCCGGGCCCATCTCGTCGTCCGCAGGGATGAATTCCACACCCGCTTCCTCCAGAGCCGTCTGGAGCTTCCAGTAGGTGTCCGCCGCTCCGCGGACGTCAGGGGAGGCTTCAATTCGCTTTACGGTTGCTAGCCCCGCAGAAGCGAGAGCGGCAAGATCTCGTTGACTTATGCCAACCAGTGCACGGGCTGCTCGAATCTGTGAAGCGCCATTGGGCCAAGGTAGGCATCGCGTCGCAGACGGTGAACGTCGGATTGCTCGGACGTTGGTAGAGGGCTTAGCAAAGTAGCGGACTTACCACATGGGCCTGACTTCCGTTTTTTGGCACTCAGCGGACGTGCCCGTGGACCGGCCGCTAGGTTGGCTCTTGACCCAAAGCGGGCATCGAGAGCTTGTTGGCTATCGGCCGGTTGGTGCCTCTGCCGCCCGATCACTCGAGACTGGCGGGCGGCGGGGAGCATCCTGACAGCGGGAAAAAGATTGTGAGCAGGCCGAGATCGCCTTCCAGAGAGTTCTCGACATCAAAGTCGTGCATCCAGGTTAGTTGCGTGCTCCCCCGGCTCCGCGTTAGGTCTACACGTCGCCCATCTGGTACACGCCAAAGGGCTAGCCACAGTCAGGGAGGACTGGTGCAATGAACATCACCCCGAAGATTCTGACACTGCTTGCGGTGACATCCTGCGTCGTCCCCGTTTCGGCGCTCGCAGAGGAGGAGAAGGTTGGCGGCCAGGTCGGCGAGATGTCGCTCTCGGCCGGCGATGTTGGCTTGTTCAAGCGGGAGAACTTCTCGCCCTATGCAGGGCGCCAGTTTCCGAACCGCCCGCTCTGGGGGGACACGCACCTGCATACCTCGAACTCGCTGGACGCACGGGCCTTCGGTGTGACGCTCGACCCGGAGCAAGCCTACCGCTTTGCCCGCGGCGAGGAAATCAAGACCAGCCACGGCCTCAATGTGCGGCTGTCGCGGCCGCTTGATTGGCTCGTGGTCTCCGATCACTCCGACGGCATGGGCGCCATGAATGAGATCGTCGCAGGTGACGTCACGCTCATGCGGGACCCTCAGCTGCGCGACTGGAACAAGCGTATCAACGAAGGCGGAGACGAGGCGCTGCAAGCCACTATGGAAGTGATCGAGTCCTTCGCCGGGATCAGCGAGATCAAAATGCCGGCCGCGGCGCTCGACCCACGGTTCGTTCAGACAGTTTGGGACGACTACCTCGAGACGGCCGACAAGTACAACGAGCCTGGCAGGTTCACGACGATCATTGGCTATGAGTGGACCCCGACGGAGGGCGGCAACAATCTGCACCGCAACGTTCTGTACCGCGACGGAGCCATCCGCGCGCAGCAGATGTTGCCGTTCACCACGGAGAGCAGTTTCAATCCTGAAGACCTCTGGAAGTGGATGGAGGCTTACGAGGACAAGACTGGCGGCCGCGTGCTGGCGCTGGCGCATAACGGCAACGTCTCAAACGGCCTCATGTTTCCTGTCGAGACCAACCCGGCAACCGGCAAGCCGTTGACCGGCGACTATGCCGAGACCCGGGCGAAATGGGAGCCGATGTACGAGGTCACCCAGATCAAGGGCGACGGCGAGGCACATCCCTTCCTGTCGCCGAATGACGAGTTCGCGGACTACGAGACCTGGGACAAGTCGAACCTTGGCCCAGTCCCGAAAGAAGACGACATGCTGCAATACGAGTATGCGCGCGAGGCTCTGAAGAACGGGCTGAAGCTTGAGGACGGTCTTGGCACGAACCCGTACAAGTTCGGCATGGTTGGCTCCACCGACAGCCACACCGCCTTGGCCACGGCGCAGGAGGACAACTTCTTCGGCAAGCACGCCGGCGTCGAACCGGAGCCGCACCGCTGGGAGCACGTGGTCGGCGAGTTCGGCCCGACCCGAATCTTGGGATGGGAGATGGCGGCCTCGGGTCTTGCGGCCGTTTGGGCGCCTGAGAATACGCGGCGCGCCATCTTCGACGCGATGCAGCGTAAGGAGGTCTATGGCACCACCGGATCGCGTATCGGCTTGCGGTTCTTCGGTGGCTGGGACTTCAACGACAGCGACGCCACCAGCCGAACGCCGGCCGAGATCGGTTATGCCAAAGGCGTACCCATGGGTGGCGACCTGGAGAATCCGCCTGAGGGCAAGTCTCCAAGCTTCCTTGTCGCCGCGCTGAAGGACCCGATCGGCGCCAATCTCGATCGCATCCAGATCGTCAAGGGTTGGCTCGACGCCGACGGCAAGACGCAAGAGAAGGTCTATGACGTCGTCTGGTCAGGTGCGCGCAAACCGGGTTCCGACGGCAAGCTGCCGGCAGTCGGGGACACCGTGGATGTCGAGAAGGCCACTTGGACCAACACGATTGGCGCCCCTGAGCTGATCACTGTCTGGGAAGACCCGGACTTCGATCCGAACCAGCGTGCGTTCTACTATGCGCGGGTGATTGAGATCCCTACGCCCCGCTGGACCGCCTATGACGCCAAGCGCTTCGATGTTGAGATGTCGGACGACGTTCCCATGACCACCCAAGAACGCGCCTACACGTCGCCCATTTGGTACACGCCTAAGGGCTAAGTATCGAATGCTAGAGAAGGTTTTAGGGCGGCTCGCTGAGGGCCGCCTTTTTGCTGCGAAAGACTCCGCTGCGATTCACGTGAATGTCCACTTCTGGCACTTAGCGGACCTCTATGCCGAAACCGAGCAAGTCCCCTCTTGGGCCCAAACCAGACGTGGTCTGGCCAAGGCGCAAGGGCCGCTTCTGACCCTAAGCGGACATGTTCAGACCAGTACAGCAGGCGATGGCTTTGCCTGGACAAGGGACAACGCGCCAGTCAGAGATAATGGCTTGGTCTGGATTGTCTCTCCGATGGCTATGAGAGAAGCTGATTGCCGGTCTCGGGTTCTGGGCTCTGCGCAGAAGCACGTATTGCGCTCAGCGGGGACCGATGACGAGGCCCACAATCAGGGGGATCTCAATCATGGGGCGCAACATCTTGGCTGTTCTAACCGCAGTGCTTGTTCTCGTAGTCGCGGGGGCTTACGTCGTGCTAGTGCCCGCCGAGGCTGTTCGCCCGCCCCCTGCGACCGTCGCCAAACCCAATCTCGTGTCGATCCCCACCCCCTTCACACACCGGTGGTCCAAGGGGACCAGTCATCCGCTGCTTGCCGCTGCGGCCATCGATGTCGACGACTCCGGGCGCGATGCGGTTTTTCTCGGCGGCTCCGACGGGCAACCGGACGCGCTGCTTGCGTGGCGGGACGGCGACCTTGTCCTTGAAATTGAAAACTTTGCCTCAGAGGACGCAATTGTAACGCGCTTTTTGGACTTAGCAGGCGTGCATCGCCCGGGTGGCGCAACGATACAGACCACTTCACAGACGGGCGCGCACCTGACCTCACACTCCGGCAGCACCTCGCCAAAGCGTTGCAGCATTATGAAAGTCTCTTCAGGTTCGGGGCGGAGGCGCCCCGGGGAGAC
>NZ_JBFFQD010000008.1:0-71582 GCF_041573655.1 Methyloceanibacter sp.
GCGCCTTATCGCGGGGCCTATTGCGCCTCGAAATTCGCCATCGAGGCGCTCGGCGATACGATGCGCATTGAGTTGGCCGGCACCGGAATTCACGTCTGCCTGATCGAGCCGGGGCCGATCGCCACGCGCTTCATCGAGCACGCGCTCGAGGCCTACCGGCGCAACGTGGATATCGAGAATACGCCGTACCGGGAAGTCTATCGGGCGCGGATGGCGCAAATGGAGAAGGGCGGGCAGCACACCCGCAAGCTCCCGCCGGAAGCCGTGGCCAAAAAGCTGGTCCACGCCTTGGAAGCGGCCCGGCCGAAGGCACATTATTACGTGACGTTTCCGACATATGCGGCGGCCTTTCTGCGGCGTATTCTGCCGGCGCGCGCGCTCGACGTGGTGGCGGCAAGGAACTAAAGTCTTGTCGCGCCTCCTAAATTGGCGCCAAGGAGATTTGAATTGGAAGACGTACTCCGTTGGGTACTGCCGTTCGCGCTGGCCGCGGTGGCCGTGGTGCTGGTGCTGGGCCTGCTGAACATGCTGCGCGGGGGAAATCCCAATCTCAGCCAAAAACTGATGCGCGCACGCGTGCTCCTTCAGCTCGTTGCGTTGCTGATCGTCATGGCAGTGGTCTATTTGGCCGGACAACGCTAGGCGCTGATAACGAAGGCTTGACCGGCCTCAAGGCCCCGCTACGCTAGATTAACGACCGGGTTTGCGTTCTGCGGGCCTGAGAGCAGGGCGGGTCCCATGGTTGTCCTCAATAAAATCTACACACGCACCGGCGACGACGGCACCACGGCGCTGGGCACCGGCGAGCGTGTGGCGAAATACGACCTGCGCGTGGAGGCCTATGGCACGATCGACGAGACCAATGCCGTCATCGGGCTGGCCCGGACGCAGACCCGCAACGCCGACCCCAAACTCGACGTCATGCTGGCACGCATCCAGAACGATCTGTTCGATCTGGGCGCGGATCTGTGTTTTCCCGAGGAGACGAAGGACGGCAAGCCGAGCTTACGCGTGAGCGATGCGCAGGTGGCGCGGTTGGAGGCGGAGATTGATGAGATGAACGCGTCTTTGGAGCCACTGCGGTCCTTTGTGCTGCCGGGTGGGACGGCGGCCGCCAGTTTCATGCATCTGGCCCGCACCGTGTCGCGCCGGGCGGAGCGGCTGGTGGTCGCGCTGGCCTCGCGCCCGGACGAGCCGGTGAGTGAGCAGGCCATCCGCTACGTCAATCGGCTTTCGGATTTCCTGTTCGTTGCCGCGCGCTACGCCAACGACAAAGGCGCCTCCGATGTAACTTGGGTGCCAGGCAAGAACCAGTGACGGATTGGCGGTGCAACCGTGTTCGTCCCTCTTCATGACACCAACCCACTCAAGAAGATCCGCTTCCAATATGTGACGGTGGGGCTGATCGCCCTCAACGTCGCCGTCTTCGCGATCTTCCAGACGGGGTGGTTCATTCCGCTCGCCGAGGAGGATGTCACCGCGTTTGCCGTGGTGCCCGCGCAGCTCTTGGCAAATGCTGGCGGTGAGACAGCCTTCTTCGCCACCGGCGCGGTGATGGTGCCGGAGCGCCTGACGCTCATCACCTACATGTTCCTGCATGGCGGATGGATCCACCTGATCGGTAACATGCTGTTCTTGTGGGTGTTCGGCGACAATATAGAAGACGCCATGGGGCATGTGCGCTTCATCATGTTCTATCTGATGTGCGGGATATTCGCCGCCTCCGCCCACATCCTCATGATGCCCCATTCGGACCTGCCGTTGATCGGCGCCTCCGGGGCCGTGGCCGGGGTCATCGCTGCCTATCTGATCCTGCATCCCAAGGTGAAGGTCTGGGTGCTGGCGCTTTGGCGCATTCCCATCAGGATTACCGCCGCCTGGGCGCTGGGAATCTGGATTTTGATCCAGTTCGCCAGCCTCTTGTTTCAGAGTGAGGATGCCGTCGCCTGGTGGGCCCATGTGGGCGGCTTGGTGGCCGGCGCGGTGCTGATCCTGTTCATGCGGCGGCGCGGCGTGATCCTGTTCGATCGCACGCGAGGCGGGGCCTGAGCCGCCTCTGGAAAACCCCTGGAACCATTGACTTCAACCGGTCCGGGCAGTACGGTCGCCGCCATTTCGCAGTTGCGAGATGGTGGCATTTTTGGGGGTTTTCCAACCCTTGCGGGGGACATTTAAAGCCGGATGAAAATTCTTGTACCCGTCAAACGGGTCATCGATTCCAATGTCAAGGTCCGCGTTAAATCCGATGGCAGCGGCGTCGACTTGGCCAATGTCAAAATGTCGATGAACCCATTCTGCGAGATCGCAGTCGAGGAAGCCGTTCGCATCAAGGAGCGGGGTGAGGCGAGCGAAGTCGTGGCCGTGTCTGTCGGCGGCGCCAAGGCGCAGGATACGTTGCGCACGGCGCTGGCCATGGGGGCGGACCGCGCCATCCTGGTCAAGACCGACGAGACCGTCGAGCCGCTCGCCGTGGCCAAGGTTCTGAAGGCGGTGGTCGGCAAAGAGACGCCAGATCTCGTTATTCTCGGTAAGCAAGCCATCGACGATGACTGCAATCAGACAGGGCAGATGCTGGCCGGGCTGCTTGGTGTGCCGCAGGGCACGTTCGCCTCGAAGGTCGAGTTTGACGGCGACAAGGTGAAGGTCACCCGCGAAGTCGACGGCGGCCTGGAGACTGTCGCGCTGTCCAAGCCGGCGGTCATCACCACGGATTTGCGCCTCAACGAACCGCGCTACGCCTCGCTACCCAACATCATGAAGGCGAAGAAGAAGCCGATCGACGAGACCTCGCCGGAAGAGCTTGGCGTTGACGTCGCGCCCCGGCTGAAGGTCATTTCCGTCGCCGAACCCAAGGCGCGCGAGGCCGGCATCACGGTCGATGACGTCGCCACGCTTGTCGACAAGCTCAAGAACGAAGCGGGGGCGCTCTAATGGCGGTGCTGCTTTTCGCCGAGCACGACAATGCGACGCTGGCGCCGGCCACGGCGAAGGCGCTGACCGCCGCCCGCGAGTTCGGCGGCGATGTCGATATTTTGGTTGCGGGCGAGGGCTGCAAGGCAGTCGCCGACGAGGCCGCCAAGCTCGAAGGCGTGCGGAAGGTGCTGCTGGCGGATTCGTCGCAGCTTGCCCATCGCCTGGCCGAGGAAACCGCGGCCACGATCCTGCCGCTGATGGAAAACTACACGGTGCTGCTCGCGCCGGCCTCGACCACGGGCAAGAACGTGCTGCCGCGCGTTGCTGCGCTTTTGGACGTTGGCCAAATTTCCGACATCATCGAAGTCAAGTCGCCGGACACATTTGTGCGGCCGATCTATGCGGGCAACGCTTTGGAGACGGTGCAGACCTCCGACAAGATTGTGGTCGGCACGGTGCGCACGACGGCGTTCTCTGCGACGGGCGAGGGCGGTTCGGCCGAGGTGGAGACGACTGCGGCTGCCGATGCCGACGATACATCGAGCTTTGTCGGCGCCGACATCACCGAGAGCGAGCGCCCGGAGCTTACATCGGCACGCGTGGTGATTTCAGGCGGCCGGGGCATGGCCTCGGGCGAGAATTTCGAAAAGCTCATCGCCCCGATCGCGGATCGCCTTGGCGCGGCCATAGGCGCCTCGCGCGCCGCCGTCGATTCCGGCTACATGCCCAACGACTATCAGGTGGGGCAAACCGGCAAGGTCGTGGCGCCGGAGCTTTACATCGCTGTTGGCATTTCAGGCGCCATTCAGCATCTGGCGGGCATGAAGGACTCCAAGGTGATCGTCGCCATCAACAAAGATGCCGAGGCGCCGATCTTCCAAGTGGCCGATTACGGGCTGGTCGGGGATCTATTCACCGTCTTGCCGGAGCTTGACGCGGAGCTGAAGAAGGCCGGGTATGGAGAGTAGCCGGCTTCAGGAAGAGCGCCATGGACGACATAGTGCAAGGTTCGGAGCTCTACCCCGAGCCGACCGCGAAGCAGGAGCCTAAAGTGGAGCCCATCAAGAAAGTCGGCATTGTTGGCGCAGGCCAGATGGGTCGTGGAATCGCTCACGTTGTGGCGCTAGGCGGCTACGACGTGGCGATCAACGATCTTGAGAAGGAGCGCTTCGACGCCGCGGTTGCGACCATCGAGAAGAACCTGTCGCGCCAAGTGGCTTCGGGAAAGATCACCGAGGCAGAACGCGATAAGGCGCTCGGCCGCATTACCTTCGCCGAGAAGTATGAGGGGCTTGCCGAGGCAGACTTGGTCGTCGAGGCCGCGACCGAAGACGAGACCGTAAAGCGCAAGATCTTCGTCGCGCTGTGTCCGTTCCTCAAACCGGACGCCGTACTCGCCACCAACACGTCGTCAATTTCGATCACGCGTCTCGCCGCGACCACGGATCGGCCTGAGCGCTTTATCGGCATGCACTTTATGAATCCGGTGCCGGTCATGGAGCTGGTGGAGATGATCCGCGGCATCGCCACGGACGACGTCACGTTCAGCCGGGCCAAGGACTTTGTGGAGACGCTGCATAAGACCACGGCCGTGTCGGAGGATTTCCCGGCGTTCATGGTCAACCGCATTTTGCTGCCGATGATCAACGAGGCGGTCTACACGCTTTACGAAGGCGTGGGCTCGGTCGATGCCATCGACACGGCGATGCGGCTTGGCGCGCATCATCCCATGGGTCCGCTGCAACTCGCCGACTTCATCGGGCTCGATACCTGCCTGTCGATTATGCAGGTGCTGTACGAAGGCCTGGCGGATTCCAAATACCGGCCGTGCCCGCTCCTGGTGAAGTATGTGGAAGCCGGGTGGCTTGGCCGGAAGAGCCAGCGGGGCTTCTATGACTATCGCGGCGAGGAGCCGATGCCCACGCGCTAGTGGGCACGTATTTTCTCACGACTTGTCAGGTTCGGCGGTTCGGCCGGCGGTGCGCAAAGCCGTCGCGTGGGGCCGGCTACGCCATATTTGGCTGTTTTTCATAGGTTTTCCGCTGAACGGCAGATGAATAGCGCCCTCAGCTTCGGTTCAGCGCGGATTTGAGAAAACAGCATCCTGACGAGCGGGGGGATCGCTTCCGCTCCTGATTGAACCCGGCGCCTTTGTGAGGAAGGCGCATCAGAGTTGGAGGATGATCCGATGCTGAAGACCACTCTTATCACCGCAGCGACTGTCGCAACGCTCGCCCTTGGCGCCGTTTCCGCCAATGCCGGGACCACGCTTTCGGGCGATGAACTCCGCAACGCCATCAGCGGCAAGACCGTGTTCCTGAAGATTTCCGGTTTCGAACTGCCGATCCAGTATTCCTCGCGCGGCACCATGAAAGGCTCCATGGGCCTGGTTGCCGCCGCGATCTCCCGCGGCGATGGCTCCACGGACCGCGGCAAGTGGTGGGTCGATGGCGATCAGCTCTGCCAGAAGTGGAACGTTTGGATGAATAGCGAGACCTATTGCTACAAGCTCAGCAACAGCGGCAGCAACGTGCGCTGGGTGCGCAATGACGGCCGCACCGGCACCGCCCGCATCGGCGGTTGACGTTTACGCTCGCGGCTTCTCCCTGCCGAAACGAGCCGGACGCCGCTTCTCTCCACGCGAGAGGGGCGGCGTTTGCTATCGCAACTGCGCGACAGCGACCTCACCATCCGTCACGTAGTGGTTGACCTTCTCGGCCGTCAGCCCATCGCCCGCCTCGAACACTGTCTCGTCGCGGATCGCTCCTGCATCGCGAAGGGAGGCAATAATAAAGTCCCGTTCGGCATTGGTGTCGGAATCCGTGGCGTGCGTCATCTGGAAGGTGAGACGGGTGAGCGAGAGCCCGGTGTCCTTGGTGCCGGCCCCGACCCATAGGGCGCGCTCGCCGTCCGCCGGCCGGTCGGCGCGGCGCCAGAACCCGGCATCCACCGTTTCGGCAGTACTGAGGCACTTGGCCCAGAAGCGCACATGGTGTCGCTTGCGCGGGCTATCGCCAATGGGGAGCTGGAAGCCGATGTCCTGGCCGCGTCCGAATAGAAAGAGCGTCGAGAACGGCGCGGTCGGGTAGGGGCGGTTGAGCACGAAGGATTGGACCATGAGCCACGAGCTCTTGAGGTTCAAAGGGTCCGCCTCCGGCCAGCCAATTTCTGCGAACGCGGCACGCAGCCCATCGAAGGTTCCGATCAACACGAGATTGACCGGATCGCCCGGCAGCCCGTCACCCGTGATGGTGTAGCGGGGCACGTGCTCGTGCCGGAGGACTTTCAGCCCCATGCGCACCGCGTAGGGCAGGATGACATAGGCCGCCAGACCATAGGTGAGGCTGAGCGCCAGGATGGAGGGCACGCCCCGGTCGACCCAGCCGAACACATAGATGATCAGCCAGACACTGAGCGCGCCGATGCCAAAAATCGCCAGGCGCTGGATTGTCAGAATGATAAATCTCACGTCAGTTTGGGCACCGCTGTCGTCACAGCCAAGGAATGACGTAGTTCATGTAGGACTCCATGCGGATCATGACTTTGCGGATGATGTGCGTCATGGCCGCGCTGTTAGTATAGATCGCTGCGGTGCCGACGGTGCCGGCCGGCAAGTTTGTATCGGGATCGTCCAGGTGAATGCGCACAAAGAACGGCTCCGCTTGGATGATTTCGGCAGCAGGGACCGTCCCGCCGGTTACCGCTTGGCTTTCGTGGGTGACCTGAAAGACGGCCTCGACCTTGCCGCTATAGATCCGGCCAGGCCGGGTCTTGAATGCTATTTCGACTTTCTGGCCTCGCTCAAGGTGGCGCTGGTAGATCTGCTGGATGTGCACGCCGACGATCTTGTTTGAGGTGTCGATAAAGGTCATTGCCGGCTGAAGCGGAAACGTCACCACGCGCTGCCCTGGGCGCAGCGCCACATACGTCACGTAGCCGTCAGCAGGCGCGCGCACCGTCGTCTCCTTGAGATTCCACTCCGCCCCCTCGAGCTCCGCGGTGAGTTGCTTGACCCGGGCGGCAGTCTCCTCGACCTGGAACTTTGTTCCGGCCGCCGTGCTGGCAAGCTGCTCGTATTGCTTCAGGCGCGTCTCTTGGAAATTGAGCTGGGCTTGCGCAGCCTCTACCGCGGCCTCGTAGGTTGTGGGATCTATGGTGAAAAGAACGTCGCCCTTACTTATGGGCCGGTTCGGTTCGACGGGCACCTCAAGGACAGGTCCGGCGACGTTGGGAATGATCTGCACCGTGTAAGTCATAATTCGCGCGGGTCCTGCTGGTGCGCCCCATTGCATCGGGATGAACAACACGATGAACAGAAGCACCATCCAGGCGAGGGTGGAGAGCCAAGTCCACAACGTGTTGGGTAAGACTTTGAGCCAGACGAGCACGGCCAGAAGGCCGAAATAACAGAGCGTCAGGAAGGCAATCATTTGCGGCCTCCCTGGCGTGCTTTCGCATCTCCGGCTGACGTGACGCGGATGGGTTTTGTAAAGGCCCAAACCAAGAAGATGGGCCAGAACACACCGCCCAGGATCGCGCCGAGCCAGCCGCCGATGTTGATTGCTTCAGCCTGCGGATGGTTGCGCTTGGCGGCAATCTTGCCGGGCAGCATCGCCAGCACGACCCAGATGGCGATCGCTGCAACAATCAAAATCAGCAAGACGATGATGGCAAAGATGTCCAAGCCAGACATTCGAACACCCTCTAGTCGAAGACCACAACGAAGCACAACTGATACGGGCCGCCAAGTTCGCGAGACTCGGACGGCGATGGTTGCTAGAGTATCAGAACAATCGGGATGACTTAGCAGTTTTGCTGCCACAGACGGCTGTGCCGCCCGAACCCGAACTGTCGCTGGGAGAAGCGCTGTCACGTCTCGGAGAAAAAGCGTGAAGATCAAGGGAGAACATGTCATGATGACGCAACGTATGCGCGTGGCACTTGCCGCAGCTTCGGTTCTACTGTTCGGTTCGTCGGCTACATTGGCGCAGGTGCCGCCGCCACCCGACGGCGAGGAGGTTCTCTACGGCGCTTATAAGGGCAAGACCTATTCGCCGTACGCGCAGCGCGGCTTCCCCTCGCGGCCTCTATGGGGCGACACGCATCTTCACACCGCAATGTCCATGGATGCAGGTTCGTTCGGCAACCGGCTGGGCGTACGTGAGGCCTATCAATTTGCCAGAGGTGATGAGATCAACTCGGCGACCGAACTACCGGTGAAGCTGTCACGGCCGCTCGATTTTCTCGTCGTGGCGGATCATTCCGACAATATGGGTTTTTTCCCGGACATGTTCGCCGGTGCGCCCCATATCCTCGCCGATCCCAAGGGTAAGGAGTGGTACGAGAAAGTTCAGGCGGGGCAGGGCGTTGATGTGGCGATGGAGCTGATTGGGCTCTTCTCGCAAGGCCAGTTCCCCGAAGCCCTACAGTATAAGCCCGATTCCAAGCCCTATAAGTCGGCTTGGAAGGAAACGGTCGATGCAGCCGAGGAGTACAATGACCCGGGCCGTTTCACCGCGTTTATCGGCTATGAGTGGACTTCGCTGGCCAAGGGCAACAATCTGCATCGCGTGGTCATCTACCGTGATGGCGCTGAGAAGGCGTTGCGCATGGTGCCCTACACGACGGTCGCGCCTTTTGGCAGCACCGATCCTCTAGAGCTCTACAAATGGCTTGAGAAGTTTGAGAACGACACGGGCGGTGACGTCTTGGCCATCTCCCATAACGGCAATCTGTCGAACGGGATCATGTTCCCAATCGATGAGCAGTATACGGGCCGCCCGCTCGACAAGCTCTATGTGGAGCAGCGCGATAAATGGGAGCCGCTCTACGAGGTAACGCAAATCAAGGGCGATGGCGAGACCCATCCCTTCCTGTCGCCGGAGGATGAGTTCGCCGATTACGAGACCTGGGACATCGGCAATCTCGATGCGTCCGAGGCCAAGACCGACGAGATGCTCGCCGGTGAGTATGCGCGCTCCGCGCTGAAGCGTGGGCTTCAACTTGAGAAGAAGCACGGCACCAATCCCTACAAGTTCGGCATGATCGGCTCGACCGACAGCCATACTTCCTTGGCGACGGCGCAAGAGGACAACTTCTTCGGTAAGCACTCCGGCGCAGAACCGAACCCGGAGCGCATGGCGCATCCGTTCATGAAGACCGATGCCGGCACGATCCATGGCTGGCAGCAGGTGAGCTCTGGCCTTGCGGCCGTCTGGGCGCCGGAGAATACGCGTGAGGCGATCTTCGACGCCATGGCGCGCAAGGAGACCTATGGCACGACGGGCAGCCGCATGGGCGTGCGCTTCTTCGGCGGCTGGAACTACACCGACAAGGACATCGCCAGCCGTACTCCAGCCTTCGCTGGTTACGAAAAGGGCGTGCCCATGGGTGCCAATCTGCCGGCGAAGCCTGACGACGCCAAGGCGCCCAACTTCATGGTCTACGCGCTGAAGGACCCGATCGGCGGCAACCTTGATCGTATCCAGATCATAAAGGGCTGGATGGATGCGGATGGGAAGACCCACGAGAAAGTCTACGACGTGGTGTGGAGCGACGACCGCAAGCCCGGCGCAGACGGCAAGCTGCCGCCGGTGGGCAACACAGTCGACAAAAAGTCCGCCACGTTCTCCAACACGATTGGCGAATCGGAGCTCGGCACGGTGTGGACGGACCCGGATTTCGATCCGGGCCAGAAAGCCTTCTACTACGCGCGCGTTCTGGAAATCCCGACACCGCGCTGGTCGACCTATGACGCCTTCCGCTTCGGGGTCGACATCCCCGAAGGGGCACCTGTCTCGCAACAAGAGCGGGCCTACACCTCGCCCATTTGGTACACGCCGAAAGGGTAAGCGCCGTCACGCGAGCAACCTTAAGCTTGGACTGGGGACCTCACGGGGAACCCCAGTTCCGTGGCGTGAGTTGAAAAACTGACCCATAGATTGTGGTATGCAACCTGAGGCAGCTGCGCCTATGGCAATGCCTCGGCTGTTCAAGGAGAAAACGATGAAGTTCCCCTCGGTTGCCTCGACGTTTTCCGCCGTGCTTCTCGCCACGGCACTCGTCTCACCCGTAGCGGCCGATCAGCTTCCGACCAAGGAAGGCACGGCGGATATCGCCAAGCCCCAGTTCTCGCCTTATGCGGGACGGAACTTCCCCACCAAAGTTTATTGGGGCGACACGCACCTGCACACGGACGTGTCCGTCGATGCCGGTACCATGAACCGGATCGGTCAAGAGGACGCCTATCGCTTCGCGCGCGGTGAAGAGGTCACCACCACACACGGGCTTCAAGCCAAGCTCTCCCGGCCGCTCGACTTTCTAGTGATTTCCGATCACGCCGAGATGTATGGCTTGATGCCGCAATTGTTGGGCGGCAACCAAGAGATTCTATCGACTGAGACCGGAAAGCGCTGGTACGACGCTTTGTCGGCCGGCGACAAGGATAAGACCTTCGACACGGCCATGGAGATTGTGCGCTCGCTGTCGGGCGACGAGCCGCCCATCAAAAGCGACAAGGCCGTGCGCGATGCTTGGCAAAACTACACGGCGCTCGCCGACAAATATAATGACCCTGGCAAGTTCACCGCGCTGATCGGCTATGAATGGACGGCCATTGGCGGCAACAATCTGCATCGCAATGTAATCTTCCGAGGCGATTCAAGCGTCGCCAACAGGACCGTTCCCTTCTCGCAATTCGACAGCAAGAACCCGGAAGATGTTTGGAAGCATCTCGCTGCGTTCGAGAAGGAAACAGGCGATGAGGTTCTCGCGATTCCACACAATGGCAATCTGAGCAATGGGCGCATGTTCAGGGTCGAGACGTTCGACGGGCAACCGCTGACCAAAGAGTTGGCCGCTATGCGGGCCCAATATGAACCGCTCGTCGAAGTCACCCAGATCAAGGGCGACGGTGAAGCACATCCCATGCTGTCACCAAATGACGAGTTCGCCGACTACGAGACTTGGGACAAGTCGAATCTCAACGGCACCGAAGCCAAGACCGATGACATGTTCCAATGGGAGTATGCCCGCGAGGCGCTGAAGACCGGTCTGAAGCTCGACAAGACGCTTGGCGTGAACCCCTACAAGTTTGGCATGATCGGTTCGACCGACGCACACACTTCGCTGGCTGCGGTCGAAGAGGAGAACTTCTTTGGCAAGCACTCGGGTGTCGAGCCGGAACCGCACCGTTGGGAGCATGTCGTCATCGAGGCGCCGGATCCGAAATTCACCATTAAAGGCTGGCAGCAGGCCGCAGGCGGTTATGCCGGCGTCTGGGCAACCGAGAACACGCGTGAAGCGATCTTCGACGCTATGAAGCGGAAAGAAACCTACGCGACGACGGGGCCGCGCATGACGGTTCGCTTCTTCGGCGGCTGGGACTTCGACGAGGATGACACCAACACGCGTCTTCCCGCGACGGCCGGCTACGCCAAGGGCGTGCCCATGGGTGGAGACCTCAGCGCCGCGCCTGACGGCAAGGCGCCGACCTTCTTGGTCGCGGCGGCGAAAGATCCCTATAGCGGCAATCTCGACCGCATCCAGATCGTCAAGGGCTGGATGAACGCCGACGGGGAGACCGAAGAGAAGGTCTATGACGTTGTGTGGAGCGACGACCGCAAGCCGGGAGCCGACGGCAAGCTGCCGCCGGTTGGCAATACCGTGGATGTCGGAAACGCCACGTGGAGCAACTCGATCGGCGATCCGGAGATGATCGCGGCATGGGAGGACCCGGACTTCGATCCGGACCAGCGCGCGTTCTACTACGCGCGGGTGATCGAGATCCCAACGCCCCGCTGGACTGCCTACGAGGCCAAGCGCTTCAATGTTGAGATGCCTGACGAGGTGCCAATGACCACCCAGGAGCGTGCGTACACCTCGCCCATTTGGTATTCGCCGAAGGGGTAAATGGCATTGAAGAATGAACCCAAATGAAAGCTGTCGCGCAGGTCGCCGGTTTCGCTATTTTGCTGACGGCGTTTGTTGTTGCTGATGATGCGAGGGGCGCCGCCGAACAGTCGCTGGCGGACCGCGAGGCAGCTGTTCCAGAGAACCCCCTAAAGGATGCCTATTTTGGCGAGCAGCATGTCCATACGTCGTATTCGCTCGATGCCTATATCGGCGGCGAGGCGCTGACGCCCGACGATGCCTATCGCTTTGCAAAAGGGAACGCGGTAACGGTTTACGGCAAGCCGCACAGCATTGGCCGTCCACTCGACTTCGTGGCAATTACCGATCACGCGGAATTTCTCGGTGAGATGTATGCCGCGCAAGTGGAGGGATCTCCCGGCTATGACAACCCGACGCTTGTCGAGCTGCGCGGTCTGGACAACTTCGATGATCAGGAAGCCTGGTTCTTGAAATACGTCGTATCAAGCAACCGTTCAGCAACGCCGCAGCACACGGACTTCTATCCGGGAGACGACGCCTTACATAACGGCTGGAAGGTCATGGTCGATGCGGCAGAACTGCACTACGTGCCGGGCACGTTCACAACCATCCCCGCGTTTGAATGGTCGGCCGCGCCCAAGGGCGGTAACATGCACCGCAATGTGTTCTTCCACGACACCAAGGTGCCTCGGCTACCGTTCAGTGCTGTCGACTCGAATAATGAGGAAGAGTTGTGGGACTGGCTGGCGGAGCAGGAGAGGGCCGGCTCCACGCTGCTCGCCATTCCCCATAACTCGAATGCGTCCAAGGGCTTCATGTTCGAGCCTGTCGACAACAAGGGCGAGCCCATTGATGCCGACTACGCGCGCACCCGCGCCAAATGGGAGCCGCTGATCGAGATGATGCAGATCAAGGCAAACTCCGAGGTGAATCGGAAGCTTTGGCCAGCTGACGAGTTTGCAGATTTCGAGAACGGCGACAGCATCCAGAACTACAGCGATCGCACATTCGAAAAGGAAAATTTTGTACGCTGGGCGGCTATCAAGGGGCTTCACTACGACAAGATGCTGGGTGTTAATCCCTACAAGTTCGGTTTCGTGGGCGGAACGGATAGCCACAACGGCACGCCAGGTGATGTCGCCGAGGCGAACTATGTCGGAAGCCACGGTGGCGCCGACGGTCCGGTGAAACGGCGGCGCGATGAAGATATTGCGGGCTGGATCATGGGCCGAGATTCGAACCCGGGCGCCCTGACTGGTGTTTGGGCGCCGAAGAATACGCGCGGCGCGATTTTTGACGCGATGAAGGCGCGCGAGACGTTCGCGACGTCCGGTCCCCGCATCAAGGTGCGTTTCTTCGGTGCTCCCGGACTCGCCACTTCGAGCGATCCCGTAGCGCTGGTCAAGGAGGGCTACAAACAAGGTGTCCCCATGGGCGGTACGCTCGAGGATTTGGGTGAGGCTCCCACCTTCACCGTGCACGCCATGAAGGACCCTGTTGGAGCCAACCTCGACCGCATCCAAATCATCAAAGGCTGGGTGGACGACGAAGGTGAGCCACAGGAAAAGATCGTGGACGTCGTCTGGTCCGGTTCGCGCAAACAAGACGCCGACGGCAAGCTGCCACCCGTGGGCAACACTGTCGATGTCAAGACGGCGCGCTACGAGAATTCGATCGGCAGTGCCGAACTGATCGGAAGCTGGACGGATACCGAGTTCGATCCCAAGCAGCACGCGCTATACTACACGCGTGTCCTGGAGATACCGACGCCACGTTGGTCCACTTACGATGCCGTGCGCAACGATTTGCCGTTGCTTTCGGACGTCCCGTCGTCAGTCCAGGAGAGAGCCTGGACGTCGCCGATCTGGTATTCGCCGAAGGGGTGAGCGAGTTATGGGACGGCAGATCATGCATTGCACCAGGCCTCTGGCGGCCGCCGCTTTGTTGATGGCCGCTATTGTCTTTGCCGGCCAGGCGGCGCTTGCGTGCGGCTATCATGACCCGCGCTCGATGGCGCGCGGGCTCATGAACCTGGTGTTTCCGAAGTCTCTTTATGTCAGTACGGCCGTTTGGCGCGCCCAGCGTAGCGGCGTCCTGCCGCCACGGCAGCGCAAAGCTGCGAAGGATTTATTCGCCTACCAGCGCGACGTTTCCAACTTGCAGAAACTGGGCGCTCGACTTGTCGCACCAAGTCGCGAAGAGGGATCCTTTGCGTTGGTGTTACTGGACTCCATGCTCTGGACTCGCTTCGTTTCCGGACCCGACGGCTATACCGTCGCCACGCATGTCAAAGGGCCCGAAAAAGGCGATGCGGTCCTCGTGACGGAATCCGCCGTGATAAAGGCGCTGCTCGACGGCTCGATCGATATGCCCGCCGTGGAAGCCAAAGGGCTGTTCCGCCTCTATGGTCCCGTTGAACGCCAAGCCGCGACCCGCAACGCCTTGCGCGGTCTTTCGACGAAGAGCCCGGCGGCGTCGCTTGAGAAGGCTGGCTAGCCCGGCATGACCGTGTTCACCCGACTGCTCCGCGAGCCGCTGGTTCATTTCGTCCTGATCGGGGCGGCCGTGTTCGGCCTCTATGCCTTGTTGAGCGATGGCGGCGAGGAGCGCGTTCGCGACCGTATTGTGGTATCCGAAGGCCGCGTAAAGCAGCTCGCGCAAATTTTTGCCAAGACTTGGCAGCGCCCGCCGACGCCACAGGAATTGCGCGGGCTGGTGGACGCTTTCGTCAAGGAAGAGGTTTACTACCGCGAGGCTGTGCAGCTTGGTCTCGACCGCGACGACACGCTGATCCGGCGCCGCATGCAGCAGAAGATGGAGTTCCTCACCGAACCGGGCGAGGAGGCGCTGACGGCGGACGAAGCGACGCTCCAGGCCTATCTCGATAAAAACATGGCGGCGTTCAAGGTCGCGCCCCAGATTGCTTTCGAGCAGGTCTACATCAAGCCAAAATCGGGTGAGACGGACGCAAAGTCCCGCGCGGCGGAAGCGCTGGAGGCCTTGAAGTCCGGCGAGACCCCGGCGTTGCTAGGCGATGCGACATTGCTGCCGCCCGCCATGAAACTGTCCTCGGTGACCAGCATCGAGCGTGATTTCGGTGACCCGTTCGCAAAAGAGCTGACGACGCTTCCGCTGAACACTTGGACCGGTCCGGTCTCCTCGCCCTACGGGCTTCATCTGGTGCGCGTGACGCAGCGCGTCGACGGTTACGACCCGAAGCTTGCCGAGGTTCGCGACGCGGTCGCACAAAAATGGCGGACCGAGAAGCGCGACACATTCCAGCGTGAGGCCTACGAGAAGCTGCGGTCCAAATACCAGGTCGTGTTACCGGCCGCGAAGGAGACGCCGGCGAAAGCGGAGGAGGCGGCGCCGTGATGCGCCTCGTTTGCGCCTTGGTGCTGGCCTTGCTGCTGCCCAGCGAGGGGGCGTCCCATGAGCTACGTCCCGGGTTTTTGGAGATCAAGCAGACGGGCGCGGAGGCTTACGATTTGCGCTTCAAGGTTCCGGCGCGCGGCGACATGCGCTTGGGACTCTATGTTCGTCTTCCGGCTGAGTGCGCCGAGACGGCGCCGCCGCGCACCGAGCGTGCCGGGAACGCGTTGCTGGAACGGCTTGCCGTCCGCTGCCCTGGCGGTTTGGCGGGCCAGTCCGTCTCCGTGGACGGCCTTTCGGGCACTTTCACCGATGTCGTTGTGCGCGTGGAGTCGGAAAATGGTACTGTACAGGCCGCACGGCTGACCCCCGACAAGCCTTCCTTCGTTGTCGCCGCCGCGCCGACCTGGGTCGATACGGCGTGGACATATTTTCTTCTTGGCGTCGAGCACATTTTGCTCGGCATCGATCATCTGCTTTTCGTGCTGGCGCTTCTGTTGCTCGTCCGCGACGTGCGGATGCTCATCAAGGTGATCACGGCGTTCACCGTGGCGCATAGCATCACGCTTGCCTTGGCCGCGCTCGGCTGGGCGCATATTCCGCCAGCGCCCGTCGAGGCAGTGATCGCGCTTAGCATCATGTTCATTGCAGCGGAGATCGCCCGTCAAAGCGGACCGGAGAACGACTTCACCAAGCGGGCACCATGGGTCGTCGCCTTCGCCTTCGGGCTTCTGCATGGGCTCGGCTTTGGCGGGGCACTGAAAGAGATCGGTCTGCCGCAATCGGACGTGCCGCTCGCGCTTCTGACGTTCAACCTCGGCGTCGAGGCGGGACAGCTTATGTTCGTCTTCGCCGTCCTGGCGCTGAAGGCGATCGTCGACCGCTTCGTTCCGATAAAGACGCCGTGGATCCGGACCGTGACGGGCTACGCCATCGGCTCACTTGCAGCGGTGTGGTTCGTGGAGCGCGTCGGCCTGATGCTCTGATTTGGTGGTGACCCCGGCAGGATTCGAACCTGCGACCCTCAGATTAGGAATCTGATGCTCTATCCAACTGAGCTACGGGGTCAGCGCCGCGATTGAGCCCTCTCCATGTCTGGGTGTAGAGGAGGCATTGGCCTCCCGCAAGCCACTATGGCGGCCGTCCTCAAACGTTTCGCGCCTTTCGTGCGATCGCCCGGACCAGAGCCGCCGGTTGCACAACAGCCGGAAAGAGCTACGTTACTGGGCAACGGGCGGTCCGCTGAGGGCTGCCTGCCGGAGGAGCGCATCGCATGTCGGCCTCGCGGAAACAGGCGGAGACACTCTCGGCCCGGATTGCCCAGATGCTTGGGGTCGATCTCGATCCGGCGGACTCTGAGTCGCTGACGCTGCTGCTCACGCACACATTAGATGAAGCCGTTCGCGCGCAGGAAAAGGGGGACTTCGAGCGCATTGCCGAGGTGCAGGCTTCAGCCCACGCCCATCTCGGACGGCTGCTCAACGCATCGCCCGCGGTGATCTATTGCCGGGCGGCGACCGGCGACTTTGAGCCCACCTTTGTGAGCGACGGTGTCGAGCGCATGTTCGGCTGTTCCCCGCGGGACTATCTCTCCGATCCGTATTTTTGGCGCAACCGGGTCCATCCCGACGATATCGACCGCATCAACGCTTGGGTCGAGCAGATGTTCGAGAGCGATCAGCGTTCCATCGAGTATCGCGTCGACCGGGGCGACGGCATCTTCATCTGGCTCAACGACCGGCAGCAGGTTGTTCGCGACACGAGTGGTGAGCCTGTCGAGATTGTCGGCTCGTGGACCGACGTCACCGAACGCAAGGAAGCGGAAGCCGCCAGACGCGCGGCGCGCAAGCGGCTCAACGTGCTGCTCGGCATCGCGCCCGTTGTGATCTACAGCTTCGAGGTCGGCGGCGCCTTCAAGCCAACGTTTGTGAGTCCGAATATCGAGCGGCTGCTCGGCTACAAGCCTGAGGAATATCTCGAAGGCGCCGACTTCTGGCGCGAGCACGTTCATCCCGAGGACTTGCCACGGGTCGAGGCGCAGCAGTCGCACGTTTTCGAGAAAGGCGCTCAACTCATCGAATACCGCTTCCAAGACAAGCACGGCTCCTATTGCTGGCTCAGCGACGAACAGCAACTCGTGCGCGACGATGCCGGAGAGCCCCTCGAGGTCGTAGGCTCGTGGAGCAATATCGATGAGCGAAAGGCCGCGGAGGGAGCGTTGCAAGCCTCACAAGCCGAACTGGCCAAGGCAACTGATGCGGCGGTCGAGGCCAGTGAGGCGAAAAGCATTTTCCTCGCCAATATGAGCCACGAGATCCGGACGCCGATGAACGCGGTTATCGGTCTGTCGCATCTTGCTCTGAAGACGGAACTCAGCCCGCGTCAACGAGACTACATCCTCAAGATCAAGAGCTCCGGGCAGCACCTGCTCGGGATCATCAACGACGTTCTCGATTTCTCGAAGATCGAGGCCGGAAAGCTGACAATCGAATCCATCGACTTCGATCTCGACAAAGTTCTGGAGAATGTCGGGAATCTCATGTCGGAGAAGGCTTCGGCGAAGGGCCTCGAGCTGATCTTCGAAGTGACGCCGCAGGTCTCGTCGCATCTCAAGGGCGATCCTTTGAGGCTCGGACAGATCCTTATCAATTTCTGTTCCAACGCCATCAAGTTCACTAACGAAGGCGAGATCTTTGTCCAAGTGCGCGTGCTCGAGGAGGATGAGGATTGCCAGCTCCTGGAGTTCTCCGTGACCGATACCGGAATTGGCATGACCGACGAGCAGGTCGCACGGTTGTTTCAGGCCTTCGAACAGGCGGATGCGTCCACCACGCGCCGCTATGGCGGCACGGGACTTGGGCTCGCCATCTCCAAGCAGCTGACGGAGCTCATGGACGGGTCGATCACCGTCGAGAGTGAGACCGGCAAGGGCAGCGCGTTTCGCTTTACGGCGCGGCTCGGCAGGGGGACGGTCACCTCCCGCCCCCGCTTGCTGCAGTCGGACTTACGGGGCCGGCGCGTCTTAGTGATCGACGACAACTCGCACGCGCGGGCTGTCCTGTCGAACATGCTCACGAGCATGACGTTCACCGCGGACGAAGCGGCCTCTGGTGAGGAGGCCTTGGAAATGATGCGCCATGCCGATACGCGCGGCGAATGTTATGAAATCGCCTTCATCGATTGGCAGATGCCCGGTCTCGACGGCATCGAGACCGGCAAGCGTATCCGGACCCTCGGCGACGGGGAAAGGCCGCATCTCGTGATGGTCACGGCCTATGGCCGTGAGGAGGTGCTGAAGCAGGCCGAGGAAAGCGGTTTCGAGAACGTGCTCATCAAACCGGTCACGTCCTCGATTTTGTTCGATACCGCGGTGGAGGCGCTTGGCGGCGATCATGAAGATACCGACACGACGCAAGCCGGGGACGCGTTCGACAGCGCGCAACTGCGTGGCGCGCGCGTGCTTCTCGTGGAAGATAACGACGTCAACCAAGAGGTAGCCGTGGGTCAGCTCGAGGATGCTGACGTTTTTGTCGATGTCGCCGAAAACGGAAAGGAGGCGATCCGTCTGATCGAGCGCAACAACTACGACGCTGTGCTCATGGACATGCAAATGCCCGTCATGGATGGTGTCACCGCAACGCGTACTTTGCGGGCAGACCGCCGCTATCAAGATTTGCCCATCATCGCCATGACCGCTAATGCGCTGGCGTCCGATCGGGAGCTGTGCCTCAACGTCGGAATGAACGATCACGTTGCCAAACCCATCGACCCGCACCAGTTGTTCGGCGTGCTGCTCCATTGGATCAAGCGGGATGCGCCCGGCGAGGCCTCTGTGGTCCCTGCGGCTCGGGCCTCTGGCAATGGTGGCGTTGACGGCCTGGAGGTCGAGGGCATCGATGTGCCGGCCGGTCTCCGGTTCACGGGCGGAAATCCGGCGCGATACCTCGCGTTGCTGACCAAGTTCGCCGATGGACAGGCCGACGTGGTGAATGCCATCCGGCAGGCGCTCTCAAACGGCGATGCGGCGACGGCGGAGCGTGCGGCTCACTCGCTGAAGGGCGCCTCCGCGACGCTTGGAGTTGCGGCGGTATCGGCGGCGGCGGCGGCGGCCGAAAGCGCCATCAAGACCGGGAAGGATGCCGAGCGGCAACTCAGCGCGCTGTCGCTGGCCTTGGCGCCGGTCGTCGACGGCATAAGAAGCGCGCTTCCTAAGGCCGTCCCGTCGAACGCGGCACCACGAGGCCGTCCGGCCGATGTGCTGGAACCGCTCGCGCGGCTTAAGATACTTCTGGAGAACGACGATGGGGAAGCGGCCGACTTCATCATCGACATGACCCCGCTTCTGTCGGGCGTGCTCACGGAAGAAGAAGTGAACGCGCTGTCCGATCACGTCTCCCAATTTGACTTCGAAGCGGCGCTTCGGGCCCTGTCGAGCGTTGCGGCACGACTCTCGCTCGATCTTGAAGGGGAAGGGCGCTGACCAGTGCCATGTTTTGGCAGGGTTCCATGATCCTAGATCTCGCCGTCCTTCGTACGGGAGTCCTGCTGAGCCTAATGTTCGGCATGCGCGCCGCTATTGCCTGCGATCTGCCCGCCGGCGAGGTCGCGACCGTGGCGGCCGTCGAAGATGGCGAGACGTTTCGGCTCCGCGACGGGCGCACGGTGCGGCTGGCGGGTGTGAAGGCGCCCGCGCCGCCGCTTGGCTGGAAGGGGGAGGAGCCATGGCCGTTCGTCACGGAGGCGAAAGACCGGCTGGCGCAGCGTCTCCCGAATGGCTCGAAGGTCGAGCTTCGGTTCGACGAGCGCGCGGAAGATCGGCACGGCCATCTCGTGGCGCAGGTCTATGTCGTGGAACACGAAGAGCGAGCGTAGCTGCAAGGCGCGCTCGTCGAGGACGGCTCGGTCCTGGCCTATGTCTTGCCAGGCATGCCCGCCTGCGCGGGCGATCTTCTCGCGCGGGAAGGTCAAGCCCGCGATGCGAGGCGGGGTCTCTGGCGGTCCTGGGCATATCGCGTGCAGGACGCAACTGATGTGACGCTCTTGGGCCGGCTCACCCAGACCTATCAATTAGTGGAAGGGATGGTGCATGCCGTGGGCGAGGGGAAAAAGAAGCTTTACGTGAACTTCGCGCCCGACTGGCGGAATGACTTCACCATCGTCGTCGACCGCAAAGCCCTTGCCCGCTTCGAGGCGGCGGGGCTCGCATTCGACAGACTTCCCGGTGCGCGGGTCCGCGTGCGGGGTTGGGTGGAATGGTGGAACGGCCCGATAATCGCGGCGAGCGATCCTGAGCAGATCGAGATCCTGAAGCCGGCGCCCGTGCTCTGACCCCGGACAATGAAATGGCCGGACGATGCGCCCGGCCACGACCACATCTCATAATCGGCGAAAGGGGGCTTAGGCCGCAGCCTTCCCGTTCGCTTCCGCCTCAGCGGCCGCTTTGGCGGTAAGGGCCGATTTGGCAAGCACGTCGCCGATCTTGGCGACGGCAGATGCCTCGTCCAGCTTCTCGACCGCCGCGAGCTCGCGCGCCATGCGATCCAGCGCGGCTTCGTAAAGCTGCCGCTCGGAGTAGGACTGCTCAGGCTGCGCCTCGGAGCGATAGAGGTCGCGGACCACCTCGGCGATCGAAATCAGGTCGCCGGAGTTGATCTTGGCCTCGTATTCCTGTGCGCGGCGCGACCACATGGTCCGCTTCACGCGCGCCTTGCCCTTCAGCGTCGTGAGGGCCTTCCTGACGATCTTCTCCTCGGAAAGCTTGCGCATGCCCACGCTCTCAAGCTTTGAGGTCGGGACACGCAGTTTCATCTTGTCCTTGTCGAAGTTGATCACAAACAATTCGAGCTTTGCGCCGGCAATTTCCTGCTCTTCGATGCTCGCAATCCGACCAACACCATGCGCCGGATAGACGATATACTCGTTTGTGCGGAAGCCGTGTCTTTGCTGGGGTCTCTTCTTTGCGGCCATTCGTGCCTCGCTGTTGAAATTACTTGTGGGCGCTGAAGCAAGCGTGACGTGAGCGTGCCCAATGATTCAAACCAGCGGTTTCTGCTGGCGGCCGCCTCCGGGCGGCGATTGGGCACAATATTAAGTGGTCGATCAGAAGCCCTGATCGCGCCAACTCCCCCAAGTCAGAAAAAAAGCGCGCCTAAACGGCGTCGCCTCCTCATGGTGCTTCGTGCGCCGACATTTCGCGCCATGTAAAAACACTATAACACAAATTTAGTGAATTCGGAAGGTGTCCCGCGCTGCAGCGCAGGCGTTTCTGCACTGCAATATGCGGCATTTTGCCCATACGGTTAACGGGCAAGTCATTGAAGACGTTAGTCCCCTTCGCCCGGCTCTTTGGAGAAGTATTTCTTGAATTTGTCGGGCTCGGCGGTGAAGTCGTCCGCATCAGGGGGCGCCGGCTTCTTGGTCGTGATGTTGGGCCAGGTCTCCGAATACTCCCGGTTTACTTCCAGCCACTGATCCAGTTCGGGCTCCGTATCGGGCTTGATAGCCTCCACCGGGCATTCCGGCTCGCAGACGCCGCAATCGATGCATTCATCGGGGTGAATTACGAGCATGTTGTCCCCTTCGTAGAAGCAGTCTACGGGGCAGACCTCCACGCAGTCGGTGTATTTGCACTTGATGCAGACTTCAGTGACGACGTAGGTCATCGATCCAACATGTTTTGGGGCTTTGCCCAGCCCGTTCTTCAAGACCCAAGCGGGGTCGGCATATTCGCCTGGAGAGCGCCCTGCCTATAGCAATCGTGGCACAAGCACAAGGCGGCGGAATACCTGACAAAGCACGATTTCTAGGACGTATTTGCCGCCCCCAGGGCCGGCTCTAGTTTGAATTTCCGAGCCGATACTAAGGCCCCGTCAATCAATTTGT
This sequence comes from Methyloceanibacter sp., assembly GCF_041573655.1. GTDB lineage: Bacteria > Pseudomonadota > Alphaproteobacteria > Rhizobiales > Methyloligellaceae > Methyloceanibacter. Next base: position 22,060 of record NZ_JBFFQD010000008.1, read on the forward strand.
GGCACGCCTTTCAGGGTCAGTTGCGCGCCAGGTGCGCTGCTAGGGATACGCGAGGCACCTCGAGGAGGGACGGCCGGCGGATGCAGGATTCGACTGAGGCGATCGACAAGCAACCGGCGCGGGTCGGCCTGGCCTGGCCTATTTCAGCCGGCCGGTCCGGGCTCGCGATGCGACCGCGCTTCTGCGGATGGGGAAAATCGAACCCAAGGCTGACTCTGAGGCTGCGGCGCCACAATCCCGCTTCACCCCGGCGGCGTAAACGCCTGCCAGCTCTTCGTCTCAGAACCCGCCATCACGAAATGCATCCAAGCGGCGGCGGTCGCGCTTCGTTGGACGCTTGCCGATGCGCATCTCAAGCGTCGGCCGGTCCGGGGCCGGCACGTCTTTAGGCGTCAGGTCATCATAGAGCGTCTGCGCGACGCTGGCGGGCCCGCGGCGTTCCGCGAAGCCGGCGACGCGCACCACGGAGAGCCGTCCCAGATAAGCCGCCGTTATCACGTCGCCCGCACGAACCAGCCGGCTCGGCTTCAGGGCCCTGTCGCCGTTGATGCGAACTTTGCCGGCGGCGATCGACCGTGCGGCGCCCGAACGCGTCTTGGTCAGCCTTGCGCACCATAGCCACTTGTCGAGGCGCTGCCCGGTCATCGGCGAAATGTGTCAGCTTTGCTCGGGCCGCTCGCGCGTGAGGCTATCGCGAAGGTCCTTCAGCGCGGCGAACGGCGAGTGTTCCGGCTTCATGGGCTCTCGCTTCGGCCGGTGATCTTGCCGCTGCCCCTGCCCTTTGCCCTTGCCGTGGTGGGGCTTGGCCGGGCCTCGGCCTTTGCCTTTTCTCTTGCCTTGAGGTTTGCCGGACTTCGCCTCTGACTGGTGTGGCGGCCTCTTGGCGTGGCCGGCGCCGTCCTTGCGCTCCTTCGATGCCCGTCCGCCTTGCCGGGCGCGATGGGGATCCTTGCGCTTGCCGGGCCGCCAGATCTCATCGAATTCGGGTTCGGCCGCCTTAGCAGGGCCGGCCGCAGGCTCGGTCGACGCGGCTTCTTCGCTTGCGCTTTCCGGGCTCGGGCTTTCGGCAGTTGCCGCAAGCACCGGCTCCGGGGTCTCTGTCTCGGCTGTCCCCGTCTTGGGGGTCTCCGTTTCGGCGGTCTCTGCCTTGGCGGTTTCAACCGGCTCTGCCGTACCGTTCGCGGTCTCCCTCTTTCGCCGCTCCAGGCGGAAGCCGAGTGAGCGCAAGATCGAGGCGAACTCCTCTCCGGCACAGCCCACCATCGACATCAAGTCAGGCACCGCACGGAAGCCGCCGTCGCCGGTGGCACCTGTGGGTGGTGCGTCTTCGGCGTTCTCGGTGGGGCGCCAGGTAATGCGCGCGCGGATCAGATCGGACAACCGCTCCAGCATGTCGATGCGCACGGCGCGACTGCCGGCAACGTGGAAGCCTGCGGCGCGCCAGTAAGGCTCGGGGATAGCATTGTCAGCGGCGACGGACGTGAGCCCCTGCTGCGGCCGCTCGGGCAGGCCGTCGACGTTGAGACCATGTGCGTCGCCATCGTGCAGCGCCCAGAGCAGAAGGAGAAGCTCGGCGGCGGCGGGCTTCAGCAGGGCCGGGAAATAGAGATTGAAGGCGCCAAAGCGCACGCCGTATTTGCGCAGCTGGCCCCGGTCGGCTTGGTCGAGTGACCTGATTTCCTCCGCGGCCGTATCGCGGCGGAGCACGCCAAGCGTCTCGGTCAGGCGGAAGGCAAGACCGCGGGCCAATCCTGTCAGGTCCTGCGCCTCGCTCAGCGCGATCAGCGGTTTCAGTTTGGCGTCGAGATGGGCGGCCAGCCAGGCATCGAGGCGGGCTGCGATACGTTCGCGGTCCGGCGGGCTCAGATGCTCGTCGACGAAGAGGTGTATGCGGGGCTTCAGCGCCGTTTCGCCGCGCTCCAGCCGCGCGATCCCGGAGCCTTGCCAGACGATCCGCCCGTGCGGGTCAAGCGCGATGGTCTCGTCGGGAGCCGCGACAAGCGCCGCGGTGCGGTTGGCAAGCTCCGTTCCGAGCACTTGCACCGCCGCATGGCGCGCGGCCTTCCCGTCAATGCCGTCGCTCGACGCATCGGGCGTAAAGCAAAAGCCGTCAAGGCGTCCGACATAGTGATTCTCGACAAGAATCTGACCGTCGTCGCTGATCTCGGCCATCATCTCCTCCTTATCGCGCAGGCGCCGCATGAGCACGCTGGTGCGCCGGTCCACGAAACGTTGTGCCAGGCGCTCATGAAGCGCGTCTGAAAGCGTATCCTCGATCGCCCTGGTGCGTCTTTGCCAATGCTCTGGATCATGGAGCCATTGAGGCCTGTGGGAGACAAAAGTCCAGGTCCTAATTTGTGCCAGGCGGTTCGACAGCGTGTCGATATCGCCGTCCGTGCGGTCAGACTGGGCCACCTGGTTGGCAAACCAATCTTCGGGGATCTTTCCTTCGTCGCTCATCACGAAGCGATAAAGGGTGGCAACCAAGTCTGCATGACTGTTCGGCGAAACCTTGCGGTAGTCCGGGATTTGGCACATTTCCCATAAGAGCCCGACCGCGGCGGGTGCCGCCGCCATGGCGCAGATGTCTGCCTCCTGGGTGACGTTCTCCAAGGCGATCACGTCGTCCACCATGCGCGAGCGGGTCAGCCGCGGATGGTTCGGCGCTTCACGCAAACTCTCTTTCAGTGCTTCGAGCGAGGCCATATCGAGGCTGCGGCTGCGCCATTGCAGGACGCCGACTTGATCGAAAGCGTGGTCCTCCAGCCGCTCGACCAGCTCCGACTCCAGCGGCTCCACCTTTCCGGTCACGCCGAACGTGCCGTCGTTCATGTGCCGTCCGGCGCGGCCGGCGATCTGGCCGACCTCCGAGGGCGTGAGATTGCGATGCGAATGGCCGTCGAACTTGCGAAGGCCGGCGAACGCGACATGATCGAGATCGAGGTTCAGGCCCATCCCAATCGCGTCGGTGGCCACCAGAAAGTCCACGTCGCCATTCTGATAGAGCGCCACTTGCGCGTTGCGCGTGCGGGGGCTGAGCGCGCCGAGTACCACGGCCGCGCCGCCGCGCTGCCGCCGCACCAATTCGGCGATGGCATAGACGTCGTTGGCCGAGAAGGCGACGATCGCCGAACGGCGGGGCAGGCGGGTGATCTTCTTGTCGCCGGCATAGGACAGCTTGGAGAGCCGCGGGCGCGACACCAGATTGGCGCCGGGGAGCAGCTCGCGGATGGCGTCGCGCATGGTCGCCGAGCCGAGCAGCAGCGTTTCGCTCAAGCCCCGCGCGTGGAACATGCGGTTGGTGAAGACATGGCCGCGCTCGCCGTCGGCCGCGAGCTGGATCTCATCGACGGCCACGAAGTCCGCTTCGAGCTCCCGTGGCATTGCTTCCACGGTGCACACATAGAAGCGTGCGGCTGGCGGCTTGATCTTCTCCTCGCCTGTGATGAGCGCCACTTGCTCGGCCCCCGCCCGGGCAACGACCTTGTCGTAGACCTCGCGGGCCAGGAGCCGCAAAGGCAAGCCGATCACGCCCACCTCGTGTGCGAGCATGCGCTCGATGGCCAGATGCGTCTTGCCGGTATTGGTGGGCCCGAGCACCGCGGTGACGCCGCGGCCCTTGGCCAGACTTGTGGATTGCGTGGATAAAGAGCTGGTCATGCTACGCAGGTCTTAACGCGACTCTCGCTTCAGGCGTGAACGGGGGAAGAACGAATCTCGTCCGAATCGCATACATCGCCCATTCGGATAATGTTCTGCTTCAAAACAACACAGTTTGGCCGGGTCTCCGGGGTCAGGGGGCGCCATCGGCGTTTCCTGGTGGTTGTACGCTACATCTGGGTTTCGGTCTCCCTTGATCACCCGTTCCATGGGATCGCAACGGGAACAGAACACGGACGAATCAGGGGATCGTAAATTTTCGAGCTCCGTTCCCTACGACATGTTGGGGTTTGGCCCTTTCGCGTTAACCCCGTGCGCTTCTTGGCTCGCCGGATCGCAACGGGAACAGAGCGCGGACGAATCAGGGGATCGTAAATTTTCGAGCTTCGTTCCCTACGACATGTTGGGGTTTGGCGTTTCCGCGTTAACGATCGTTGCGATGGAGGGCCTGCCTCCCGGTGCCTGTTCGTTAGTCGACGCTCGCGCGCCGTGCGCCTGAAACCTTGATCGAGGTGATGACCGCAGTCCCGTAGCCTACGGGTGTCGGCAGGACAATACGATAGGGCACATACATGTCCGTGCCTCTGACCGGCATCAGCCAGACCTCGATTTCGTTGGACTGCTTCATGTGCTGAATTCCCGCATCGTCCGGCCTATATCCGGAGATCGGAACGAACTTCACCCGGCACACCGCCGCCGGTCCCGAGTAGGAGGAACGCGACCGGTTCTGCACCATGACGCGCTTCTTCGGCTTGAGCACGAGATCGAAGCGCGACCTGCCGTCGAACACGGGCAGCATCTGATTGCAGACGCTGAGATCGCCGTTCGGGTTCGGCGAGCGCGCGGTGAGGAATGCGCCGCTCATCGGGTCGATGACGCCTACGAGCTGCTCGCGCCGCACCGGGATGAGGCCGGGGATTCTGCGCTTGGGAACGATCGAGACCTGCTGCACCGCGCCGTTGCCGAACGTTATGCGCAAGCGCTCGCTGTTCTTGCCGCCATCGGAATAGTTGAAGGCATAAGAAGAGGGCGCCGGGCCTTCGTCGGTGACGCGCCCGCGGCTTGACGTGATCCCTTGCCATTTGAAGATCAGGCCCTCCAGGACGCTGAAGGTGCCTTCGCCGCGCAGCTGATATCCGCCTTCCTGCACCGTGGTGGTGACGCGGAAATTGCCCAGATTGAACCTGCCGAGATTGACCTTGTAGACGGCGGAGATGCGGGCCGCCGACGTGCGCGGGGCCTCGGCGAGCGCGCGTTCGTCATCCAGGGTGGGCGCGAGCCCCAGAGTGAGGCCGGCCACCGCCAACAGGCTCAAGCAATGTCGTGCTGACCGCATGGCTCCCGACCTCTGGCTAGACGTCCCTTCATTCGACGCCCCAGACCCCTTCGAATGTCCAGGTATTTTGGGGATTCGTCAATTCGGCTGGCTTCGATCGAAATCGAGCCGGTGTCTTGACCGAACCGGGCGAGCCCCGTATACCTCGCCTCCCTGGTGCCTTTGTGCTTGTGAATGTCACAGGCCGCCTCAGGGTTCCACAAGATATTCGGAGAAGGACAAGGACCATGGCGCGTCGCTGCGAGCTATCCGGCAAAGCCGTGCTCACCGGCAACAATGTGAGCCATGCCAAGCGCCGCACAAGGCGCCGTTTTCTGCCGAATCTGTGCAATGTGACGCTGCAGAGCGACGTGCTCAAGAAGCGCGTCCGGATGACCGTCTCCGCCCATGCGCTGCGCTCGGTCGAGCATCGCGGGGGGCTTGATGCCTACCTGCTGAAGGCGGGCGATGACGAATTATCGCTGAAGGCGCGGCGCCTCAAGCGTGAGATCGCCAAAGCCAGCCAGGCGCCGGCCGCGGCGTCTTAGCGCCTGCCTTCGCTCACGGCAGAGCGAACTGCATGATCAGCGACCGCTGTAGCGGGTTGAAATTGTCATCAGACATCAATGTCAGGATGGTCTCGCCACCGCGCGAGCGATGGACCGCGACCGCCTCCATGTTGTCGATATTGAGCCTGTCCGTCGCCTCCAGCAGGATCTCTCCGGCGATCAATTTTCCAGGCCGCAAGTCCGCTGCCTTGATGCGGCGGATGCGCATCTGCACGCCTTCGCTGTAGCGGAAGCGGCGCTCCAGCAGGATCAAGCCTCCGTCCGGTAACCCTGCGGCATCGGTGATGTCGAACCCGCCGCGCCGGCGGACCGTAATGGTGCCCGGGCTCGGGCCGCCGATCAGCCAGCCCTTGAGGTTGCCGCGCGAATCCTTCAGCCGCTCGGAGAAGGCAACGATGGTGCCTGTCAGCCGTCCGGCCCGGATCAGCGCGACCGCCTCGAGGCCTTGATTGGTCTTCATTTGGCGCGCGGCCTTTGGCAGTTTCACAGTCCTGCTCGGCGGCCCGAAGCGTTTCGGGCTGAAGGGGTAGCGCGCGATACGGTGCACGCGCTCGAAGGAGACATAGGCCTCGCCGTTGCGCGTATCGCCGGAGGCCAGCGCCAGCCCCTCGGCGTCGCGGTCCTTGCCCTTGCGCAGCGGTTTTCCATTAGGGCCGAGGATGGGTCCGAGCGTCATGTCGTGCACGCCCTGCAGCAAGCGGCCGTTATAATCGAGCGAGGCACGCATCCAGGTGCCACCGTCGGAGACGGCGAGGATCGTGGTCCCCGACGCATCGATGGCCAGGCCTGAATAGCCGCCGAAGTGCCGCGAATTGGCGAACAGATTGAACCCACCCCGATAGGTCAGCTTGCCGAAGGTCTTTTGCTTGGGGTTGTCGCGGTCGAACGCGACGGCAATGGCGGTGACGCGCGGCTTGATCGGCCCTTCGAGGACAGTCGCGGGTTTGCTGGCAAGGTCTGCGCCCACGGCGAGCAGCACCGCGCCCGCGAGCACGATGGACGCGAGCGCCGGTGCGGGTCTTCGGATCATGGGGCCGAAACCTAGTGGAGCTTGCGGCGCTTTTGCCGCGTGGCCGTCGGGACGGCGCGATGCAGCTGCCGCCAGGCGAGGTCCTCGTCGAACAGCTCCGCCAGCTTCTCCGTCATGACACCGGCAAGTTCTTCGGCGTCGGTTACGGTGACGGCGCGCCGGTAATAGCGCGTCACGTCATGGCCGATGCCGATGGCGAGCAATTCGACGGGCGATCGGGTCTCGATCTCGTTGATCACCTGACGCAGATGCCGCTCCAGATAGGCGCCTGAGTTGACCGAGAGCGTGGAATCGTCGACGGGCGCGCCGTCGGAGATCATCATCAGAATGCGCCGCTGTTCGGGACGCGCCAATAGCCGCTGGTGTGCCCAGGCCAGCGCTTCGCCGTCGATGTTCTCTTTGAGCAGCCCCTCGCGCATCATGAGCCCGAGATTGCGGCGTGCCCGGCGCCACGGCGCATCCGCCGACTTGTAGACGATGTGGCGCAGGTCGTTGAGCCGTCCGGGAAGCGCCGGCTTCATGGCGTTGAGCCACGCCTCGCGTGCGTGCCCGCCCTTCCAGGCGCGCGTGGTGAAGCCGAGGATCTCGACCTTCACGCCACAACGCTCCAGGGTCCGCGCCAGGATATCGGCGCAGCAGGCGGCGACCATGATGGGGCGTCCGCGCATGGAGCCCGAATTGTCCAGGAGCAGCGTCACCACGGTATCGCGGAAGTCCGTGTCGCGTTCCTGCTTGAAGGTCAGCGGATGCATGGGGTCGATGATGACCCGCGGCAGACGGGCCGCATCGAGCACGCCCTCCTCAAGATCGAAGTCCCAGCCGCGGTTCTGCTGCGCCAGCAGCCGGCGCTGCAGCCGGTTGGCGAGGCGGGCCACGGCGCCGTGAAGCGCGACCAGTTGTTTGTCGAGGAATGCGCGCAGACGGTCGAGCTCGTCGATGTCGCACAGCTCTTCGGCGCCGATGATCTCGTCGAAGGCGCGGGTGAAGACCTTGTAGCCGAAGGCCTCCGGGTCATCGAGCACAGAGACGTTCGGTTGCCAAGGATCGGAGCGACGCGGCAGATCGGCGGCGTCGGCCTCGCGGTCGAGGTCGTCAGTGGGGCCGTCCTCTTGGTCCTCCAGCGTTTCCTCGGATGTGTCGTCCGGCTCGGCGTTGGCATCCTGCGCCAGCTCGGACTGGTCCTGTCCCTCGGCACTTTCGTCTTCTTCATCCGAGGCATTGGGATCGGACTCACCGTCCGTGGTCGACTCCTCGTCCTGCTCGCCCTGATCGAGCTGATCGGCGAGGTTCAGCGCTGCAAGCACGTCGCGGGCGAGGCGGCCAAAGGCCTCCTGGTCCTCCACCGTATCCGGCATGCGGTCGAGTAGGGTGTTGGCCCGCTCCTCGATCCAGGGACGCCAAAGATTGACGAGCGCACGGGCACGGTCCGGCGGGGCGATGCCCGTCAACCGCTCACGCACCAAAAGGGCAAGCGCGTCGGGCAGGGGCGCCTCGCTACGCTCGGTGTCCTCGGTGATGCGGCTTCTTGCGTAGCGCTGCTCCATGCGCGCGTTCAGATTGGCGGCAACGCCTTCCATGCGATGTGCGCCGATGGCTTCCACGCGGGCTTGTTCGATCGCCTCGAACACCGCGCGGGCATCGCCGCCGGAGGGCGCGAGCGCCTGGTGCAGTTTTTCGTCGTGACAGGCGACGGCGAGCGCCGCGGCGTCCGCATGGCCGCGGATGACGGCAATCTCGTTCATCGTCGGAACGCGCGACGGCTCCGGCAGGCGCGCGGTCTTGCCGGCAAGACCCGGCGGCTCCGTCGAGAACACCACCTCCACGCTGCCATCGGCGGCGATCGAGCGCGTGGTCTGTGTTACCGCGCGTTTGAACGGATCGAGGGGCGCCTCTTTCCGCTTGTTGAGGGTCATGGGATTAGCTCAAGGCTACGTTGGCCGTCGACTGCGGCAAGTCCTCGCCGAAACAGCGCTGATAGAACTCGGCGATCAGGCCGCGCTCCAGTTCGTCACATTTGTTGAGGAACGACAGCGCGAAGGCTTCGCCGACATCACCGAAAATCTCTGCGTTCTCCGCCCAGGTCAGAACCGTGCGCGGGCTCATCACCGTGGAGAGGTCACCATTCATAAAGGCGTTGCGCGTCAACTCGGCGACTCGAACCATGTTCGACACGGTCTTGCGGCCTTCCTCTGTGTTCCACGTCTTGGCTTTGGCCACGACTATGTCGACCTCGTCGTCGTGTGGCAGATAGTTGAGCGTTGCAACGATCGACCAGCGGTCCATTTGACCTTGGTTGATCTGTTGCGTGCCGTGATAGAGCCCGCTCGTATCGCCGAGACCGATCGTGTTGGTGGTGGCGAAGAGGCGGAAGGCCGGATGCGGCCGTATGACCTTCGACTGGTCGAGCAAGGTCAGTTTGCCGGAGACCTCCAGCACGCGCTGAATGACGAACATCACGTCAGGACGCCCGGCGTCGTATTCGTCGAAGCACAGCGCGGTGTTGGTCTGAAGCGCGTAAGGTAGGATACCCTCGCGGAACTCCGTGACCTGCTTGCCGTCCTTGATGACGATGGCGTCCTTGCCGACGAGATCAATGCGGCTCACGTGGCTGTCCAGATTGATGCGGAGGCACGGCCAATTCAGCCGCGCGGCGATCTGCTCGATATGGGTCGACTTGCCGGTGCCGTGATAGCCCTGAATCATCACGCGGCGGTTGTGTTTGAACCCCGCGAGGATGGCCAGCGTCACGTCCCTGTTGAACAGATAGTCGGGGTCCACGTCTGGGACGTGCTCGTCCGGCTGGGAATAGGCGGGAACCTCGAGATCGCTATCGATGCCGAAGACCTGGCGGACGGAAACGGTCATGTCCGGCAGACCGGCACCGTTCTGAGCAGCTTCAAGTGTCATTGTCTTAAGATGAGCCTGTGTGTCGCGTTTCAGTAGAGGCTCGCCAGAGGGCAGAGCCTGGATTTGCCGGGGGCTGGCCCAGCGACTTATGCGAGCCCCGCCTGCCTTAAATAATTATAGGCTTGGATCACTTCGCGCAACTTGTCCTCCGAGGAGCGGTCGCCGTCATTGTGGTCGGGGTGGAGGCGCTTAACCAATTCCTTGAAGCGGGTCTTGATCTCAGGCTTGGAGGCGTTGTCCTCCAGATTGAGCTGGCGGAGGGCCTTGCGTTCCAGGCGCTTCAGAGGGCGGCTCGGGGCCTCCCCGGGGGGCTTGCCGCCCGGCGCATTCTCGCCAAACAGGCGGAACGGGTCCTCGGCGTCGAACCGGTGGCTGTAGCCCCCGGGCTTGCCGCGTTTTGTGCGGTTACGGGAGGTGGAATTGACGCCGACGAACCAGGTCGGGCGGTTGCCGGTCGCGGCGTCCTTCTGGTGCTCGACGACGTCGTCGTCAGGCATTCCGGAAAAATAGTTGTAGCCCTTGTTGTACGCGCGGACGTGGTCGAGGCAGTAGCGGTGATACTGACCCTCGAGCCCACGGCCCTTCGGCGCCGGATAGAGGCCTGGCTCGCTACAGCCTTCCCAGTCGCATTTGGGGGTGGTGTCGCGCAGCCGACGGTCCTTGTCGGGCTTGACGCGCAGGCCGTCGAAAAATTTTGAGTTGAGCTTCATCGAATCGGCATTATGGGAACGAGCATTGGTTACAACAAGCATGGCTCCGTGATGACAAACGCGATAATCTGTATGGTTGAATGCCACGCACCGCCACATGCAGCCAAGGACCATCAAGCCAATGAGCATTGAGCAGTCGATCAGGGAAAAGTTGACCGAAGCCTTCCAGCCGGACGCGCTCGATGTCGTCAACGAGTCCCATCTCCACGCGGGCCATGCCGGCTCGCCGGGCACGGGCGAGAGCCATTTCGCCGTCAAGGTGGTGTCGGCCGCCTTCGCCGGCAAGTCCCGGCTGGAGCGTCACCGCATGGTCAATGACGTGCTGGCCGAGGAGATGTCAGGCAATATCCATGCGCTGGCGCTCGCAACGCTCGCCCCCGAGGAGGCTTAGAGCCTAGGCTTCACTGGTCTCGGCGTCGGCCGGGCGCGCATCGTCCAAAGGCGTCACGCGCAACGAAGTGATGCGGTTCCTATGCCGCCGCAAGATCTCGAAGCGGAAATCATGGAAGGTGAAGGCCTGACCCGGATTGGGAATGGTCTGCGCCTCATGAAGGACGAGGCCGGCCACGGTGGTCGCCTCTTCGTCCGGCAGGTCCCACTCCATTAGCCGGTTCACGTCGCGGATCGGCACGAGGCCGTCGACGATCAGCGACCCGTCGGCCTGCGGCTTGGCGAGGGAAGCGCCGATATCCGTCTCGTCGGTGATGTCGCCGACGATCTCCTCGATAATATCCTCCAGCGTCACCAGCCCCATCACCTCGCCGTACTCGTCCACGACGATGGCAAAGTGCGCCTTCTCCTTGAGGAAGGCGCTGAGCTGCGCTTTCAGCGTTGTCGTGTCGGGCACGAACCATGGCGAGGTTGCCAGCGACATGACGTCGATCTTCGAAACGTCGCCTTCTGAGTCCCGCAAGGCCTGCAACAGCGTGCGCGCGTGCAAAATGCCGACGATCTCCTCGCGTTCGCCGCGCCATAGCGGTAGCCGCGTGTGCGGGCTTTTGAGGGCCGCGTCGACGATCTCGCCCGGCGGCAGTTCGGCGTCGATCGCGTCCATGTTGGTCCGGTGCACCATAATGTCGGAGACGTCGAGCTCGCGCAGGTCGAGCACACCGCCCAGCATGTCGCGGTCGAGCTTCACCACGCCGCCTTCCTTGTGATGCAGCTCGATGGCGCCGCGAATCTCCTCATGGGCGGACAATACGTCGGCGTCATCGGCGATGGACGAGCCGAACAAGCGCAAGGTGTGCCGCACGAGAAATTGCAGCGCGGCGGTCACGGGTGCGAGTACGGCGACGAGCCATTTGAGGATCGGCGATACGGCCAGCGCCATGCGGTCGGCGTTGAGGATGGCGTAGGTCTTGGGCAGCACCTCGGCGAACACGACGACGAGAACCGTCATGACAATCGTGGCATAGACGACGCCCGCTTCGCCGAACACCGACAAGAACAAGCTGGTCGCCAACGCGGATGCTGCGATGTTGACGAGATTGTTGCCGAGGAGCAGTGCGCCGATTAGGCGCTCGCGCGAGGACAGAAGCCGGTTTACGAGCTTTGCGCGCGCATTGTCGTCCTCTTCGAGCGCGTGCATGCGGGCGCGGCTTGCCGCCGTCAATGCTGTCTCCGAACCGGAGAAGAAGGCGGAGACGACGAGGAGGCCAACGATGGCGCCGAGCGTGAGACCTAGCGCTAAGGTCATCGGCGCGCGCACTCCCGCTTCAAGAAGTCGGTCATCTGCTCCATGGAGACGTCGTGCTCGATGAAGGCCTGGCCGATACCCTTGACGAGTACCAGCACGAGCTTGCCGCCTGCGACTTTCTTATCTTGGGCCATCAGACGTAACAGTTCGCCCGGCGTCGGCTTGTCGCCGGGGATGGTCGCGATGTCGGTGGGAAGGCCAACGGCCTTGAAATGTGCTTCGGCGCGCGCGGCGTCGTCTGGCGTGCAGAGGTCCCGCTCCACCGAATAGGTGAAGGCGAGGCGCATGCCGATGGAAATGGCCTCCCCGTGCAGCAGCCGATCGGAATAGCCGGCGAAGGCCTCCAGCGCGTGACCAAAGGTGTGGCCGAGATTGAGCAGCGCCCGCGTGCCGCTTTCCTCGCGCTCGTCGGCCACGACGATGCCCACCTTGGCGCGCGCGCTGGTCTCCACGGCGTGGCGGCGCTTGCCGGTCTCGTCGGCGAACACGCCTTGCCAGTTTTGCTCCAGCCACACGAAGAAGGGCGCATCGCCCAACAGCCCGTATTTGGCCACTTCGGCATAGCCGGCACGAAACTCCCGCTCGCTCAATGTCGACAGCACATCCACGTCGGCGAGCACCAGGTTCGGTTGATGAAACGTGCCGATCAGGTTCTTGCCTTGCGAGGTGTCGATGCCGGTCTTGCCGCCGATTGCGGAATCCACTTGCGCCAGGAGCGATGTCGGTACCTGCACGACCCGCACGCCGCGCCTCAAAATCGAGGCAGCGAACCCTGCCAAGTCGCCGACCACGCCGCCGCCGAGCGCGATGACGCAATCGCCGCGTTCGACGCCAAGGTCCAGCAGCGTCTCGCACAGCTTGGCAAGAACCGGAAAGCTCTTGCTGGCCTCGCCAGGCGCAACGACCGCGGAGCCAAGAAACAGTCCGTACTGTTCGAGACTCTCCTTGAGTGGGCCCATATGAAGGGGCGCCACGTTGGAGTCGCTCACCACGGCGAAGCGTGCGCCGGGCAGAAGCGCCTTGAGCCGCCCGGCCGCGGACGCCAGCAAATCTTCGCCGATGACGACATGATAGCCGCGCTCGGCCAGCGCGACGTCGATGGTCGTCTCACCCAAATTGGTAGATGTCGCGGTGTCGTCCATTGCTTAAGCCTTCCGCCGCCGGCGTGCCCGCGGCTTGGCCTTGCACCCGAGTTCAGCACCCAGCGCATCGACCACGGCGCCGACGATCACTTCGTGGGGCACTTCGCGGCTCTCCACGATGATGTCCGCTTCGGCGTAAATGGGATCGCGTTCAGCCATCAATTTCTTCATCACGGTTTCGGGGTTGCCGTTAGCCAGCAACGGCCGGTGATCGCGGCGCCCGACGCGCTTCAACAAAACCCGCAAGTCCGCCCTGAGCCACACCGAGATACCGTTTGCCTTAACGGCGGCGCGCGTCTTGGGGTTCATATAGGCGCCGCCGCCCGTGGCAAGCACTTGCGGGCCATTCTCCAGGAGCCGGGTGATTACCTTCTGCTCTCCCTCGCGGAAATAGGCCTCACCGTGCGTGGCGAAGATCTCCTTGATGGTCTGGTCCGCCGCTGCCTCGATCTCGCTGTCGGCGTCGGTGAAGGGCAAATCGAGCCAATTGGCCAGGCGTCGGCCGACAGCCGTCTTCCCGGCGCCCATCAAGCCGATCAGGACGACCGAGCGCGCGCCCAGCAATTGGCGGATTTCAGCCAACTGCGCCGTGCGGTCGTCTTTATTATGTTCAGCCAAGCGTGGGGTCATATGTGCGAAGGGCGGCCCAATGTCCCATGCTGGCAGGGCCGTGTCGAATCGTCCATGATGCGATTGAAGGGTTAAGGCGCTCGGGCGTTTTGAGTCATAATACCGCCTGGTCGGAACCCACAGATAGTTAGGAATACGAGCGCCTCAATGCCAACCCTGTTTCGTTTCCTTGCAGTCTTAGGGACGATCGCCGGTGTCGTCGCTGGAAGCCTCTATGTGCTCGCCGAATACTTTCAGCCAGAGCCCAAGGAAATCTCCAAAGCGTTGCGCAACGTCAAGGCGACCCAGCGCGCGGCCGACGTATCGGGTGCCCCGACCAAGATCGAACCCTCAATCGTTCTTCCGCCCAGCCACCGCGCGCAATAGTCCGTTTTTCGGTGCCATTTGGGCGCCTGGAAGGGCCTAGAGCCATGGCCCCCGCAAAAGGGTCCTCCCGGCGTGCCGACAGCTCCGAGCTGGCGCTGTTCCTCGACATGCTCATGGCCGAGCGCGGCGCTGCGTCTCATACGATCGACGCCTATGCGCGAGACATTTCCGACTTCCTCGCTTTCCTGGCAGCGAAGAAGGTCGGCGCCAAAAAGGCATCTGCCGATCACGTGCGCGCCTATCTCGAAAGTCTTTCGGACAGAGGGCTCGCCTCCACCTCGCGCGCGCGCAAGCTTTCCGCGATCCGCCAGTTCTTCCGCTTTCTCCTAGGCGAAGGCCTGCGTGCCGACGATCCGACCTCGGCCGTCGATAGCCCGAAGCTCGGCCGCCCCTTGCCGAAGGTCCTGTCGCTCGCCGAGGTGGAGACGCTGATCGATACGGCCAAGCAGTCCTGCGCCATTTCTACGCAAGGTGCGCCGTGGACGCGCGCGTTGCGGCTCTATGCGCTCCTCGAGACGCTCTATGCCTCGGGCATGCGGGTGTCGGAGCTGATTGCGCTTCCCCGCAATGTGCTCGCCGCCGACGACAGGGTCCTGACGATCAAGGGCAAAGGCGGGCGGGAGCGGCTGGTGCCGCTCAACGAGGCGGCCCGGGAGGCACTCGCCGCGCACCGGGCGGCCTTGGGCGAGGCGGGGCTCGACGCATCGCTGTGGCTCTTTCCCACTGGCGATGGCGGTCAGCACATCACGCGTCAGCGCTTCGGCCAGGAGCTTAAGGCGCTGGCGCTCAAGGCCGGGCTCGATCCGGCGCGGGTCTCTCCCCATGTGCTGCGCCATGCCTTCGCCAGCCATCTTCTGGAGCGGGGCGCCGATCTGCGGACCGTCCAGCAGCTGCTCGGACACGCGGACATCTCCACGACGCAGATTTACACCCATGTGATCGAAGAGCGCCTGCGCCGGCTGGTGGAGCAGCATCACCCCCTCGCTCAGGCTCACTTAACCAAGCGCCGCTAGGCTCCAAAGACGGGCGCCGGTTGACAGGTCCCGCTCACAAGGCCACTTACATCCGGATTCCCGTGGCCTTCCGTTTTGTTATAAGAGTGCCCGCCGAGGAAAACTGCGGTTTCCGGCGGGGAATAGCCGAGGCGCATGCGTACCTATCTCGATTTTGAAAAGCCGATTGCGGAGCTCGAAAGCAAGGTTGCCGAGTTGAAGGCGCTTGTCGCCGACGATGAATCGGTCCCCATGACCGAGGAATTGGCGAGGCTGGAGAGCAAGGCTCACAAGGCGCTGGTGGAGACCTACGCCGAGCTGACGCCGTGGCAGAAGACGCAGGTGGCCCGCCACCCCGAGCGTCCGCATTTCAAGCACTATATCGAAGGGCTGGTGGCCGATTTCACGCCGCTGGCCGGCGACCGCTATTTTGCCGAGGACGAGGCCATCATTGGCGGGATCGGGCGCCTCTCGGGCCTCTCGGTCATGGTCATCGGCCATGAAAAGGGCTCCGATACGGAAGGGCGGCTCAAGCACAATTTCGGCATGGCGCGCCCGGAAGGTTACCGCAAGGCGGTGCGCCTGATGGAGATGGCCGATCGCTTCTCGATGCCCGTCGTGAGCCTGGTCGATACGGCCGGCGCCTATCCCGGCATTGGCGCGGAGGAGCGCGGGCAGGCGGAGGCGATCGCCCGCTGCACCGATTGCTGCCTGCGGCTGGGGGTGCCCATCGTTTCCCTCATCGTCGGTGAGGGCGGGTCTGGCGGCGCGGTGGCCATCGCCACGGCAAACCGCATCTACATGCTGGAGCACTCCATCTATACGGTCGCCTCGCCGGAAGCGGCCGCGTCGATCCTGTGGCGGGATTCGGCCCGTGCCCAGGACGCGGCGACAAACATGAAGATCACCGCCCAGGACCTGCTGCGGTTCGGCATTGTCGACGGCATCATTCCCGAGCCCGTGGGCGGCGCCCATCGCGATACGGAGGGTGTGATCAAGGCGGCCGGCGACGTCATCGTGAAGGCCATCACCGAATTCGACGGCCGCTCGGCGGACGAAATTCGCAAAGACCGGCGCGAGAAGTTTCTCGCCATGGGGCGGGCCGGCTAAGCGCCTCCGGCGCCCCAAAATACGCCTTTTTTTTGAGGCCAACTCGATATCGGCAAGCGTATAGTATGGCCAAAATCGAGGAAATCCGGGGCGTAGTGGGGGTGTAGGGTGCTCGCGCTAACGTTTCGTTAACCAACCTAACTTGATCTTGGTCGGGGTGCGCGAGGGGCCCTGCGATGCTTCGTTCGAAGTTTGTCACGGCCGTACTTCTTGGGGGCGTGGTCGCCGCGGTGGCCGCGCTCGGAGGCTGTGGCCAGTTCTCGCCGCCTTACATGAAGCCGCTCTCGGCGCGGACCGCCATGCTCCTTGGCACGAAGGGTATGACCGAGCAGCAGCCCATTCTCATCCGCATCTTCAAGGCCGAGTCAGAGCTGGAGATCTGGAAGCAAAAGGACGACGGGCACTACTACCACCTGAAGACCTATCCGATCTGTGCCTATTCGGGCGGGCTCGGGCCCAAGCTGAAGCAGGGCGACCGGCAGGCGCCTGAAGGGTTCTATCTGGTCGACAAGGACCTGATGAATCCGAAGAGCAAATACTACCTCGCCTTCAACATGGGCTACCCCAACGCCTACGACCGCTCGTTCGGCCGCACGGGGGCCAATCTGATGGTGCATGGCGATTGCACCTCCTCGGGCTGCTACGCCATGACCGACGCGGTGATGGAGGAGATCTATGTCCTCGCGCGCGAGGCGTTCGCCGGCGGGCAAGAGAAGTTCCAAGTGCACGCCTTTCCGTTCCGCATGACCAAGGCCAATTTGGCGGCGCAGAAAGAGCACGATTGGTACACGTTCTGGAAGAACCTGAAGGAAGGCTACGACTTCTTCGAAACCACGCGGCTGGCGCCGGCGCTCGCCGTATGCGGCAAGCGCTACGTGGTCAACGCTACCTTCGCTGACGGCAAGCATCCCCACCCGCGGCGCTCCTGCCCGCGTTATGAGAAGCTGCCGGTGGTGGCCTTCAAGCCCCCGAAAGAGGCGCCGAACATGTCGCACGCCTCGCTCTCCAAGCCGCTCGGCAGCGTCATGGGGCTGAGCTTCGGCTCGATCACGCCGACCTACCGGGCGATGACCTTGGGACCGGCAACGCCGACGCTTAGCAAGAAGAGCAAAAAGAAGACGCTTAGCAAGAAGAGCAAAAAGAAGAAGTAAGCGGCGCTATACTCCATCGTCTGGCCCATTTCCTCTGGCTCATGAACGACGATGTTGCGGCACCTCCTCGTCTGGCTTTTTTTCGCGGCGCTCGCGGGCGGCGCGTATTTCCTGTTCACCCCTGAGGGCCGGCAGTTTCTCGATCGCGCCTACATCAATCTGGATCGCGCGAAGTACAAGTCGCTGCATCGGGCCGGCAAGCCGCTGCCGGGGACGCCGGATCTCTCACGCTTTTCCTCGCGCCTTGCCGAGCAGGGGGTGAGCCTCGGCGATCCGGTTCACATCCGCATCTACAAGCTGGAATCGGAGATTGAGGTGTGGACGCAGAAGAACGGGCGCTTCCAACACTTTGCTACGTATCCGATTTGCATGTGGTCGGGGCGTTTGGGGCCGAAGCTGAAGGAAGGCGACCGGCAAGCGCCGGAGGGCTTCTACACGGTCGACAAGGACGCGCTCAATCCCAACAGCATCGAGCATCTATCGTTCAATCTCGGCTTTCCCAACGTGTATGACCGCGGGAGGGGCCGCACGGGTTCCTTCCTCATGGTGCATGGGGGCTGTGCATCCGTCGGCTGCTATGCGGTGACGCATAAGGTGGTGGACGAACTCTGGACATTTGTCACCACAGCGCTCGAAAACGGGCAGGCGCGCATCCCCGTGCACGCCTTTCCGTTCCGCATGACGGAGCGCAACATGCACTTGCGCCGGGGCGACAAGTGGAGTGGGTTCTGGGCCAACCTGAAAAAGGGCCACGACCTGTTCGAGAAAACGCTCGTACCGCCTGCCGTCAGCGTGTGCGAGGGGCGTTACGTGTTCGAGAAGGGCTCGCTTCAGACGTTCAACAGCCTGGTCGAGGAACGCTGCCCGCCTAAGACGGGCGGTAATTCGTAAGGTCAGACCGGCCAGAAATACAGAATGAGCGGCGTACCGGCCAGCAGCACAAGCACCGAGAGCGGTAAGCCCAGCCGCCAATAGTCGCCAAAGCGGTAACCGCCGGGGCCCAATACCAGCGTGTTGCACTGATGCCCAATGGGCGTGAGGAAGTCGCAGGCCGCGCCGATGGCCACGCCCATGAGAAACGGGTCGGGGCTATAGCCGAGATTGGCGGCGAACGTCGCGGCGATAGGCGCCATCACGAGAACGGTTGCGGCATTGTTGAGGAAGGGCGTCACCGCCATGGCGGCCGCCATCAGCAAGAGCAACGCGCCATAGACCGGCAGCGATGAGGCCGTTTCGGAGAGCCAGGCAGCGATGAGGTCGGTGCCGCCCGTTGTGCGCAAGGCATCACTCACCGGGATCAGCGCGCCGAGCATGACGAGGATCGGCCACTCGACCACGTCATAGGCCTCGCGCAGGCTCAAAGAGCGCGCGAGCAGCAGGATCACCGCCGCACCGAAAAACGCGGTGGCCACCGGCACCAGATGGAGGGCGACGAGGACCATTGCGGCGATGAGTACGGCGACGGGGATAAGGCTGCCCTGACGGCCGATGCGCAAGTCGCGCTCGGCGAGCGGCAGGAGATGCAACTCGCCAAGCGTCTCGGGCATGTCCGAAAGATCGCCCTGCAGCACCACGACGTCGCCGGCGCGGAGCTTCACGGTGCGCAAGCGATTGGCGATGCGGCGTCCGGTACGGCTGACCGCAAGCAGTGTGAGCCCATGACGTTCGGGGAGTTTGAGCTGGCCGACCGAAGACCCGATCAATTGCGAGTCGGGCGTGATCACCGCTTCCATGATGCCGATTGCGTCGGCCGGCGTGTCGGTCTCGCGATGCTCCTCGTCCTGGATCAGCGTCAGCTTCTCCAGCGCCACGATGCGCTCCAGGGCTTGCGGCTCGCCGCGCAAGATAACGACGTCGCTCGCCTTGATGACGGTGTTCCCTGCCGGATCGAAACGCCGCTTGGTGTCGCGCACCATGGCGATGACTTCGATTTCACCCTCGCCGAGATCCTCAAGCGCTTTGACGGTGATGTCCGCGGCAGGGGAGTCCTCCGGCACGGTCACTTCGGTGGTGTAGCCGGAGAGGTTGAAGGCGGCGTCCATGGAGACGGTGCCCTTGCGGTCTTTGGGCAGTAGCCGCCAGCCGAACAGCAAGAACACGAAGCCCAGCACGGCGAGGCTGGCGCCGACGGGCGCGAAGTCGAACATGTGGAACGGCTCGCCGACGATCTGCTCGCGCGAGCGCGACACGATGATGTTGGGCGAGGTGCCGATCAGCGTCACGGTGCCGCCGAGGAGTGCGCCGAACGACATGGGCATCAGCAGCGAGGAGGGCGAGGTACCCGTGCGCCGCGCGACCTGAAACGCGACGGGCATCAGCATGGCAAGTGCGCCGATGTTCTTGACGAAGCCGGAGAGCGCCGTCACGGCGCCGACCAGCGCGGCGATCTGACGGTACACGGTCGTGAGATAGGGCCCCAGCATGCGCACGACGCGTTCGATCACGCCGGAGCGTCCGACTGCGGCGCTGACGATCAGCGCGCTGGCCACGATGATGACGATGTCGTCGCTGAAGCCCGAGAACGCCTTGTCCGGCGGCACGATCCCTGTGGCGATCGCGGCCAGGAGGGACAGCAGCGCCACCACGTCGTAGCGCAGGCGCCCCCAGATGAAGAGCGCCATCATGCCGATGACGACGGCGAAGGCGAGCGCTTGATCGAGCGTCATGAGTGTCGAACGTCCCCCTCATGGCCCCCCGGACAGCGGTGCCGAGGGCGTTCAACTCTTAGTGCGGGCCGATGCGCCTAGCTATAGGTGCCGTGGCAGTGCTTGTACTTCTTGCCGGAGCCGCAAGGGCACGGCGCGTTACGCTGGACTTTGCCCCAGGTGGCGGGGTTGGCGGGATCCACGGCGGCCGCTGCGGGCTTCCGGGTGCGTGCAGGCTTGGCTGCCGCGCCGCCGGCAGGCCCCGCGCTGGCGCCTTCCAGCGCGAACTCGTCCTCGCCGGTGTTGGGATCGAGATGGTGAATTTCCATGGGCGGGAGTTCGGCACCTTCGAGCGGCGGAACTTCCTCGTCTTGGGTAAGCTCGACATGCATCAACTGTCCGGTCACCGCTTCGCGCAGGCGCCCCAGCAATTGCTCGAACAGGGTGAAGCTCTCGCCCTTGAACTCGTTGAGCGGATCGCGCTGGCCATAGCCACGTAGGCCGATGACTTGGCGCAGATGCTCGAGCGTCACCAGATGCTCGCGCCACAGCCCGTCGAGGGTTTGCAGCAATATCCCGCGCTCCAATTGGCGCATCATCTGCGGTCCGAATTCCGCTGCCTTTTTCGCCGCAGCCTCGTCGGTGGCCTTGATGATCCGCCCGTGGATCTCCCCTTCGCCGATGCCTTCCTCGGCCGCCCAATCGGCGACGGGCAAATCAAGATCGAAGATGTTGTGCACGGCCTCTTTGAGACCGTCGAGGTCCCATTGATCGACATAGGACTTCTCGGGAATGTGCCGCTCGACCATGTCGTCGACCACGGAGCGGCGCATCTCGGCGACCGTCTCGTTGAGATCGGCATCGCCCAATAGTTCGAGACGCTGTTCGAAGATCGCCTTGCGCTGATCGTTCATCACGTTGTCGAACTTGAGCAAGTTCTTGCGGATATCGAAGTTGCGCGCTTCGACCTTCGCTTGCGCCTTCTCCAGCGCCTTGTTGATCCAGGGATGGACGATGGCTTCGCCGTCCTTCAAGCCCAGCGCCTGAAGCATGCCATCCATGCGCTCGGAGCCGAAGATGCGCATCAAATCGTCCTCGAGCGACAAGAAAAATCGCGAGCGGCCCGGGTCGCCCTGACGGCCGGAGCGGCCGCGGAGCTGGTTATCGATGCGCCGGCTTTCGTGACGCTCGGTGCCGATCACGAAGAGGCCGCCGGCGTCCAGCGCCCGCTGCTTCTTCTCCTCGACACTCTCGGCGATCTCGGTGCGCTTCTTTTCAACGTCGGCGGGGCTCGGCTCTTTGCTCTTTTCCTTCTGCTCGGCCAGCCAGTCCTCGAGCAGCATCTCGGCGTTGCCGCCGAGCTGAATGTCCGTGCCGCGCCCGGCCATGTTGGTGGCGATGGTCACCGCGCCCGGCACGCCGGCCTGCGCAATGATATGCGCCTCCTGCTCGTGGTAGCGCGCGTTCAACACCTTGTGGACGACCTTGTCCTTCTTGAGGACCTCCGACAGCAGTTCGGATTTCTCGATGGACGTGGTGCCGACCAGCATGGGCTGCCCGCGCTTCTTGGCGTCCTTGATGAGCTCGACGATCGCCTGGTACTTCTCGTTCGCGGAGCGGTAGACCTCGTCGTCCTCGTCGTTGCGGATCATTTCCCGGTTGGTCGGCACTTCGACGACTTCGAGCCCGTAAATGTCCATGAACTCGTCGGCCTCGGTGGCGGCAGTGCCGGTCATGCCGGCAAGCTTGTCGTAGAGACGGAAGAAGTTCTGGAAGGTGATGGTCGCGAGCGTTTGATTTTCCGGCTGGATGGCCACGTTCTCCTTGGCCTCCAGCGCCTGATGCAGGCCTTCCGAATAACGCCGGCCCGCCATCATGCGGCCGGTGAACTCGTCGATGATGACGACCTCGTCGTTCTTCACGATGTAGTCGCGGTCGCGCAGGAACAGCTTGTGCGCGCGCAAGGCCTGCTGGACGTGATGCACGACGCTGACGTTCTCGACGTCGTAAAGGGAGTCGCCCTTCAACAGGCCCGCTTTTTGTAGAAGCTGCTCCACATGTTCGTTGCCGGCCTCGGTCAGCGTCACACTGCGGGTCTTCTCGTCGAGCTCGTAGTCCTCTTCGACAAGTTCCGGAATGAAGACGTCAATCGTGGTGTAGAAATCGGAACGGTCGTCGAGCGGGCCGGAAATGATCAGCGGCGTGCGCGCCTCGTCGATCAGGATGGAGTCGACCTCGTCGACGATGGCGAAGAAGTGGCCGCGCTGCACCATCTCGGTGTCCGCGTACTTCATGTTATCGCGCAGATAGTCGAAGCCGTATTCGTTGTTGGTGCCATAGGTGACGTCGCAGGCGTATTGCTCTTTGCGTTGGATGTCGTCGAGAGCGTGCTCGATGGTGCCGACCGTGAGGCCGAGGAACTCGTAGACATTGCCCATCCAGGCGGCGTCGCGGCTGGCGAGATAGTCGTTGACGGTAACGACATGCACGCCGCGTCCGGCGAGCGCGTTGAGATAGACGGGAAGCGTGGCGACGAGTGTCTTGCCTTCGCCGGTCTTCATCTCGGCGATGCGGCCTTCGTGCAGCACCATGCCGCCGACAAGCTGCACGTCGAAATGACGCTGACCCAGCGTACGCTTAGCGGCCTCGCGGACGGTGGCGAACGCCTCGGGCAGCAGGTCGTCGAGGGTCTCGCCGTCGGCCAGGCGCTTGCGGAACTCATCGGTACGCGCGCGCAGCTGTTCGTCGGTCAGCGCGGCGGTCTCGGGCTCCAGTGCGTTGATGGTCTCGACCGCGCTCGCATATTTCTTGAGCTTGCGCTCGTTGGAGGAGCCGAAGACTTTGGTGGCGAGAGTGCCGAAGGAAAGCATCGCGATCTTTAAGCCTCGTATGGGGTGAGCCAGGCCAAGTGGGGCTTAGGTAAAGCCCTTCAAGGTCCCTGGCTGCTTGAGTGCGGCAATCCCCGGTCGATGCTCGCCAAACCTCTTGGGAAATTGACGAAAAATGCCGGGGATCAACGCGTTTGAGACATAAGAGGCGCCCTTACCCTTGTCAACGCGACGCGGAGGGCAAGGCGGGTCTCTAGGCGGGCTCCTTGGCGGATTGCCCCGTCTTGCCGATCTGGTCGAGATGCTCCTGGAGCGCGAGCTTGCTGAGGCTATCGAGCGGCAGGCTCACCAGGATCGAGATGCGCTGGTGGAGCATGCGGTAGACGTCGTCGAAGGCCAGGCCGCGCTCGGCGTCGGTGCCCTTGGCCTTGGCTGGATCCGGCAGGCCCCAATGCGCCGTCATGGGCTGCCCCGGCCAGACCGGGCAGGCCTCATTGGCGGCGTCGTCGCAGACCGTGAATACGAAGTCGAACTCGGGCGCGTCGGGTCCGGCGAAGTCGTCCCAGGACTTCGAGCGCAGGCCCGAAACCTCATAATTCAACTTGCGCAAGAGCCCGAGTGCGATGGGGTTCACCTCGCCGGTCGGCATGCTGCCCGCGCTGTAGGCGCGAAATTTGCCTCGGCCCTCGCGGTTCAGGATGCACTCCGCCAGGATCGAGCGGGCCGAGTTGCCGGTGCATAGGAAGAGCACGTTGAGCGGCTCATTTTTGTTGGGGGCGGTCATGAGGCATTTCCTCCTTGGCTTGCACAGCAACCAGCCAGGGCGGACTCAATCAGCGGCGAGCAAACGGATGGCTCTCCCTGACAACAATCCTCCACCAAGAAACACAGCAGGGCTCGCGTGCCTTGCAGGTCGACCGTGTAAATCATCGAGCGGCCATCTTTTCGGAATTGGATCAGCTGAGCGCGCGACAGGATAGCGAGCTGGGATGACAGTGTGTTGTGGGGGACCTGAAGCGTGCGGGCGATGTCGCCGGCCGCCATTCCCTCGGTTCCGGCGCGGACGAGAAGGCGGAAGACCTTCAGCCTGCCCTCCTGAGCCAGGGCGCCGAGAGCAGTTAGAGCGATTGGTGTGTCCATATGTCCAGAAATATAGAATAAATGGGGTGCGGTCAATTCCCCCGCTTGGCAATGGGCGGGCCCAAGGCTAAACATGGCGCGGGGAAAGCACCCAACCGGCCCGCCGGCGCGACACGGACGGGCAGAATACGAGGAATTCATCCTGTGAAAATTTGGTCAGCCATGCTGCTTCTGGCAGCGTCCGTCTCTCTCGTTCCGTTCGCCGCCGCTGCCGAAGACGCGGTCATTGCCCGGGTGAACGGTGTCGAAATCAAGCAATCGGATCTCGACTTCGCCGCTTCGGAGGTGGGACCGCGGCTCGGCAGTTTCCGCCCGGACGATCGCCAGCGCGTGCTGCTGCAATTTGTCATCGAGAACGAGCTGATGGCCGCCGCCGGCGAGAAGGACAAGCTCAACAAGGCCGACAATTTCGATGCGCGGGTCAAATATCACACGCGGCGCGCGCTGCGCGATGCGTATTTCGACTCGAGCATCACGGGCGCGGTGAAGGACGCCGACGCCAAGAAGATCTACGACGAGAAGCTCGCTGGCATGAAACCGGCGCAGGAAGTGCATGCCCGGCATGTTCTGGTTGCCACCAAGGAAGAAGCGGAGGCCGTCAAGAAGCGCCTGGAGAAAGGCGACGACTTCGCGAAGGTGGCCGAGGAGCTATCCAAGGACACGAACGCCAAGGGTGGCGATCTCGGGTATTTCAGCCGCGGTCAGATGCTGAAGCCGTTCGAGGAAGCGGCCTTTTCGCTCGACGTGGGCAAGATTTCCGATCCCGTAGAGACCCAGTTCGGCTGGCACGTCATCAAGGTCGAGGACAAGCGCGACCAGAAGCCGCCGAACTTCGATGACGTCAAGCAGGCCATCCTGACCCAGCTCGTGACGCAGAAGGCGCAGGCGGTCGTCTCCGGCTTGCGCAATTCGGCCAAGATCGAGATTGTCGATCCTAAGATCAAGCGGTCCATGGACGATGCCGCCTTGCGCGGCGAGGCGCCTCCGCTGCCTGACGAAGAGTTCAAAGAAGACCACTAAGCTCCAAGCGGTGAGCCTTGGCCAAGATCTCGCCTTTTGCGCCAGAACGCCTAGCGGAATTGCCGCCGATTGACGGTGTGCGCATGGCTTCGTGCGCCGCCGGAATCCGCTATGCGGGACGCACCGACTTGTTGTTGGCGCTGTTCGAGCCGGCGACCACGGTGGCGGGCGTTCTTACGCAATCGAAGACCGCCTCTGCCGCCGTTGAATGGTGCCGCGAGCATTTGCGCCATGGCATGGCGCGCGCGCTCGTCGTCAATTCCGGCAATGCCAATGCGTTCACCGGCATGCGTGGGTCCGTGGCGGTGAAGGAGACGGCGCACGCCGCCGCAGACGTCGCCGACTGCCTGGACGCCGACGTCTACATCGCCTCGACGGGGGTGATCGGCGAGCCGTTGGAGCCGTCCAAGTTCGTGGCCCGTCTCGCCGAGCTTGCGCGGAGCGCGACGCCGGATGGCTATGAGGCGGCGGCGCAGGCGATCATGACCACGGACACCTTCCCCAAACTTGCGACCCGCACATGCAAGATCGATGGCGTAGACATCACGCTGAACGGCATCGCCAAAGGCGCAGGCATGATTGCGCCCGACATGGCGACCATGCTGTCCTTTATATTCACTGATGCCGCAATTGAGCCCGGCGCGCTGCACGCGATTCTAGCGCCGCTCGTCGAGGACAGTTTCAACGCCATCACCATCGACAGCGACACTTCGACCAGCGACACGGTGCTCCTGTTCGCGACGGGCACTGCTACGAAGCGTGGCTGCCCGCGTATTGCGAACGGCGATGATCCGCGCCTCGACGATTTCCGCGCGGCCTTGGCCGCGCTCATGCGCGATCTTTCGCACCAGATCGTCAAGGACGGCGAGGGGCTAACCAAGTTCGTCAAGGTGACTGTCACGGGTGCGGAAACCAAGGCGGCCGCGCGCGTCATCGCGAAGGCGATCGCGAACTCGCCTTTGGTCAAGACGGCGATCGCCGGCGAGGACCCCAATTGGGGACGCATCGTCATGGCCGTTGGCAAAGCTGGCGAGGCGGCGGACCGCGACAAGCTTGCGATCCGCTTCGGCGACATCGAGGTCGCGAAGGATGGCGAAGCCGCACCGGACTATGTGGAATCGGACGCTGCCGCCTATATGCGGGGGCCGGAGATCGAGATCACCGTCGATGTCGGTGTCGGCGCCGCGCAGGATACGATGTGGACCTGCGATCTCACCAAGGAGTACATCGCCATCAACGCCGATTACCGGTCGTAAACCAAGATGGCAGATGGGACGACAAAGCCTGTCGTGCTTGTCGTGGCCTGCGCGCTGATTGACGTGGAGGGGCGTCTCCTTCTCACGAAACGTCCGGAAGGCAAGGCTCTCACGGGTCTCTGGGAGTTCCCAGGCGGGAAGGTCGAGCCCGGTGAAACGCCGGAACATGCAATCATCCGCGAGCTGGAAGAAGAACTCGGCATCACGATGTCGGTTGCAGGACTCACTCCTTTAACTTTTGCGAGTTATCCCTATACGGAGTTTCATCTGCTTATGCCGGTATTTGGCTGCCGGCGCTGGCAGGGAACCGTGGTCCCGCGTGAGGGGCAAGCAGTTGCCTGGGTAGGGCCGAATGCGTTGTCCGGATATGCCATGCCCCCGGCGGACGAACCGCTGAAAGAGACGTTGCCGCGTCTTTTGAAACTGTGGCGAGAAGAGCGATGACGGCAGAGACGACAAAGGTCGCAGACTTCAAGACACGGTTTGTCGCCGAGGCTCGCCGCTTTGCGTCTGAGCCGTCGGGCGCAACGGCCATCGAGTATGCCATCATTGCAGCCATGCTCAGTATCGTGATCATCGGAGCTGTCGCTGCTCTGGGCGAGGGTGTCACGGGCCTGTTCCAGCGCGTCGCCAACGCCTTTTCCAGCTAGCCCTTCCCTTTCGCATCGGCCGATGTGCCGAACGACGCCTTGTCGCCGGCCGGGCGTTCCTCGGTGTGGAGCGCATCCGCGAGCCGTGCTTGTGCGCTGCCGGGCTTCAGCGGTTTCTGCTGGCTTTCATGCGGCGCCCAGCCACTCATGAACACGAACTCGAAGGTCGCGGTGACCTTTCCGTCGGGCGTTCCGTATCGCGCGCGATAGAGCTCCTCCGCGCGCCCCAACGTGCGGCGCGACAGGGGTGCCTTACTGCGCGCCGTCAGCACATTGCCGCCGCCGAGCGCACGCACCTCGCGCATCAACGCACGCGGCGAAGGATAGGTGACGGTCAGCATTTCTGAATCCGCCACCGGCAGGGCAAAGCCTGCGCGTTGCAGAAGCGCGCCATAGGCGCTCACGTCGCCAAAGGGCGAGACGCGCGGGGAGGCGCCGCCCGTTATCTCGCCTTCCGCTTCGATCAGCACTTCGCGTAGTTCGATCAGCGCGCGCGCGCCTAAGGCCGCAGCCATGAACAGACCGTCTGGCGCCAGCGCGCGTCGGATCTGGATCAGACTGCCGGGAAGATCGTTGACGCGGTGAAGGGCCAGCCCCGAAACGATCAGGTTGAGGCTCGCGTCCTTGAACGGCAGGAGGTCCTCGTCGCACACCAGCGCTGGACGCGGACACTGCTCTGCATAAGCGAACGTGCTCTCCGCATAGACAACCTCGCCGACGGAGGGCAGCGCGGCGATCGCTTGGCCGAGCAAGCCGTGATAGGCGCCGAGATCGAGCACTAAGGGAAACTCCCGCAGCATCAGACTCACGCGCTCGGCGATCTCCCGCGCCACATGGGCAATCAGGGCCTCGCGCTCGGTGATCTCATGGGCGAAGCGGGCCCGGCGCCGGCGGAGCAAAGTGCGGTCGAAGAGGGCCTGGTCATTCATTGTCATAGGCTTGCGTGTTTCCCGTGCTCACCGTCACGCTGTATCATAGGTCCGATGTCGATGAGCGAAGCCCAGTTCCGGCGGAGCCATTCCTGGCGCGCGGCGTTCGGTGTCGGCCTGGACCTCTTGCTGCGGCCGGTCTGCATCGCCTGCCGTGCGCGCGTCAGCAGGCACGGGCTAGTCTGCGGGGCGTGTTTCGCGGGGATCGATTTCATAGCGCCTCCGATCTGCGACCGCCTCGGTGTGCCGCTGCCTTTCGATACAGTGGGCCTTCCGATACCGGCGGGCCTTTGCTGTCGGCGGCGGCAATCGCCTCGCCGCCGGCCTACGACCGCGCGCGGGCCGTGGCGCGCTACTCTGGGACCATGCGCGATCTGATCCAAAGCTTCAAATATCGCGACCGCCAGGAGGGGCTTGGCCTGTTCGGCTGGTGGCTTGCGCGCGGCGGGCCCAACTCCTGGAAGACGCCGATTTGATCGTGCCCGTGCCGCCCTACCACTCGCGGCTGTGGTGGCGCCGGTTCAATCAGTCAGCGCTTCTTTCCCAAGAGCTGTCGAAACACACGAGCACTCCCGTCGACTGCTTCGCCTTGAAACGCGTGCGGCAGACGGCAAGCCAAGTTGGGTTCACGGCCGAGCAGCGCAAGAAGAACATGGCGGGTGCCTTCAAAGTCGATGGTGCGCGTGAGCTCACACTCAGTGGCAAGCGCATCGTCTTGGTGGACGATGTCATCACCACGGGCGCCACGGCGGAGGCTTGCGCGCGGGTGTTGAGACGGGCCAAGGCCGCGCGCGTGGACGTCGTGGTGCTTGCCCGGGCCGTCGAGCCGGCTTTGTGATCTAGGTGTGGGCGTAGGGTTTGGCCTTGCGCCAGGCCGGTTATCGGGCCAGTTACGATGACCTGAGACGCTTCAGCCTCGGACGATGAGATACCAATGAGCATTCCCTCAGACCGGCGGTTCCGCGCCGCCCTTGTGCAGTTGCGGGCGGGCCGGACCATCGCGCCCAATCTGGAAGCGGCCGAAGCATTGATCCGCGAGGCCGCGCGCGGGGGCGCCCAATATGTGCAGACGCCGGAGAACACCGCGCTCATGGAGCTTGAGCCGGCGCTTGTGCTGGCGCAGGCGAGTCCCGAAGCATCGAGTGAGCCCTTGCAGGTCTTCTGCGCGCTTGCGGCCGAACTCGGGATTTGGCTGCATGTGGGCTCGCTCGGTATCCAGGCCGACGACACCCGCGTCGCCAACCGCTCCTTTCTCATCGACCCCAAAGGCGCGATCGCCGCGCGCTACGACAAGCTGCATATGTTCGATGTCGACCTAGCAGGTGGCGAGAGCTATCGTGAGTCGCAATACTATGCGCCCGGTTCCAAGGCGGTCGTTGCCGATCTGCCATGGGGGCGACTCGGCATGACCGTTTGCTATGACCTGCGGTTCCCCGCGCTCTATCGTGCGCTCGCCACGGCCGGCGCCAACCTCATCGCCATTCCTGCTGCCTTCACCAAGCAGA
Source organism: Methyloceanibacter sp. (assembly GCF_041573655.1). Classification (GTDB taxonomy): domain Bacteria; phylum Pseudomonadota; class Alphaproteobacteria; order Rhizobiales; family Methyloligellaceae; genus Methyloceanibacter. The sequence continues at coordinate 51,311 of NZ_JBFFQD010000008.1, forward strand.
CCGGTCAGGCACATTGGCATGTGCTGTTACGGGCACGGGCGATCGAGACGGGATCGTTCGTGTTGGCCGCCACCCAAGGCGGTCTGCACGAGAATGGCCGGGAAACATACGGACACAGCATGATCGTGTCGCCCTGGGGCGACATCCTGGCCGAGGCGGGCGGGGACCCTTGCGTGATCTTCGCCGAGATCGACTTGGCACGGTCCGACGAGGCGCGGGCGGCCATCCCCGCACTCAAACATGGGCGCCCGTTCGAGATCGAGCCGGCTGGGGACGAGCCCGACTTTGTACGAAAGGAACTATCGTGATCCGCTTTGCGCTCTCTTGCGATGAAGGCCATAGCTTCGAGGCTTGGTTCTCGTCCGGCGCGTCCTATGACGAGCAGATCGAGGCCGAGGTCATCCGCTGCCCGGCCTGCGGAAGTGCGGCGGTGCGGAAGGCGCCCATGGCGCCGGCGGTCGTGCGGGGCCGCGGAAAGAACCAAGACCAGACGGCCGCCGAGGCGCCCGAATTGCCTGCAAATCCGGAGCAGAAGCAGAGCTTTGCCATCCTGAGAGGCCTGCGCGAGCATCTGAAGGCCAATGCAGACGATGTCGGGGAAAAGTTCCCCGATGAGGCCCGCAAGATCCACTACGGGGAAGCGGAGGCACGGGACATCTACGGTGAAGCGACGTCGGATGAGGCTACGTCATTGAACAAAGAGGGAATTCCCGTTCTGCCGTTGCCCAAGCTGCCGGAGGAGCACGACTGACCGACGGGCATTCGGGGTAACCTGTTGTTTGGGCCCTTGGCCTATAAGGAGAATCACTTCTCGCCAGGCGCCCTGGTAAAGCCTTGTTGGCCCCCTATATTGAGGCTGTCGGGCGGTGGTTTGCGTGTAAAGCAGGGAACGAACGATGCGCCTCTCAAATCTTTTCCGACTTCGAAATCTGTCTTTTGAGCTGATCGCCGGAGGGCTGTTCGCAGTTCTGCTCGCAAGCCCGCTTCATGCAGAGCCGACGCACGCTCTAGATCTCGACGTCGATGCTGACACGCTTGCCGGCCCACAGGATGACAGTGTCACCGCGCAGCCGGAGCCGGTCTATCCGAACGGCGAGCCCGGGATCGAGACCGTCGAAGGCGACGACGCGAACGAAGTCGTCAACGCGAAGCCCCAGGTCGTAGCCAGCATCGACAAGGGCACGCAGTCGATGACCGTCTTCGTCGATGGCGTCGAGCAGCATACCTGGAAGGTCTCGACGGGCATTGGCGGCTATTCCACGCCGTCGGGCAACTTTACCGCCAGCTCGATGAACAAGATTTGGTATAGCCGGCAGTGGGACAATGCGCCGATGCCGCATGCGGTGTTCTTCACCAAGAAGGGACACGCGATCCACGCCACCAATGAAACGAAGAAACTCGGCAAGCCGGCTTCGCATGGTTGCGTGCGTCTATCGCCCAAGAACGCCGAGACGTTCTTCAACTTGGTCAAGGAAGCGGGCCTCAAGAACACCCAAGTGGAATTGGTCGGCGTGACGCCAGGCGGCGAATACAAGGTCTCGCAGCCGCCGCGCGACCGCTATCCCGAATACGGGCGCCGCTATCGTGATCGCTATGGCTCTTACGAGGAGCGGCAGCCGCCCGTCTACCGGAAGCGCCGCCGTCTGTTCAGGCCTTATTACGACTCGCCACCGCGCCAGCAACGGCAACCGCGGCAACGGCGCCGCTGGTTCCGCCGCAACAACGGCTTCTAGGCGAGAAGGCTCAAGCGGCGCGGGTCGCCGCGGCGAAATAGTTCACGTCCGTGTCGGTCGACAGGCTCCATTCATCCGCGAGCGGGTCGTAGACCATGCCCGTGGTGTTGGCGAGTTCGAGACCTGCACCACACAGCGCTGTCTGCAACTCGTCGGGCCGCACGAAGCGATCCCATTGATGGGTGCCGGCGGGCAGCCACCGAAGGACATACTCCGCACAGACAATGGCGAGCGCATAGGCTTTGAGCGTACGGTTCAGCGTGGAGAGGATCATCATTCCGCCTGGCGCGACGAGCGGGGCGATCCGCTTCAGGAACGCCGGCACGTCGGGCACATGCTCCACCACCTCCAGCAGAAGAACCGCATCGAAGCTCTGTCCCGCATCCGCCAGGGCTTCCGCGGTTGTGGCCTCGTAGGTGATCGAGAGCCTCGCGCCCCGCGCGTGGGTCTTGGCGGCCTCGATGGTCTCGGCCGCCGGGTCAATGCCTGTGACGGTCGCGCCCAGCCGGGTCAAAGGCTCGGCGACCAGGCCGCCGCCGCAGCCGATATCGAGCACCGAAAGGCCGGTGAGGCTCGGAACCGCCTTCGGATCGCGCTGAAAATGCGCGCAGAGCCGGTCGCGGATAAAGGTGAGGCGGGTGGGATTGATCCGATGCAGCGGGCGAAAGGGGCCGGTCTCATCCCACCATTCGCCAGCGAGCTTGGCAAAGCGGGCAACCTCGTCGCCGTCGAGCATGGCGGCATTGTCGGGGGCGGCTGTCATGGCTCGCATTGGCCGGCCCAAGCGCCAGCCTGTCAAGACAGCCATGTTGCGGCGTTGCGCCCTAAACAGTATGAAAGAGCCGGATTTTCCTGGCCGGGCCAAAAAGGGCGCCGGCCCTCTTGTTGTGAGCAGTCATGTCCTTGCTGGTCCTGAAATTCGGCGGCACGTCGGTAGCCGATCTGGAGCGTATCCGCAACGCCGCCACGCACATCAAGCGCGAGGCGGACGCCGGAAACGCTTGCGCGGTGGTGGTTTCGGCCATGGCCGGGCAGACTAACCAGCTTGTCTCTCTCGTCGAGGAGGCCTGGGGCTATGAGGAGCGCAGCCAGAATGGCGGCGAGGCCTCTGCTCATTATGACATGCGTGAGTACGACGCTGTGGTGTCCTCCGGCGAGCAGGTGACGTCGGGCCTTTTGGCGCTGGTGCTCCAGGCCATGGGCGTCAAGGCCCGGTCCTGGCAGGGCTGGCAGATTCCGCTCCACACGGACACCGCCCATCGTGCCGCGCGCATCACCGGCATCGATGTCGGCGCGCTCAAAGCCTCTATCCAGAAGGGTGAGGTCGCCGTGGTCGCGGGCTTCCAAGGGATTGCGCCTGGCAACCGCATCGCCACGCTCGGCCGGGGCGGTTCGGACACGAGCGCGGTCGCGCTCGCCGCGGCGCTTCAAGCGGATCGCTGCGACATCTACACCGACGTGGACGGGGTCTATTCGACCGATCCCCGCGTGGTGCCGAAGGCGCACCGCATGGACCGCATTTCATATGAGGAGATGCTAGAAATGGCCTCGCAAGGGGCCAAGGTGCTGCAGACGCGCTCCGTCGAGCTCGCCATGCAAAAGGGCGTGCGCGTGCTGGTGCGTTCGAGCTTCGATGCGCCCGATATCGTCGCCAAGGGCGATGCCGAGACGGGCGAGGGGATTGGAACACTTGTTTGCCATGAGGATGAGATCGTGGAGCAGAACGTCGTCAGTGGAATTGCTTATGCGCGGGACGAAGCCAAGGTGACGCTGCTCAAGGTGGCCGACAAGCCGGGCGTCGCCGCCCGGGTGTTCGGTCCTTTGGCCGACGCACATATCAATGTCGACATGATCGTGCAGAACGTCTCCGAGGACGGCCGCTCGACCGATCTCACGTTCACGGTGCAGTCCGCCGATCTCGATCGCGCTCTGGAGGTCCTGAAGAAGGCCAAGGACACGATCGGCTATCTGGATCTGCGCGGATCGACGGACATCGCCAAGGTGTCGGCCATTGGTGTCGGTATGCGAAGCCATGCCGGCGTCGCCGCCCAGATGTTCAGCGCACTTGCCGAAAAAGGTATCAATATTGAAGCGATTTCCACTTCGGAGATCAAAATCAGCGTATTGATCGATGCGGCTTATGCCGAACTTGCGGTGCGAACCTTGCATTCTCTATTCGGGCTAGACAGCTAGTAGACGCCAAAAAAGGCTAATCTGGTCTGTGAAGATCGGGAAGGCTCGGGTCCGCCGGGAAAAGGCGGGCAGCGAGGACTGAAGACTATGGCTCCGTCAGTTGGTGCTCCAAGACAGATGCTCCGGCGCCTCCGTGAGGTGATGGCCGAGCACGTGAGCGCCCAGGCTCGCCTCGACAAGGTCGTGATGCTGATCGCGTCCAACATCGTGGCGGAGGTGTGCTCGCTCTATTTGCGGCGGCGCGACGGCTCGCTCGAACTCGTGGCCACCGAGGGCCTGAACATCGAAGCGGTCCACAGCACGCACCTCAAGCCCGGCGAGGGACTGGTCGGCCTAGTCGCCGAACAGGCCGAGCCGAAGCAGTTTGCCGATGCTCAGCATCATCCGGCCTTCTCCTACCGGCCGGAGACGGGCGAGGAGATCTATCACTCCTTTGTCGGTGTGCCGATCCTGCGCGGCGGGCACACGGTCGGCGTGCTCACGGTGCAGAACCGCACCATGCGCCAATACAGCGATGAAGAGGTCGAGGCGCTTCAGACCACGGCGATGGTGATTGCCGAGACACTTGCCTCGGGCGGCATCATCTCCGACGAGGTCACCGAAGAGACGCGCCGCGACTCAAGTGTGCGTTTTACCGGCAAGCCCATCTCCGAGGGCGTCGCGCTCGGCCACATTGTGCTGCATGAGCCCCGCATCGTGGTCACCCGTCTGATTGGCGACGACGCGGAGCTGGAGCGGCGGCGGTTGGGACAGGCTATCGAGGATCTCACCGGCCAGATCGACGAGATGATGGAACGGGGCGACCTTGCCCGCGCCGGCGAGCACCACGAGGTGTTGGAAGCATTCCGCATGTTCGCGCACGACCATGGTTGGCGGCGCCGTCTCGACGAGGCGTTGGCGACGGGGCTGACGGCAGAGGCGGCCGTGCAGCGCGTGCGCAACGACACCCGCGCGCGCATGCTGCGTATACCCGATCAGCGCTTCCGCGACCGCTTGCACGATATCGACGATCTGTCCAACCGGTTGCTGCGTTTCTTGTCCGGCGGCACGGAGACGGCGGCGACTGGAAACCTGCCGGAGGACGCCATCGTCATCGCCCGCACTATGGGTGCGGCAGAGCTGCTCGACTACGACCGGCAGCGCCTGCGCGGGCTGGTGCTGGAGGAGGGTGGCGCGAACAGCCATGTGGCGATCCTGGCCCGGGCGCTGGACCTCGCGGCGCTCACTAGATGCCGGGGTGTGGTGGAGGCGGTTGAGCCGGGGGATGCGGCGATCCTCGATGCCGAGGGCGGCGAACTGCATTTGCGGCCCACGCAAGAGGTCGTCTCGGCCTATAGCGACAAGGTGCGTTTCCGCGCGCGGCGTCAGGCGCAGTACGCCGCGTTGCGCGACGTGCCCGCTGTGACGCTGGACGATCAGCGCGTGGAGCTGCACATGAATGCAGGCCTCTTGTTCGACTTGCCGCATCTCGATCAGTCGGGCGCCGACGGAATTGGGCTTTTCCGCACCGAGCTTCAGTTCATGATCTCGTCCACCTTCCCGCGGCTCGATCAACAGACGCGCCTTTACAAGTCGGTGTTGGACGCCGCGGGCGATCGGCCGGTCGTGTTCCGGTCGCTCGACGTGGGCGGCGACAAGGTCATCCCGTATTTCCGTGCAGGCGCGGAGGAGAACCCGGCGCTCGGTTGGCGCGCCATCCGCATGGCGCTGGACCGGCCGGCGCTGTTCCGCACCCAGATCCGGGCGTTGTTACGCGCCGCGCAGGGGTGCGAGCTGCGCGTGATGCTGCCGATGATCTCGGATGTCTCGGAGTTGGAGACCGCACGGGCGCTGATCGCTAAGGAATTCGCGCTTCTGAAGAAGCACGGGCGCCCGGAGCCGTCGAAGCTCAAGGTCGGCACCATGATCGAGGTGCCGGCGCTGCTCTGGCAGTTGGACAATCTTCTGCCATTGGCGGACTTCGTCTCTGTCGGTTCCAATGATCTCGTGCAGTTTCTGTATGCGGCCGACCGGGGCAATCAACGCGTTGCCGACCGCTTCGATAATTTGAGCCCCGCCGTGCTCCGGGTGTTGCGGCAGATCGCGCAGGCCGCGGAGCGCCACGCCACGCCGCTCACGCTCTGCGGGGAAATGGCCGGACGGCCGCTGGAGGCCATGGCGCTGATCGGGCTCGGCTTCCGGTCGATTTCCGTAGCGCCGGCATCTGTGGGGCCCATCAAGGCGATGGTCCTGTCGCTCGACGCGGGCCAATTGGCTGAGCGGCTGGATGCGCTACTGGCAGGAGGAGAGACCTCCTTACGCGAGGACTTGAAGCGTTTTGCCGCGGAAAACGGCGTCCAAGCATGAGTTTTTCTGCTTCGGACGGTGGTCGGCACCGGTCCGCCGATATGCTAATCTTGCCAAGACTTGCAAACACACGGCCATTGGGCTTGTGTTAAGCCAAGGATCGCAAGAGGGGGGTCGGCCGAGCTCTAGTTGCTCGGCTGTAGCGGGTGCCAGTAAACGCGTCGCCGATTATGGGGCGGCAGCGTCTTCGTATTCACGGGATTTATGAGTATGCCAGCCGGCTATGATGCGGAAGTGGCCGATCTGTTTCAGGATTTCAGGGTTGCCATAAGTAAAAATACTGGCAGCAACCTGACCGAAGCAGACCTCGCTGCACGGATCGCCACCCCCGTCGAGGTGGTTCAGGCGCTTGAACAGGGCGCGATTTATGCCTTGCCGCCTTGGCCGGAGACGGCCCGCGTGGTCAACGCCTATGGCTCGCTTCTCAACCTCGACACGCGGCCGCTGCTAAGGCGCATCTACGCTCAGATCGAAGCAGGCGTCGTGGAGTTGGGACCGAAGCCCGTGCCGGACGTCCCCGTCATGCCGCCTCAAGCGGGCGGGGATGCGGCTCTTGGCGGAGCGGCTCCCGCTCAGCCACAACGCCAGCCTCAACCTCAGCCACAAGGGATGCCGCAAGCAGCGCCGGGCCAACCGGGCTGGCAGAACGGCCCGGCCCAACCTCAACCGCAAGCGCCGCATCCCCAAACGCCGTTGGCGCCGAATTGGCCCGGCGGTGCACCGCAAGCGCCGCATGCCGGCATGCCTGGCGCCCCTGGGCAGCCACCGCAACAAGCCCCGGCGGCTCCCGCTTGGTCGAACGGCCCTCAAGGCGTACCGCAGCCACAAGTGCCCAATCCCGCCGCCTACCAGCAGCCGCCACAAGCCTATCCGCCGGAGGGTGCGCTGCCGCTTCAGGGCGAGGATGCGAGTTTCGAGGACGCCGCCATGGGTGGCGACGCGGCCATGGGTGACGCTGGGAGGGGTGACGCGGCGATGGGCAGCGATGCGGCCATGATGGACCCAAACATGGGCGATCCAGCCATGAGTGATCCAGCGATGGGCGACCCAGCCATGGGTGGCGCAGAGATGGGCGATCCGGCAGCTTTTGGTGCCGAACCGGAGCCAAAGAAGAAAAGGCCGGCACTCCTCAAATGGGGCATCGCCGCTCTGGTTGCGTCGGTGGTCCTCGTTGGCCTATGGATGTTCCTTGGCGATTCCTCTGACTCCTCGTCGTCTTCAGGGTCCTTTGCCTCCGATCCCGTGCTCGACCCGGACGATCCGCGCAGCCGCAAGGCCGATCGCCTTCCGAGCAAGTTCTAGACGTCCCATTTCTGCTCCATGACCACGATTCCTGCCGAGAAGCTCGACAAGCTCGTCGCCCGTTGGGAGGCCGTGCAAGGCAGTCTTGCCTCCGGCGCCGATCAGGAGAGCTATGTCCAGCTGTCCCGCGAATTCGCCGAGCTCGATCCCATCGTCGCCACGATCAACGCGTTGCGTGCGGCGTTAGCTGAGCGGGCGGGGTTGCAGGAGATTCTCGACGACCGCTCTTCGGACCCGGACATGACGGCGCTTGCCGAGGACGAAATCGGCGGGCTCGCCGAGAAGATCGAGACGCTCGAGCATGAACTTAAGGTGCAGCTCCTGCCCAAGGACGCCGCCGACGACAAGAGCGCGATCCTGGAAGTGCGTGCCGGAACCGGCGGCGACGAAGCGGCACTATTCGCCGGCGATCTGTTCCGCATGTATCAGCGCTATGCGGACCGGCATGGATGGAAGGTCAACATCATGTCGGCGAGCGAGTCGGCGACGGGTGGCTATAAAGAGATCATCGCCAATATCACTGGCAAGGGCGTGTTCGCGCGGATGAAGTACGAATCCGGTGTGCATCGGGTGCAACGCGTGCCGGAAACGGAGGCGCAAGGGCGCATTCATACGTCAGCTGCGACCGTGGCCGTGTTGCCCGAAGCCGAGGACGTCGACGTGCAGATCGACGAGAAGGATTTGCGCATCGATGTGTTCCGGGCGAGTGGCCCCGGCGGGCAGTCGGTCAACACGACGGACAGCGCGGTCAGGATCACGCACCTTCCCACCGGTCTCATTGTCACCCAGCAGGACGAGAAGTCTCAACACAAGAACAAAGCCAAGGCGATGAAGGTTCTGCGTGCGCGCCTCTACGATGCCGAGCGCGAGAAGCTTGACGCGGAGCGGGCGCAGGACCGGCGCAGTCAGATCGGCTCCGGCGACCGATCTCAGCGCATCCGCACCTATAACTTCCCGCAAGGCCGGGTGACCGACCACCGCATCGGGCTGACCACGCATCAGCTCCAGTTGGTGCTGCAAGGCGAGCCTGCGCTCGACGAAGTCGTCGATGCGCTGATCACCGAGGATCAGACCAGCCAGCTCGCCGCCATGGAGCAAGAGTCGTGATGGTATCGATCGATGCGGTCCGTAACGAAACGGCCCGTACATTGCGCGCGGCGGGTATCGACAGCCCTGCGCTCGATGCGCGGCTTCTTCTTTGCGAAGCTGTGGGCGTGACCCATGAGGCGCTGGTGGCGCGCGGGCGCGAGGACCTTCCGCCGCATGCCGCGGAGCGGCTGTCCGGATATCTCGCCCGGCGTCTTGGCGGCGAGCCCGTGTCGCGGATAAAAGGCAAACGCGAATTCTACGGCCGCGACTTTTTGATCGATACGCACACGCTCGATCCGCGCCCTGATACCGAGACGCTTATCACCGCGGCGCTCGATCTCGTGGCGCGCGAGGGCCGGACCGGGAGCCCGCTCAGCGTGCTCGATCTCGGGACCGGCTCGGGATGCATCTTGCTGACGCTGCTGGCCGAGTTGCCGGAGGCTCAAGGCCTCGGCACGGATATCGCGCCGGGCGCGCTTGAGGTTGCCGCCCGGAACGCAAGCTGTCTTGGGCTTGAACTCCGCGCGCGGTTCCTGGGCACTAGCTGGCTCGAGGGGCTCAAGGGCGGCTTCGATCTCATCGTGTCCAACCCGCCTTATATCGCGCGAGGCGAGATTGGAGGGCTGGCCCGCGAGGTGGCGGTCCACGACCCTATGGCGGCGCTCGACGGCGGCGCGGACGGCCTCGATGCCTACCGGACCATAGCGGCCAGAGTCGGGGATTTCCTGAGCCCTGGCGGGCACCTGCTGGTGGAAATCGGGGCCGGGCAAGCCGAGCCGGTTAGTCGGATTTTCCATCACTCGGGGCTTGGTATTGATAGGGAGGGCATATTGTCCGATCTGGCCGGGCGCCCCCGCTGCGTCCTTGCCAGGAGCCCGTTTTGAGGGGTCTCCGAAGGGCCGGAATGCCCAAAAATAAGCTTGGAAAACCCAGATGTTCGGGCTAGTTTCGAACCAGCGAAATGAATGTGCGGCCTGCGTGAGCGGATATTTTAGCGCGGCCGGTTCATGGCAACTGTAGCGGATAACTCGTGAACCTCGATTGACAGGCCTTCGCCTCTCGGGTTGTTCAAGAGTCGCTCAATCGCCCATCAGATTCGGTTGGCTGGCGCTGGCCAAGAGGTGCAAGACGCCTAGCGCTGTGAGCCAGCCCAAGACAAGGCAGCAATAAAGAACCGTTGTATCGACTGTGGCCGAATTGGCGTTCCAGGCGCTTGCCGGGAGCTTTGGCGGCAGTCTTGGGAGCTAGTAGGGAAGGACGCGGCTAGAGCCGCCAATCAGGTGAAATAGGCTTATGAGGCAAGGACAGCAGAATCGCAGGGGCCGCGGCCGTGGCCGCAAGCCCCAGAACCCACTGTCACGGAACTACGAGTCGAACGGACCCGATGTGAAAATCCGCGGGACCGCGTCACACATCGCCGAGAAATACATGTCACTTGCGCGCGATGCGCTCGCGTCCGGCGACATGGTCACCGCCGAGAGCTACCTCCAGCACGCGGAGCACTATAACCGCATCATCATGGCGGCTCAGTCGCAGATGACCCCTCAGACCGGGGACCAGCCCAATGGCGGCGGTCGGCAGCGCGCCAACCCTGAGACGTCCGAAGGGGGAGGCGCCGAGCAGCAGCAACAGCAGCAACAGCCGCCGCAGCCCGAGACGGCCCAAGCCACGGACGCTGCCAGCCCAGCCCGTTCGGAAGAACGTGGCCGTGGCCGTGGCCGCGGGGGCAACGGCGCCGAGGGCGTCCAGGATGCCAATGGTGCGGAGCCAGTCGAGACCGAGGCTGGCGGCGAAGACAAGAGTGCGCCAGACCCGGTGAGCTAAGCTCCTCTTTCCCAAGATTTCTTCAGACGAACGTTTGGACGGTGATGCAGCCGAGCCGCCGGGCCGCTTGCGCTTTGTGCTGCCTCAAGGCGCGCTCCCCTTTTTTGCGGACGCTGGCGCGCTATATGTCCGTTAACATGCCGCTGGTATGACGCTCGACCAACGGTTCCCGCCACCGACCCATAGTTCCAGGCACACCCTCACACCTCGCCGCTCCGAAGAGGGACGATCATGGATTTTGAAAAGCTTTCCGACCGTCTGAAGGGATTTTTGCAGGCTGCGCAGACCATTGCACTACGCGATGGCAATCCGCAGATCACGCCCGAGCATTTGCTCAAGGCGCTGCTCGACGACGAAGAAGGTATGGCCGCCGGCCTGATCGCTCGCGCAGGCGGCGATCCCAAGACGGCGCTGGCCCGCACCGATGCCGCGCTCGCCAAGCTGCCCAAAGTGTCCGGCTCCGGCGCCACCCAGCCGCAGATGACGCCGGGCTTGGCGCGCGTGCTCGACCAGGCCGAGAAGATTGCCACCAAGGCGGGCGACAGTTTCATCACCGTGGAACGTGCGCTCCAGGCGCTCGCCATGACCAAGGAAGGCGAGACCGCCGATATTCTCAAAGATGCCGGGGTCACGCCGCAAAGCCTGAACGAGACCATCAACGATCTGCGCAAGGGGCGCACCGCTGACAGCGCCGGCGCCGAGCAGCAATACGACGCGCTCAAGAAATACACGCGAGATTTCACCGAGGCCGCCGAAAAGGGTGAGATGGACCCGGTGATCGGCCGCGACGAGGAGATCCGCCGCACCATCCAAGTGCTGTCGCGGCGCACGAAGAACAACCCCGTGCTGATTGGCGAACCCGGCGTTGGCAAGACCGCCATCGTCGAAGGCCTGGCGCAGCGCATCGTCAAAGGCGACGTGCCGGACAGCCTGAAGGACAAGAAGGTGCTGTCGCTCGACATGGGCGCGCTGATCGCTGGCGCCAAATATCGCGGCGAGTTTGAGGAGCGCCTCAAGGCCGTGCTGTCCGAGATCGAAGCGTCGGAAGGACAGATCGTCCTCTTTATCGACGAGATGCATACGCTGGTCGGCGCCGGCAAAGCCGACGGCGCCATGGACGCCTCCAACCTGCTGAAACCGGCATTGGCGCGCGGTCAACTGCATTGCGTCGGCGCCACCACGCTCGATGAGTACCGCAAACATGTAGAGAAGGACGCGGCGCTCGCCCGGCGCTTCCAGCCCGTCTTCGTGCCGGAGCCCACGGTGGAGGACACCATCTCCATTCTGCGCGGCTTGAAGGAAAAGTATGAGCTGCATCACGGCGTACGTATCAGTGATGCCGCGCTGGTCACCGCGGCGACCTTATCGAACCGCTACATCACAGACCGCTTTCTCCCCGACAAGGCCATCGACCTCGTGGATGAGGCGGCCAGCCGCCTGCGCATGCAGGTGGACTCCAAACCCGAGGAGCTCGACGAGCTCGATCGGCGTCTCATGCAGCTAAAGATCGAGCGCGAGGCCCTGAAGAAGGAGACCGACAACGCCTCCAAGGACCGTCTCGAAAAGCTCGAGAAGGAAATCGTCAATCTGGAAGAGAGCGCCAATGTGCTTTCCCAGCGCTGGCAGGAAGAGAAAGACAAGCTCGGGGCGGCGCAGAAGATCAAGGAAGACCTCGACCATGCGCGCATCGAGCTGGACAAGGCGCAGCGCGACGGCGACCTGACCAAGGCGGGCGAGCTGGCCTATGGCGTGATCCCCGATTTGGAAGCGAAGCTTGCCAACATCGAAGAGGAAGAGGGCAAGGCCGGGAGCCTCGCCCAAGAAGTCGTCGAGCCCGACATGATCGCAGCTGTCGTGTCGCGCTGGACCGGCATTCCCGTCGACAAGATGCTCGAAGGCGAGCGCGAGAAGCTGCTTCAGATGGAGACCGAGATCGCCAAGCGCGTGGTCGGCCAGAAGGAGGCGGTGCAAGCCGTGTCCACTGCCGTGCGCCGCAGCCGCGCCGGCCTGCAAGACCCGAACCGGCCACTCGGCTCGTTCATGTTCTTAGGCCCCACGGGCGTCGGCAAGACGGAACTCTCCCGCGCGCTCGCCGAGTTTCTATTCGATGACGAGCACGCGATCCTGCGCGTCGACATGTCCGAATATATGGAGAAGCACGCGGTGGCCCGGCTCATCGGCGCGCCTCCCGGCTATGTCGGTTACGAAGAAGGCGGCGCGCTCACCGAAGCCGTGCGCCGGCGCCCCTACCAGGTCATTCTCTTCGACGAGATCGAGAAGGCGCATCCGGACGTGTTCAACGTCTTGCTGCAAGTGCTCGACGACGGCCGCTTGACGGACGGCCAGGGCCGCACGGTCGACTTCCGCAACACGCTGATCATCATGACGTCCAATCTGGGCTCGGAGTTCCTCGTCAACCAGAAGGAAGGCGAGGACTCAGATGCCGTGGAGGACCAGGTGATGGAGGTGGTGCGCGGGCATTTCCGGCCCGAATTCCTCAACCGCGTGGACGAGATCATCCTGTTCCATCGTCTAGCCAGAGAAGACATGGGCCAGATCGTCGACATCCAAATGAAGCGGCTGCTCAAGCTCCTCGCCGACCGCAAGATCACGCTGACGATCGACGACGACGCCAAGACCTGGCTCGGCAACAAGGGCTACGACCCGGCCTACGGGGCGAGACCCTTAAAGCGCGTGATCCAGAAATACGTGCAAGACCCGCTGGCCGAGCAGATCCTGGAAGGCAAGATCCGCGACGGCGCGACCGTCAAGGTCGGCGTCAAGGACGGCGGGCTGACGTTTAACGGTGAGGCGGCGGACGCGACGGGGGGTTAGGGGTTGGGGGAGCGTTGGTACGCTTGCTCGTACCGCGCAACGGAGCCTAAACAGCCTTCTCGGCGCCGAGGCCCGTATTGGCGCGCACGGAGAACTCGGCGAACTTTTCTTCCGCCGCTCTTTCGCGAGTGAGCAGGGTCGCCACGATGGCGGCGGCAAAGCCAAGCGGTACGGAGACGATGCCTGGATTGCGCAAGGGGAAGATCGGCTCGCCGGCGATCAGCGTCGTGCCGTCCGTGCCCATGATGCTTGGGCTGAGCAGGATTAGCGCGATCGAGCTGACCAGCCCGACGCCAAGTCCCCAACACGCGCCGGCCGTATCAAAACGCTTCCAGAAGAGAGCGAGCACCATCGGCGGCAGGTTGGCACTTGCCGCCACGGCAAACGCGAGCCCAACGAGAAAGGCGACATTGGTCGAGCGGAGGCCGATGGCGAGCAGAATAGCTGTTGCGCCCACGACGAACGCGGCGATGCGCGCCACGCGGACCTCTTCGCCGGGCGCGCGTTCGCGGCCGGCATGAATCACGTTCGTGTAGAAATCATGCGCGAAGCTGGTGCTGGCACTGATGGTGAGCCCTGCGACGACGGCAAGGATCGTGGCGAAGGCGACAGCGCTAATGAAGGCAAAGAAGATGTCGCCGCCGAGATGCTGGGCAAGGAGCGGCGCCGCCATGTTTTGATCGGGAATGTTCGCAGGCGTCAGCAGCGTGGCGGCGCCAAAACCGAAGAACGTCGTCATCAGGTAGAACGCGCCGATCGCGACCATCGCCCAGACCACGCTGAGCCGCGCGGTTCTCGCGTCGGGCACGGTGTAAAAGCGAATGAGGATGTGCGGCAGGCCGGCCGTCCCCAAGACAAGCGCGATGCCGAGCGAAATCAGATCGATAGCGCCCAGCGTGCCTTTGAAGGCAAGGCCCGGCTGCAGGAAGTTCTGCGTGACTTGCGCGCCCGTCTTCGGGTCGATCCAGGTGACGTGACTGACCGCTTCAAAGAAGCTACCGAAGCTGTAGCCGAACTGCGCCATCACCAGAATGCTCAGCATGACGGATCCGGCCAGGAGCAAAATGGCCTTGGTGATCTGGACCCAGGTCGTGGCCAGCATGCCGCCGAACACGACATAGATGATCATGAGCACGCCGACGCCAATCACGGCGAGCTCGTAGCTCACGCCCGGCAGCAGCAGCTTGACGAGGCTGCCGGCGCCGACCATTTGCGCGATCATGTAGAAGATGGTCACGGTCAGCGTGCTGAGCGCGGCCATGGCGCGCACCGGCCGCGCCTTCAAGCGATAGGCCAGCACGTCCGCCATGGTGAACTTGCCCGAGTTCCGCAACGGCTCGGCAACGATCAACAGAACCGTGAGGTAGGCGACCAGAAAGCCGACCGAGTACATAAAGCCGTCATAGCCTTTCAGCGCGATCATGCCGGCGATGCCGAGAAAGCTCGCCGCGCTCATATAGTCGCCGGCGATTGCCAACCCGTTCTGCCAGGCTTTGATGCGGCGTCCGGCCGCAAAGTAGGCGCTCGCCCCGCCAGAGCGCCGCGCCGACCACCACGTGATTAGAAGGGTGAACGCGACAAAGAGCAGAAAAAGCCAAATCGCCGTGGTCATGTGGTCTTGCTTCCCGAACTGACAAGAGCTTCGCGGCGGATCTTCGCGGCGAGCGCATCAAACCGCTTTGCGTGGCGCAAATAGGCGTAGGCGACGAGGCCGACCATGGCGAATTGGGAGAGCGCGAAGAGATAGGCGAGGTTTACCGGCCCAAGCCAGGACACCGTCCGCGACATCACTTCCGGAAAGAAACCGACCAGCACAAGGAGGGTAAAGTAGTAGGCGAGGAAGAAGATGGTCGCCGGGATGAGAAATCGTGCCCTCAAGTCGACTAGCGTCTTGAAGTCGTTCGTTGAGGCCACGCGGTCCCAATCGACCACGTCGATGTCTTCGTCCGCCGTTTGCTCGTGCGGTGGCGGGGCCTCGGTCCGGCCGACGCGCGTGACATCTGTTTCGGCGCTGACGGAGGTCGTCAGGTCCAAATCTTTTTTGCTCAACCCTTAATCCCTCCCGGTCCGCGTAGACGCGCTATCCGCGAATCTTCGTCGGGCGCTCCACAGGGCCTTCCAACATTTTCAGCAGCATAACAAGATTTTCCGGAGGTGCGCCGCGACCCCGGACGGAAATGCTGCTTCGCGCCCAGAGTGGACGCAGTCCCCTTTCTGATAAAGGTCAGGAGAACAAGGAAAAAGGAGCCGCAGCTCCAGCAAAATCACCCGTTCTTCTTGGCGCGGTGGCGATCAAAAAAACCAAAGGCAAGTGGGCTCGATCCCGAAGGGTTGGGAGGGAAATTGGCCGAAACCAAGAAACCCAATATCGGTCTAGCGCTGTCCGGTGGTGGCTTCCGCGCCACGCTGTTTCATCTTGGCCTTATCCGCTTTCTGCGCGATGCGGGGCTGCTCTCCAACGTCACCCAGCCGCCGAACGCCGTTGCATTGGGTACTTTCGAGCGCAAGCCGCGGCGGCTCTTGGGGACAAACGTATGGAGGAGTTCTGCCACAAGGAGCTCTCCCGCGCACCGTCCCCACCATCGTGACTTGAGGTGCGCTCCGCCGCTTGAGCAAGATCAAGGCGCGCTGCCGTGAAAGCCAGGTGAACTGACGGGCAGGCTTGGAGAAGCGAAGAAGAGCGGTTTGCCACTGGAGGGGCGGCATGAATGTTCTGATCGCCTACGGCACGACTGAGGGGCAAACGCGGAAGATTGCCGAGACGGCGGCGGCGCATCTGCGCGGCGCCGGTCATGAGGTCGCGCTCTATGATACCGCCGATCCCGGTCCCCCTGTAGAGCTCGACGGATTCGACGCGTCCGTTATCGCCGCGTCTGTTCATCAGGAGCAGCACCAGCCTGTGGTGAAGCGCTTCGCGGCCGCGCATTGCCAAAGCCTGAACTCGATGCCTTCCGCATTTTTATCAGTCAGCCTGTCGGCGGCGTTGGAGGAAACGCGTGGCGAAGCGCAAGCCTATGTAGACCGTTTCCTCGCGGTGACGGGATGGCAGCCGGCCATGACGCTCCTCCTCGGAGGCGCTCTGCGGTTCACCGAGTACGACTTCTTCCAAGAGCAGATCGTCAAGTTCATTGTCATGAAGCGCGGGGTCGTTTCGGAGACGGAGTCCGACCGCGAGTTCACGAACTGGGACGCTTTGTCCAGCTTTCTCGATGCGTTTCTAATGACGGCCGAGGCTCGTTGACGGGAGCTATCGCGCGCGCGGATGCTGCGGCTGGCTTGGGAATCGCAATGTAAAGGGTAGTGAAGAGGCGGGGACGGTGGGCTGACGTCCAGGCTTACTGGGTGTTGACCTGGGCGACGCGGCTGGTGACGGGATCGAGCTCCATGAGAGCTTCGACGCGGCGGCGCTCTTTCTGGAAGGCGGCGAGTTCGCGTCCTTCGAGCTGCAGGCCGCGCGGCACCGCGATGGTCATCGGGTTGACGAACTTGTTGTTGACCAGGACTTCGTAGTGAAGATGCGGGCCGGTGGAGCGGCCGGTCGAGCCGACAAAACCGATGATCTGGCCTTGCTTGACGCGGGCGCCGGGCTTGGAGCCGGGGGCGAAGCGCGTCATGTGGCCGTAGGCGGTGGCGAATCCGTTGGCGTGGCGGATGCGGATATAGTTGCCATAACCGCCGTGACGCTCTGCCATCTCGATCGTGCCGTCGCCGGCGGCGAGGATCGGGGTGCCTGAGGGCGCGGCCCAATCGACGCCGGTATGCATGCGGATGCGGCGCAGCAGCGGATGGCGGCGATTGCCGAAGCCGGAGGTGAAGCGGCCGCCCTTGACCGGATTGCGCATCAAGAACTTCTTCGCGCTCGAGCCGTTCTCGTCGTAGAAGTCGATCGTGTTGTCCGGCGTGCGGAAGCGGTAGAACTTGCGGGTCTCGCCGCCCACGGTCATTGAGGTGTAAAGCAACTCGCCCGCGTCGCTGCCGCTCACGCCTTCGCCGTCGAAGAACATCTCGAATGTGTCGCCGGAGCGGACCTTCTGCTTGAAGTCCACATCATAGGAGTGGACGCGCAGTAGCTTGACGATCGTATCGGCGGGTAGCTTCTGCTCCAGCGCGGCGGTGTAGAAGCTCTCATAGAGCGAGGCGCGGTCGGAGGCGGTGATGACGACCTCGTCCACGGGCGCCGTGGTGGAGGCGAGATAGTCGCCGTCGTGGTTGCGCGTCGTGGTGACGATGTGTCGGCTCTTGCGGTCGAAAACGCTGACGCGGACGACGTCCTTCGCCTCCGGATTGGCGGCGGACGGTACCAGCCGGAAATCGATCTTTTGGCTCGGCTTCAGGTCGTCGGGGCCGAACACGGCGTCGAGGCTGTCGATGATGGCGCTCGCCATCTCCTTGTCCGTGCCGGACTTCAGGAGCACGCCCATGAGATTGTCGCCCCGGCCGACCTTGACGATCTTGGTTTCGGCGCGGGCGATTTCCTTCTCGCTGAACTCCTCGTCCTCGTCCAACAGCTTCTGCATAACGGTGGTGTTGGGCAGCAGCCGGGGACGCTCCACCTCGTCGGGACGGTATGAGGCGAGTTGAAGATTGGCCTCGCCGCCGGACTCCCCAAGCGCGAGCGGCGATTCCGCATAGGCGAAGTTCTCAGCCGCCGAGGCGACCAGCCGGTCTACTTGCTCGGGCTCCAGCTCGATGTCGTCGGTCGGCGGCAGGAGACCGCCGGGGACGTCGACCACGTTGACCATAAGCGATTGGGTGGGATCGACCGCATCCTCGCCGCTGCCGATGGGCGTGGCGTCGGAGTAGAGCTTGAAGGGATTGAAGCGGGGGAGGTCGAGTGAGCCGTCGAGGGGGTCGGTGGCGAGGCCGGCGATGATGCGGAGGTAGGGCTTGATGGTGATGAATTCGCGGCTGCCTTGTCTCTCTACCACCGTGTCGTGAATGACGTATCGCTCGGCGAACCCTTTGGACGAGGCCTGAATGAGGTCTTCTTTGTCGCCGGAGACGCTCTGGGCGTCATGGGCGAGGCGGGCGCCGCGGATCGGCTGTAGGGCGGCGAGGCTGGCGCGCTTGATCGAGCTCATCATGCCCGAGCCGTCGGACATGTTCATGGAGGCATAGATGGCGACGCCGATGAGACAGACGCCAACCATGCCGGCCAGACACGTGCTGGCCATCCATTTCAGCCGACTGCCGGCGCCGTCATGGCTGGTCTCGCAGAAAAAGACGGGCGGAAGCTCGCGTTCGGTCTTGGGTGTTTCGCCGAGAAGAATGGTGGGGAGTCCACGAGGTCCCGCCGGCACGAGTGCCTGGCCGAGCTTACGGCGCGCAAATCCCCCACGGCGCTTAAACAATGCGCTAATCCCCCCGTCTACCGGTCGCCGCCTGCACGCCTATTTTTGGCGCCATTCCTGGCTTCCCTCAGGCGGACATAACCGAAGCGGTTATTGTCCCTGCGGCGTGGCTAGACTTGTGCCGATGGGTATTTTCCCTCTGACCCCGGCTCCCGTCATCCCTAGTAGGCCACAGTCTCCTGAGGCCTTGCAAGCGAGATGGGAGCGTCTTAGGTCCTGGTCAATCCCCCCGGCGGTTCATCGTAACCATGATCCCAATTTATGGTTACCACGCCGTTAACAACCGGAGAGTGACGGCGTATTCAGGCAGGAATGTGGCCTGATTGACACGGGCGCCCACAAAAGAAAAAGGGCTCCACAGGCTTTCCCCGGCTTGACATCGCACCGCGGAATCCCTAAATATCACAACAGCGCGGGTTGCTCCCACTTCTTGCGGGACGATGCGCGACCGCGCGACCCATCTGACAGATGCGGGGTTTATCCGGTTTCTTTTAATTCCGGAGCACACCTCTGCTGTCGTTGACTCCCAAGGGTGCTTTTGCTTCCATTGGGGGTTCGGAGGTGTGGCTTCGGCTGCGCTTCCACCGGCTCTTTGACATTGTAATACGAAGAAAGGGAAACGCGGACGGCGGAGTCCTTGCGTGCCGGTTCCTCTTAGGACCGGCGTCGAGACTCTGACGATACTGCGTTTTCAAGATGCCAATAGGCGTGTTGCACGTCACCTTCGGGTGGCGTCGTTTCATGCTTGTTGGGAACTCGTCAAAACGTAGCGATCACCTGGAAGATTCCATCCAGGACAGTTCAGAATCGAATTCTCAACCTAAGAGTTTGATCCTGGCTCAGAACGAACGCTGGCGGCAGGCCTAACACATGCAAGTCGAACGAGAAGCTATCCTTCGGGATAGTGGAAAGTGGCAGACGGGTGAGTAACGCGTGGGAACGTGCCTTTCGGTTCGGGATAACTCAGGGAAACTTGGGCTAATACCGAATACGCCCTTCGGGGGAAAGATTTATCGCCGAAAGATCGGCCCGCGTCGGATTAGCTTGTTGGTGAGGTAAAAGCTCACCAAGGCGACGATCCGTAGCTGGTCTGAGAGGATGATCAGCCACACTGGGACTGAGACACGGCCCAGACTCCTACGGGAGGCAGCAGTGGGGAATATTGGACAATGGGCGAAAGCCTGATCCAGCCATGCCGCGTGGGTGAAGAAGGCCCTAGGGTTGTAAACCCCTTTCAGCGGGGAAGATAATGACGGTACCCGCAGAAGAAGCCCCGGCTAACTCCGTGCCAGCAGCCGCGGTAATACGGAGGGGGCTAGCGTTGTTCGGAATTACTGGGCGTAAAGCGCGCGTAGGCGGACTTTCAAGTCAGGGGTGAAATCCCGAGGCTCAACCTCGGAACTGCCTCTAAAACTCCTGGTCTTGAGTTCGAGAGAGGTGAGTGGAATTCCAAGTGTAGAGGTGAAATTCGTAGATATTTGGAGGAACACCAGTGGCGAAGGCGGCTCACTGGCTCGATACTGACGCTGAGGTGCGAAAGTGTGGGGAGCAAACAGGATTAGATACCCTGGTAGTCCACACCGTAAACGATGAATGCCA
>NZ_JBFFQD010000009.1:0-68621 GCF_041573655.1 Methyloceanibacter sp.
CAGTTTCGATGGTGTCTCCGCTAACGTTCTGCACAGTGCACGCAGAGGAGCGGTACATGACACTTTTCAGCTTGGTAACCGTGTACCTTATTGGAGGCTTTGGCATCTTCTACGTCCTGCACAGCACGTTACAGCCCTGGTACGTCACCATGCTGGTTGCTATTGCATGGACCGCATTGCTCCTGTGGCTATTCCTTGCCAATCGACCGTCCGAAGACCGGTGACTGGTAGGCTCTAGTCAGCCGACCCCAACAGCCCCGGCAGCTTAACAACATTCACCGCTACGTCGGTCTCCGTCAGACGGACAAAGCCCAGACAATGATCCCCAGGCCGATCCACCAGGCTGCGACCCAGCCAATAAACAAGTACATGCCAGTCCAGAAGCGGTGCGAAGCCTCGCTGTCATAGGCGTCGCCATCGCCGTCCAGTAGGGCTTTCTCGATACGTTGTGAGCTGCTCATCTCGCTCATGGCTTTCCCTTTCCTCAGCAATGCGCCGGGCCTCATCGACCGTCAGCGCCTTGGCTATCTCAGCCTGCTGCTTTGTCTCCCGCGCATAGACATGCGCCAGCGCCTGTCCGTTAGCGTCGAGAACCTTGTAGCCGCCCGGCATCTGCTCGACCGACCAGGGAGCCGGAAATCGGCGTGATGATGTCATGGGAGCCTCCCTCATTGGCTCCCCCCGCAAGGGTCACAATGCCAAAAGTTCACGGCTACCGCGAGAGCGAGCCGCTTAAGGAAGCCAGGTAAAGCTAGATGAAGCCAAATACAGGTAGGGGCAGCCCGAAGGCCGCCCCCTCCTGATCGTCCCATCTCTGGGCGATCAAGCCTCACCCGAAGGCGAGGCGAAGTGATAGTCCACTCCAAATGCCACCGGCTGTCAATCCTGCGCCGCAGCGAAGGCTGGGCAGCCTGCGGTCACGCGCCGTAGTCTTACGGCAATCAGCTTAGCTCTTGGGGAATGAACAAAGGGCCCCGACATTCGCTGCCGTGGCCCTTTCGCTGAGCGTCTTTGGGTTACTTGAACCTTTTGGCGCGCCTTTTTTCGATGGGTTCCTGTCCTCGACTGGCGCGCTAGACTTTATTTAAGTATCGGAAGCACCTACCGCCAGCCCGTAATCGCTTGCCTACAACCTCGGGCCGCCGCTTTGAGATGTGAGCGCCACTATATAAAGAGAAGCCCCGCACGGGGGGAGGGGAGAAGCAGGAGCGTGACGCGATCACAGACTACGAAGCACTAATGGCGCTCCCGCGAATGCCCACACAGGGATGGGGGCAATGAATTGTAAGTGTGTACCGCCCGCCGCCGGTTCAAGTGTCTCGTAGGTGCGGTATGTTGCGCCGCCCGCGCCCCTAGGGTTGTAGCCTCATCGTAGCCTTGAAGATTTCAGCGGACTATCTGGCGACCCGGATTTATGAGATTAAGTGTCTGATATTGCATGGCTCCCCGGGCCGGACTCGAACCAGCGACCCAGCGGTTAACAGCCGCTTGCTCTACCAACTGAGCTACCGGGGACCAGTGCGCCGACTATCGTTGTCAGCCGCGCAGACCGCGTAGATAGCAAAAGGCGCCAAGGCTTTCCAGAACTTTGCGCTTGAGAAGGTGCGAGAAATTGCACCGGCTTGTAGGGGCTCGTTCCAGCCCCTATCTCCCGCATCCACCCTGAAAGGCCCGATCAGGGCCGCGCGCTGGAGTCTTCGATGGCCCACAAGTTCCGTCTCTTCAACAGCCACTGGCACCTCCCAAAGTCGAAGCCCATGCGCATAGGGCTCGGCACCATGCTGGTCGGCGGCGGGCTGCTCGGCTTTCTGCCCGTGCTCGGGTTCTGGATGATCCCGCTCGGCTTCCTCGTGCTCTCGGTCGATCTGCCCGCCGTGCGCCGCTGGCGCCGCCAGGCCACGGTCTGGTGGCACCGCTGGAAGGAACGAGCGGACGCCCGCGGCGCCGACCAGGCGAACGGGCCCAAGACCTGATCTAGAACAGCATGCAGGGAAGGTTGGAGGCCACGCCCGGAATCGAACCGGGGTATACGGATTTGCAGTCCGCTGCGTCACCACTCCGCCACGTGGCCAACCGGGCTGGATTTCTAGCGCGAAACTAGCTTCTGTCTAGTGTCTCCTGTCAATATGCGTTCGCCGTGTGAGATTAATATGCATACGGAGCATGCCTGGGGCGGCGTGCCGGACGTGCCAGATGGCCAGCTGGCGCTGGAGGGACGATGCGCCCGCGCCGTATTTCGCCTTCTAGCTGTCAATAGTCCGGGTCGGCACTGTTGCGCCGATCCCACAGTGCCTTGAGATTTTTGCCAAATCCGGCTCTTGGCAGGGGTTCATGGCTATCCGAGCCCGCCCGGGGTGCTCTATGCTTTAGATAAGCAGCAGGGGCGGGGGCGCAACTGACTGCGGGAGACGGGCAGTGCTTTGTAGTAAGGGCAGGCGCGAACGGTTTTGCTGCGCGGATTTCTCGCGGCGCTTGCGTGCATGGTCCGTTGCGGGTTTGGCGAGTGCCGCGCTCGCGTCTTTCGGACCGGCGGTTCATGCGGAAACGCTAGAGCAGGCCTTGTCCGACGCCTACCTGCTCAATCCGGTTCTGAACGCCGAGCGGGCACGCCTCCGGGCGATCGACGAGCAAGTGGCCGTCGCCAAATCCGGCCTGCGTCCGTTCGTCAGCGGCTCGGCCGACACCAGCTACACCAATCAGAACAGCAACACCAGCTCGCCCTCCGCGCTCGCGTTTGGCGCCGGCGGGCTCGCGAGCGACGGGGTAAATCATCCGCGCGGTTACGCCGTGCAACTGCAGCAGCCGTTGTTCGAGGGCTTTCAGAACCTCAATGCCGTTCGCCAAGCCAAGGCGGAAGTGCAGGCACAACGTGAGGCCTTGCGCGGCGTGGAGCAGACCGTGTTGCTCGACGCCGCCACCGCCTATGTCAACGTCGTGCGCGATAAGGCCGTTGTGCGCCTGCGTGAAAACGATGTGCGCGTACTATCCGAGCAGCTAAGGGCGACGCGCGACCGCTTTGAGGTCGGTGAGGTGACCCGGACCGACGTGGCACAAGCCGAAGCGCGCCGGTCCGAGGCGGTCGCGACATTGAGCGTGGCGCAAGCCAACCTGAAAACCAGCCGCGCCGCTTATGAGCAAGTCATCGGTCACCCTCCTGGCGATCTCCAGACGCCCCCGTCGATCCGCCATTTGCTGCCGCACTCGCTGGACCAGGCCATGACACTTGGCGATGGCGAGAACCCCGTCATTCTGACCGCCGTCTACAACGAGGAGGCGTCTCTCTACGCCGTGGAGCAGATCATGGGCGAGCTCCTTCCCGAGGTTTCGCTGGAAGCCCAGTACGAGAAGCGGTTCAATCAAAGCTCGTTCATTCAGGAAATAGAGACGACGACGGTCACGGGACGGCTGAACGTGCCATTCTATCAGGGCGGTGGTGTCTCGGCCCGGGTGCGCCAGGCCAAGGAGACCAACAATCAGCTGAAGCGTGAAGTCGAGGACGCCCGGCTTCGGGTCCATGCGGATGTCATCGCCAATTGGGGCATCCTGCAATCGTCCGGTCCGACCATCAGATCCGCGGAATCCGCCGTCTCCGCCAACAAGATCGCGCTGACGGGCGTCCGCGAGGACGAGAAGGTGGGCCAGCGGACCACGCTCGACGTGCTGGACGCCCAGCGGGAGCTGTTGAATTCGCAGATTGGCCTGGTCTCGGCCCTGCGCGACCGGGTCGTCGCTGAATACTCGCTCTACGCCGCGGTGGGCCGCATGGATGCCCAAACGCTGGGCCTGTCAGTGCCTTATTACGATCCGCTCGAGCACTATGAGATCGTCAAGAACAAATGGTTCGGCCTGCGGCCGCCAGCCCCGCCGGCGGCTGATAATTGAACCATTGCGGGACCTTATGCATTAACCATTGGGCCTTTTCTCCCAGCCAGGCCGAGACTTGGCTCTTAACATCGTGTTAAGTTATCGAGAGAGTGAGGGTACCCTGGTGTACACTCGCAGGGTGTGATGTCAGTTGTTAAAAGGCGGCAAGGGATCAAGTTATGAGCAGCACCGAGCGCGCTCCTGAACCGACTATGGAGGAGATTCTTTCCTCTATCCGTCGGATCATCACGGACGACGAGGCCGGTCAGGCAACCGCGCAAGACGCGGCCCCCAAGGCGCAAGCCGAGGACGAGAGTCTTGAGGGGGAGGCCGACAACCAGATCATCGACGATATTGCACGTGTCCTAAGCGGCGACAGCGACCAAGCCCCTGCCAATGAGGAAGAGGAAATTCTCGACCTTGCCGCGGAGCTTGGCGGCCTGGAGATCGTCGAGGACGATGAGCCGGCCGCGGAAGTTGCCGCAGTTCCTGAGGCAGCCGAAGTGGTCGAGGTCTTGGAACTTGAGGAGATCGAGTTCGTCGAGGAGGCGGTTCCTGCCCCGCCAGTGGCAGAGCAGTCCGCGCCAGAGCCGGAGCTGACCTTGACCCCGGACGAACCAGAGATTTTGCAGCCAACTGCGATGGAAGCCGTTGAAGCCGCACCGGAGGTCCCGCAGACCGCACCGGAAGCCGTGCAGCACGAGCCGGCGCAGGCGGCAGGCGAGGAAGCGGCCTCCGCGCTGGAGCGTGCCATTGCGGCGCTCAGGGCCGGACAGCCACCGGCCTCCACCACGCCGCAGGCAGAGCCCTTTGAATTCCAGACGACGCCGCAGGCGGATTCGATGGAGGCGGCCGAGGCCGCGCCGGAAGCCGGTTCAGAGCCCGAGCCGGTGCCGATGGCGATCCCGATGCCCTCGCCGGAGGTGGAAGCGGAGACGCATCCTGAGCTGGACGCCAGCCTTGAGGTGCCGGGCGATGTGGACTTCGAAAGCCAGCCCGACGAGGCGCCGGTTGCGCCGATGCTCGATGAGGCACCTGAGGAGCTCGTCCTGGCGGATGCCGAATTGACGGTAATCGAGGAAACGGTCGTGGAAGCCGTGGGCGAGCCGGAGGTGAAGGGCCCATTCTGGCCAGAGCAAGCGCAAGCCGAAGAGCCGGTGCCCGAAGCCGAGTCCGTACTCTCGCCAGAGCCGGAGCCGGTCACGGCCCAGGTCAACGGCGCTGAAGTGCATCACGACATCGAAGGCAAAACCATGGAAGACAGCGTCAAGGACATGCTGCGTCCCATGCTTCGTCAATGGCTTGACGACAACATGGAGCGCCTGATCCGCGAAGGCTTCGATCCGGAGACGCTGCGCCGCCCGCAAGACTAGGCCCGAAAAGTTGACAGCGCGGAAGCCGAGAGCGTAGGACGCGCGGCGACCCTTTTCGCCCAACTGTCCGCGTTCATGCTCGATAAGACCTATCAACCGCAGAATTTCGAAGGCGCCATCTACCGCGCCTGGGAAAGTGCGCGCGCTTTTGCTGCCGGCCGTGGCGATCGCGAGGGCGCAAAGCCCTTTGCCATCGTGATCCCGCCGCCGAACGTCACCGGCTCGCTCCATATGGGGCACGCGCTCAACAACACCCTGCAAGACGTGATCGTCCGCTTCGAGCGCATGCGCGGCCGCGACGTGTTGTGGCAGCCGGGCACCGACCACGCGGGCATCGCCACGCAGATGGTCGTCGAGCGGCAATTGATGGAGCGTCAGGAGCCGAACCGGCGCAGCCTCGGCCGCGAGAAGTTCATCAAGCGCATCTGGCAGTGGAAAGAAGAGTCCGGCAACACCATCGTCGGCCAGCTGAAGCGGCTGGGCTGCTCCTGCGATTGGTCGCGGTTGCGCTTCACCATGGACGAGGGGCTGTCGAAGGCCGTCCGCAAGGTCTTCGTCGAGTTGCATCGCGCCGGGCTAATCTACAAGGACAAGCGCCTCGTCAACTGGGACCCGGAGTTGCTCACCGCCATCTCGGACCTTGAGGTCGAGCAGGTCGAGACCAACGGGCATCTATGGCATCTGCGTTACCCGATCGAGGGGAAGACCTTTGACGCGGGGGACCCCTCGACCTTTATCGTCGTCGCCACCACGCGGCCGGAGACCATGCTCGGCGACACGGCCGTCGCCGTGCATCCGGACGATGAGCGTTACAAGGACCTCGTCGGCAAGAACGTCATTCTGCCGATTGTCGGCCGCCGCATCCCGATCGTCGCCGACGAGTACTCCGATCCGGAGAAGGGCTCGGGCGCGGTGAAGATCACACCTGCGCACGACTTCAATGACTTCGAGGTCGGCAAGCGCCACGGCCTGCCGATGATCAACGTTCTCAGCAAGGACGCGCGGCTCCAGCTACAAGCCAACTCCGAATTCACGGACGGGGTTGAGATGACGCCGCAACTCCATGCAACGATTCTGGAATTGAACGGCGTGTTCCGCTTCGCCGCGCGCAAGATGATCGTCGATCGTCTGGAGGACGAGGGCTTGCTCGAAAAGACCGAGCCCCACGTCCTCGCCGTGCCCCATGGCGACCGCTCCGGCGCGGTCATCGAGCCTTATCTCACCGATCAGTGGTATGTCGACGCCGCGACACTGGCCAAGCCCGCCATCGACGCGGTCAGGCGCGGGCGCACGACCTTCGTGCCGAAGAATTGGGAGTCCACCTACTTCCACTGGATGGAGAACATCCAGCCATGGTGCATCTCCCGCCAGCTCTGGTGGGGGCATCAGATCCCTGCTTGGTATGGGCCCGACGGCGAGATATTCGTCGCTGAGACTGAAGCGGATGCCAAAGCGGCCGCCAAGGCGCATTACGGCAAGGACGCGACGCTGAAGCGCGACGAGGACGTGCTCGACACCTGGTTCTCCTCGGCGCTGTGGCCATTCTCTACCCTCGGCTGGCCGGACAAGACGCCGGAACTTGCCCGCTATTACCCAACCGACGTGCTCGTCACGGGCTTCGACATCATCTTCTTCTGGATCGCCCGCATGATGATGATGGGGCTGCACTTCATGGACGAGGTGCCGTTCCGCGACATCTACATCCACGCGCTGGTCCGCGACGAGAAGGGCCAGAAGATGTCGAAGTCGAAGGGGAACGTCATCGATCCCCTGGAGCTGATCGACAGCTATGGCGCCGATGCGCTGCGCTTCACGCTCGCCGCCATGGCCGCGCAAGGGCGCGACATCAAGCTCTCCGGCAACCGCGTCGAAGGCTACCGCAACTTCGCGACGAAGCTCTGGAACGCATCGCGCTTCGCCATGATGAACGATTGCGTGCCCCAGGCCGATTTCGATCCCACAAGCGCGCAAGTCACCGTCAACCGCTGGATCGCGGGCGAGGTCGAGCGTACGACCGCGGCCGTGACCGAAGCACTCGAGGCCTTCCGCTTCAACGATGCGGCCGCCGCCATCTACCACTTCATTTGGCACATCTACTGCGACTGGTATCTCGAACTGATCAAGCCGATCCTCATGGGCGAGGACGAGGTGGCGAAGGCCGAGACCCGCGCCATGGCGGCGTACGTGCTCGACCGCGCGCTCCAGCTCCTGCATCCCTTCATGCCCTTCGTCACCGAGGAGCTGTGGGAGAAGCGTGCGCCCGAAGGGACGCGCCGCGAGACGCTGCTAATGCTCACCGAGTGGCCCACTCATTTGGGACTCCAGAATGCCAAGGCGGACGCGGAGATGGATTGGGTCATCCGCTTCGTTACCGAGGTGCGCTCCGTGCGCGCCGAGATGAACGTTCCGGCCGGTGCCAAGGTGCCGCTGGTGATCGCCGGCGCTACGGACAAGACCAAGGCGCAGGTCGCCGCTCACGAGGAGACGCTCAAGCGGCTCGCCCGCATCAAGACCATCGACTTTACCGATGCGCCCCCGTCCGGCTCGGTCCAGATGGTGCTGGACGAGGCGACGCTCGCCATGCCCCTCGAAGGAGTGATCGACATCGGCGCGGAGTCGGAGCGCCTAAAACGCGAGATCGACAAAGTGGGGTCTGAGATCGCCCAGCTGGATGCGAGGCTCGCCAACGAGAAATTTGTCTCCCGGGCGCCCGAACATGTGGTCGAGGAGCAACGCGTCCGCAAGTCCGAAGCGGAAGCCACCGCGGCCAAGCTGGCGCAGGCGCTAAAGCGGCTCGAAGCCGCGCTTTAAGGGCGTCTTCACCGGACGGCGGCAAAGTTCCCACCAAGCAACCGTTGCCCTGAATCCTCGAAAATGTAGCTAAATTGCAACAGACTGAGGTATTTGCGCCTCGTTTGCGCCATAAAACTTTGGGACATCCTCTGCAGTTCGAGGATTATGGCTCATCAGACACTCGCGTAGCGCAAAAGCGAGGGGGCAGGGCCAGGGAGCGACCGGCTGGGGTGTAGAGCGGCGGACGACCGGCGGCTCATTCAGCTCCAGCCCAGTATTGGTACATGGACGCAAAGACGTTCGATAAATCCCGCTTGCCGAGCAGGCATGTGACGGAGGGGCCGTCCCGCGCCCCACATCGCTCGTACTACTACGCGATGGGGCTGACGCGCGGCCAAATTCATCAGCCCTTCGTTGGCGTCGCCACCTGCTGGAACGAGGCCGCGCCCTGCAACATCGCCCTGATGCGCCAGGCCCAGGCCGTCAAGCAGGGCGTTGCAGCCAAGGACGGCACACCTCGCGAATTCTGCACCATCACCGTCACCGACGGCATCGCCATGGGCCACCAGGGCATGAAGTCCTCGCTGCCCTCGCGCGAGGTCATCGCCGACAGTGTCGAGCTCACCATGCGCGGCCATTGCTACGACGCGTTGGTCGGGCTCGCCGGCTGCGACAAGTCTCTGCCAGGCATGATGATGGCCATGTGCCGGCTCAACGTCCCGTCGATCTTCATCTATGGCGGCTCGATCCTGCCCGGCACTTACAAGGGCCGTCCCGTCACGGTGCAGGACCTGTTCGAAGCCGTCGGGCAGTACTCCGTCGGCAAGATGTCCCCGGAGGACCTCGAGGAGTTGGAGCACGTGGCGTGCCCCTCGGCCGGTGCATGCGGCGCGCAGTTCACCGCGAACACCATGGCGACGGTGTCGGAGGCTATCGGCCTTGCACTGCCATACTCGGCCGGCGCGCCCGCGCCTTACGAAATCCGCGACCAGTTTTGCATGATGGCGGGCGAGAAGATCATGGACTTGATCGCGCTGAACATCCGTCCGCGCGACATCATCAGCCGCAAATCCTTGGAGAACGCGGCCGCTGTGGTCGCGGCCTCGGGCGGCTCGACCAACGCGGCGCTGCATCTGCCGGCCATCGCCCATGAATGCGGTATCGACTTCGATCTGTTCGATGTGGCGGAAATCTTCAAGAAGACGCCGTATATCGCGGACCTGAAACCGGGTGGCCGTTATGTCGCCAAGGATATGTTCGAAGCTGGTGGCGTGCCGCTCCTCATGAAGACGCTACTCGACCACGGTTATATGCACGGCGACTGCCTGACGGTCACGGGCCGCTCGATCGCGGAAAATCTTTCCAAGGTTGCGTGGAACCCGGACCAGGACGTTGTGCGTTCTGCTGACAACCCGCTGACGCCCACCGGTGGCGTCGTGGGATTGCAGGGGACGCTCGCGCCGGACGGCGCGATCGTGAAGGTGGCCGGATTGAACAACTTGAAGTTCCGCGGACCCGCCCGCTGCTTCGACAGCGAGGAAGAGGCGTTCGCCGCCGTCAGCGCCAAAAAGTATGACGAGGGCGATGTCATCATCATCCGCTATGAAGGGCCGAAGGGCGGTCCGGGCATGCGGGAGATGCTGTCGACCACCGCGGCGCTATACGGCCAAGGCATGGGCGACAAGGTTGCGCTCATCACCGACGGACGCTTTTCAGGCGCCACGCGCGGTTTCTGCGTTGGCCATGTGGGGCCGGAGGCGGCCGTGTGCGGTCCCATTGCGCTGGTGCGCGACGGCGACATGATCGTGCTCGATGCCGAAGACGGCGTCATCGACCTTGAGGTCAGCGAAGACGAACTCGCCGCGCGCGCGAAGGACTGGACGGCACCGCCGACGTCGTTCCAAAGCGGCTATCTGTGGAAATACGCCAACGAGGTTGGGGCGGCCCGGACGGGCGCAGTGACCCACCCGGGCGGTGCTGCGGAGGGGTCGTGCTATGCCGATGTTTAGCGCCTCCACCATTGGCAGCGCGTTGGCCGCCGTCATTGTCCTGACGCCCGCCGGGATCGGCGCGGCCGACGAGCCACCGCTTTACGAGTCCGCGACGCAAGCCTATCGCCAGGGCGTGAGCGCGATGAAGTCCGGCGAGATGACAGCGGCCGTTGCGGCGCTCGAATATGCCGCCGGGCGCGGCGTGCTCGGGGCTCAGCTCAAGCTCGCACGTCTCTACGCCGCAGGCCGTGACGTGCCGAAGGACGACACGAAGGCGTTCTTCCACTTCCAGAAGATCGCCGACCAATATGCCGATATCCCGCCGTCGAGCCCGATCGCCAAATATGTCGGCGAGTCGTTCGCGGCGCTCGGCAAGTATTACGTAAGCGGTATTGAAGCGATGCCGCTGCACCCCGATCCGGTTTACGCTGCCGGCTTGTTCCGGCATGCCAGTGCCTATTTCGGCGACGCCGAGGCGCAGTATCAGCTCGGCTGTCTCTACCGCACCGGCGCGGGCGTGGAGAAGAACTCGACCATCGCCGCCAATTGGCTGGCCATGGCGGCGCGGAAGCAGCACCCCGGCGCGCAAGCCCTTCTAGGTGAGATGTTGTGGCGGGGCGATGGCGTCAGCCAGCGGCCGGCGCGGGGACTTGCGCTTCTGATGCTTGCCGAGGAGAACGCCAAGGCGAAGGGCGGCGAGCCGGAGCAGATCCGACAACTGTACAAAGAGACCTTGGCCGAGGCCGACAGCGGGACGCGCAAGCGAGCGATGGCCTTGCTGCCGCAACTTGGCGGTCCCAATCGCGCCACGGCCCGCGCTATGACCAAACCCGTCAAATCCGACCCGAAGCTGACCGCCTCCAAGGAGCCGCAGCTTGGTCCGGTTGACCTGACGCCGCCGGCTGCCATGGGCCTGTCCGTTGGCTTCGGGGCCTCGGGTGACGGGCTCGGTGTTCCGCAATAGTCGCGCAGGCGGCTTAAAGCGAAAGCTCCACAACAATCGGCACGTGATCGGACGGCTTCTCCCAGCCTCTCGGCTCGGGATCGACCTCGCATGACTGCAAGCGGTCGGCGGCTTGCGGTGACAGCAAGAAGTGGTCGATGCGCAGTCCGTGGTTCTTCTGCCACGCGCCGGCCTGATAGTCCCAAAAGGTGAATTGGTGGGGCTCGTCGTGGCAGGCTCGGAACGCTTCGGTCAGGCCCAGATTGACCAGCGCCCGGAACCGCGCCCGCGTCTCGGGGCGGAACAGCGCATCGTCCATCCAGGCTTCCGGATTGTAGACATCCTCCGGCGCGGGGATGACGTTGAAGTCGCCCGCGACGACGAACGGCTCCTCGTAAGTGAGAAGCGTCATCACCCGCGCTTGCAGGCGGCGCATCCACGCCAGCTTGTAAGCAAACTTCTCTGGCGAGCCATTGCCGTTCGGTAGATAGATGTTCACCACCCGCACGACGCCGGACGGCACCGAGATCACGGCTTCCAGATAGCGCGCCTGGGTGTCGTCTGGATCGCCGGCGAGCCCCGGGCTCACATCGTCGAAGGGCAGCTTGGACAGCAAGGCCACGCCGTTGAAGCCCTTCTGGCCGTGGGTCGCGACGTTATAGCCGAGCTCCTCGAACCTCTCGGCCGGAAAAGCCTCGTCCAAGGATTTGATCTCTTGCAGGCAGACGACATCGGGGGCGGCGGCTTTCAGCCACGTCACCGCGGTCTCGATGCGCGCCTTGACGCCGTTGATGTTCCAGGAGGCGATCTTCATGGGGACTCATGCATAGCAAGTCGTCACGCCGAGGCGAAGACCCGGCAAGGACGGGACATAGTCCAAATCGCGCGCTAGATCGAGAAGCTGGTGCCACAGCCGCAAGCCGCGGTGGCGTTCGGATTGTGGATCTTGAACTGAGCACCGATCAGCTCGTCGACGAAGTCGATTTCCGATCCCTTCACGAAACCTGCGGAGACGGGATCGATGGCGACCGTGGCGCCGTCGCGCTCGATAACGATATCGTCGGGCGCGGTGTCCTTCACCAGCTCAAAGCGGTACTGAAATCCCGAGCAGCCGCCACCCTCGACGCTGACGCGAAACAGGCGCGCGGCGTCGTCTTCGCTGACGAGCTCGACGATGCGCTTGGCGGCGCGGGTGCTTATGGTGATGGACGGGTCGCTCATCTTCGGTATAGCCAAGTTCTGTTCAGCCAAGTGTTTGATACACTAAAGATGAGAATGGCCAAGGGAGTTGTCAATCAGCCAGCCCGCAAAGCCTGAGCCAGACGTCAGCGCCCCAACGGGGAGGGGCCCCCTTGCGCCCTATGCCGTGGACGCGCGGGTGAGCCGCGGGCGCTTGATCGCCGAGCCGCCGAGCCCGACGCGCACGGCCTATGCGCGCGACCGCGACCGGATTCTGCATTCGAGCGCCTTCCGCCGGCTGAACTACAAGACCCAGGTCTTCGTCTATCACGAGGGCGACCATTACCGGTCGCGTCTCACCCACAGTCTCGAAGTGGCGCAGATCGCCCGCTCCATCGCGCGGTCGCTGCGGGTCGACGAAGATCTCACCGAGACCGTCGCGCTCGCGCACGATCTCGGCCATTCGCCCTTCGGCCATGCGGGCGAGCGCGCGCTCGATGCCGCAATGACGGACGCAGGCGGCTTCGATCACAACGCTCAGTCCTTGCGTGTCGTCACGAGGTTCGAAAGGAAATACGGCGCCTTCGACGGACTCAATCTCACCTGGGAGACGCTGGAAGGTTTGGTGAAGCACAACGGGCCGCTTGAGGGGCACGAGACGCCGGTCCCGGAGCCCGTGCTGGACTATTGCGCGACCCATGACCTGGAACTCGATACCTACGCATCGCTCGAAGCGCAAATCGCCGCGCTCTCCGACGACATCGCCTACAATGCGCACGATCTCGAAGATGGCTATCGCGCGAACTGCTTCACCTTCGCCGAGCTTGCCGAAGTGCCGATGACTGCGAGCCTTCTTGCCGAAGTCGACGCGGCCTATCCGGACCTGGACGACCTAAGGCGCCTCTACGAGGTGACACGGCGGCTGATCACCGCGATGGTCAACGATGCCATCGCCGAAGCGCGCGCGCGGCTTGCCACGCTCCGTCCCGAAAGCGCCGACGACGTGCGCCAGGCCGGACGTACGCTCATCGCGTTCTCTGATGAGATGCTGGGCCGCCTCGACGACTTGCGGAAGTTTCTCTTCGCCCGGGTGTACCGCCACGCGCGGGTCGTGCGCATCATGGACGATGCGGAGACCGTCATCGCGGACCTGTTCGAGCGCTACACGGAGACGGTCGATGCTCTGCCGCCGGAATGGCGCGCCGAGGCGCCGCCGCTGGGGACGCGCCAATACGCCCGCTATGTGGCGGACTTCATCGCCGGTATGACCGACCGCTATGCGCTGGTGGAGCACCGGCGTCTGTTTGACGCCACCCCGGATTTGCGATAGTCGCGCGCCACGCATGATCCGGAGAAGTGGGCACCGGTTTTCCGATAAGATCATGCGCGAAAAAGTTTCCCGGAGCATCCATGGACGTTTTCACAGGGTTTCACGGCCACGTTCTGGCGGCCGTCCAGCAGCTCAAGCATGACGGCGTCGTGCCGCAGGACGCGAGCGTCGACGGCATTTCGCTCGAGACGCCCAAGGACTCCGGCCATGGGGACCTCGCCACCAACGCCGCCATGGTGCTGGCCAAGCCCGCGAAGCTCGCGCCCCGCGCGCTCGCCGAACGGATCGTTCCTCTGATCGCCTCCGATCCGTATGTGGAGAAGGTGGAGATCGCCGGACCCGGATTCATCAACCTGACACTCGCCCGTGCGTTTTGGCCGAGCGTGTTGCGTATGGTGCTGGAGCAGGGTGATGCGTTTGGCCGAAGCGCCATCGGCAAGGGGCAAGCCGTGAATGTGGAGTATGTGTCCGCCAACCCGACGGGTCCCATGCATGTGGGTCACTGCCGGGGCGCCGTGTTCGGCGATGCGCTGGCTAATCTCCTCGACTACGCCAGCTACGACGTCACCCGTGAGTACTATGTCAACGATGCCGGCGCGCAGGTCGACGTGCTCGCGCAGTCCGCGTTTCTCCGCTACCGCGAGGCGCTCGGCGAGGACATCGGCGCGATCCCAGAGGGGCTCTATCCCGGCGACTACCTGAAGCCGGTCGGCGAGCAGCTTGCCGGCAATCACGGCCGGGATCTGCTCGACATGCCGGAGGCTGAGTGGCTGCCGCTGGTGAAGGCCGCCGCGCTGAAGGCCATGCTGGCCATGATCGCGGACGATCTGAGCCAGCTCGGTATCAAGCACGACGTCTTCTTCTCGGAACGCTCGCTCACCGACGGCAAGGACGAGGTCGCCGAGACCATCGACGACCTGAGAGCCAAAGGCCTGATCTACGAGGGCCGTTTGCCTCCGCCCAAGGGCAAGGTGGACGAGGCCTGGGAGGACCGCGAGCAGCTCCTGTTCCGCGCCAGCGACTTCGGCGACGACCAGGACCGGCCGCTCGTCAAGTCGGATGGCTCATACACGTATTTTGCCTCCGATATCGCCTATCACTACGACAAGTTCAGACGCGGTTTTCACTCCATGATCGACGTCTGGGGCGCCGACCATGCGGGCCATATCAAGCGCCTGCGCGCCGCCCTGTCCGCGCTGACGGTCGGCAAGGCCGATCTCGACGTTAAGGTATGCCAGCTGGTCCGCTTGTTTCGGTCTGGTGAGCCCGTCAAAATGTCCAAGCGTGCCGGGACATTCGTAACGCTCCGGGACGTCGTGGAGGAAGTGGGTGCAGGGCCCGTTCGCTTCATGATGCTGTACCGGAAGAACGACGCGCCGCTTGATTTCGACTTCGCCAAGGTCACCGAGCAGTCGCGGGACAATCCGGTCTTCTATGTTCAGTACGCCCACGCCCGGGCGAGTTCGGTTCTGCGTAATGTTGCTGAGACATTTGCGGACCTCAGTGTAGCGGAGGATGTGTTGGTGCAGGCCGACCTAAATCAGTTGAATGACGACGGGGAGATCGCCTTGATCCGTCGTCTGGCTCAATTTCCTCGTATTGTTGAGGGTGCAGCGCAAGCACATGAGCCACATCGGCTCAGTTTCTATCTTTACGATCTTGCTGGAGACTTCCATGGTCTTTGGAACAGAGGCAAAGACTTGCCACAATTACGTTTTATTTACGAGAGTGACCGAGAGTTAACACGTGCTCGTGTTGCGCTTGTGGCCGCCACAAAGCGTGTCCTGGCGTTGGGTTTGGGAATACTCGGCGTTCATGCCATGAACGAGTTGCATTAGCCGGCCTGGGGCAGGGGGTAGTTCGAGGGACTTAAGCCATGTCCACGCGCGAGAGTGGGTTCGGCCGCTGGGCTGGCCGATCCGCAAAATTTGCATCAGATTTGATCAACAGGCACGCCGCCGCCTGCGCCGGGTAATCCTGGGACGCGAGCGCGGCCAACATCGAAAAGAGTGAGGTATCTTTCATGGTTCAAGGAGCGGGGCGGCCAGGTCAGCCAAACATTTTCGGTGCCGGCGGTGGTCCGAAATTCGCCCAGATGCCGACCTATCAGCCGGTGACGCGCGCGCCCGGAGAGGCGCCCCAAGCCGATCCGCAGGCGCCCTATCCGCCCCAGACGGCGCGGCCCCAGCAGCCTGCTCCGGCGCAAGCCCAGCAGCCCGCTCCCGT
This sequence comes from Methyloceanibacter sp., assembly GCF_041573655.1. Lineage (GTDB taxonomy): Bacteria > Pseudomonadota > Alphaproteobacteria > Rhizobiales > Methyloligellaceae > Methyloceanibacter. Next base: position 15,700 of record NZ_JBFFQD010000009.1, read on the forward strand.
TCAGCCCACAGCCGCTCAGCCTGTGCCGGCCCAGCCTGCACCTCAGGCCATGCCGCCCCAGCCTGCGGCCTACCAGCCCCAACAGCCTCAACCGCAAGCCTTCGGTGGACAGCCGGCGGCCCAGCCGCAGGCCTACACGGCGCCCAGCCCCGCCGCGGCGCCGAGCGGCCAAGAGCTGCCGGACCTGAGCGACGCCGATCCGAATTTTCCCGACTCGATCTTCGGAGACTTCAAGAGCCCCGAAGCGAGCCCCCCGGAGGCCGATTTCGCCGCGCCGAACCCGGCTGCGGACGCTGGCCTCGATGCGGCCTTCCCCGAGCCGGTTGATGCCGGTTTCCCGGAGGCGAGCTTCCCGGAGACACCTGCGGCGGCCGGCGCGGACCCAGCGCTTGGCGGCGGCGAGATGGCATATGGCGCGTCGCCCTACGACCCGGCCGCGCAAGGTGCTGCTCAGGCGCCCATGCAGCAGCATCCGGGATATCCGCCCCAAGACTACCCGCAGCAACACCCAGCGCCGCAAGCCCCTCAGGCTGCGCCTGGCGAGCCTGGACGTGCACTTCAGGCCCTTGACCCCGCCTACGACCAGCCCCCGCAAATCCCGCTGGGTGGCCAGCAGGGCATGGCGCCCCCGCCGCAGGACTACGCCGAGGCCGGGAGCGATGCCGATTTTATGGATGAGAGCCAGCTTGCTGCCGCGCCGGCGGGTAAGGGCTCCAAGTTGAAGAGTTCGCTGAAAGGCCGCAGCGCCGTCATGGTCGCAAGCGCACTGCTTGGAGCGATCGCGCTCGGCGGTGCTCTGGCCTACGCCTACAAGCAGAGCGGCGGGAGCGGCGAGGCGCCGATGATCACGGCCGACGCGACGCCGGTGAAGGAAGCCCCCGACCAGCCGGGCGGCAAGGAATTTCCTCACAAAAACAAACTGATCTACGATCGTCTGACCAATGGCGATCAACCCGGGTCCGAGCGTCTCGTGCCCCGCCAGGAAGACGTGGCGGTACCGGCCCTGCCGCCGGCAACCGCGACCCACAGTTTGCCGACGCCCGTTGCCACCACCGATCTCGCCAACCAGGCCCAGGCCGCGGCGGATGGTGCGCGCAAGGTCAATACTTTCGTCGTCCGTCCTGACGGCTCCGTCGAAGCTGCCGCAGCGGCTGCAGGCGCCGTTACAGGCGCGGCCGGTGCGGCGACACAAACCGCCCAGGACGCTGCCGGCCAGGCGGCCCAGATGGCTCAGAACGCCACCGGAGCAGCAACCCAGGCCGCGAACGGCGCTGCCGCCCAAGCGGCGGGTCAGGCGGCCAACATGATGCCGGTGCCGGCGCCACAGGCTGCGCCGCAGCAGGTGGCCACTGCCAACCCGGCGCCAGCCGCAGCACCAGCGGCTCCCGCAGCCGACTCCAAATATGTCGTGCAGCTCGGCTCCAGCAAGAGCCAGACCGATGCGCTGGCGAACTTCGCCGATGCCCAGCAGAAATATCCGAGCCTGTTGAGCAGCCATCAGCCCGTCGTTCGCAAGACCGATCTCGGCGCCAAGGGCACTTGGTATCGGCTTCAGGTCGGGCCTCTGGCCGACAAGTCCGCGGCCTACAAGCTTTGCGGTCAGCTGAAGGCGAAAGGGCACGCCGACTGTCTGGTAATGGCGCAATAGGCCACGGAACGCTTGACCGCCGCGCGCGGCGGGGCTAGCCCCGCAACGTGACTTTCAAAGCTTTCATCTCGGGATGCGCGAGCACCGCGCTGACGCCTGCGGAGACTGAGCTCTTCGGACGCGAGCGGCCTTGCGGCCTCATCCTGTTCGCCAGGAACGTTCAGAGCCCCGGACAGGTCCAAGCGCTTGTCGCCGACTTCAAGGCTGCGGTCGGCAGCGACGAGGTGCTGATCCTCATCGACCAAGAAGGTGGCCGCGTGCAGCGGCTTCGTCCGCCGCATTGGCGGGCCATGCCGCCGGCCCGGGTATTTGGGGACCTCTATGCGTCCGATCCGGAAGCGGCCAAGCGTGCCGCGTTCGCAGGCGCCAGGCTGATCGCGGCTGAACTGACCGACCTCGGCATCAACGTGAACTGCACCCCGTGCATCGACGTGCCCCAAGAAGGCGCCCACGACATCATCGGCGACCGGGCGTTCTCCACAGATCCTGAAGTGGTGAGCGCCTTGGGGCGGGCGGTTATGGACGGCACGCTCGCAGGCGGCGTTCTGCCGGTCATCAAGCACGTGCCTGGCCACGGTCGCGCCCTAGCGGATAGCCACAAATCGCTGCCGCGGATCGATGCGTCCAAGGAAGAGCTCGAGCAGGTGGATTTCAAGCCGTTTCGAGCGCTGCACGATGCGCCCCTGGCGATGACCGCGCACGTTTTGCTGCCTGTTTGCGACGAGTGCCACCCTGCGACCCTCTCCCCCGCTATAATGGGGAAAGTGATTCGAGATCAGATGGGATTGACCGGACTCATCATGAGTGACGACATCGGCATGGAGGCCCTTGAGGGCTCGTACGCGGACCGCACGCGCGCGGTGATCGCGGGCGGCTGCGATGTGGTGCTCCACTGCTCCGGCAAGTTCGCGGAGATGACCGACGTCGCCGGCGCAGCACCCCTTTTGGAAGGGAAGCCTGCGGAACGCTTCGAGGCGGCGAGGGCGGCTCTGCACGACCCTGAGCCTTTCGACGAGGCAGAAGCTTTGGCGCTGGTGACCGAGGCTGCCGGAACCCGCGTGGCGAGTCTTGGTCCAGACCCGACGGTGCAGGCATGAGCGGCGAAGACACACCAGTGACAGCAGAGGAGCCGCAAGGCCCTGGCGCTTCCGACATTGTTTCCGACTGGGAACAGGAGGCCGAGCGCATCGAGGACGGCGATCAGCTTCGGGTCGACGTTGAGGGGTTCGAAGGCCCGCTGGATCTCCTTTTGACGATGGCGCGAACCCAGAAGGTCGACCTCTCCAAGATTTCCGTGCTGGCGCTGGCGCAGCAATATCTCGACTTCATCGGAGAGGCTCGACGCCTGCGCTTGGAGATCGCCGCCGATTATCTCGTCATGGCCGCGTGGCTGGCCTTCTTGAAGTCGAAGCTCCTGCTTCCGGCTGAACCGTCGGAGGAGGGCGAGCCGACCGGTGAAGAGCTTGCCGCGCTCTTGGCCTTTAGGCTGAAGCGCCTTGATGCCATGCGCGATGCGGCAGCTCAGCTGATGACGCGCAAGCGCCTTGGCCGTGATGTTTTCGGGCGGGGGCTGCCGGAACCCATCCGCGTCACCAAGACCAGCGTTTATGAGGCGAATGTCTACGATCTCTTGAAAGCGTATTCCCAGCAGCGGCAGCGCACGGCGACGCACACGCTGCACATGGAGAAGCGCTCCGTATGGTCGCTTAAGGAGGCGCGCGACGAACTGGAGCGGCTCCTCGGTGTCGCCTGCGAGTGGGCGCCGCTCGATCAGCTGCTTCTGGAGTTCTTGGTGGACCCGGAGGTCCGGCGCACCGCGCTGGCGTCGAGCTTCACCGCGAGCTTGGAGATGACACGCGAAGGCACCCTTGAGATCCGCCAGTCGAAGTCGTTTGGACCGCTCCTGGTTCGCCGTCGCGGCGAAGCGGGTTGAGTTGAGTTGGATTTGCGTTGAATCGAGTGCAGTCAGTGGAGGAATGAGGCCACCGGTACCTGGCAGGCGCGTTACTGGCCGATACGCGAGGGGCATATCATGCCGAAACCCAAAATTTTGCCATCGAAGCTTGCTCGAGATAGGCGCGAGGCAGATGAGTCCAAGGCAGATGAGTCCAAGCCGAACCTGACCGCGGTGCTCTCCGACATATCGAAGCTGTCGGAGGATGAGGGCGAGGCCAAAGGCGGGTCGGCCCTGGTGAAGCTGGATCAGGCGATGCGTGCGGTGGTCGCAGAACATACAAAGAAGACGGATGCGGGGATGCCAATGACAATGAACCAAGCGGAAAGGGCAGAGGACATGACGGCGGAAGAGGACGAGCAGAGCGTGCAAGCGCCCATGCTGCCGCTGCCGTCCAACGTGATGGCGCTGCCCTCCGCCGATCGGCGCGAGAAGCTGCGGATCATCGAGGCTCTGCTGTTCGCCGCGCCCGAGCCGCTCAAAGAGGCGGAACTGGCGAAGCATTTCGGCGAGGGCGAAGACGTGAAGGCGTTGCTGGAGGAGCTGCAAGGCCTCTATGCCGGCCGTGGCGTCAATGTCGTACGCGTGGCCGGAAAGTGGGCCTTCCGTACCGCCGACGACCTGTCCTTCCTGCTGGAGCGCCAGGCCGTGCAGCAACGCCGCCTGTCGCGCGCGGCCCTGGAGACCCTGGCGATCATCGCCTACCACCAGCCTGTGACCCGTGCCGAGATCGAGGAGATCCGGGGCGTGTCCACGTCCAAGGGGACGATCGACGTTCTTCTGGAGACCGGCTGGATCAAGCTCAGGGGCCGCCGCCGCGCACCGGGGCGTCCCGTCACCTATGGCACCACGGAGTATTTCCTGGAGCATTTCGGCTTCGAGCAGATCCAGGACCTGCCGGGGCTTTCCGAGCTGAAGGGTGCCGGTCTACTGGATTCCAACCTGCCGCCTGGATTCGCCATGCCGAACCCGGACGATGCGCCCGACTTGCGCGAGGACGAGACGCCGCTGGAGGAAGAGCCGCTGGGCGAGGGCGAAGACGACGAGCCTCTGGGCGCTGGCGATACGGAAGAGCAGGAAGGCAGCGCGGGCGAAAAGGCCTAGAGCCGCCCCTCGCGCCTTATTGCATGAGGGTAGGGCGTTGCCTTGAGGGGCGCCCCTCGCGTAGACCAGCCTGATGCTTGAGTTTCTCAAGATACGGACCCGCTCATTGAGCGAAGCCGCCGCCGCAAAGCGTGCGGTCCGCAAAGCCGCTCGCGGCAAAGCGGTGCGTGGCAAGACCGCCGTGACCTTCGCTGCGCGTCTGGACCTGGAGCATGTGTGGCGCCGCTACGGCGAGGCATACGCGCTCCAAGACGTCACCCTCGAAGTGCCCGCCAGCACAGTCTTGTGCCTTCTGGGCCCTTCCGGCTGCGGCAAGACCACCTTGCTGCGGATTGCGGCGGGCGTGGAACGGCCGTCCTCGGGACGCGTCCTCGTCGACGCAGAGGAGGTCGCCGGGCCGAACCGTTTTGTGTCGCCGGAAAAGCGCGGCGTGGGGCTCATGTTCCAGGACTTCGCGCTCTTTCCGCACTTAAGCATTCTCGACAACGTCGCGTTCGGCTTGCGGTCGCTGACCAAATCGCAAGGCCGCGCCGAGGCGTTGCACGCGCTGGAGCGCGTGGGGCTTGCCCAATACGCCAAGGAGTATCCGCACATTTTGTCCGGCGGCGAGCAGCAGCGTGTGGCGCTTGCCCGCGCCATCGCGCCGCGGCCCGGCGTGATCCTCATGGACGAGCCGTTTTCCGGTCTCGACTCCCAACTGCGCGAGGCCATGCGCGAGGATACGCTCGCCATCGTGCGCGAGGCCCGCGCGACCTGCATCGTGGTGACCCATGACGCGGAGGAAGCCATGCGCATGGGCGATCGCGTCGCGCTCATGCAAAAGGGGCGCATCGTGCAGACGGGCACCGCGCCGGAGCTCTATCGTGCGCCAAGCACGCTCTTCGCCGCACGTGTTTTCTCGGACCTAAATGAGATGCGCAGCACCGTGCGCGGAGGCCGGGCCGAAACGCCGCTCGGCACGTTTCCAGCCAAAGGGCTGGCGGAGGGAACCGACGCCATCGTTTGTGTTCGCCAAAGCGGCGTGCGGCTGCTTAAGCCCGGCAAAGGTACGCCAGGACGCATCCTCGACACCCGCTTTCTCGGCGACGTGGGGCTGGTTGAGGTCGCCGTGCAGGGGCTCGACGATCCCGTGCTGGCGCGCGTCCGGGAGGCGGACGTGCCTGAGAAAGGCGCCGAGGTCGGCGTTGCCGTGGATGAAGGCGCGATCCTCGTCTTCGAAGCCGGAAACGGGGACGAGGGGCCTTCACCTTAAAGGGAGCCCGGCTTGCGAGCGGGGCGCCTTTGCTGCCATAGTGACGGCAACTCTTTGATAATGCGCGGGGGTTCGCCCCTCGCTGGAGGCCTTTCATGGGACCGAGTTGGTGGCAAATCCTGATCGTGCTGGTGCTGTTCGTACTGCTGTTCGGGCGCGGCAAGATTTCCGATCTGATGGGCGACGTAGCCAAAGGCATCAAGAGCTTCAAGTCGGGGCTTGCCGATGACGACGAGAAGGCCGATGCCAAGGTGATCGATCACGAAACGCCAGCGCCGAAGTCGCGCGCCCGCGCGCCGCACAAGAAGAAGTCAAGCTGAGCTCTACAATGACGTGGAGTGTCTCTCGCGCGCCGGACGTTCTTGCGCGCGGCAATCGTTGGCTCTGACACCTCGAACGCATGCTCAACATCGGATGGTCCGAACTTTTGCTGGTCGCCATTGTGGCGATCGTCGTGGTGGGTCCCAAGGATCTGCCGAAGCTGATGCGGACCTTCGGGGTCTATGCGGGCAAGCTGCGCCGCGCGGCCGCCGACTTCCAACGCCAATTCGATGAGGCCTTGGCCGAAAGCGAGGCCGACGAGGTGCGCAAGAACATCGAGGCCATTCGCTCCAACATGGGCACGATGGCCGACTTTGCGCCGCCCCCCGACACTCCGCTGATGACGCCGACGACGCCGGCGGCGCAGTCCATCGAGCACGCCATCGCGCCGCGCGCGAAGACGGCACGGACCAAGAAGGCGTCAGCCAAGAAAACGGCGGCCAAGAAGACGCCGCGTAAAACGGCAGCGCCCAAGCGCAAAGCGTCACCCAAGCGCAAAGCGGCGTCACCCAAGCGTAAGACAGCGGACAAGAGAACCACGACGAAGACGAGGCGGAAGCGGTGAGCGAGCGAGACGACATCGACGCCACCAAGGCGCCGCTCATTGAGCACTTGGTCGAGCTCCGTCGGCGCTTGATGTGGTCGCTGGCGGCGATCTTCGCCGCCTTCGTGGTTTGCTTCTGGTTCGCCAAGCCGATCTACAATCTTCTGCTGTGGCCGTATCGCGTCGCCGCGGGCGTCGATGTGCCCATCGAGCTGATCTATACCGCGCCGCAGGAGTTCTTCTTCACGCAAGTGAAGCTCGCGCTGTTCGGCGCCATTTTTGTCGCCTTCCCCGTCATCGCCACGCAGCTCTATATATTCGTAGCGCCAGGCCTATACCGGGCCGAGCGGAAGGCCTTCCTGCCGTTCCTCATCGCCACGCCGATCCTGTTTCTAATCGGCGCAGCGCTCGTCTATTTCGTGGCCATGCCGCTCGCCATGACGTTCTTCCTGTCGATGCAGCAGACGGGCGATGTGGAAATCTTGCTGACCGCCAAAGTCAGCGAGTATCTGTCGCTGATCATGATGTTGATCTTGGGCTTCGGCATCTGCTTCCAGTTGCCGGTGCTGCTGACCCTGCTGGCCCGCGCCGGCCTGGTGACGTCCGATCAGCTGAAATATTACCGCCGGCACGCCATTCTCGGCGTGTTCGTGGCAGCGGCAATCCTCACGCCGCCGGATCCGGTCAGTCAACTCGCCTTGGCCATCCCGACGCTCGGGCTCTATGAACTCTCCATTTTCGCCGTGAAGCTCGTGGAGAAGAAGCGCGCCGCCTCTGGCGCGGCCGCAGCATCTCCGTCATCGTGAGGCAGGTCCACGCCCTGAGACAAGGGGACCGATGACAAGCCCAAGGTGCCGCTCTATACGGGGAACCACGCAAACCGCCCCTTCGAGTCGATGAAAGAGATTGCCCCCCGTGCTTGACGTCAAATGGATACGTGAGAACCCGGAGGCCTTCGTCAAAGGCCTGACCGACCGTGGCTTCGAAAGTCCGCAAGGCACGCTGAATCATATCCTCAAGCTGGACGAGGAACGCCGCGAAACGATTCAGACTTTGGAGGAGGCGCAAGCCAGCGCCAACACCGCCTCCAAGGCGATCGGCAAGGCCAAGCAAGCCAAGGACGAGGCGGAAGCGGCGAGCCTTCTGGAGAAGGTCGCCGGGCTGAAAGACATCATCCAGGATCGCGAGTCCGCCAAGCGTTTGCTCGATGGGAGCCTTCGTGAGCTTCTCGCCGGCATTCCCAATATGCCCGCGGACGACGTGCCCGTGGGCGAAGACGAGCGGGAGAATGTCGAGCTGCGCAAGGTCGGCGAGCCGCCAGCGTTCGACTTTACGCCCAAGCAGCATTTCGAGATCGGCGAGGAACTCGGTCTCATGGACTTCGAGACCGCGGCCAAGCTCTCCGGCGCCCGCTTCGTCGTGCTGAAAGGTCCGCTGGCGCGGCTCGAACGCGCACTCGCCCAGTTCATGCTCGACCTGCATACGTCTGAGCACGGCTACACCGAAGTGAACCCGCCGCTTCTCGTGCGCGACGATGCCATGTTCGGCACCGCGCAGCTGCCAAAGTTTCGTGAGGATCAGTTCGCGGCCGGCGACGATTACTGGCTCATCCCGACCGCCGAGGTGCCGCTGACCAATCTCGCGCGTGACGACATTGCCGACGAAGCGAAGCTGCCGATGCGGGTCACGGCGGGCACGTATTGCTTCCGTGCCGAAGCCGGTGCGGCCGGCAAGGACACGCGCGGCATGATCCGCCAGCATCAGTTCTACAAAGTGGAAATGGTCTCTGTGACGACGCCGGAAGCGTCCGCCGAAGAACACGAGCGCATGACAGCCTGCGCCGAGACCGTGTTGAAACGACTCGGACTTCCCTATCGCGTGGTGGTGCTGTCCACGGGCGATATGGGCTTCGGCGCGCGGAAGACTTACGACATCGAGGTCTGGCTGCCGGGGCAGGGAATGTACCGCGAAATTTCGTCCTGCTCGAACTGCGGCGACTTCCAGGCCCGGCGCATGAACGCGCGCTACCGCCCGAAGGATCGCAAGGCGACCGAGTTCGTGCACACGCTGAACGGCTCCGGCGTTGCCGTAGGCCGTGCGCTCATCGCCGTGCTGGAGAACTACCAGGAGGAGGACGGCAGCGTGCGCGTTCCCGCGGCGCTTCAGCCCTATATGGGTGGGCTGACGCGGATCGAAGCACCCAAGTGATCGCGCGCCCTCGTGATCTTGCGCCTCTGGCCACACATTCATCGTCATGCCCGGCCGTGTGCCGGGCATCCACGATTGGTGTAGTGCGACAGGGCAAGACGTGGATGGCCGGGACAAGCCCGGCCATGACGGGTGCTTGTTGAGATGACTCAAAAAGAGAGCAACCGAACAAAACCATCGGAAATGACTCGCAAAATGCGCGTCCTCATCACCAATGACGACGGCATCGAAGCGGCTGGCCTCGACGTCCTGGAAAAGATCGCCACGGACCTCACCGACGATGTCTGGGTGGTGGCGCCGGATACGGACAACTCAGGCGCCTCGCATTCTTTGACGTTGGCTGAGCCGTTGCGTATGCGCGAGCTCGCCAAGCGCCGCTTTGCCGTGAAGGGCACACCCACCGATTGCGTCATCATGGGCGTGCGCTACCTCCTCAAGGACAATCCGCCCGACCTCGTGCTGTCCGGTGTCAATCGCGGCCAGAACCTCGCCGACGACGTGAACTATTCCGGCACCGTGGCCGGCGCCATCGAGGGCTCGCTGCTGGGCGTGCCGTCCATCGCGCTCAGCCTCGCCATCGGCTCCTATGACACGGGCGTGCCGGCCTGGGACACGCCGATGGTTCACGGCGCGGGCCTGGTGCGCAAGCTGCTCGACGCGGGCTGGCCCAAGAGCACCGTGCTCAACGTCAATTTCCCGGATTGCGAGCCGAACCAGGTCAAGGGCATGGCGGCGACGGTGCAGGGTTTGCGCGACACCGCGCTGCTCGACATCGACGCGCGCATGGATGTGCGCGGCAAGGCGTATTACTGGATCGGCATTGCCAAGCGCGGCTCCAATCCGCCGAAGGACACCGATTTGTCGGCGATCCGTGCCAATCTAATTTCCGTCACGCCGCTCTGTCTCGACTTCACCGACCGGCAGACGCTGGGCGCGTTGGCCGATGTTCTCGGCGAAAAAGACAAATAGTTCATGGGAACGGGCCCTAGAATCGGCTGATACTCTGCCGAAAACCCGCTCGCGGGGGACCCGCCTCGCGGAGGGGGACGGGATGGCAAGCGCTCAGGACCAAATCGGCCTCATCATGCAGCTTCGGCGTCGCGGTATCCGCGACCCCAAAGTGCTGCGCGCCATGGAGGCCGTCCCGCGCGAGACGTTCGTCGACGAGGCCTTCACCGAGCACGCCTATCAGGACATCGCGCTGCCTATCGATTGTGGGCAGACCATCTCGCAGCCTTTTGTCGTCGCCTACATGACCGAGAAGCTTGGGCTGGAGCCGACGCACAAGGTCTTGGAGGTCGGCACCGGCTCAGGCTATCAGGCCGCCGTGCTGTCGCATCTGTGCCGGCGCGTCTACACGGTCGAGCGGTGGCGCGAGTTGCAGAAGGTGGCGGAAGCGCGGCTGGCCGATCTCAAGATCGCCAACGTCACCACGATCATCGGCGACGGCTGGCTGGGCTGGCCGCCGCAAGCCCCGTTCGACCGCATCATCGTCACCGCCGCGGCCCTCGATGCGCCCGCCGCGCTGCTCGATCAGTTGAAAGACGGCGGCCGCATGATCATCCCGCTCGGCGAGAACCGGGACTCCCAGTATCTCGTGCAGATCGACAAGACCGAGGAAGGCATGGTGGAAACGCCGCTCCTGCCGGTGCGCTTCGTGCCCCTGGTGCATGGCCGGGTGAAGCGCGATTGATCCGAAATTAGGCAGCTGCGCTAAGGCTTAATGCGTTGTTTACCGCCAGCGCGCTTTACTACGCCCAACGGGTATTGCGTAAAGAGGGTCAACGGCGGATGCGCGGAGCGTTCTGTTTGGAGTTTGGCCGCGGCACGGTGCGTGTGGTCGCGGCAGTGGGTCTTGCGTTTGCGATGGCAGGCTGCAGCTCCAGCGCGCGTTTCGATGATTCTCCCTACAGTCTCAGCGACAGCGACGCTCTCGCCGATCCGTCCACCACGGCCTCGCTGCCTGTCCCGTCTCAGTCGGTCTACAACGGCTCCAGTGGCTCGGGCCAGATCGCGCGCTCGACTCCGCCGCCTCAATCCACGGCCGCGTACGACACCAGCAAGCCACGCTATTACGGCACGCCGCGTTCGGCGAAGCCGCCTGTGCCAGCGCCCATGACGCAGGCCTCGGGCCCGCGCATCAAGGTTAAACAAGGCGACACGCTTTCCGGTCTGTCGCAACGTTATGGCGTTCCCATCGACACCATCCAGAGCGCCAACAACTTAGCCGATGGGCGTTTGCGCGAAGGCCAGGTGTTGATCATGCCGGTAGCATCGCCTCAGGCTCCCGCACCGGCGGTTGCTCAAGCCCCAGCCCCAGCACCGGCTCCTGCGTCAAGCGGTGCACGCAAGGTCAAGACCACCACCATCCAGGCCCCGGGGACACCTGCGCCGACTGAAACGACGCAGAGCGCCACAAGTGCTTCAAAGGTTGCCAGCAAGACGCCCCAAAACGTCACCAGCACCGCACAGCTTCCGAACCCGGAGCCTATGACGGGCAATAGCTTCCGCTGGCCGGTCAAGGGCCGTGTGATTTCCGGTTTCGGCACCAAGCCCGATGGCGGGCACAATGACGGCATCAACATCTCGGTTCCGCAAGGAACGCCCGTGAAGGCGGCCGAGAACGGCGTCGTGGCCTATGCCGGCAGCGAGTTGAAGGGCTACGGCAATCTGGTGCTGGTCCGGCATGCCAACAATTGGGTGTCGGCCTACGCCAACAACGAGACGCTTCTGGTCAAGCGCGGCGACAAGGTGAAGCGCGGCCAGGTGATCGGCAAGGCCGGCACCACGGGCTCAGTTTCAAAGCCGCAAGTCCATTTCGAACTGCGCAAAGGCTCACGCCCCGTCGATCCGACGAAGTACATGAGCAGCATGGCCGCTCAAGCCAACTAGCCGTCAAGCTGCTTGCCGAGGCGTCCCGCCAAGTCCTGAATGAACTGCCAAGCGACCCGGCCAGAGCGGCTGCCGCGTCCGCGCGCCCACTCAAGCGCTTCCTGGGTCAAGTGCGCGTCGGGGACGTCGAGCCCGTAGTGATCGGCATAGCTCCGCACCATGGCGAGATATTCATCCTGGCTGCAATTGTGGAAGCCGATCCACAGACCAAACCGGTCGGACAGGGACAGCTTCTCCTCGACGGCCTCCGATGGGTTGATGGCCGTGGAGCGCTCGTTCTCCACCATCTCGCGGGGCATCAGGTGGCGCCTATTTGACGTGGCATAAAGCAGCACGTTGTCGGGACGGCCTTCAATGCCGCCTTCCAGCACCGCCTTGAGCGATTTGTACGAGGTATCGACGGCCTCGAAGGAGAGGTCGTCGCAGAAGAGAATGAAGCGGTACTGGGGCGCGGCGCGCAAATAAGTCAAAAGCCGGGGCAGGGCGGCGATGTCCTCGCGGTGGATTTCCACGAGCTTCAAGCCGGGAAAGGCCCCATGCGCCGCCTTGATAAGGGAGCTCTTGCCCATGCCCCGGGAGCCCCACAGGAGAGCGTTGTTGGCCGGAAGGCCACGCGCAAAACGGTCGGTATTGGCTAGAAGCGCGTTGCGGTTGCGGTCGATGCCCTTGAGCAGCTCCAGGGGCACCCGGTTGACCGAAGAGACCGGCGCGAAGCGCTCCGATTCGGCCTGAAAGACGAAGGCGCCGGCGTGGGCGAAATCTGGCGTTTGCGGCCGGGCGGGGCCAAGTCGCTCCAGCGCATGGGCAATTCGCTCCATAAATCCCGAAATTGGCTCCTGAAAGTTCATGCGGGCCCCGTTGCAAAGGCGTTCAGGCTCAGTATAGTCCGGCCCAATCGCGCGATAAGAGCCTGCTCGCCACGCCGCGAGACACGCCAACCCGGCCGAAAGCGGCCTTACCTTAGCCAAGCAGGGGACACTCGCAATGGACGGTTTCGCATACGCGCAAGCAAGCGGTGGAGCATTCGAGATGCTGAACAGCTTGCTCGTCCCAACCATCCTCATCATCGGCATCATGTATTTCCTGATGATCCGGCCGCAGCAGAAGCGGATGAGGGAGCATCGCGAGATGATCGCCTCCATTCGCCGCGGCGACACCGTGGTGACCTCGGGGGGCATCCTCGGCAAGGTGACGAAGGTGGAGGATAACGAGCTTCAGCTCGAGATCTCCGACGGCGTGCGCATCAAGGTTCTGCGTCCGACCGTGTCAGAGGTGCGCGGGAAGGATGAGGCGGGCGGCGCTTCATCGTCGAAGTCCGAAGCCAAATAGTCCCGCAAAACGTCGTCTGATCTGGAGAGTTAAACCCGGCAATGCTGCATTTCCAAAAATGGAAGCTGATCTTGGTGTTCGGTATTGTGCTTGCCGGCTTCATTTTCGCAATTCCCAATCTGTTTCCGTCTTCGAGCCTTCAAGGGCTTCCGAGTTGGTTTCCTCACAAGCAAGTCAATCTCGGCCTCGACCTTCAGGGCGGTGCGCATCTGCTCTACCGGATCGACGATAAGGAACTGGTCGACGATTGGCTCGGCACAATCAGAGGTGATGTGCGCGAGGGCTTGCGCAGTAATCGTATCGGCTACACCGACCTCTCCCAGAACGTAGCGGGCCGCAGCGTGTCGGTACGCATCCGCAAGCCCGACGACATGGACAAGGCCTACACGGAGCTGAAGAAACAATCCGTGCCGGTCGGTGGCGATGTGTTCGGCGGGTTCGCCGGCAACAATCTCGAAGTGACGCGCGACGCCGACAAGATCACGTTGACCGTGACTGAGGTTGGCCTGACGGACAGGATCAACTCGGCCATCCAAGCCTCGATCGAAACCATTCGGCGCCGCATTGACGCCTTCGGCACCACCGAGCCCAGCATCCAGCGCGAAGGACGCAACCGCATTCTCGTCCAAGTTCCCGGCGTGACGGACGTGCAGCGGCTGAAGTCCCTGATCGGTGAGACCGGAAAGCTCGAATTCAAGATGGTCGATTCCACGGTGAATGCCGCCGAGGTCGAGGTCAGCAAGAAGGTACCGCCAGGAGACGAGCTCCTCTATTCGTCCGACGACCCGCCCGTTCCTTACGTGCTCAAAGACCGCGTCTTGGTCAGCGGCGAAAACCTGGTCGACGCGCAGCCGGGATTCGATTCACGGACCGGCGAGCCCGTGGTGACGTTCCGCTTCGATGCGGCGGGCGCCAAGCGTTTTGGCCGCGCCACCCAGGAGAATGTCGGACTGCCGTTTGCCATCCTTCTCGACAACAAGGTGATCTCGGCCCCCGTCATCCGCGAGCCGATCCTCGGCGGTACTGGACAGATCAGCGGAAACTTCACGGTGCAGGAGGCGAACGACCTCTCGGTGCTTCTGCGCTCCGGCGCGCTACCCGCCAAGCTCACCGTCATTGAAGAGCGGACGGTCGGTGCGAGCCTCGGTGCGGACTCAATTGAAAGCGGCAAGAAGGCCGCCATCGCGGGCTTGCTGCTCGTCGTGCTGTTCATGTTCGCCGCTTACGGCCTGTTCGGCTTCTTTGCGAATCTGGCGCTCCTGGTGAATATCGCGCTGATCTTCGCGGTGCTATCGCTCATCGGCGCCACGCTGACGCTGCCCGGCATCGCGGGCATCGTGCTCGTCATCGGTATCGCCGTGGATGCGAACGTGCTCATCAACGAGCGTATCCGAGAGGAGAAGAGGGCGGGCAAGTCGCCTATTGCCGCCATCGACTCCGGTTATTCGCGGGCGCTGATCACCATTATCGACTCCAACGTCACCACGCTGATCGCCGTGCTTGTGCTGTTCTGGCTCGGGTCGGGCCCGATCCGTGGTTTTGCCGTCACGCTGACGATCGGTGTGTTGGCGTCCATGTTCACCGCCGTCACTGTGACGCGCATGATGATTGCTTACTGGTTGCGGTGGACGCGGCCAAAAGAGCTCCCAATCTAGGGTTATCCAAGAATGTTCCGCGGCATCACCTTCATTCCCGCCGACACCAAGATCGATTTCGTCGGTCAACGTGCCGTTACGTGGTTCGTCTCCGCCTTTCTGACGGTCGTACCGCTGATCCTCGTGGCTACGATCGGGCTCAATATGGGCATCGACTTCCAAGGGGGCACCCTGATCGAGGTGAAGACCAAGGAGAGTCCGGCAAACCTCGCCGACATTCGCGGCAAGGTCAGTGGTCTCGGTTTGGGTGAGGTGCAGATCCAGGAATTCGGCGAGCCCGACGAGGTGCTGATCCGCATTGCCTCGCAGCCCACTGAAGAAGAGCAGCAAGAGTCCATCGCCAGGGTGAAGAACGCGCTGGGGGACAGTGTCGAGTATCGCCGTACGGAAATTGTCGGCCCCACCATTTCGGGCGAGCTCATCGCCGGCGGCACGCTCGCCGTGGTGGTCGCGATGATCGGCATCATGATCTATGTGTGGTTCCGTTTCGAATGGCAATTCTCCGTGGCTGCCGTCGCATCGCTCGTTCACGATGTCACCGCGACTATCGGGCTTTATGCGCTGCTCCAGTTGGAGTTCAATGTATCGAGCATCGCGGCAATCCTGACCATCATCGGTTACTCCCTGAACGACAAGGTCGTGATCTTCGACCGCATCAGAGAGAATTTACGCAAGTACAAGCGTATGCCGCTCAAGAATCTGCTCGACCTGTCCATCAACGAGATGCTGTCGCGGGCGATCCTCACCCATGTGACGACCCTGCTGGCCATGATGCCGTTCCTGTTCTTCGGCGGGGAGGCTATCTACGGCTTTGCCTTGGCCATGTGTTTCGGCATCATTGTCGGCGCTTACTCGTCGATCTTCGTGGCGTCTCCGATGCAGCTCATCCTCGGCGTGCAGCGCGAGGCCTTTTCTCCAAGGGCGGCGGCACGCGCCAATCCGTGAGGTAGCCCTGTGCGTGACGACGAGCGGCGCGACGTGGTCAGACGCATCGCCCGCGACGCCGATCCCGATCGCGCCATCGCGACCCTGTTTGCACCGGCCGAAACGCGCGCCGACCTCTTTGCACTCTTTGCCTTCAATGCCGAACTGGCCCGCATCGCCGATCAGGTGAGTGAGCCGGGGCTTGGCGCCATCCGCTTGCAATGGTGGCGCGAGGCCATAGAACGGGCGGCAAGCGGTGACGTCACGGGTAATCCGGTCGCCGACGCGTTCGGCGAAGTTCTGGCGCGGCGGACATTATCTCGTGAGCGCATTGCGGGCCTGATCGATGCGCGCAGTTTCGATGTCGGCGAGACGGTGATGCCGGATACGCGGACGCTCGACGCCTATCTGTTCGACACCACGGGCGGGCTGTTCGCGCTTGCCGCGGACATTGTCGGCGCCGGCGGCGAAAAACGCGATCTGGTGGTGGAGGCTGGCGCGCGCGCTTATGGGCTGGTCCGCGTGATGCGCAGCCTGCCGGTGTTGGCCGCCAAAGGGCGCACGTATTTGGCGTCTGATGCACTGGCCCATCATGGGACCTCGCCCCAGGCGATTTTCGCCGGGGAGACGAGCGACGGCCTTGAGGCGCTGCTCACCGAGATGCGGGAGGAGTCGCGTGCGGCTCTAAAGGAGGCGCAGTTCCACTTGTTCGGCGAAGGCATGAAGGGGGCCGGTCTCGATGAGGCGGGCCGCGCCACGTTTCTGCCGCTCTGCCTTGTCGAGCCCTATCTCGCGGCGCTGGCCAAAGTCGGCGATCCATTGCGCCAGACCGCGCGCATCAACCCGCTCGCCCGGCTGTGGCACCTGATGCGGTCGCGTTGAGCCGACTATTCGGCGGCGATCGTCGCGGTGCCTTCCAGCCAAGCGGCGAGATCGGCCAGTGCGCGGGCGGACATCGCCTGCTTGCGGGCGAGGGACTTCGCGCCACGCTTCGCCTTGCCCGGTGGGCGCGGCGGCGCGGGCACCGGCGGGAACAGACCGAAATTCACATTCATCGGTTGGAAGCTGCGCGCGGCGCCTTCGCCGTCGGCGCTCAAATGACCGCCAGTGATATGGGTGAGGAGGGCGCCGAGCGCTGTCGTTGGCGGCGGCGGGAGAAGCGGCTTGGCCGTTCGCTCCGCTGCTGCGAAGCGTCCCGCGATCAAGCCAATTGCGGCGGACTCCACATAGCCTTCCACACCCGTCACCTGTCCGGCGAAGCGCAGCCGTTTGTCCGCCTTTAGGCGCAAGGTTTGATCGAGCAGCTTCGGACTGTCGAGGAAGGTGTTGCGATGCAGCCCGCCGAGGCGCGCGAACTCGGCGCCTTCCAATCCCGGAATCATGCGGAATACGCGCGTCTGCTCGCCGTGGCGGAGCTTGGTTTGGAACCCAACCATGTTCCACAACGTGCCGAGCGCATTGTCCTGGCGCAGTTGCACGATGGCGTAAGGCTTCACGGTCGGATTGTGCGCGTTCGTCAAACCCACCGGTTTCATCGGACCATAGCGCAGCGTCTCGCGCCCGCGTTCCGCCATGACCTCGATCGGTAGGCAGCCTTCGAAGTAAGGCGTCTTCTCAAACTCCTTGAACGCCGTCTTCTCGCCGGCGATCAGCGCATCGATGAAAGCGTTGTATTGGCCTTCGTCGAGCGGGCAGTTGATGTAGTCGGCGCCGCTACCGCCCGGGCCCACCTTGTCGTAGCGCGACTGACGCCAGCAAACGTCCATGTCGATGGACTCAAAATGAACGATCGGCGCGATCGCGTCGAAGAAGGCGAGTTCCGCTTCGCCCGTGAGCGCGCGGACGGCGTCAGCAAGCGACGGCGAGGTGAGGGGCCCCGTGGCCACGATGACGCTGTCCCAGCCTTCCGGCGGCAGGCCTTCGACCTCCGCGCGGCTGATCTCGATCAGAGGATGGTCGAGAAGCGCGTCCGTGACCGCACCGGCAAAGTCGTCCCGGTCGACTGCGAGCGCGCCGCCGGCTGGTAATTTGTGCTGATCGGCTGCCGCCATGATGAGCGAGTCTGCCCGGCGCATCTCCTCATGCAGGAGCCCGACGGCATTACTCTCGTAATCGTCTGAGCGGAACGAATTGGAGCACACGAGTTCGGCGAGGGACTCCGTCTTGTGCGCCTCGGTCTGCCGCTGGGGGCGCATCTCGTGCAGCCTCACGGCCACGCCCGCGCGCGCCAGCTGCCAAGCGGCCTCGCTGCCCGCCAGTCCGCCGCCAATCACATGAACCCTGTCCGTCATCCTGCGTAACTAGGCCCGCGCGGCCAGTAGTTTCAAGCAGAACCCCCTCGAGGGACACGCCGGAGGAGTGTCTATTTCTTGGGCAAAAGACCAATCCTTGTTCAGACGGGCACCACTTTGGGCTATAGTCGCAACCGGAAGCCGAATCGAAATGCAAACACAGGCTTCCGTGGAATGAGCCGGTGGATTTCCGGCAATCGGCGGATCCGCCCGCTCTCTTTTCGCAAAAAAAGGGGGTGAAATGTCCGCGAATACAGCTCTTGCAATTAGTGTTGGTGTTCTTGGCGCCATTGCCACGTGGCTCTTCTTAGGGCCGCTTGGTGGCATGTTGGCGATTTGGGCGGCCTTTATCGCTTGGGGATGCTTCTTCCATTGCGGTGGCTCAGAAACTGGCCTGTCGTCGGCTATCCTCGGCAATATCGCCGGGGCGATCATCGCCGGTATCACGCTCTGGGTGGCGACCCAGACGGGGATCGGCGCCAAGATCGGTCTGCCGATTTGGGCCGGGTTGTGCGTCGGCGTAGGCGTTGCCGTGATGGTGCTGCTGGCCAATATTCCGGCTTTCGCCGCCATTCCCGCTCAGGTTTACGGTTTCGCCTCTGTGGTGGCCCTGACGCTGCTTGGTAACGGCGCCGGCAAACTGACCGACGTCTCCATGGACAATCCTGTGGTTGTCATCATCATTTCGATGATCGTGGGTGCGATCTTCGGATGGGTTTCTGAGAAGGTCGCCGGCATGCTGGCTGGCTCAGGAGACTAAACTGGCAATGCGGCTATCGCGCCCCGGGGCCCCCTAGGCCCGGGACCTGCATGGCCGAAGGCGGCGTGGCCTCCAGTTGAGGCCACGCCGTTTATTCTTTCCGGTGAAGCTCTGAGCAACCTTGTTTTCCGGACCTGCTTGCGCGCAGCGAGTTGCGGCGGCAATGTGCGGCCCTCTTTGGGGGCCATTTGCGCCTTCTCATCTCGTGTCAGCGGAGCACCTTGTACTTGCCCATGTCTAGTGTCCCCATGTCCTGCGTCGATGTCGTCTGGAAAGGAAACTGCCGAGATCCGAAAGTCCGGTATCGGCTGCTGAGCTATTTGCATCGCCTGGCTCATTTGAGCGACGGGTATCTGCGCCAGGGCGAACGTCCTCAGCTGAGCCTCGTAGGTGAGGGACACACCCCGCCGCGGCCCAATATCGAAGTCGTCGACGAGGTA
This sequence comes from Methyloceanibacter sp., assembly GCF_041573655.1. Classification (GTDB taxonomy): domain Bacteria; phylum Pseudomonadota; class Alphaproteobacteria; order Rhizobiales; family Methyloligellaceae; genus Methyloceanibacter. Next base: position 35,022 of record NZ_JBFFQD010000009.1, read on the forward strand.
CTCTCCGGCCCGATTATGATCTCAAGCGCCATCGCGCCTCATCCCGAAAGGCTGGTGGCCCGTGCGCGCGAGGCCGGGCTCTCCGTGACCGAGCCGGACGATGGGAGCCCGCATGTCATCATGCTCGACGAGGTTCTCCTGCGCGGCCTCGACTTCAAGCTGTTCGATCCCCGCGATCTCCATCCGGATGACAACCGCATGAGCTTCGTCTTCGTGGAGTGTCCGGAGCATCACTTCCTCGATGGCCGGCTGGTAGGGGTCACCAAAAAGGACGGCGAGGTTCATCTCGCCGAACCGCGCCTTCGCCTCCAGACCTATCTGGAGGATTGGACCGATTGTTTGTTTTCCTGGACCCGGTTCTTTGTCGTCGGGGACTTTTGGTGGCAGCGCCACGAAGAGCTGCAAGGCTACGCGGACTATCGCGGCGTGTTCGAGGAGCTGCAGACCACGCGCGGCAGTGACGAAGCGATGGAGGCAACTTTCGACGCGGTGCTCTCCACGTTCACGCAGCACGCCGAACATGGGATCGACGAGGTGAGGAGCCTTGCTAAGGCTGGGAAAGCCTAGGATCACTTCGCCACTGGCCGTCCGAATGCTTTGCGGAGCTCGTCCTTCGCCGCCTCCAGGCGCGCCCGGTCCTGTTCCGACAGGTTCTTGCCAGCGCGATTGATGTAGAACACCAGCATAGACATGGCTGAGCGGAAGGGGTCGGCCTTACGGCGCGTGCTCGCCTCGGCGGAGCGTTTCAGCGATGCGGCGATCTTCTTCGGATCTTTGAGGATAAAGACGCCTTGCTCCAGACGGAGCGCGTGCGAGTGCTCCGTCACGTTCCGGGACCAGCGTTTCGGCTCCTTCGATGCCATGGCAGGCCTCGCTAGAAGCGGCCTTCATCGGGAATGTTGAGCCGGGTCCCGCACGCCTTGCAGCAAACCGAGTCCACCTCGTGCCGCTGCAATCCGCATTTGGGGCAGGGGAAGCGCACCTTTTGCGGCCGCAACAAGGTTTGCAGCAGCCGCAAGAACAAGGTCACGCCGAAAATCATAATGACCACGGCGGTGAGCCGCCCCAGCGAACCCTGCAAGGTGATGTCGCCAAAGCCCGTGGTGGTGAGCGCCGTCACGGTGAAATAGAGCGCATCGACATAGTTGGCGATGGCAGGGTTCCGCCAATGCTGCGTCTCGTAGACGATCCCCGTCATGACGAAGACAAACACGATGAGGTTGATCACCGCGGTGATGGTCTCTTCATTCCGCCGGAAGAACGGGCTGTCGGCGCGCAAACGCGCGACGAGTTGATAGGTGTGCAGCAGCCGCAACGTCCGCAAGACACGCAGGAAGCCAAGCCCTTCGCCGACGATCGGCGCGAGGAACGAGAAGATCGCCACCATGTCCGCCCAAGTGGCCGGATGTGTGAATTCACGCGCGGGATGCGGGCTCACCCAGATGCGGGCACAGAAATCGGCGAGGATCACCAAGCCGAAGATGAGATCGAGATACTCGATCCACGGCTCGCGCGGCATGAACGACGTGGCGATGATGAACAGAACCGTGACGATGTCGAAGGCCAGAAGCGCGTAGCGGAAGCGGTGTGCCGCCAGGCTGCGGCCGTGATAGAGCAGCCGCAACCGCTCGCGAAGCGGCGGAGCTTCGGCCTCAGCCTCGTCTTTCTTGGCGGGAGGCTCTTTGGCTGAGGCGGATTTGGTCTTTGCGGCGGTCATGAGCGTCTTCTTTAGGTGGCGGCGTCGCGCTATCGTGCCGCCGTATCAGTGGAGACCATGAAAATGGCAGTTCTTACGCTTTACCACGCCGCGCCGTCGCGCTCATCCATCGTACGCTGGATGCTGGAGGAGCTCGGCGAGCCTTACGATATCCACCTGTTGAGTTTGGTCAAAGGTGAGCAACAGGCGCCCGACTACCTGGCGATCAACCCCATGGGCAAGGTGCCCGCGTTGCGCCATGGCGATGTCATTGTCACCGAGTCGGCGGCGATCTGCACCTATCTTGCCGACGAATTCCCCGCTGCCAAACTGAACGCGCCTGTCGGCGATCCGCGCCGCGGACCCTATCTCAGATGGTTGTTCTTCGCGGCAGGCTGCATCGAGCCTGCGACGGTGGATCATGCCTATCCGCACAAGGAGAAACCGCGGCGTGGGGCACTCGGCTATGGCGACTACGACTCCGTCATGGACGTCACGGCCAAGGCGGTCGAGGCTGGGCCTTATCTCTTGGGCGATCAGTTCACCGCCGCCGACGTGATTGTCGGCTCCATCGTTCGCTGGGGCTTGCAGTTCAAGCTCATGCCCGACCGGCAGGAGTTCACGGACTACGTCGGCCGTCTTGAGGAGAGGCCTGCGCTCCAGCGTACCGTCGCGCTCGATGCGGAGCTCGCGGCGGCATCTTGAGCCCCTTAGCGGAACGCACTGAACAGGCGTAGCAGTAGAGCCGTGCCGAAGCCCCAGGCGCCGTTCACCGAAAGCCCGATCAGAAAGCGCGGACCCATCGCCTGCATCGGTTGCCCCTTCAGGAGGGGCACGACGAAAAAGGCGACGGCTGTGAGCGCCACGGCGCCGACAAGGATCCAGGCGATCCAATAGCTGGCGCCTTCGAGCTGTCCAAGGAGGAGCACAAGCACGAGGCCCCAAAGACCGCCCCAAAAGGCTTTCGACAGAACCGAAGGAATATCGAGGGGCGGGATCGGGTCCATTGACCAGGCGGGACGCGATGGGGGGATGACGCCTGTCTGGTTGAAGATGAACCAAAGCCCCTGATGGAAGATCAGCGTGGCGAGGAACCCGGCGGCGAAGCCAAGGAGCAGCAGTTTGATGGATGGCATGACGGTCTCCCCCTTTTCGCCCATGATGCGCCTTCCGGCATTGAGCGCAACGCTTCACGAGGACACGATATGGTGACGGTCGTCTCTGGCGGGCAGACGGGCGTGGACCGCGCGGCTCTGGACGCAGGCCTTGCCGCGGGCCTCCCATATCGTGGTTGGTGTCCCCAAGGCGGCTGGGCGGAGGATTGGCCCGAGCCGCCCGGAGTCTTTGCGCGCTACCCCGGTCTCAAGGAGACCCCGGCGCGGGTGCCGGAACAGCGCACCGAATGGAACGTTCGCGACAGCGATGCCTTGCTGGTGCTTGTCGATGGACGTGGGCTTACCGTCTCCAAAGGCACCGCGCTTGCCGTTGAGAAAGCGCAAGCGCTCGGCAAGCCGCATGTTGTCATCGACATGGATAGCCCGGATGCGTTGCGGCAAATGGAAGACGTCTTGAGAGAGCGGGGCGCACAGGCGATTTGCATTGCCGGTCCGCGCGAGAGCGAAGCCCCCGGCATCTACGACAAGGCGAAGGCTCTCCTCATGCAGACGCTCGCGGCCAACAGAGCTTAGTCCGTGACGTCGGCCTCGTGCGGCACGACCACGGCGAACATGTCGCCGAGCGCCGAGAGGCTGGCATCCTGCAACTGCGCTGCGGAGACGTCCGCGCCCGTCGCGGGGTTCGGAATGCTGCGTGTCGCCGTGGCGCCGGCAACGACCGTATTCGCGTAGCCGTGGTTGAACGAGGCACGCGTGGTCGAGTTCACGCACATATGCGTCATGAAGCCGGCATAGACGACGTCCTTGACGCCGAGCTTCTTCAGCTCGGCATCGAGCGTGGTTTGTTCGAAGGAGCTTGGGAACTTTTTGACGATGATCGTCTCGCCCTCGATCGGTGCCACCACATCGGCGATCTGGCCGATCGGCGCGGTGATGTCGTATGGCGTCCCAACACCGGCATCGTGCATGATGTGGATCACGGGACGGCCAGCCTCGCGGAATCGTTTGAGAAGGGTGGCGGCCTCTTTCAGCGCAGGCTCAACGCCCTCGAGCCGCATGACGCCCTCACGATAGGTCTGCTGACAGTCGATCAACACCAAAGCGCTATCGGAAATCGGCGATGGGTTCGGGTCCATACCTGTGAGCGTGCGAAGTGTCGGGCTGGCCATGCGTCTCCTCCTTGCGGTCTCGTGCCGTCGCGTGGCGGAAGTCTAACCAAGGACGGGACACAAAGCGGCCCCTCCATTAGTCGAAGACAACTATTTCGGTGAGAGCTCCGTTCGCCACATGGCTCCATTAATCGCTTCGAGCTCGAGCGACGCCGCGCCACCGGCCGGTGCCGTCTCTGCCGGAGGCAATGTGATGCGCGCCCTGGCGTCGGTCTGCCCGCTAAACCCGATCGTCTCAGTCTTGAAGTGCGACGCCCACGCATACGGATAGGTATTGCGTATGGCGCTATCGGGCAGTTGGGCCAGCGCCACCCCGTCCCAGGCGGCAACGGTGTCGCCTGCGGTATCGATCAGCCGAGCGGCGATGACATACGCCGCGCCCGTGTCGGGACCGGCATCCACATAGGCGTCGAAGGTCACCGCGCCATCCGATGAGAGGCGTGTCTCCGACAGGGCGATGTGGTGGCGATGGAAGTTCACCCGTGCGTGCAGCGGCGACACCACGGCGCCGAACAAGAGATGATAGCTGCCGACCGTGCACACGACTGCTATGGCCGCCAACAACAGCCCGAGCGACCTTGTTTTTCCTGGTGGCAGCGGGCCGCTGAATACCCAGGCGCTCCAGGGGTTGCGCGCCGCCCACCCGCTACGATCGATGAAGCGGTCGAGCGCGATGGTGCCGCCGCCGGCCAGGAACACGGCGCTGCTCATCGCGACGCCGGAGACCGCCATGGTCCACTCATCGAGGCACGTGGAGCCCAATCCACCCGAAGATCAGCATCAACGCGACATTGAGGCCGATGCTCACGAATGCCCAGAGCCGGGTTGCCAAGCCGAAGATCAGGCCAAGGCCCACGGCAAGCTCGGCAAACGTCCAACTCCAAACTGAGGCGAGGATCAAATCCGGGTATTGCAGCGTCCACTCGAGAGGCGCTTGCACCCACAACGCTCCGGGCAGGGCATGAACCAGCTTGTTGGCGACGAAACCCGCGGCCTCGAAATCGAGCTTCACCGCGTGATCGACGCCGGCGATCTCATGGAAGTCGTAGAACAGCCGGCGGCTCGCGCCGCCCCAGAAGATGAACCCTTGGACGAAGCGTGTTCCCAACAGCACAATAGCCAGGAGGGAAAAGCAAGCGGGCGTGATGGGAGCATCTCGCTCAAGAGAGTGTGCGTCTGTCATCGTGACCTCGGTGACATGGAACCCGGGTTGGACACTGAACATTGTAGCATTGAGGTTGGCGGCGTAGGCTGGTGATGGTCTGGCGCGTTGGCAACCTGACAATCCAGGGAGGATGCCATGGCTCATTTCACGACAAGGATGATGATTTGCGGCGCAATGCTTGGCGCTTTCGGGATAGCACTCGTCATGCAGGCGGAGCCGGCCCGCGCGTTGGGTGATTGGGTCGAGGGCGAGGAAAGCGACAATTGCGACAATGACGATGGGGCGTTCAACGAAGCCGCCTTTGTCATCGCAACGGAGCCCGAGGCCGGTGAGCGTGTCGCAACGGGTTTCGAAGTCGAGGGGTGTTCGCGCACCTTCGAGAGCAACGTCCAGTGGAAGCTTCTTGGCCGCGACGGGTCGGAGCTGGCCAGCGGGAACACCCAAGGCGGTGGCGTCGATGGCCCGGGCGCGTTCTCCTTCACCGTGCCCTATAACGTGAACGTTGTGCAGGTCGGCCATCTCGAAGTGTTCGAAGAGGATGCCTCGGGCGGCGAAGGCAATCCGCCGGGACGCACGGTCGTCCCGCTTGTGCTCAAGCCGTAGGGCTGAGATACGTCACGGATGAAGCCTGTTCTCGTAATCCAGAATGATGCCAAGGAAGGCGCCGGCCAGCTGGCGACGCTGATCGCCGAGCGTGGGCTTCAGCAGGACACGGTGTTAGGCTTCGACACCGATTACGATCATCTTGACCCTGCGGACTACAGCGCGCTCGTCGTGCTCGGCGGCGCGCAAAGTGCCTACGAGACGGAGGCGTATCCCTATCTCGCCCGTCAGATGGCGCTCTGTCAGGAGTTCATGGACGCCGGCAAGCCCATTGCCGGGTTTTGCCTCGGCGCGCAGATCCTCGCCCGGGCGCTCGGCGGCGAGGTCGTGCCCGGCGCGCAGAAGGAGATCGGCTGGTACGATCTTCAGTTGACCGCGGAGGGCGCACACGACGCCATCCTCGGCGCACATCCCAAGACCTTGCTCGCCTACCATTTTCACGGGGATCGCATTGAGAGCGTGCCGGGGGCCGTCAATCTGGCCTCGTCGGCGCTGACGGAGTGGCAGCTCTTCCGGCACGGTGCAAATGTCTACGGCTTCCAGTATCACGCCGAAGTCGATGCCCCTCTGGTCGAGGTCATGTGCCGCAACAATGCGGATTACATGGCCGCCAACGGGTTCGACGCCGAAGCGATCATCGGGGCAAGCGGGGAGCATCTCCCGGCCTTCGCGAAGGCCTCCAAAGAGGCGCTGCAACGCTGGCTCGACCTCGTTGCTCCGGATTAGGTGCCTTGGGGCCGACTCATGGTAGTTTCCGGTCGGTCTTCAACCGGAGGGGGATAAGACATGCTGACTGCACTCATTATCACGCTGATCGTCGGCGCCATTGCTGGCTGGCTGGCTGGCATCGTCGTTCGGGGGACGGGATTCGGCCTCATCGGCGATATCGTAATCGGCATCATCGGCGCCCTGATCGCGAGCTTCTTGTTTCCTGAGTTGGGCCTCACGCTTACCCTTGGTGGTGGCATCCTTGGCGCGATCATCATGGCCTTCATCGGGGCCGTGATCCTGCTCATTTTGGTGAAGATCATCAAGAGCCTCACCTAGCAGGAAAAACCCAGTAACTTCAGAGCATTAGTGCGGACTCGCATGGGGTCGGGGCGACCCGTCGTGCGGCCGGGCGGCACCATGCTGTCCGAAGCCTCAAGATACAACTTGAGGCAGGAACAATATGTCGCACTAGTTCCGCCGAGTTACCACGGTTTCGTCACAACCTGATCCAGCCTTCGACAGAATTTCCTAGCAAAAGCCCACCCTCGGCGGGTTCGACTCGCAAACGTTAACAACTGTTGAGGAAAATTTATGGGGGTTTTGAGGTCAATTTGCGTGCATGCGGGCCTGCTTATTTTGGGTCTTCTTGCGTTGTTGGTCCCGGCACTTGCAGATGAGGCCAGTAAGCCATCTGCAGTCTCTGAGGAGCCGGCAACGGTAATCGAAGCGACCAAGGGCATTGAGCTTGCGGCGTTCGCTATGGCGGACCAGAGCGTCCGCCCGCGGCGCTACAACACGGTTTCGGAACGCCAGCTTCGCTGCCTCGCCGAAGGCATCTATTTCGAGGCGCGTAGCGAGCCCCTGCGCGGCCAGCTGGCCGTCGGCCGGGTCATCTTGAACCGCGTCCAGAGCAGCTCCTATCCCGACACGATCTGTGACGTGGTCTACCAGAACGATCACCGGCACAATCGCTGCCAGTTTTCCTTTGCCTGCGACGGAAAACCGGACGTGATCGGCGAGCGCCAGGTCTGGTCCCGCGTTCGCGGCTATGCCGCATGGCTGATGGCCAACGATCCGGAGGGAACCGAGTATCAGGTCCTCGCATCGCTGGCTGCCGCGACCCACTACCACGCGGACTATGTGAACCCGCACTGGGCCAAGCATTTCGAGCTGACCGCCCGGATTGGCCGGCATATCTTCTATGCCGATCCGTCGGCCGACCCATCGGCCTAAAGGCTTTCCGGCCTAAGGGCTTTCCAAGGGGGTGGCGATCGGCGACCTGAAGCGCAGCCGCCCCTTTTCCCCTTGTAATTGGCGCTTCAGAGCCTATCTCTAGACTTGGTTCACGCCTATCTCTAGACTTGGTTCACACGGATACCGATCCGGGGGATTTCGACCATGAAACGGCTTCTGATCGTCCTGGCAATTGTCCTGGCCCCGGCGGGGCTCGCCGGCTGTGTGACCGAGCAGACACCGCTTCTGCCCATGACCTTGGGGCCCTCGGAAGCCGCTCAGGCAACGTGCCTGACCTACGGCGACACCCCGACCTTCGGCGATTGCAAGACAGTCGCGAAGACGGCTGCGCCGTCGCAAGCCACTTCCCAAGAGTAGAGACGCCAACCCCTGAAGCCGCATGGCCCTCAAAGGGGGGCCACGGTTGCCGCTGCGCCCGCCAAAGGGTACGACACGGGCGAACATGGGGCTGTAAATCCACGCCTTGAGGCGTGTCCGGGACCCCGGAGAAGCCCCTCGTACACCGATCCGCGGAAGGGAAGCCGTGCCACGTCCCGTCATGTTCAGCTTGAAGCTTGAGAAGCGGCGTAAAGCCCGGCGCTTCGCGCTTCTGATTGCTGTCACGGTCCTCATCCTGGGCCTTGGCATGATTGCGGTCGTGGCGGTGCAAGGCTTCGACCTGCTTGGTGCGGCGGAAGCCGATCGCATGCCGATGGTCCTCGCGGTGCTCGGCGCCCTGGCGGGCCTCGTGTTCCTGTCCCTCATCGCCTATGCCGCCGCGCGGATCTATGGCCGCGTGACGACGCGCTAGGAAAGCTCCGGTGCCCGCGCAAACCTTCGATGTCGTGGTCATCGGGGGAGGCCACAACGGCCTCGTCTGCGCCGCCTATCTCGCCCGCGCCGGCCTCAAGGTGAAGGTGCTGGAGCGGCGCAGCGTTGTCGGTGGTGCCGCCGTCACTGAAGAGTTCCACCCCGGTTTTCGCAACTCAGTGGCCGCCTATACGGTCAGTCTGCTCAACCCCAAAGTCATTGCCGATCTCGACCTCACCGCCCACGGGCTACGCATCGTCGAGCGGCCGGCGATGAACTTTCTGCCGCTTCCCGGCGGCGAGTATCTCCTCACGGGCGAGGGCCGCACCAAATCCGAGATCGCCAAGTTCAGCCAACGGGACGCGAACCGCTACGATGCGTATGGCCACGCGCTCACACGGATCGCCGACGTGCTTCGTAAGCTGGTGCTGACCGCGCCGCCTAACGTCGTGAGAGGGGCGACGCTTTCAGCCTTGCGAGAGCTGGTTCACCTTGGAACGCTCGGCAATCATTTACGCCGCCTCGACCTGGAAGAGCAGCGCCTCCTGCTCGACCTGTTCACGAAGCCTGCGGCGGAGTTCTTATCCGACTGGTTCGAGAGCGAGCCCATCAAGGCGCTGCTCGGCTTCGACTCCATCGTCGGCAACTACGCAAGCCCCTTCGACCCAGGCACGGCCTACGTCCTGCTGCACCACGCCTTCGGCGAAGTGAACGGCAAGAAAGGCGCCTGGGGGCATGCCATTGGCGGGATGGGTGCGATCACCCAAGCCATGGCGAGCTCCGCCGCAGCGTGCGGCGTCGACATCGAAACGGACGCCGAGGTCGCCGAACTGGTGATCGAGCAGGGCAGGGCCGTGGGCGTTGCCTTAAGAAACGGGCAAGCGATCAAGGGCCGTGCCCTTGCCGCCAACGTCAATCTCAAACTGCTCTACACACAGCTGACGTCGAAAGATGCGCTGCCGCGCGCGTTCTCCGAACGCATGGAACGCTTCAAATGCTGCTCAGGCACGTTCCGCATGAATGTTGCGCTGTCGGAGCTGCCGAGCTTCACCGCGTTGCCGGGAAGAACTGCGGGCCCCCATCACGGTGCCGGCATCATCATCGGTCCGAGCTTGGCCTATATGGACCAAGCCTATCGGGACGCGCGCGCCCATGGCTGGAGCCGCGTGCCCATTATCGAAATGCTCATTCCCTCGACGCTCGACGACAGTCTCGCGCCGTCCGGCGCCCATGTCGCAAGCCTGTTCTGTCAGCATGTGGCACCGGAACTTGGCGATGGCCGCAGTTGGGACGACGCGCGCGATGAGGTGGCCGATCTCATGATTGCGACGGTGGATGAATATGCACCCGGCTTCGCGAAGAGCGTGATCGCGCGCCAGGCTCTAACGCCTCTCGATCTGGAACGTGAGTTCGGTCTCGTCGGAGGCGACATCTTCCACGGCGCGCTGTCGCTGAACCAGTTGTTCTCCGCGCGGCCCATGCTGGGCTATGCGGACTATCGCGGACCCTTGCGCGGGCTATACCACTGCGGCGCGGGCGCTCATCCCGGTGGTGGCGTGACCGGCGCGCCCGGTCACAACGCGGCGAAGGTGATCCTCGCCGACCTCAAGCGCCATTTTTCATCTTCGCTTTAACGCGGTCGCCGTTGGCGGCGTGCAGTGCCGGCCGGCACTTGGCGCAGCGACAGCCGATGGGCTTGATGAACGACTCGACATAGTTCTTGCCGTAATTGTAGGCGAGCTCTTCTCCCGGCTTGATGTTGCGTCTCGCCATCACCCATACGCGGCCTTTACGGATCTCGACCTCACAGTTCGGCCGGCAGGAATGGTTGATGTAGCGGGCCGTGTTCAGCTTGTTCCAGCCGTCGATCGTCTTATTGGGCGTGACCTCGAACAGGTAGCGGCTACGGCTCGTTTCCTCTTCCTCTTCGGTCAGCGTGGGCCCGACATATTCGATGATGCAGGCCCCCTTTGGGATGGGCTCTTGCGCAAACAGGCCCTTGCCCGCGGTTGCGCGCCTGACGGCAAGGTCGAACCCGCCGGGCGTGTACTTTGATTTTCTCATGGCCTCGCTTTTGATTTCCGATTCGCCGCTAACGGGCCCAGGTAACCCGCAACGCGGCCCTGTGCAAGGCCGCACAGGACCGCAGGGGCAATGTCCAACGAGGCTGGTGCCTGATGCGTGTCAGCATTAGAATGCCTCGCCGCATGGTTGCGGCGAATAAGGGAGGGAACGATCAAATGGATCTTACAAGTCTATTGGTTCAAGTCGTCTCGGGCGCCGTCGGTGGCGCGGGAACGGGCGCTGTAGCGAAAAACCAATCGCTGGGCACCATTGGAAACGTGATTGCGGGCGCCGTGGGCGGTGGCATCATGGGCCAGCTCATCGGCAATTTTGCAGGACAGATGATCGAGGGTTGGGTCGGCGATATCGCCGGCGGTGCCGTCGGCGGCATCATCCTCACGCTGATTGCCGGCTTCATCAAGAATATGACGGCAAAATAGAGTAGTACGGCGCGGCAGGCCGGGACCTTGCCGCGCCGGCACGTTTTGTGGCGCTACAGCTTCGGCATCACGTTGTCGATAATGGCCTCCCGTGTTGCATCGTCCTTTCCGTCAGGCAAATCTCTCGCCGAGGGTGCGCTACTCGCGCGCACTCTGGATCGAGGTCGGACGTTTTCCGTTCCATGGTGCGGCCGACAACGTCGCTGTCATTCTTCACTCGGAAGCACCCAAGATCTGTTGGGACGGCCATGATTTGTGGCCGATGAGGGGCTTTTACAGCGGCACCGAACCGGCTAGTAAAGACGGCCGGGTAAGGGGAGACTGAAATAATGTCGCGTATATTGCGGGTCTGCGCACTGCTTCTTTGCGGCTTTGCGGCGGTGAGTCTGCCGACGGCGTTGTTCGATACGGCGGGTGCTGCGGCCCAAGAGGCGCCACAGGCCGCCGACAGCGGGGCCCCCAGCCTGCCGAGCAAGCTGCTCCAACCGAATATCGATATCGAAGAGCTCGAATACCGTGTTGTGCCGCTGACCAAGGCGGAGCTCAAGACGCTCGCCGGCGAATGGCTGCTGATCGTCAAAGCCAAGACCGAAGAGGTCATGGAGGCGCAAGTCACCGTTGCGCAGACTGACGGCGCGGTCGAGGACGCAGTACGCGAAAAGCTCACGGAGACTCACAGCGAGCGCAATAAGCTGTTCGACAAATACAGCGCCGTCCTTAATGCCTGGGAGAAGAAGGGCGGCGACCCCGCGGCCATCGCGGAATATAGAGGCTATCAAAGCGCCATCACGCGCGAGGAGACGCAGAAGGCGGACTATAAAACTCTGGCGGCGCGGGCGTTGGCTTGGCTAACCGACGAGGACGGCGGGATAGAACTCGTCAAGGACATCGCCATTGTCGTGATCTCGTTTCTAGGCCTTTTGGTCGTCGCGCGCCTGGTTCGAAAATTCGTTCGGCGCTGGATCGGTCACGTGCCCAACATTTCGAGCCTTCTCCAGGCCTTCGTCATCGGGATCGTTTACTGGCTGGTTCTCGCCTTCGGCCTGATGATCGTCCTGTCTGCGCTCGGTGTCGACATCACGCCGCTCTTCGCCCTGATCGGTGGTGCGTCGATCATCGCCGCCTTCGCCATGCAGGACACGCTGAGCAATTTGGCGAGTGGGCTGCTGATCATGATCTACCGGCCTTTCGACGAGGGCGACTATGTCGACACCGGCGGCGTCAATGGCACGGTCAAGTCCGTCAATATCGTCGCGACCACTGTGGTGACCCCCGACAACAAGGTCATCGTGATCCCGAACAAGAATGTCTGGGGTAATATCATCACCAACGTCACGGCGAGCGACACGCGGCGCGTCGATCTCGTCTTCGGTATTTCATACGATGACTCGATTCCGGAAGCGCTCCACATCCTGGATGAGGCGGTCAAGGCACACCCGCTCGTCCTCAAGGATCCGGCGCCGACAATTCGGGTTAACGAGCTGGCGGACAGCTCGGTCAACCTCATCTGCCGGCCGTGGGTCAAAACGGAGGACTACTGGACAGTCTACTGGGACCTCATGCGCTACGTGAAAGAACTCTTCGACGCGGCGGGCATTTCGATCCCATATCCACAGCAAGACGTGCACTATATCGATAGCAAGCCGGCGCCGAAGCCGACCGCAGGCTCTGTGTTGGCCAAAGAAAAGAAGTCGGCGACTGCTACAGCATCCATTGCGGAGGGCGACGAAGGCACCTCGTAGGAGAAGTTCCAATGTTCAAACCCGCCATCAAGTCCGCTGCCGCGACAATTGCCCTGTCGATGGCACTGGTTGTTTCGGTGAATATGGGTCTTAAAGCGCAAGTGACCGTCGACGTGGCGAAGGTCACGTGTAACCAATTCGCCCTCTACAAAGTCGCCAGCCCGGACACGCTGGCGATTTGGCTGCATGGGTATTACAGCGGCAAACGCGACAATACGGTTGTGGATGTTGAGGCCTTGAAGGCCAATATGAGAAAGCTCCGGAACTATTGCGTGCAGAACCCTGATATAAATCTGATTGAGGCAGTCGAACAGCTCCTTAAACCGTAAAGGCGCGGTCCGAGCGATCAAGACCTAGCGCAAGGTAAGGGGGCGTTCTTGAGAGCGGAATCGACAGCAGGTGTCGAACAGCAGACAGTGCCGTGGTGGACGCCGCCAGGCGAGACCGACACCACGGCCTACGCGGCGCTCATTCTTCCTGGTCTTTGCCGTGTCCCATTTCTATGTCCGCTTCGATCGCTACGCGGAGCGGCATGACGAAGGCACGCCACTGAAGACGACGATCCCAATGCTTCTCATGACCGTATTTGCGTATGAGAGCTTCCCGCCGTTGAGCCATTTAAGCATTCTGCTGCCGCTTGCGCTGATCGCGACGGCGTTCGCGCGTGACCTCACGCTCTGGTTCGAGCCGCGGAAAGAGCACATCCTCAAAGGCGAGCTTGAAGGCGTGCCGCTCGAGGAGCCCGGGATCGGCCTTGCAGGCGGCCGCGCGCACTAGACCGCGTTCGCACGCCAGACCGTTTTAGGTTTTGCCCATAAGCGCCGCACGTTGCTTTAAGAGCGCGTCGAGCTTTTCTTGCTGATCGGAAATGCGCTGGGCGTTGCGCTCCTCGTCGGCCGCGCCGGAATAGGCGGCGGCGTTCTCCATAAGCTCGCGCAGATTGTCTTCGACGATTTGAATGCGCCGTTCGACTTCCTCTAACGATGGTTGGATGGTCATGAATACTCCTGTTGGCATAGTTGGTGTTCGTTAATCAGTATTCGCGTCAGCACCAGCTCGCTTCGCCTGCCGGCGTTCGCAGCAGTTCTTGGACATTGGCTTCGAGCAGCCGGTAGCCGACATTGCCGAACAGCTTCTGCCGGCCGTCATTCATAACGAAGGTCGGGCTACCCTCGATGCGGTTCTTTTGACAGAGGTCGTAATCGACCGCGAGCTGGGCGACCGCTTCGGAGGAGCGAATGCGCCGGTCCACCTCGTCGTAGTCGAGTCCGACGCGCACAGCGATGTCGCGGTGTACATGCCAGTCGGCAATATCCTTCGCCTCGGCGAAGAAGGCAACGCGCATCTCGTGCGCCGCGCGGGTCGAGAGCCGTTCGAGATAGGGCAGGGGTTTGCCACCCTCAAGCTTCGCGGTCTCGATCAGCTCGACGGCCTTGAGAAACAGATGTGCGCTGGCCGAGGTGCGGGGCCGGGCCGTGAGCCACACATCGTCATTCACGCTGACATGCGGAAAGCGCGTGGCGACGTCGCGCACATGCGCGTTGAAGGCCTCGAATCCGCCCTTCGTCTCGATCTTGCTCCAGGCATCCGGGAACACCGAGCAATAGCGCGTCCTGATCTCGACCTCGTCGCCGAACGCCGCAATGAGCTCTTCCAGGCGCCGCTCGGCCACGTATGCCCAGATACACAAGACGTCGGAATAATAGGCGATCTCGATTTTCGGCATGGATGGTCTTTTCCTATCGGCCCTTGACTGTAGCAATCGATACGCCAGATGCAGCGCGCCACTTTGCGCTAGCGCAAATCTAAGGTGTCATGGATGCAAGTCCCGCTTTGCAGGCGCCGAAACGCTGGAGCGCCTCGCCCACCGAGATACTGACTTGTGCAACCGCCTCGTCGATCAGCGCGGCCCGCGCATCGCCGAGCCGCTTCACACCGCCTTCCAGCGCCGCCAGCCGCTCGCTCAGCCGCGCGACGGCCGGTTCGAGAGAAGCGGCGGCTTCGGCCCGCGTCACCTTGAGTTCAGCCGTCAGGGTCCGAACATCGGCAGAGACGCCCTCCAGCGTAGACCGCAATTGGCGCGGCTTGACGTCGACGCGGGACAGCACCGTATCGGTCATGGTCGTGGCGACGTTGTGGGCCAGATTGTTGACTTTGGCAGTTGCAACAAGCGCCAGAACCGACGCGAAGATCACCAGGACCGCGGTGCCGTTGAGCAGCGCCAGAAGCGCCTGGCCGGGCAGGCGCCGCAGCCGGGCGGTAAGCGCCGTGTCGTCTTTGTGTGGTTCGGACATGTCTGGTTCAGGCAATGGGTCCTCCTATCGGAGCGGCGAGGGATCTCCCCGCCGCGCAAAGTCTAGCCTTTGGCCCCGGCCACCGGTACTGCCCCAAAAGGATATCTTCGATACGCGGAAAACCCGACGCGCTCGCGCATTGCGCCGTTAACGCATTTCGTGAGAGGCTGGGTGCACAGGACAGCCCGTAATCGCAACAGACCGATGAGGACGAGGACCCGATGATTGGCAACATGATTGGCAACCGGATCCGCGGCCTTGCAGCGCTGGCCGCTCTCGCAACGCTTCTGTTCGCCGTGCCCGCCACTGTCGTGCCCGCCATTGCCGCGCCCTTCGACGGCGCCTGGAAGATGTCCATGGTGACCACCGACGGCCATTGCGGCGTCATTAGTGTGGGCCTCGCCATTCGCGGCGGCAAGATCAGCTCGATCAGTGGCAAGTTCGTGATGCGTCCGATCCAGATCAACGGCGTCGTGTCGGGCTCAGGCAGCGCCAAGATGAACGGCGTCGCCGGCCCGCGCAAGGCAGCAGGCAACGGGCGCTTCACGCGCACCAAGGGCAAAGGCAGCTGGGACGGCGTCGGTCCGTCGGGCGTGTGCTCCGGCTATTGGATCGCCGTCCCGGTCCGCAGCTGAGGCCTAAGGCGCAGGCTCGATTCGCAATAGCGTCCCCTCGGCGCCGTCGGTGACTGCATAAAGCGTGCCGTCGGTACCGATCTCCAAGTCGCGCATGCGCGTCGTGCCAACGGGAATACGCGTCTGGCCGACGACCTTGCCGTCCTCGATCTCGATGCGGCGGATGTCGCGTGAGGCGAGACCGGTCGACAGCAAGTTGCCCTTCCAGTCTGGAAACGCGGAACCTGAATAGAGCAGAAGCCCGCTCGGCGCGTGCGTGTCGACCCAGGCAAGCGCGGGCGCCTCGAAGTTCAACCCGGCAATGTTCGGCGTGATAACCGAACCGTCCCGATAGTCTCGCCCAAACGTCACCCTTGGCCAGCCGTAGTTTGCACCCTTCTCGACCCGGTTCAGCTCGTCCCCGCCAAGCGGCCCATGCTCGGAGACCCACACCGCTCCGCTCTTAGGATCGACAACAATGCCTTGCGCATTACGATGACCGAAACTCCAGACCTCAGGCTTCGCACCGGCAAGCTCGGCGAACGGGTTGCCGTCCGGCACTGATCCGTCCGGCTTGATGCGGATGACCGAGCCGAAATAGCTCTGCAGGTTTTGCGCCTGCTCGCGCTGCAGCGTGTCGAGAAACTCCAGTGGCGGGTTGCCGCCGTCGCCGATCGTGGCGAGCAGGGTGTCGTCGCCCATGAAGGCGAGCCGTGAACCGAAATGCTGCCCATCGCGCTTGGCTTTGGAGACCTGGAAGATCTGCTTGAAGTCGTCAAGGCCGTCGCCCGTCCACACGGCCCGGCCGATCGCCGTGCGGTTGGCGTCGAGCTTGCCCGTCGCATAGGTGAAGAACAGAAGCTTGTCGTCGGCGAAGTTCGGGCTCGCGGCAATATCGAGCAACCCGCCTTGGCCGCGCACGATGTTGCCGTCGGGGCCGGAGCGCTCGGTCATGACCTCGACAGGGAAGGAGATCTCGGTGTCCGACAGCGTGCCGTCCTTGACGATGCGAATGGCGCCGTCCCTCTGGGTGATGAGGAGCGTCCCGTCAGGCAGTGCCGTCAGCCCCCAGGGAAATTCAAGACCGCCAAGAACCTCGGTGATCTCGACGCCCTCTTGCACCGGCACGAACCCGCGGCTGAGGCGCGTGTCCGCCGTTGCCGCGGTACTGGCGGCGAAACTCACGGCGGCGGCAACAATGACAGTCAGCTTGTGACCCATAACGGAACGCTCCTCTGCCTCAAAATCGGTTCCCATCTCAATCCTTGCGAAGGTAGGGAGCGACGGTGCCGGTTTGAAGACTGTCGCGACCAGTTGTATTTGCCGTGAGTCAAACGCGAGCGTTGTTTTTGTCGGCCGCATCCTCCGTGCTCTCGACCACACGCAGGCGCTTCACCGTCAGGTCCTCGATCTCGACCTGCCCGAGATGAAGCTTCTGCGCCTCGGCCCGGCGGATGCGCAAACGGCCAATGGCCAGCGCGCCAATCGCAAGTGCCCCAATGGCGAGGGCGCCAATGGCTAGCGCACCCGATGCCATGGCGCCCGAGGCAATGGCCGGCACGCGCATCGGCGGCAAGTCAAGATCGCGTCTTCTGCTCCGCCGCCGCGCCATCGCTCAGAGCCTCCCAAAGGACAGAGCCACCTAAGGAATGGCCCGGCCTGTTAGAACCGGCAAGCCGGACCGGATTGCTCGCCTGAAACGGCACGCCTATGACACCCCTCGAAGGGGCATGATCGCTTTGATGCGGACCAAGTGCAAGCGCGCCCCGCAACGCCACCCCCGCTTTCAGGGAGACGGCATCGTCTCGCCCTGCCTCAAGTCCAAAGCGCGACCAGCGCCATAATGGCGATCCCGAGCAGCACCATGGCGAATTTCAGGGCGACGTCTTGGGGTTTGGAGAACTCGTCCTCCACGAGATCGACGACCGCAATGTAGAGGAAAGTGCCGGCCGCGAGCGCATCAAACGTGCCTTCGAACCATTGCGCGCTTTCATTTGAGAGCGCCGCGCCGAGACTGGCGCCAACGGCAACGCCCAATGGTGTCATCGCGGCAAACAGCGCAACGATGCTAATGGACCGCCCGCGGGCGACATGGGCGCGGTGAAGGTTCACGCCGAGCGCGAAGGCGGCCACCCCCTTATGCGCGACAATGGCGATGAACAGCGCGATGGTGGTGGCCACGGAGCTTTCGGCGCCGAGCGCCACGCCGGCGATCACCGAGTGGACGGACAGCACCAGGGCCAAGACGTAAGGCGTGAACGCCGATCCGCTGTCGCTGGCCGCCTCGGCGAGCTGCGCTTCGTCGCCGCGCAACAGAACCTTCTCGATCAGCAGGACCAGCAAGAACCCGGCCGCGCAGACGAGCGAGGCCAGCGGGTAATCGAGATCCGGACCCAGCACCGCGCGGTAGCTGTCGATGGCATCAGGGAGGAGGTGAATTAGGCCTGCACCGAGGAACACGCCGCCGGCCAGCGCGTTGCCCAGCGAGAAGAAGCGGTCGTGCGGCGTGCGGGCCCCGATCAGCACGGGCCAAAGCCCGGCGACGAGGCCGATCAGCCAAATGACGACGATGGCGAGAAGCTTCTGCGCGGCGATGTCCATGAAACCACCCGTTGAATGCGCCAGTGGGCCCGGCGTGACAGAGGTCTGTCAAGTGAACGCACGTCATCGTCCCGCGCCCGTATAGCTCTGCGAAATCTTTGCCACCTGTTCGGGCGTACCAATCGCCACGACCTTTCCGCCGGCGTCACCGCCCTCGGGGCCGAGGAGCTGGCTTAGCTTTGGGCAGCCCAGGGTCGTCTCGAGGGCGGCGATCAGCTCCTCGGTCGTCTCGGGCGCGAGATAGAGCCCGCCGTTATGCTCCGCCAGGCATCGCGTGCCGACGAGACGGTCCTCGTCGCTCCGGGACAAGCCTTTCGCCTTGAGACCGATCACGTGGACGGTGAGCTGCGCGGCGGCGGCGTGAAGCTCTTGGCCGACGCGGCAGGGCGATCCCCCGCACGTATCCCAGCCGTCCGTCAGGACAACGATCAGGCCGGGCTTGCGGCGAAAGTCGAGCACGTCGGCGCTCTGCTGCACGGCGCGCGTCAGCGGCGTGCCGCCAACCGGCACCAGGCTTTGCACCGACGCCATGATCGGGGCAGCGGCGTTCGGCGCCGGTCGAAGATTGAGCGCGATGTTGTCGCATTGATTGAAGAGGCTGGGGACGGGGGTGGGCCCGTAGGTCATCAGCCCGACGCGGCGAAAGCGCGTGACGTTTGGCAGGATCGTCTGAAGCGCGGCGCGCACGAGATCGATGCGGCTGTTGGCGGCGTTCTCGTGCGCGTGTCCCCAGTCACCGCTGGACATCGAGCCGGACGCATCGAACACGATCATGGCATCTTCGGTGCAAGGCGCGGGGTCCGGCTCTTGCGCGGTGGCGGGAAGGGTATGACAGGCGAGGACAAAGGCCGAGGCTGTCGCGGCGATCCGAGCCTTGTTCCTTCGGTTGACGCCTAGATCGGAATCCATCTCGACGACTCCTTTCGGCGCTTGCTACTCCGCGGCTTCGGCCTTCGCGGCCCGACCACGCGTGGCTTTGCCTGACTTCGCCGCGCTGCCACGCTTCGCCAGAAGCTGCTTAAGGTAGTGGCCGGTATAGCTCTCTGAAATCTGCGCCACCTCTTCGGGCGTGCCGGTGGCGACCACGCGGCCGCCAGCGTCGCCGCCTTCGGGGCCCAAATCCACAATGTAATCCGCCGTCTTGATCACTTCCAGATTGTGCTCGATTACGATCACGGTGTTGCCTTGGTCGACCAGCTCGTGCAGCACGTCGAGCAGCTTCGCGACATCATGAAAGTGGAGCCCCGTGGTCGGCTCGTCGAGGATATAGAGCGTGCGGCCCGTGGCGCGCTTCGACAGCTCCTTGGAGAGCTTGATGCGCTGCGCCTCGCCGCCGGACAGGGTCGTCGCCTGCTGGCCCACATGGATATAGCTTAAGCCGACGCGCATCAGCGTCTCGAGCTTGTCGCGCACGGCGGGCACGGCCTTGAACAGCTCGGCCGCTTCCTCGACGGTCATGTCGAGCACGTCGGCGATGGACTTGCCCTTGAACTTGATCTCGAGGGTTTCGCGGTCGTAGCGCTTGCCCTTGCACACATCGCAGGTGACGTAGATGTCGGGGAGAAAGTGCATCTCGATTTTGATGACGCCGTCGCCCTGGCAGGCCTCGCAGCGCCCGCCCTTGACGTTGAACGAGAAGCGCCCGGGCTTGTAGCCGCGCGTCTTGGCCTCGGGCAGCTCGGCGAACCATTCGCGGATAGGCGTGAAGGCGCCGGTGTAGGTCGCGGGGTTCGAGCGCGGCGTGCGGCCGATGGGGGATTGGTCGATGTCGATGACCTTGTCGAGATGCTCCAGGCCTTCAATGCGCTCGTGCTCGCCGGGCAGTTCGCGCGCGCGCGCCGATGTCAGCTTGCGGGCGACGGCGCGGTAGAGCGTCTCCACGAGGAACGTGGACTTGCCGCCGCCGGAGACGCCGGTGACGCAGGTAAAGAGGCCGAGCGGAATCGTGACGTCGATGTCTTTGAGATTGTTCCCCGACGCGCCGATGACTTTGATGTTGCGGCCGCGCTTTGCTTTTCGGCGTTCCTTCGGGATCGGGATCTGCTTTAGCCCCACGAGATATTGGCCGGTGAGGCTATCCGTGTTGGCCATGACTTGTTGCGGCGTGCCTTCGGCGACGACGGTGCCGCCATGCACGCCCGCGCCGGGGCCCATGTCCACGACGTGATCGCTTTCCAGGATCGCGTCCTCGTCATGCTCGACGACGATCACCGAGTTGCCGAGATCGCGCAGGTGCTTCAGCGTGTCGAGTAGCCTCGCGTTGTCGCGCTGATGCAGGCCGATCGACGGCTCGTCAAGCACGTAGAGCACGCCGGTGAGGCCGGAGCCGATTTGGCTGGCGAGCCGGATGCGCTGGCTCTCGCCGCCGGACAGTGTCCCGGACGCGCGCGACAGCGTGAGATATTCAAGGCCGACATCGTTGAGGAAGGTCAGCCGCTCGCGGATCTCTTTGAGGATGCGCGCGGCGATCTCGTTCTGCTTGTCCGTGAGCTGAGCGGGCAGGGCTTCGAACCACGCGCCCGCTTCGCGGATCGACAGTTCGGTGACTTGGCCAATATGCAGCCCGGCGATCTTCACCGCGAGCGCTTGCGGCTTCAGACGATAGCCGGCGCAAGCTTCGCATGGCTGGTCGGACTGGTAGCGTTCTAGCTCCTCGCGCACCCAGTTGCTCTCGGTCTCGCGCCAACGCCGCTCAATGTTGGTAATGACGCCCTCGAAAGGCTTCTCGGTGGAGTAATGCCGCACGCCGTCATCATAGACGAAATTGACGTCATCCAGGGAGCCATAAAGCACGATCTCGCGGAAGTCCTCCGACAGGTCCTTCCACGGCTTCGTCATGGACTGCTTGTAGTGCTTGGCGAGCGACTCCAAGGTCTGCTGGTAATAGGGCGACGTGGCAGACGTGCGCGTCCACGGCGCGATGGCTCCGCGATTGAGCGATAGCGCTTCGTCCGGCACGACAAGCTCCGGCTCGAAGAACAGTTCGGTGCCGAGCCCGTCGCATTCCGGGCAGGCGCCATAGGGGTTGTTGAACGAGAACAGGCGCGGCTCGATCTCCTCGATGGTGAAACCGGAGACGGGGCAGGCAAACTTTGCCGAGAAGATCAGGCGCTTGTCGGGTTCGTCGGCAAATTCGGCGGCGGCGATGCCGTCGGAAATCGACAGCGCGGTCTCCAGCGAGTCCGCAAGCCGGGCGGTCACATCGTTCCGCACCACGACGCGGTCCACGACAACGTCGATGTCGTGCTTGAGTTTCTTGTTGAGGGCAGGGGCCTCGGCGATCTCGTAGAATTCGTTGTCGATCTTGACCCGCTGGAAGCCCTTCTTCTGGAGCTCGGCGAGTTCCTTTTTGTATTCGCCCTTGCGGCCGCGGGCGATCGGCGCCAGCAGATAAAGTCGCGTGCCTTCGGGGAGCTCCAGCACCCGGTCCACCATCTGGCTCACGGTCTGGCTCTCGATGGGCAGCCCCGTGGCGGGCGAATAGGGGATGCCGACCCGCGCCCAGAGGAGCCGCATATAGTCGTAGATCTCCGTGACCGTGCCGACAGTGGAGCGCGGGTTCTTCGACGTGGTCTTCTGCTCGATGGAGATGGCCGGCGACAGGCCCTCGATATGGTCCACGTCCGGCTTCTGCATCATGTCGAGGAACTGCCGGGCGTAGGCGGACAGGCTCTCCACATAGCGCCGCTGGCCCTCGGCATAGATCGTGTCGAAGGCGAGCGAGGACTTGCCCGAGCCGGACAGCCCCGTGATCACCACGAGCTTCTCGCGGGGCAGGTCGAGGCTGACGGTCTTGAGATTGTGCTCCCGGGCGCCGCGGATGGAGATGAACTTGGAGGTCATGCTGTCAGCAATGTCGGAGGATGGGGTCCGTCCTGCAAGGCTTAGTGGCCAAAGGGGCGGTGGACAAGGGTGCGCGGAGGGGTGGCGGCACTCAAGGGATCAGGGCCAGCTTCTTCAGCCGCGACCTTATGGCGCCGGGCTTGCGCCCCAATCGCTCGGCGATGGCCCCCACGCTCTCGCCCGCCTGGTGGCGGCGGCGCAAGTCCTGCTCTTCCGTCTCGGTCCAGGGGGCATAGGCCTTGCCGTGGGCTTTCCGCAGCGACGCCACATCGTAGCTTTTGGGCGCGGCTTCGGTCCCGCTTGCGCCGCAATCCTCGAGAAACGCCGCGTGCCGCTGGGCCAATTCGTCCGGCCCGAGGCGTTCGAGGACCTGAAGCGCGTCGTGGGACGCGCGCCGAAATTCGGCATCCGTGTCGATGGCCGCGGGATGCACAAGCAACGCCCGCTCGTTGAGCCCCAAAAGGTGCAGACCGGACAGGCTGCGCAAGCGGGACAAGGCCACATAGCCCTGGCCGTATTCGAAGGCGCGGGACAGGTCGATCACCGCGGCGTCGAGCGACATGCCCTGGCTCTTGTGCACAGTGATGGCCCAAGCGAGCCGCAAGGGAATTTGCGTCACGCTCGCGCGCTCTTTGCCGTTCTCTTCGATCTTCCACGTCACAGGCTCGGCGAAGATGCGTTTGCCGCTGCGCGTGCGCACGATGGGCGAGCCTGTTTCGGAATCGAAATCCTCCACGGTCCCGAGCGTGCCGTTGACGTAGCGACCGGCCGGATCGTTCTTGGTGAACATCACCACGGCATTCTTCTTTACGGCGAATTCGTCCGGAGACAGGCAGCCACGCTTCAGCGCATCGATCGAGGGCTTCGCGCCCTTAGCGGTCATGGCGAAGGTATGAGTCTCACCGTCGAGCTTTGCGAGTTGCTGCTGGTTGATCTCGTCCACGGCGGCATTATGCGTAAACAGCCGCGTGCGGCTCGGCGGTAGCTGATCGCGGTCGACCATGCGTGCGGCCAGACGCTCCCGGTGAATGCCCGTGCAGGCATTCGAGCGGATGGCGTCGAGAATATCCAGAAAGGGCTGATCGTCTTGCCGATGTTGCTCCGACAAATAGCAAACCATGGGATCGAGATCGCGCCATGCGGCAGAGGCATGCGCGAAGGCCGAACTGGAGTCTGCGTCTTCTTCCGCCAACGGCAATGCGCTGGAATCGAAGCGTCGGCGTATGACCGGTGGCAACTGGAAGAAGTCGCCGACCAACACTACTTGCATGCCGCCGAATGGCGCGTTCGTCGCCCGGATGTGACGGCAGACTGTATCCGCCAGCGTCAAGGCGCGCGGCGGCAGCATGGAGACTTCGTCGATAATCAGAACGCTCGTCTTCTCAATGCGCGCAGCGAGACGGCGATTGCTCGCCAGCACATCCAAGTCCCGCCGCGTCAGCGCCTCGCGCACACCGATCCCGCTCCAGGCATGGATCGTGACGCCATGCCCGTGGGTGGCGGCGATGCCGGTCGAGGCGGTATAGGCGACATCGACTCCGGCTTGCGCCAAGTCGCGGAGATAGCGGTTCACGGTGTGGGTCTTGCCGCTGCCGGGCTGGCCGGTGAGGAAGATGCTGGCGCCTGTCTTGAGCAGCGCCAGCGCCTCGTCTTGCGTCATTCCTGTCTCCTACCGAGCCCTAGGCGCGAGCGCGCCAATCCAGCATAACGGATTGGACCGGCGCGAATCGCGCCCCCACAGCCGCCAATAGAGACACATATGAGCATGACGCGTACGCAGATCGCCATCATCGCCGGTATCGTCCTTGTTGCCGGTGCCGCCCGCTACGCCATGGGCCACCCGCTCATCTGCAAATGCGGGGGTGTGCAGCTCTGGCATTTCGATGTCATGAGCTCGGAGAACTCCCAGCACATTTTCGACTGGTACACGCCGTCCCACGTCATCCACGGCTTCCTGTTCTAGTTTTTCTTCTGGCTCATCGCGCCGAAGAGCTCGTTTGGCACCCGGCTCATTCTGGCCGTGCTGCTCGAGGCAAGTTGGGAGATGATCGAGAACACCGACTACGTGATCAACCACTATCGAAAGGTGACGGTCTCGCTCGATTACTACGGCGACAGCGTGCTCAACTCCGTGAGCGACATCCTGTTCATGATCGTGGGCTTCGTCCTGGCCGCATGGCTGCCGGTCTGGGTGACCGTGCTGCTTGCAATCGCGCTCGAACTGTTCGTCGGCATGATGATCCGCGACGGCCTCACTCTCAACGTCATTATGCTTTTGTGGCCGAGTGAGGCGATCCTGCAATGGCAGAATAGCAGGTGAGCCCTAAAGCGGCACGCGGATGCCGAACACCATGATCAACACCAGCCAGGCATAGGCCACCACGGTCGGGTAGAAGGTGATGCCGAAGCCGAAGGCGCGCAGATATGGGTTCGTGTGGTAGCCGACCCAGAACAGGATGCGGCCAAGCACGAACAGCACCGTCAGGATCGGCAGCGTACGCGCCTCCTCGATCGGGCAGTACATGGCCAGGCCCGCCATGGCGATGAACCAAGCCGTGAACTGCTCGAACGTGTTGAGGATGAACTTCGTATTGATGTCCACCGGCGAGTTGGGCTTCGGCACCTGGCCGACGAACATGGACGGGTCGAGCCGCTGCGCGGCGACGATGCAGATGGCAATCACGCCCGGGATGATGGCGATCACCGCGTCCTTGATGACGAGGGCCAGGCGGTCGGCAATGCCCCAGGCCTCCGGCGTCCAATGCCAAAAGGTCTTTGCAAGCGCGAAGAACGCAGCCGCAAACATCCAATTGCCCACCAGCGTGGCGATGAACGGCCACTGCCTCGCGGTGAACCCAAAGGATTTGGTGCGCGGGTCGCGCCGCTTGGTCTTCTTGCGGCGCACGGGCGACCGTCGTTTAGCAACAGAACGCTGCATGATTCCATTCGTAATGCTTATGCGCGCTGACGATCAGGTCCCTCACGCCGCCAGCAGCCGCTTTCAACCCGTTCTAGCCATAGGGCCCGTGTTTTGAAACCCTCAAGAGCGCGACATGGTAGACGAAGGAGAACAAAACAGGTACACTGGAGATCCAGCGGCAGAAATTGTGGAGTTTGTGGACAGGTTCGGCGCCGGGATGATGTTCGCTGGCAGGCCGAGGCCGACCTGCCTAGAGTACAGGATTGCCTACGAGGTGCTGTCCCGCCTGGTCAAGGCATCTAAGGCGGCGCAGCTGTGGGGAGGTTCAAAACATGGCCGGATCGATCAACAAAGTTATTCTCATCGGCAATCTCGGCGCCGATCCTGAAGTCCGGCATACCCAAGACGGTCGGCCCATCGTCAATTTACGCGTGGCGACCTCCGATAGCTGGCGCGACAAGAACACTGGCGAGCGTCGGGAGAAAACCGAGTGGCACCGCGTGGTGATTTTCTCGGAAGGCCTGGCGAAGATTGCCGAGCAGTACTTGAAGAAGGGCTCCAAGGTCTACCTGGAGGGCGCGTTGCAGACGCGCAAATGGGAAGATCAGTCCGGCCAGGAGCGCTACACCACGGAGGTCGTCCTCCAGGGCTTCAACTCCACGCTCACGATGCTCGACGGACGGCGCGACGGCGGCGGCATGGGCGAGAGCGCCGGAGGCGGTGGCGGCGACTTCGGCCGCACCAAGCCGCTTAGCAGCAGCGGTGGCGGCGGGTCCTTCAACAAGGAACTCGACGACGAGATTCCGTTCTAGCGATCGTCGTTTCAGCAAGACAGGATTGAGGTTCGCGGCGTCTCGTAAGCGCGTGATGGCGCCTGATGTGGGTCTGTTTTCGGGGCCTTTGAGGGCGGAAAATTCCGGTCGCCGAAAGGGTCCGCGGCGGCCTCTTTGTTGCAGGCATAAAGTCCTGAAAAGCAAGGGAAAATCATCCGCGTAGCGGGCGCATTCGATGTTGCGGTAAGACGCCTAAATCAGCTATAGAAAACTACTCCTGAAAGCGCATCCGACTCGCGATCGAAGGTTCTCATTTCCTCTCGCGGCAGGCGGCGTTGGTCAGGAACCCACACTTTCTGAGAAGGCTTCTTTCCTTCCTTGGCTGACGAAGAAGACACCGGCGTCGAGGGCCCAACTCCCTCTGACATAAGACCCGTATCGCTCATCGATGAGATGAAGCGGTCTTATCTCGATTACGCGATGAGCGTGATCGTGTCCCGTGCGCTGCCTGATGTGCGCGACGGCCTCAAGCCGGTGCATCGGCGCATCCTCTATGCGATGCGCGAGAACAACTACACGCCGGACCGGCCGTACAACAAATCGGCGCGCGTCACCGGCGAGACCATGGGTAAATATCACCCCCATGGAAACCAGGCGATTTACGACGCGCTCGTGCGGCTTGCGCAGGACTTCTCCATGCGCCTGCCACTCATCGACGGGCAGGGGAACTTCGGCTCCGTCGACGGCGACCCGCCCGCGGCGGAACGCTACACCGAAGTGCGCCTGGCAAAACCGGCCATGGCGCTGCTCGACGATCTGGAAAACGACACGGTCGACTTCCAGCCGAACTACGACGGCCGGGAGCAAGAGCCCGTCGTGTTGCCGGCGAAGTTCCCGAACCTGCTCGTCAACGGCGCCGGCGGTATTGCGGTCGGCATGGCCACAAACATACCGCCGCACAATCTTGGCGAGGTGATCGACGCCTGTACCGCCTATCTCGACAACCCGGAGATCGAAATCGCCGAGCTGAACGAGATTGTGCCAGGCCCCGACTTTCCGACCGGCGGATTGATTCTCGGCCGTCAGGGCATCCGCTCCGCCTATCACAAGGGTCGTGGGTCGGTGACCATGCGGGGCCGCGTTGCGGTCGAGGAAATTCGCAAAGACCGCGACGCGCTGATCATTACCGAGATTCCGTATCAAGTGAACAAGGCGGCGATGATCGAGAAGATTGCCGAGCTTGTGCGCGACAAGAAGATCGAAGGCATCGCCGACATTCGCGACGAGTCCGACCGGCAAGGCATGCGCGTGGTGATCGAGCTGAAGCGCGACGCTGTTGCGGACGTTGTGCGGAACCAGGTCTTCCGGTTCTCGCCGCTGCAATCGACGTTCGGCTGCAACATGGTGGCGCTGAACGGCGGCCGCCCCGAGCTGCTCAATCTGAAGGACATGATCCGCGCTTTCACCGAGTTCCGCGAGGAGGTCGTCGGACGCCGCATCAAGTTCCTGCTGCGCAAAGCGCGTGACCGTGCGCACGTACTGGTCGGGCTTGCTATCGCGGTTGCCAATATCGACGAGGTGATCGCGCTGATTCGAAAAGCACCGGATCCCTCGACGGCGCGCGAGCAATTGATGGGGCGCGATTGGCCGGCGAAAGACGTTGTGGCGCTGGTCGAGTTGATTGCCGATCCCCGGCACACGGTCTCCGCGAAAGGGACCTATCGCCTATCGGAGGAACAGGCTCGCGCCATTCTCGACCTGCGCCTGCAACGCCTGACGGCGCTTGGCCGCGATGAGATCGGCGACGAACTGAAGGGGCTCGGCGACCAGATCGCCGATTACCTGGAAATATTGCGGTCGCGCGCGCGGATCGTCGGCATCGTCAAGGACGAGTTGACCGAACTGAAAAAGCAGTTCGGCACGCCACGCCGTACCGAAATCGTCGACATGGTGGGCGAGGTCGAGGACGAGGACCTGATCCAGCGCGAGGACATGGTCGTGACCGTGTCCCACAAGGGTTACATCAAGCGCGTCCCGCTTTCGGCCTATCGCGCGCAGCGGCGCGGCGGCAAGGGCCGTGCCGGCATGGCGACGCGCGATGAGGACTTCGTCAGCCGCATCTTCATCGCCAACACCCATACGCCGGTGCTGTTCTTTTCCTCCGGCGGCATGGTCTACAAAATGAAAGTGTGGCGTTTGCCCGCAGCCGCACCGCAAGCGCGCGGCAAGGCGTTGGTCAACCTATTGCCGCTCAGCAAGCACGAGACCATCACTACCATTTTGCCGCTACCGGAGGACGAGTCGTCTTGGGCGGAACTCGACGTGATGTTCGCGACCAATTATGGCAGCGTCCGCCGCAACAAGCTCTCGGACTTCATCGAGGTGCGCCAGAACGGCAAGATCGCCATGAAGCTCGACGAAAAGGACCACATCGTCGGCGTGGAGATCTGCAATCCGCAGCAGGACGTGCTGCTCACCTCGCGGGACGGTCAGGCGATCCGGTTCCCCACCACCGACGTGCGCGTGTTCAAAGGACGGGACTCGGCCGGTGTGCGCGGCATCAAGCTCGGCAAAGATGACGAGCTCATCTCTTTGACGATCCTCAACCATATCGAGGCGGAGGCGTCCGAACGGGCCGCCTATGTGCGGCAAGCCAATGTGGTACGCCGTGGCGGCGCGGATTATGAGCCCGACATCGAGCCCGAGGAGGGCGATGCGGAGGCCGTGGCGCTCAGCACCGAGCGCTACGCGGAGCTCAGCGCGCACGAGGAATTCGTATTGACGGTTTCGGAGAACGGCTACGGCAAACGGTCGAGCGCTTACGAGTACCGCGTCTCGGGCCGCGGCGGCAAAGGCATTATCGGCATGGTCGTCAATCCGCGTAACGGCAAACTGGTGGCGTCCTTCCCGGCGCAGGACAGCGACCAGATCATGCTCGTCACCAATCGTGGCCAGCTGATCCGCATTCCCGTGGAAGGCATCTCCATCATGGGCCGGTCGACCCAAGGCGTCATCGTGTTCGATACCGCTGAAGACGAGCGCGTGGTGTCGGTCGAGCACATTCCCGACGAGAACGGCGAAGATGGTGTCGAGGAGCTCGAGGACGATGTACCCGGGAGCGAGTAGCCAGGACCTAAACCCTGGAACCTAGGGCGTCAGGCTGGTGGCTGGCCTCCGCCGTTGAGCCCCATCAGCGCCCGTGCCGCCGGCGTCAGCGCCGCCAGCGCGGCCACGTCGCGCACGAGACCCCGATTGCGCTCCGGATGGCTCAGGAGCCCTGAGGCGCGCAAGCGCGACATGGTCCGGGACAGGGTGTCGGCGTTGAGCCCTAGATAATCGGCGATGTCGGTGCGGTTGAGCGGAATCTCGAAGTCGAGCCCGCCGCATGGCGCCGGTACGCCGGTCCGTAAGGCAAGTTCCAGGAGGAAGGTCGCGACGCGTTGTCGGCAGTCGAAGCGACCCACCGCGGCCGTATGGATGGCGGCCCTGGCGGTCTGCCTGGCCACGGCATCGTTATAGAAGCGCTCGATCTCTGGGTTCGTCGCCGCCAGATCGGAGAAAACCGGCCAGCGGAACCGTAAGGCTTCGCCCGCGCCAACGGATGAAAGCCTGGCCGAAGCGGCCGGCGGCGCGAAGGCGGCGCGGAACACCTCGCCAGGATACAGAAGCGCCACCACCTGGCGCATTTCGTCCGGGAAGGCCACCCGCAGCATCAGCGCGCCGGAGCGGACCACATAGACCATTTCCGCGCCGTCCAAGGCAAGCGACAGCGATTGTCCCCGCCGAGTCCGCACCACGGCGCCATGCGTGGCAAGTTTGCCAGGAATGGATTGCGAGACGTCGATCGTGCGTTCTGAGGGCCGGGCGTTCGTGTTTCCGAACACCTCCCTCTCTTTCAGGCTGGTTGTTGCTACCAAGGGTCATCCCCACGGCGGGCCTTCCGCCATCGAAGAGCAAGCTGTCCGTCTTCGACGCGAGTCGCGCTTTGATATCGATCAAGCCCCGAAGGCCCGTGGCTCCGCGACCCCGCGTGCCAGGCTCCCGAATGCCCGCAAAGGTTTGATGCAGATCGAGAAAAACCGTTGCACGCGGGCAACAGTGAACCCCCGATATGACCGGGGCTGACTTCCGTCAGGCGGCGACGCCGATCTATACTGGAGGTCGGCCCTCCTTCATTTCAACAATGCGACAGAACAAGGTTGAGGGGCCGGATCGCGGCCACGACTGGGGGACGTTGATATGAATAAATTCACAACTGGTTTTTTGGCCGCCGCCGCTCTGCTGGCGTCCGCTGCGTGGGATGTGTCTCCCGTCATGGCCGGGGACAGCCACGGGAACTTCATGATCCGCGGTCTGGTCACCGGGGTTCTGCCTGATACCGATGCCTCCGTCACGGCGGGCGGCGCGCGCATTGGCGGCGCCAACGCCGATGTCAGCGACGAGATCATCCCGGCCACGACGCTGACCTACTTCTTCAATGACAATATCGCGGTTGAGCTGTTCTGCTGCTTCGCCAAACACGACGTGACGGGCACCGGCTCGATCGCGGGCCTCGGCGAGATCGCCGACACCTGGATCTTCCCGCCGGCCCTGACGGCGCAGTACCACTTCAACACTGAAGGCACGATCAAGCCTTATGTGGGCGCGGGCCTGCAATACATCGCCTTCTTCAATGAGGGCACGGGCCAAAACCGGCTCGGCGCAACGAAGGTCAACATTGACGATGGGCTTGGTTTCACCCTTCAGGCGGGTCTCGACATTTCCGTGGGCGACGGCTGGTACCTCAATGCCGACGTGAAGAAGACCTGGCTCAACACCGACGTCAATTGGAACGGCACCGGCGTACGCGCGGACGTGGATCTCGATCCGCTGATCATCTCCGCCGGTTTCGGCTACCGCTTCAACCTTGGCGATCTGTTCGGCCACGGCGCGCAGGTCTACGAGACAACGCTGAAGTAGACCAAAAAACCACGAAACTCAGCGTGAAGGGTCCGGCCTTGCCGGGCCCTTTTTGCTTGTGCGCCACTTGAGCGGCGGGCGGATGTCCCCTTGCCGGGCCTGCGCCCGCACGGCTAGAAGGGGGCAGACGCTTTTCGGCAATGCCCGCCCACTGCGGGATGACGCTGCGAAGCGCAAGGAGCCCTCAAAGGAGCGTTGGCGGCATGCGCGTTGGTCTTTATCCCGGGAGTTTCGATCCCGTCACCTTCGGCCACATGGATATCGTGCGCCGGGCGGCCCAGCTCGTGGATCGCCTGGTGATCGCGGTCGGCACCCATCACGACAAGCATCCGCTGTTTTCCGCCGAAGAGCGGGTAGCCCTGGCCAAGACGGTGCTCTCGCCGATCGCCGAGGAGCGCGGGCTTGGTCTCAACGTCACCACCTATGACAGCCTGACGGTGGATGCGGCGAGGAGCGCAGACGCCGCAATCGTCATTCGCGGCCTGAGGGACTCCGGCGATTTCGACTATGAGATGCAGATGGCGGGCATGAACGCTTCGCTCGCGCCGGATATCGAGACCGTGTTCCTTGCCTCATCGCCCGGCACACGCCATATCGCGGCAAGCTTGGTTCGTCAGATCGCCGCAATGGGTGGCGATGTTTCGACCTTCGTCCCGCCCATCGTCGCTTCAACGCTTCAGAAGAAATTCAACACTTAAACAACCCCCGCGAGGAGACCTCATGACTATCAGGGCTACAGTCCTTTTCACCGCTGCTTTGCTGTTCACCGCGTTCAGCGCAACAGTTCCCGCCAGCGCCGCCAATCTCGGCAATCCGGCCTCGCTCAACGAGAAGGCGCCGAATGTCTACAAAGCGAAGTTCGACACGTCGAAAGGCACGTTCGTCATCGAAGTGCACCGCGAGTGGGCGCCCAACGGTGCCGACCGGTTCTACAACCTGGTGAAGAGCGGCTTCTACAACGACGCGCGCTTCTTCCGCGTCATCGACGGCTTCATGGTGCAGTTCGGCATCAGCGGCAATCCGGACCTGTCGGCCGTGTGGCGCGAAGCGCGCATTCCCGACGATCAGGTGAAGCAGAGCAATACGCGCGGCACGGTGACGTTTGCCACCGCCGGGCCCAACACGCGCACTACGCAGGTGTTCATCAACTTCGGCGACAATGCCGGTCTCGATGGCCAGGGTTTCTCGCCGTTCGGCAAAGTCGTCTCCGGCATGGATGTGGTCGACGCGTTCTTTAAGGGCTACGGCGAAGGCGCGCCGCGCGGCCGCGGTCCAAACCAGGGGCTCGTTCAGCAGCAAGGCAACGCCTATCTGATCACCCAGTTTCCAAAGCTCGACTACATCAAGAAGGCCACCATCGAGCAGTAACCGAAATCCGCCAACCAAGGAGGCATCGTGGCAAATCCGGAAGACACACTCATCCTGGAGACGAGCAAGGGCAACGTCGTGGTCGAGATGCGGCCAGACCTTGCGCCGGGCCATGTGGCACGCATCAAGGAGCTGGCACGTCAGGGCTTCTATGACGGCGTGCCGTTCCATCGCGTGATCGAGGGCTTCATGGCCCAGACCGGCGATCCGACCGGCACGGGCACGGGCGGATCCGGGCAGAAGCTCAGCGCTGAATTCAACGCTGAGCCGCACACCCGCGGCGCGGTATCCATGGCGCGCGCGCAATCGCCGGACTCCGCGGACAGCCAGTTCTTCATCTGCTTCGACGACGCGAGTTTTCTCGACCGCAAATACACGGTCTGGGGCCGCGTGGTCGAAGGCATGGAGAATGTCGATCAGATCAATCGCGGCGAGCCGCCGTCCAACCCCGACAAGATCGTGTCGGCGAAGATCGCGGCGGATGCCTAAAGGCTGATCATGCAACAAAGGGGAATGCCCATGTGGGTGCCAGGTCTTCTGTTCACGCTGGTTGCGCTTGTGGCCGGTGGGATGATCGCTTTGCAGGCGCCCATCAACGCCGAGGTCGCGACGCGGCTTGGGCATCCCATTTCCGCCGCAACCATGTCGTTCGTCGTCGGCACGATCATGCTTCTTGCGCTGGCGCTTCTGTTCGCGCGCGGCAGCACCAATCTCGGCGCGTTGCAGACCATGCCGCTCTATATGCTACTTGGCGGGGGCCTGCTGGGTGCAATCTATGTCACGGTCAACCTCATGCTCGCGCCCAAGATTGGCATTGCCGCCATCATGGCGCTTGGCATCGCCGGGCAACTGTTCACAGCGCTTTTTCTGGACCGCTTCGGCATGTTCGAGCTGACGGTGCGGGAGCTGAGCCTGGGCCGCGTGAGCGGGGCCATTCTCGTCCTGGTCGGCGCGCTCATGGTGCGGGTGCTTTAGGTCTCCATTGCGCACAGATCTCTTCGACTTTGATTTACCCGAGGCGTTGATCGCTCTTCGCCCGGTGCATCCGCGCGACGCGGCGCGGCTTTTGGTGGTCAGGCCCGGCGCTCGCGGCGGGCGTTCCGATCGCACGGTCACCGACTTGCCCACGCTGCTGTCGCCCGGCGATGTGCTGGTATTTAACGATACACGCGTGATCCCAGCGGCGCTGAAGGGCACCCGCGTGCGTGGAGAGGCCGTGGCGCAGATCTCAGTCAACCTGACCGAACGCCTCGATGGGCAACGTTGGCTGGCACTGGCGCGGCCGGCGAAGCGATTGGAGCCGGGCGACCGCATCCAGTTCGGCGGGGACGGCAATGCATGTCTTTTGGACGCGCTGGACGCCACCGTCGAGGGGCGGGGCGAGGACGGCGAAGTGACGCTTCGTTTCGATCTGAGCGGACCGGCGCTTCACGACGCCATCGATGCGCAAGGCGCCATGCCGTTGCCGCCTTACATCGCC
>NZ_JBFFQD010000010.1:0-64207 GCF_041573655.1 Methyloceanibacter sp.
CAGCATCAGGCTCTCTTCGGGCACGTCGCGCACGGAGCGCGTCGATCCGCGGTCCGAGGACCCGCGCATGCCGATCTCGATGCGGTTGATCCGCGTGAACTTGGGCAGTTCCACCTCTTCGATCGGGTACGGCAGGCGGAAGTGAAGGCCAGGCTGCAGCTGGCGCACATACTCGCCAAAGCGCAGGACGATGCCGACCTCGTCGGTATTGACGCGCACGGTGAAGGCAAAGATGCCGATCACCAGAACCAAGAGCAGCCCGAGCACGCCGGCAAGCCAACCACCCATGCCGCCGCCGGGCATCGCTTGGCGGAGCCGGTCCTGGCTCTTGCGCAAAATCTCTTCAAGGTCTGGCTGCTGACCGCCGCCAGGGCCGCCGGGCCGCGGACCCCAAGGTCCGCCATTGCCGCCGCCGCCGCTCTGATTGCTCCAAGGCATATTATATATCGTCCCGATTTAGTGTGGGGGCCGCGCGTGTCCTGAGCCCTTAGCAGCGCGCCAATCGCAGGGAAGATTAGGCGCACCAAAATGGCGGAACCGCGACAAGAGTCCCGGGGGTTATAGGCGTTTCACCAAAGGGGCGCAATCCGGGCTCGGGCAGGGTTAAGACCCCACGATCCGCTCCAAAACCACAATACTGAAGTCGTGGTCGTCCTTGGGGCCGGCCTCATGCGCTTCCCGGAACACTTCGCGCCACGCGGTCTTATCGAGTTCCGGAAACCAGGTATCGGCCTCCGGAGAGGCATGCACCTCCGTCAGATAGATGCGGCCCACGAGCGGCAAGACCTCGCGGAAGATGTTTTCTCCGCCGATGACCGCGATCTCCTCCGCGCCGGTTTCCGCGCAGGCGCCCCGGGCGACCTCAAGCCCCTCTTTCAGGCTCCGCGCGAGAACCACCCCTTCCGGCACCGCGAAGCCGTCATTGCGGCTCAGCACGATGTTGAGGCGTCCGTCGAGGACCCGCGGCAGCGAGTTGAACGTGCGGCGGCCCATGATTACGGGATTGCCCATGGTCACCTTGCGGAAGAACTTCATGTCGGAGCGCAAGTGCCACGGCAACTCGCCGCCGCGCCCGATGGCGCGGTTCTCGCCCATGGCCACGACCAGCGCGATGACAGGATCTTGCGGCAAGGCCTGTTCGCTCACACCGCCACCTCGGCACGGATCGCCGGGTGCGGATCGTAGCCGATCAGCTCGAAATCCTCATAGGCGAAGTCGAACAGCGACCTAACCTCGGGATTTATCTCCATGCACGGCAACGCGCGGGGGCTACGCGACAACTGCTCGTCCGCCTGCTCGATGTGGTTCGAATAAAGATGGACGTCGCCAAAGGTGTGCACGAACTCGCCCGGCTCCAGCCCGGTCACCTGCGCCACCATCATCGTGAGCAGCGAATAAGAGGCAATGTTGAAGGGCACGCCAAGGAACACATCGGCGGAACGTTGGTAAAGCTGACAGGATAGGCGTCCCTGGCCAATATAGAATTGGAACAGGCAGTGGCACGGCGGCAGGGCCATTTTGGGAATCTCGCCCACGTTCCAAGCGCTGACGATGTGCCGGCGCGAATCGGGGTCGCGTTTGAGGCCTTCGACCAAAGCCGAAATCTGGTCCACGGTCTCGCCCGAGGCCGTCGGCCATGACCGCCATTGGCGTCCGTAGACGGGTCCGAGCTCGCCTGTCTCGTCCGCCCACTCATCCCAAATGCTGACGCCATGCTCCTTGAGGTAGCGGATATTCGTCGAGCCTTGCAGGAACCAAAGCAGCTCATGCACGACCGACTTCACGTGCAGCTTCTTGGTGGTCACGAGCGGAAAGCCGTCGCTCAGATCGAATCGCATCTGCGCCCCGAAAAGGCTCAGCGTGCCCGTGCCGGTGCGGTCCTCTTTGCGCAAGCCCTCATTCCGAATGCGGGCCAGAAGGTCGAGATATTGGCGCAACGTGGTCCCATGTGATTCGAAGGAGCCAATCTTAACTCTGCGGGTGGGCCCCGAGTGAGACTCGGCCCGTCCCGCTCCGTTGTCGATAGACCCTGGGACAGGCGCATTCAATGCGTATTCTGACAGTTGTCCTCGGCGACATGCGGGCCATGAACGTGCGCGCCTTAGCCTTTCCGGGGCACCATTTGCCCCTGACTTAGGCAAGCCTCTGGGCGCCCAGCCGATTCGCGGCCTTTTGGCTGGGGGTTTTCAATCAACAATCTTTTTTTTGCCGCTCCGGAGGCCTATATTCGAGGTGCTGGCGCAAGCTGGCTATGGCGATAAACGGGCGACGTAATAAGCCATTCGGACCCGGGGGCGGTACCCGGCGCCTCCACCAGGTTTCAGTTCCTCTTAAGATGAGGCGGTGCGATGCAGACTGAAACGTGGCGGGGGCGAAATAGGCTCGACGAGGGTGTAAAGGTCGTACTTTCGCTCGGCATGGTATCCGCCGTTATCGGGCCAAACCAAATAGTTGCCAATGACAACTATGCGGAGGCACGTCTCGCTGCGTAGTCAGCGCGATAGCCTAAATTAAGTCCTAGCCTCCTCGCAGGGGTTAGGCGCGGTTTCGGAGGGCACCGGGCAACAGAAGCCCTCCACTTGACTTGACGGGGTGTCCTGCCTCACGTCGCGTAATCTGGAGCGACGCCATCTATGGCAGACGAAGAAATTAGATACGACCTACTGACACAGGACGCGCTTCGCGGCGTGGTTCGTGACGTCTTGACTCAGGTCAAGCGCGACGGTCTTCCGGGCGAACATCACCTCTATATCGCCTTCGACACGTGTGCGGACGGCGTGTCCGTCTCCAAGCGCCTGAAGGAGCAGTATCCGGAGGAGATGACCGTTGTCCTCCAGTACCAGTTCTGGGACCTGGAAGTGACGGACGAACGCTTCGAGGTGAAGCTGTCCTTCTCCAACGTGCCCGAACGTCTCGTGGTGCCGTTCAGCGCGGTGAAGGCGTTCTACGACCCGTCGGCGCAGTTCGGGCTCCAATTCGGCAAACCCGGCGCGGCCAACGACTCGGCACGGCAGCATATGGCGTCCGCCCTCCCCGACCTCGTGGGCGACCGGCCTGAAGAGGCCAACAACTCGGATTCGGCTCCGGAGGAGTCCGGCGATGGGGATAGCGTCGAAGTGGTCATGTCGCGGCCGCCGGCCGAAGTGGTGCAGCTCGACAGCTTCCGTAAAAAGTAACTGCTCTCCCCAAGGCGTCCTGCCCAAATTTCAGGCAATGTGTTCGAGCCGTTTCGCGGTCAGGGGCGCATATCCAGTCTTTGGGTCTGGCACGGATTCTGCCTAAAGTACCCCACGCGACTTGGACCTTTGGGGGACGCTAGACAGGATGGACGCGATTTCCGACGCGGCCTCGGCCCGGTGCACAGCTCTTGCTCCGATCGAGGAGTATCTCGCCGATCTTCACGCGCGGGCGTCGCGGATCGAAGGTGGCGCGCCGGCGGACTACATTCCCGAACTCGGCAAGGTCGATCCTGACCTTTTGGGCATCGCCATCGCCACGGTGGACGGACAGGTCTATGGGGCGGGCGACATGGATGTCCCCTTCACCATCCAGTCCGTCTCCAAGCCCTTCATGTACGGCTACGCGCTCCAGCATTACGGCCGCGCGCACGTGCTCCGACAAGTCGGCGTGGAGCCGACCGGCGAGGCCTTCAACTCGATCGTGCTGGACGAGGTCGCCAATCGCCCTTTCAACCCGATGGTGAATGCCGGCGCGATCGCCATTGCCGAGATGATGCAGGGCGACACGCAGAATGCGCGCGTCGCGAACATGCTCGAGTTGTTCTCAAGCCTCGCGGGACGCAAGCTGGACATCGACGAGGACGTTTTTGCTTCGGAGCTCGCCACCGGGCACCGCAATCGTGCCATCGCCTACATGATGCTCAACACGGCGATGATTGAACATGACCCGAGCGACGTCCTCGATCTGTACTTTCGCCAATGCTCGCTCAACGTTACCGCCACCGACCTTGCCGTCATGGCCGCGACACTCGCGAATGACGGCACAAATCCCATCACCGATCAGAGTATCTACGACACCCAATATGTGCGCGATATCCTGACCGTGATGAACTCCTGCGGCATGTACGACTATGCCGGCGAGTGGGCCTACGATGTCGGCATGCCCGCCAAGAGCGGCGTTTCAGGCTGCATCATCGCGGTCATCCCAGGCCAGATCGGCATTTGTGTCTACGCGCCACCCATAGACAAGCAGGGCAACAGCATTCGCGGCATCCGCGTATGCCACGCGATTTCCAACGATTTCCAACTTCACGCCTTCAACAATCGCACCAATGTGCGCACCGTCATAAGGCGTGATTACCGGGCAAACGTCGTCCGCTCAAACCGCCTGCGCACACTTGAGGAGCGCACGGTCCTCGCCGAGAAAGGCCGGAAGGTCGCAGTCCTCGAGGCGCAAGGCGCGCTGTTCTTTGGCTCTACCGAGCAGCTGCTTCGCAAAATGTCTCAGCTGGCCTCGGACTCCGACTATGTAGTCGTTGACTTCAAGCGCGTTCATCTCGCCGATGCGTCTGCGTGCAAGCTCATCGTGCGTGCCGTGCGCGCCATGGCGCAGAGCGATACGACCCTGGTTTTTGCGTCGATCACCGATGATGGGCCGCTGGACCGGCTGACGCGCGCGCTGGCCGAAAGCGAGGAAGGTCACAATCTGCGACGGTTCCGCGACGCAGACACTGCAGTCGAATGGTGCGAGGACCAGCTCTTGGCAGTCGCGGGTTCGGACTTCGGCACCAAGTTCTCGCTCTCGCAGATCAACCTGTTCAAGGGGCTCACCCAGGACGAATGCCGTCTCGTGGAATCCGTCGTAAGGCCACTTGTCTTCGACAAGGGAGACGTGATCATGCGTGAAGGCGATCCCGCCAAGCTATTCTTCGTCCTGGCACGCGGCACGGTGAGTGTTGAGATCAAGGTTCATGGCAACAGCGAACGGCGTAAGCGCGTGGCATCGATCGGGCCCGGGCTCACATTCGGGGAGATGGCGCTGCTCGACGGCGGAACGCGCTCCGCGGATATCGTCGCCAATGAGAAGGTGATTTGCTACGGCCTCGGGGTCGAGGAACTTCACGAGCTGTCCGAGGAGCACCCGAACGTCATGATCACAATTCTGAGCAATTTGACGCGGGAATTCTGCGAACGCCTGCGCCATGCCAATGAGGAAATCAGCGTCCTCGACTAGGCCGCCGGCGCCTGCACGGCCGGCTTCGCCGCCCGCGGTTCGTTCGATGGCGTGAGCGGCACGTTCAATTCCACATAAAGCCCCGCCTGCCTAAACTCGAGCTTGGTTTCTCCACCAAGATTGTGGCGAATGCCCTTGTCGATGAGCTGCGTGCCGAAGCCAGTCCGCTTGCGCCTCTGCGGAACGGACGGCGCGCCGCGTTCTTCCCAGGCAAGGAGAAGCCGGTTGCCGCGGGCCTTCTTCCAGGTCACGCCGAGCTGACCGGTGTTCTGCGATAGCGCGCCATACTTCACGGCGTTGGTGGCAAGCTCGTGGAGCGTCATGGCGAGGATCGACGTGCATTGCGGCGGCAGCAATATGTCCGGCCCCTTGATGACGATCTTCGGTCCGCCGTCGCGGCGGTAAGGATCGAGCTCCCGTTCGACCATCGCCTTGAGGCTCGCGCCCGACCACTGGGACTCGAGCAGAAGATCGTGCGCCCGATGCAAGGCCTGCAACCGCTCGGCAAGCGTCTGCGCCATCACTTGCGCCGGTTTGGTCGTAGCTTGGCGCAAGCTTGCCTGCACCAAGGACTGCACGATGGCGAGCGCGTTCTTGACGCGATGGTTGAGCTCGCCGACCAGCATGGTCTGCCGCTGCGCGGTGCGCCGGCGCTCGGTCACGTCGCGGAACACGAGCACGGCGCCGGCCAACGTCCCGTCTTGCCCGACGATGGGCGCACCGCTGTGCTCCACCGGCAGTTCCTTGCCGTCACGCGTGAGCAGAAGCGCGCCTGACTCCAGTCTCGCGACCGCGCGCTCGCGCAGCGCTTTGAGCGCCGGGTCGTCGACAGGCTTGCGCGTGACTTCGTCAACCACCCGGAAGACCTCCCAGATGGGGCGCCCGCGCGCTTCCGCCGCCGTCCACCCGGTCAACTCCTGAGCGATCTTGTTGAGCAGAAGCACGCTGCCGTTCGGATCGCAGGCGATGACGCCGTCGCCAATCGATCCGAGCGTCGTGGACAGCCATTCGCGTTGGCCGCGCAAATCCACCAGCGCCACTTGGCGATCGCCGTCGGCCCGCCGGACAGCTCCGATCGTGGCCCAGGCGAACAGAGCGAGCACAACGATGTTCGCCACCGCGAAGATGGTGAGCGTCGCCGCACTGTCGTAGAGCGACTGCACCTCGGCTTGGCGCGCGAACCAGCCAATGATCAACGGCACCACGAGAATGCCGGGCAAGAGGCGGCGCAGCATCTCGCCCGCAGGCGACGGCTCGATGATCGCGGAGGCAATGCCGTGCTCCGGCGAGGCGGCGATCAAACCGAAAGCGAGCAGCGCCGCGCTGATCGCGCCATAGGCCGACAGCCTCATGAACGGGAAGGAGTCGTCCTGCGGCATGACGCCATAGGCTTGGCCTGCGACCACGATGAGGACCTGCACCAGCATGGCCAGGGCGACGATCTGACTGAACAGAGACAGCGTCGGCCGGCGCTTGGCATAGAGGAGCCCAAGCCCGAAGAGGATCAGCGAGCCCGTGACGCCCGGCGCCGTGCGGGTCAATTGCTTTGGGGCGTCGCCGGGTGGCACAAGGGCTTCGTCTATCCCCAGCCGGTAGCCGATCAAGTCCTGGCTGAAGATGAGCAGGCCCATGAGGACGAGAAACAGGCCGATGAGACGGGCGACCGGCCGCAAGCGCCGAAGCGTGAGACACAACAGTCCGAGGGCAGCGACAATCACGCCGAGCGCGGCCGTGGGCGTCATCCCGACAAGGCTGGGCATGACATCGCTCGGGATGATCTCCAGCCACATGGCCAGAACCACCTCGCCGATGATGCACACGAGAAGCGCAGCAAGCCGCGCAACGTCCACCGATGCGTCGGCCGCGCGCGGAACCGGCAATGAAATATGACTCGATGCTGCCGTCACTCGCCTTCCTCGCCTGGCCTCCCAGCAACGCCCCCCGCAGGCAGCTTGGACGCTCCGAGGACAAAAGCCCCAAAAAAGATCGCGACGAGTCCGGTTCTCTCACCCTCTCGCGCGATGTTATAGCCTAGGCCCCAGACCCCCGATAGCCAATCGGCGACCGCCGCCAGGCACACGGGCTGCCAGAATACCAAGACTGCCAAAAAGGGAATTGCGACCATGCCTCTAGCTGACGGCCCCCAGTCCTCCGCCGCACCTCGTACAGAATCGGACGCTTTCGGCCCGATCAAGGTCCCGGGCGACCGCTATTGGGGCGCCCAGACCGAACGCTCGCGGCAAAACTTCAAGATCGGCGATGAGCACATGCCCGCCCCCCTGATCCGCGCCATGGCCCTGGTGAAAAAGTCGGCGGCACTGACCAATCTGGAGCTCGGGCGTCTCGACAAGACCCTGGCCGAGGCGATCGCCACGGCGGCAGACGAGATCGTGGACGGGAAGTTCGATGGCCATTTTCCTTTGGTGGTTTGGCAGACCGGGTCCGGCACCCAGACCAATATGAACCTGAACGAGGTGATCGCGAACCGCGCCAGCGAGATCTTGGGCGGAAAGATCGGCAGCAAGTCGCCGGTTCACCCCAACGATCACGTCAACCTTGGCCAGTCCTCGAACGATACATTTCCGACGGCAATGCACATCGCGGCGGCCGAGGAGATCGCTTACCGGCTCAATCCCGCGATGTCCCGCCTCTTCCAGGCCCTGAAAGACAAGGCCGAGGCGTTCCAGGACGTGCTCAAGATTGGGCGCACCCATATGCAGGACGCGACCCCCTTGACCCTGGGGCAAGAATTCGGCGGCTATGCGGCGCAGGTTAGCAACGGCATCGAGCGGACGAAGATGACGCTGCCCGGGCTGTACGAACTCGCCCAGGGCGGCACCGCCGTGGGCACCGGGCTCAATTCACATCCGCGCTTTGCCGATCTCTTCGCGGCCAAGATCGCGGATCTGACGAAGCTCCCCTTCATCAGCGCGGAGAACAAATTCGAGGCGCTGGCCGGGCATGACGCCTTCGTCTTCGCCCATGGCGCGCTGGCCACGGTGGCGGCGTCGATGTTCAAGATCGCCAACGACATTCGCCTGCTCGGCTCCGGACCGCGCTCCGGCTTCGGCGAACTCTTGCTTCCGGAGAACGAGCCCGGCTCGTCGATCATGCCGGGCAAGGTGAACCCCACGCAGTGCGAGGCCGTGACCATGGTCTGCGCGCAAGTCATGGGCAACCAGACAACGGTCGGCTTTGCCGGAACCCAGGGGCATTTGGAACTCAACGTGTTCAAGCCGGTGCTGGCCTACGCGCTTCTCCAATCGATCCGGCTCTTGGGCGACGTGGCCGACAGCTTCACCAAAAACTGCGTTGCAGGGATCGAAGCCAATCGTGAGCGGATCAAGGAACACTTGGAACGCTCATTGATGCTGGTCACCGCGCTCGCCCCGCATATCGGCTACGACAAGGCGAGCGAGATCGCCAAGCAGGCGCATAAACGCGGCACAACGCTCCGCGAGGAAGCGGTGCGGCTCGGCCATGTGAGTGAGGAGGACTTCGACCGCCTGGTGAAGCCTCAGGAGATGGTCGCGCCCAAGGAGTGACGATCACGCCGTTGATGACAAAGGCCCGCAACAAGCGCTCGCTGACGATCGCCAGACACCGCACCAGCGTGTCCTTGGAGGAGCCGTTTTGGACCGCGCT
Source organism: Methyloceanibacter sp. (assembly GCF_041573655.1). Lineage (GTDB taxonomy): Bacteria > Pseudomonadota > Alphaproteobacteria > Rhizobiales > Methyloligellaceae > Methyloceanibacter. Next base: position 8,839 of record NZ_JBFFQD010000010.1, read on the forward strand.
CGCAGCGCTTGCCAAGCAACAGGGCAAATCAATCGCGGAGCTTGTCGGCGAAATCGACAAAGCGCGTAGCGGGACAAGCGAAGCGGAGAGCCTTTCCGCCGCGATCAGACTCTATGTCCTGGAACGCGCGCAGACGAAAGACGATGCGCTCTAGCGGCCACCGAAAATGGGGTAGTTCTTCTTCCAGGCGTCGGGCGCTTCCCTCTTGCGGCGGTAGCGCCGTCGCGCGGGCTCTTCGGCTGTCTCCCCTTCCACCGCGTCCACGCCCTCTGGACCTGCTTCGCCTGAGAGAACCTCCGCGATCGGATCCGTTGCCGCATCGCTGGACGGCAATTCGGACGGCAAAATCGCGCTCGGCACCGTTGCCGCAGCGTTGGCTTCCGCAGCGGCCTTAGCCTCCGCTTCGATGCGCGCGCGGGCGGCACGGTCCGCAGCAGCTTTTGCCTCCGCAGCGGCACGCTCTTTCGCTGACTTCTCCGCCGCAGCCTTTGCCGCGGCGGCGGCTTTGGCATCGGCGGCAGCTTGTGCCTCTGCCGCGGCCCGCTCCTTGGCGGCCTTCTCCGCCGCAGCTTTGGCTTTCCGTGTGGCTTCTGCTTCAGCTTTCGCCTTTGCCTGCGCGGCGGCCTTGGCTTCTGCAGCCGCTTTGGCTTCCGCTGCGGCTTTTGCCTCAGCGGCGGCGCGCTCCTTGGCCGCCTTCTCCGCCGCAACCTTCGCTTTTCGTGCAGCCTCTGCTTCAGCCTTTGCCTTTGCCTGTGCGGCGGCTTTGGCTTCCGCTGCAGCTTGTGCCTCGGCGGCGGCGCGCTCCTTGGCTGCCTTCTCTGCTGCCGCCTTCTCTGCGGCCAATTTGGCTTCTCGTGCGGCTTCGGCCTCGGCCCGTTCGCGCGCAGCCTGCTCTTCCGCGGCTTTTGCCTCGGCGGCAGCTTTCGCTTCGGCAGCAGCCTTTGCTTCGGCGGCGGCTTTGGCTTCTGCGGCAGCCCGTTCCCGGGCCGCCTGTTCCTCGGCCTCTTTCGCCTTTTGTGCAGCTTCGGCTTCGGCCTGTTCGCGCGCGGCGCGCTCCGCTGCGGCCTTTGCTTCGGCGGCGGCTTTGGCTTCGGCCGCGGCCTTTTCCGCCGCAGCGCGCTTCGCCTCGGCATCGGACGCAGACTGCCCCGTCACGTCCAGCGTCTCCAAGCGCTCGACATCCTCTTTCAGCCGCCGGATCGTCAGATAGCTCTCGATGGCCGCCGTATCGATCACAGGCGTGATGCTGTCCGTTTGATCGAGCGGACCGGCGAGCGCCATGGTCACCGGCGGCACATCCTTGTTGTCCGCGCCGGTCAGTTTCACTTTCCACTCACTGTCGAGATCGAGACTTGCAAGCTCCACATGAGCGGTGAGGCCGGTGTCAGCGCCCTTCCCTGCAAGCGTCGCAGGCACAAGGCGTAAGGTGCCGTTCTCCACCTCTAGCGCAATGTTCACAGGTGCGTACGCGTACGTTCCTTTTGGAAGCGTGTCGCGGATCTTCTTGGTGTCCGCGTCGATCTCGGCCTTGGTGGCTTTGATTTCGGTCTTCGCCGCTTTGGCTGCAATTTGGCGCAAGGGCCCCGACTCAAGCGCGAAGAGCTTGCCCGCTCTAAGGGACAGACTGCCGTCTCCGCTCAACCCGGCGACGATGCCGGGCGGGCTGAGGCCCTCCCCTTCGACGCCAAAGCCGAGATCGAACGGACCTTCGGCGAGTTTCTTGCCGGCAACGCCTTGCGACAGCTCTTCGAGGCTAGCGCCTTGCAGTTTGGCTTGCGCCGTGAGCGCCGCGCCGTTGCCGCGCGGCGACAACGTGCCGGAGGCGGCAAAAGCGCCATCGAATAGCTGGCCATCCAAGCCGGTGACGGCAATCCCATCGTCATCGACGCGCGCATTGAGCGTGGCGCCCTTGACCTCGAAGGGCGTGCCAAGCATGAGCGTCTTGGCGTTCAGCGTGACGTCGCCTTGCGCCTGGTCGATGATGTCGAGCGCGAACCCGCGCGCAGGCCAGACCTCCGCCGTGTCGGCGCTGATGGTGCCGAGCATCTCTTCGGTCTCCGACGAGCGCTCCCAGGCCACGAGGATCCCGAGCACCGCCGGAAGCGACACACGGTCTGCGTTCGCGGCAATTTTGAATGTCGTCTTGGCCCCGTCGCGCTCGAACCGCGCGTTGCCTTCAACGGCGTCTCCGCCGATTCTGGCCTTGACCTGCTCGAGCTCGATCTCGTCCCCGTCCTTGGCGATGTTGGCGCTCACGGTGAGCGGCACACCCGTCGCGCTGGGCGGTGCATCGAGACCAAAGAGCGGAATGGCCAGGCTCGCATCTTCCGTGGCAATCGAACCGAAGCCATTCAGCGTCACGCCATCGTCCGTCAGCGCGCCTTGGCCCTCGACGGCCAGTTGCATGGCGCGGGTTACGAGCGACGCCTTGCCGGTGAGCTTACTGCTCGGCACGCCCGCCACTTCCACGGACAGCGTGCCTTCCGTGCCGGCGGCCGCCGAAAGCCTGTCTTGGGGCAATTGCGGAAACAACAGCGCAAGCAAGGCTTGCGGCCGGTCACCTGTGACACTGCCGGCGATATCGATCTCCGCGTCCGCGAGCTTCGCCGGGCTTCCCGTGGCGTGCGCGTTAAGACCGATGTCGGAGCCGCCGATCTTGCCGCTCAACTCCAGCGAAGCCTTGGTCGCCGTCTCGTTGCGCGCGGCCACGAGACCGGCTTGCACATCGAGCGGCACCAGCGCCGAGAGCTGCTTAGAGCCGCTGACATCCTCGGAGAATCCGAATAGCTCGGACAGGACGCGCACGCTTTCGGTTGTCTCAGCCTGCAACGTCACGTCCACGCGTCCTTGCGGGGCGTCTGCCACGTTTTCGATCCTGCCCTTGCCGTTGAGGGTGATGGCGCCGGGGGCCAGAAAATCCAAAGCCTCCACGTCCAGGGTCCCGCCAGCCAGGGTCAGCTTCGCGTCGAGCTTGCCGGGTGGAATATTCGGCAGAAGGAGTTCGCCGACCTGAAGCGTGGCGCGCACGTCATCGTCGCGCAGCTGCGTCAGAAGGTTACCGCCTCCGCTTTGCGGCGCGGCATCATTGCCGCCGTCCGGCGACAGCCAGGCGCTCCAAATTGGACCGTCGCCCAGCATCTCCCGCAGATCCATGCGATCGCTGTCGAGGTTCACTTCGATTAGGTTTTTGTCGCCCGCCTGGTAGTTGAGCCGGCCACGGAACTTCGTGCCGCTCACTTCGCCAAGCGCGTCGGCAAGCTTGAGCTCCCCATCGCCGACGGTGGCGACAGCCGAGAGCGAAAACTCTCCAATAGAGGTGCGCCCCGACACGGTGCGATCGCCGGCCGCCCACCGTGTCAGTGCGCGCAAGCCCGACCCGTCGACCTCGACCGGCCCTGAGAAGAGCGCACCAAAATCACCTTGGCTGAGCTTGCCGGAGACCGCGACGCGGTTGTCGCCGGGCAGGACCGCCTTCAGCGTCTCGATGGTGACGGCGCCATCGCGGCTCTGCAGCTTCATTTGAAGATCGCCAACGAGGTCGCCGCCAAGCCCGGCCTGCTCGATGTCGACGGTGAGCTTGCTTTCGCCGCTGCGCTGGGCTTCGTCCAAGAGCCACTCGGCAAACATGTACAGCACGGCAGCGGGCGATGGCCGCTTCTCGTCGGTCGGAGTGCCGAACAGAGTATCGAGATCGATCCAACGGGCGGCGAGTTGGCCTACCGTCTTGGACGGCTCACCGAACTCGACGGCGAGATTGCCCTTCAGGATCTGCGGGCGGCCATTGGCGTGAATGGTGAGATCGAACTCTGGCAACTCGGCCCTGTCCGGCGACGCTTTTAATGCGCCTTTCAGTTCGACGAAGGACGCCGTATCGCGCGGACCGCTTGGCGTGGGCGTCTCAGCCGGATCACCGGGTTGCGCCTCGGGCTTCTGCGCCGCGAAAACGGCCTGCGGGTCGGTCATCCGCATCAAAATGCTGCCGTCATAGGCCGGCTTGCCGCCAAGCCCCGTCACTTGGCCGTCGATCCGGTAGGTCGTCGAACGGTCGGGATCGCGCAAGGCCGCCTTGAGGCGGAACTGACCGGCGTCCATGACCCCCGTCGAAAACCGCAAACGCTGGCGGCGGTCGTCGAAGTCGTATTCGGCGGACACCTTGTACGGGCCCGACAAGGACGCGGCGCTGGCTTCGCCGTCGATATTGTCGAAGACGAATTTCTGAACGCCGTCCTTGAGAATCTCGACGGTGCCGCCGCTGACCTGCACGGAGTCGAGCAGCACATCCTTAGGCGCGAATGGCGCGGGCACGCCGGGCCTGCCGACATCGCCCCAATTGCCGGTTCCGTCCTCGTTGACCTCAAGTCGCAAGGTCGGATCGACAATGGTGAGGTGGTGCGCCTCGACGGCGCCCGTCAGGAGCGTACCGACATCGAGCTTCGCCTCCAGCGACTTCGCCTCCAGGAACGGGCGCTCCAAGCTGCCGTTCTGGTCCGCCACCTTGACGTCGTCGAATTTGAGCTCGGGCGCTGGAAGCAGGATGAGATGCACCTGGCCGTCGACCTTGACGTCACGGCCAAGCAGCTTGCCCGCCTGTTCTTCAAAGGCCGGCCGGTAGTCGTTCCAATCGATGAAGAGCGGCGCAGCGAAGAGCGCGCTCAGCACCAGAATGAACAACGCCGTGAGTGTGAGCAGAAGCGAGTTCACCGATGTCTCTGCCTAAGGCTCGGTAGCAGGCGCATGATCCCACGAAAAAACGACAAAGGTGTTAGCCGCGTCTGGCGCCCCCGAAGCACCCTTAACGCCTCTATCGTAACGCAAAAATCTTGCCAGGATTGAGGATATTCAACGGATCGAGCGCCTTTTTTATGGCAATCATCACGTCCACGCCAAGGCCGTGTTCCGCCGCCAAATAGCCGATCTTCCCTTGGCCGATCCCATGCTCGCCCGAGCAGGTGCCCTCGAATCGAAGCGCCCGCTCCACCAGGTGGTCGAGAAACTCCTGGACCCGGGCACGCTCACTCTCGTCGGCCGGATCGATCAAGGGCATTACATGGAAATTCCCGTCGCCCACATGGCCCACGATGGGGGCCAGCAGCCCCAGCCTCTCAATATCCTGCTTCGTTTCCGCAACACAGGCGGCGAGCGCGGAAATGGGCACGCAAACATCCGTGGCGATGAGATCGGTGCCCGGCTTCAGTCCTCGCGCCGCCCAGTACGCGTCATGGCGGGCTTGCCAAAGCGCGTTGCGGTCCTCCTGGCGCTCAGCCCAGTGGAGTTCACCGCCCCCTTCCCCTTTGGCGATGCCTGCAAACATCTCCACCTGCTCACGGGTGCCGGCCTCCGTGCCATGGAACTCCAGGAACAGCGTCGGGCTTTCAGGCAAAGTGAGATGCGAATAGGCGTTGCAGCCTCTGATCTGCACTTCGTCGAGGAGTTCGATCCGCGCGAGCGGCAGCCCCATCTGCAGCGCGGCGATGGTCGCATTGCACGCGCCCTCCAGCGATTGAAAGGTGCCCACGCCCGAAAGAATGGTTTCGGGGATGCCGAATAATTTCAGCGTCAGCTGGGTGATGACGCCGAGCGTGCCTTCCGATCCGATGAGCAGCCGCGTGAGGTCGTACCCGGCGGACGATTTTCGTGCCCGTCCCCCGGCCGTGACGATGCGGCCGTCGGCGAGAACCGCCGTCAGCCCGAGTACCAGGTCGCGCATCGTCCCGTAGCGCACCGCGTTGGTCCCGGACGCGCGGGTCGCCGCCATGCCGCCGAGGCTTGCGTCGGCGCCGGGGTCGACCGGGAAGAACAGGCCCGTATCGCGCAAATACGCGTTCAGCTGTTTCCGTGTGACGCCCGGCTGCACCACGCAGTCGAGATCGGCCTCGTGCACGGCGAGAATGCCGTTCATGCGGGACAGGTCGAGCGAGAGACCGCCGCGCGGCGCATTCAAGTGCCCTTCGAGCGAGGTGCCGGTGCCGAAAGGGATCACCGGCACGCGCGCGGCCGCACAGGCCTTGACCGCCTCGGCGACTTCCTCGGTCGTCTCGGCGAAGAGCACCGCGTCGGGGGCCTGCACCTTCAGCCAGGTCAGCGTGTTGGCATGTTGCTCGCGCAAGGCTTGGCTCCGCGAGAAGCGGTCGCCAAAACGCGCGGCAAGCTTTGCGAACAGCGCGTCCTTGTCTTCGTCTGCGGGATTTGTCTCTGCCGTGAGTGTCGTCATAGCGCCCAGTTTATAGGCAGTCGCGGCAGAAAATCAGGGGGCTTGTGAGCCTCACGCCCGCCCGCGCGCATCGTCCGTCAAGCCCGCCGGAGTCTGACGGTATGTATGATGCGAAGGCTAGTTGCCGCAGGCGACAGCGCCGGCGGTGCACACATAGGGCACGACCACGCCCTTCCAGCACTGGGCGTAGGTCTTCGACGTCACGACATCGGGCTTAAGCAGCATGTCCGGGGTGACCACCGGACGCACGGCCTTCCAGAACGGATCGGGTTTGACCTTCCTGGGCCTCAGCGTCACGTAGCTCCAGCCACGCCGGCGCTTGACCTGATTGGCCGTGTCGATCGCATTCTGATACGCAGCCCGCGCCGCCGAGGCCTTCGACTCGGCGCTGTTGGTCGCCTTGACCAACTCGCAGCCTGCCTCAGCCGGCTGAAGTCCCCCGAGCCACAAGATTGAAAAACCTAGCAACACGAAGCCTTTCTTCAATGCTCGAAGCATTTCGACCTCCAGAAATATAATTGATCCTCGGCAATGCCTCATTTGCCACTCTGTGTGGGGGCCCGCAAGTCTTCCGGAAAACAATTCCGTGAGTGTTGTAAATCCTCCCCACCCCCCTGCCTTCCGCCAGACGCACCGGTGCTATAATTCTGGTTCATGTCCAAGATTCGCGCATCCGCCGCCGAGGCGACCCCCCTCCCCGAGGACACCGAGGGCGAGAGCCAGGCGGACGAGCCTACAGCCTTGCCCCTGTCCCAGCGCGCCATGCGGCGGCGCCCCGCCGACTATCTGGAGGCGCTGAATCCGGAACAGCGCGACGCCGTCGAGAGCCTCGACGGCCCCCTCCTGGTGCTGGCCGGCGCGGGGACCGGCAAAACGCGCGTCCTGACGACGCGAATCGGCCACATCTTGAGCCAGGGCCGCGCCCGGCCCGGCCAGATCCTCGCGGTGACCTTCACCAACCGGGCGGCGCGCGAGATGAAGACACGGGTCGCCGAATTGATAGGCGGCGTGGTCGAAGGCATGCCGTGGCTGGGGACGTTCCACGCCATTGGGGTGAAGATTTTGCGTCGACACGCGGAGCTGGTCGATCTCAAGTCGTCCTTCACGGTGCTCGATACCGACGATCAAATCCGGCTGCTCAAGCAATTGCTCGCGGCGGAGAATATCGACGAGAAACGTTGGCCGGCGCGACTGCTCGCCGCCATGATCGACGGCTGGAAGAACCGCGGGCTCACACCTGCCCGCGTGCCGGACGGCGAAGCTTTCGGTTTCGCCAACGGTAAGGGGCGCGATCTCTACGCGCTCTATCAGCGCCGGCTCAAAGAGCTGAACGCCGCCGACTTTGGCGATCTCTTGCTGGAGAACTTGCGGCTGTTCCAGGAGCACCCGGACGTGCTTGGGAAATTCCAGAATCGCTTCACCTACATGCTGGTGGACGAGTATCAGGACTCCAACGTCGCGCAATATCTGTGGCTGCGCCTCCTGGCGCAGGGCACCAGTAATATTTGCTGCGTCGGTGACGACGACCAGTCCATCTATGGCTGGCGCGGCGCGGAGGTGGACAACATCCTGCGCTTCGAGACCGACTTCCCCGGCGCCAAGGTGATCCGGCTCGAACGCAATTACCGCTCGACGGGTCATATCCTCGCGGCTGCCTCCGGCCTCATCGCCCACAACCAAGGGCGGCTCGGCAAGACGCTGCACACCGAAGGCGACGAAGGCGAGAAGGTCGTGGTCGAGGGCTGCTGGGACGACGAGGAAGAGGCCCGCGTCATCGGCGAGGACATCGAGCAGCTGCAGCGCGACGGTCATGCGCTCAACGAGTTCGCCGTTCTCGTGCGCGCGTCCTTCCAGATGCGCGCCTTCGAGGACCGCTTTATCACGCTCGGCCTCGACTACCGCGTGATCGGCGGCCCGCGCTTCTACGAGCGCCAGGAAATCCGCGACGCGACGGCCTATTTTGAAGTGACGCTGAACCCGTCGAACGATCTGAAGTTCGAGCGCATCATCAATACGCCACGCCGGGGCTTGGGCGACGCCACGTTGAAGGCGCTGCACCAACTCGCCCGAGCAAACGGCGTTCCCCTGACGCAAGCAGCCAGGCTGATCGTCGAGACCGAGGAACTGAGGCCGAAGCCGCGCAAGGCGCTTGCCGATCTCCTTGCGTCCTTCGACCGCTGGCGCTCGCTCGTCGACACGATGCGCCACACGGAGCTCGCCGAGCTGATCCTCGATGAATCCGGCTACACCGCCATGTGGCAGGCGGACCGCTCCCAACAGGCGCAAGGGCGCTTGGAGAACCTGAAGGAGCTGATCCGCTTCATGGAGGAGTTCGACACGCTCGCGGGCTTCATGGAGCATGTCTCGCTCGTCATGGACGCGGCGACCGAAGAAGGCACCGACCGGGTCAACCTGATGACGCTTCATTCGGCCAAGGGGCTGGAATTCGACACCGTGTTCCTGCCCGGCTGGGACGAAGGGCTCCTGCCCCATCAGCGCAGCCTCGATGAGTCCGGACGGTCGGGCCTCGAAGAAGAGCGGCGGCTGGCCCATGTGGGGCTGACGCGCGCGCGCAAGCGCGCCAAGATCACCTTCGCGCAGAACCGGCGCAATCACGGCATGTGGCAAACGGCGGTGCCGTCGCGCTTCATTGATGAGTTGCCCGTCGACCATGTGGAGGTCGCCGAGGACAAGGGCCTGGGCGGTTACGGGCCGAGCCGGTTCGAAAACGCCGAGACCCTGTTCGCGAGCGGCGCCTACGAGACGCCGGGCTGGCAGCGCGCCCAACGCAATCGCCAAGGCGGGAGTTCGGGGCCCCGGCGCGAGCCGCTCACCATCGAAGGCTCACTGGTCGCCGCCAGTACGGCGGAAGGCTCAGGTGTCGATGTCGGCGAACGCATCTTCCACCAGAAGTTCGGCTATGGCCGCGTCGCCTCGATCGACGGCAACAAGCTCACCGTCGATTTCGAGAAGGCTGGACGCAAGAAGGTGGTCGACACCTTCGTTGAGCGGGTGTGACGCGAACCCCATGTGGCTGTTCGGCTATGGCTCGTTGATGTGGGACGGTTGGGAGACGGCGTATACTTGCGCGCGGCGCATGCCCGCCGACCTCCCCGGGCACGCCCGCGTCTTCAATAAGAAGTCTCTGGAGCGTTGGGGAACACATGCGCGGCCAGGATTGACACTTAATCTGGCGCGGACCGGCGCCTGCCGGGGCATGGCCTTCGCCTTTGACGATGGCGCGCGCAGTGACATCGAGGCTTATCTCAACCATCGGGAGACCTGCGAGGCGACGGAAGTTGCCGTGAGGCTGCCGGACGGCACCGAGGTTGGGGCACTCACCTATATCTATGGCGGCCCCCGGCTGATCGACGAGGATCTCTCATTGCACGCGCGCGCGTCGATGATCGTGGAGGCCTCAGGCATTGCCGGATCGAGCTACGCGTACATCAAGGGCGTGCGCGAACATCTCACCGAACTCGGCGTCACCGATGCGGCGGTGGATGAGCTGTGGCAGGCCGTGGCCACATTAAAGGATGGAGCGCGAGACCGAGAATGACGAAAGCCTCCCTCACCTATCGCGCCACTGTGGAAGCGGCGCCACTGGCCGCAGTCCGGATCGCGGAAGTCCTCGATGAAGTCGACGATCCGTCCGCCCTCTCGGTCAGCTTCTTCGAACTCGGCACGGGCACTTACGAAGTCTCGGCGCTTTATGGGAACCGCCCGGACAAGACCGCGCTCGAGGCATTGATCGAGGCGGCCGCTGATAGCGAGCCCGTCGTGCCGCTTCGCGTCGAAGAGCTTCCGCCGACGGACTGGGTGACACTCAGCCAAGGACAGCGCGGTCCGGTGCGCGCCGGGCGTTTTCTGGTCCATGGCAGCCATGATCGGGACGCGGTTGTACGCAACCTCTTCACGATCGAGATCGATGCCGACCAAGCCTTCGGCACGGCGCATCATGCGAGCACGCGGGGCTGTCTTCTGATGCTCGACGCGCTCGCCAAGCGCGGGCACCCCGACCTCGTGCTCGACCTTGGCACAGGGACCGGCATTTTGGCGATCGCCGCCGCACTCGCCTTCGACCGGCCCGTCGTGGCGACCGACAACGATCCCGTGGCCGTCAGGATCGCCAACGACAATGCGGAGAAGGCCGGGGTCGCGCAGCAGGTGCATGCGCTTCAGGCCGACGGCCTCGCCCACCCCAAGCTGCAGCGCCTCTCCCCGGACCTCATCATCGCCAATATCCTGGCCGGGCCGCTTTACGATTTGGCGCCGGGGCTGGCCCAGACCCTTCAGCCGGGCGGATTCATCATCCTGTCCGGGCTGACAGCAGAGCAGGCACCCGGCATCCAGGCACGCTATGGCGCCCATGGCTTCGTCCTGGAAAAGCGAATCATTCTCGATGGATGGGCGACCCTGCTGCTCGGGCGTCGGAGCGCAAGGATTTTGTCTGATTGATCGGGACCGACGCTTCGGCTTACAAATCCGGCCATGTATCAGAGTTTCGATGAGGCCAGCGCTCCGGCGGCAAGCAGCGACCGGGTCCAGGCATTGTTGCGAGAGCTGAAGTCCCGGCGACTGAAGGGCTTCCTCGTTCCCCATAGCGATCAGCACCAGAACGAATTTCTGCCTCCTGCCGACGAGCGCCTGGCTTGGCTGACCGGGTTCGCCGGGTCCGCCGGCATCGCCATTGTCACCGACAAGGGCTCGGCGCTGTTCGTGGACGGCCGCTACATTCTTCAAGCGCCGGAGCAGGTCGACACCAGCCTCTTCGAGGTGTTGCAGGTCCCGCAAGCCAAACCGTCGAGTTGGATCAAGGAGACGCTGGTGCGCGGCAACGCGGTGGGCTACGACCCGGCGCTGCACACGATCAAGGAGATCGATCGGCTTACCAAGACGCTTGGTGCCGCCGGCATCCGGCTCAACCCGGTCGCGGATAATCCGATCGACAAGCTTTGGGGCTCGGACCGGCCGAAACCGCCGAGCGCACCGATCTATCTTCAGCCGCTCGAATTCGCCGGCCGCAGTCCGGCCGAAAAGATTGCGCAAGTGCAGAAGACGCTCGCCGAAGACGAGCAGGACGCGGTGCTGCTGACGGCGCCAGACTCCATCTGCTGGCTGTTCAATTTCCGTGGCGGCGACATCAAACACACGCCCGTGGCGCTTACGTTCGCCATTGTGCCCGCGTCCGGCCGCCCCACCCTGTTCATCGATCCGGGCAAGGTCGGCGACAACGTCCATGGTGCGCTCTCGGGCTTCATCGACATTGCCGAGTCGGAGGCCCTGGAGGAAAAGCTGAAGGCGCTGGCCGAGGGAGGCGCGAAGGTCCGGCTCGATCCGGATCAGGTGTCCATGCGTTTCGCCCGCATCCTGGAAGAGAACGGCACGAAGTTCGTTGCCGGCGACGATCCGTGCACGCTGCCAAAGGCCATCAAGACGAGGGCCGAGATCGAGGGTGCACGCGCGGCACATTTGCGCGACGGCGTGGCCATGGCGCGCTTTCTCGCTTGGCTCGACGAGGTGTCTGAGTCCGGGCGCGAGGACGAAGTCTCGGCGGCCATGAAGGTCGAGGACTTTCGCCGTCAATCAGGCCAGCTCAAGGACATCAGCTTCGACACCATCGCGGCCTCAGGGCCGCATGGCGCCTTGGTGCATTATCGCCCGTTGAACGCCACCAAGCGCGTACTCGACAAGAACTCGCTGTTTTTGATCGACTCCGGCGGCCAGTATGTGGACGGCACCACGGACATCACGCGCACGGTCGCGGTGGGCAAACCCACGGCCGAGATGAAGCGCCACTACGGGCTGGTGCTGAAGGCATACATCGCCGTTGCGTCGGCGCGCTTCCCCAAGGGCACCCGCGGCCAGGATATCGATCCGTATGCGCGGCGCCCCTTATGGGAGGCCGGCCTCGACTTCGACCACGGCACGGGGCATGGCGTCGGCAGCTATCTGTCGGTGCATGAAGGCCCGCAGCGCCTGTCCCGGCTTAGCACCGAGGAGCTGAAGCCCGGCATGATCCTGTCCAACGAGCCCGGCTATTACCGAAAAGGCAAATACGGCATCCGGCTGGAGAACCTGATACTGGTCACGCCGCTGGAGAAGATCGAAGGCGGGGAGCGCGAAATGATGGGCTTCGAGACGCTGACCCTCGTGCCGTTCGACCGGCGACTCATCGACCCGAAACAGTTCGAGCCCTCGGAGCTCGCCTGGCTGAACGACTATCACGCTCGGGTGCGCCGAGAGATCGAGCCGCTGGTCCTCAGCGACGACCGACCCTGGCTGCGCCATGCCACGGCGAAGATCGGCTAGCTAGCCGATCAGCTTGAGCCATTCGTCTTCCGTCAGCACCGCGACGCCTAACGCTTTGGCATTTTTGAGCTTCGAGCCGGCGCCGGGGCCCGCCACCACATAGTCGGTCTTCTTGGAAACCGAGCCCGCCACCTTGGCGCCGAGACGTTCGGCACGGGCCTTGGCCTCGGCCCGCGTCATCTGCTCCAGCGTGCCGGTGAACACCACGGTCTTGCCCGAAACCGGCGAGGCGTGGTCGACCGCCTCTAGGGCTTCCGGGCTCACCTCTTTCAGCAAGGCCTCCACCACATCCACGTTGTGCGGCTCGCCGAAGAAGTCGGCGATGGCCGCGGCCACGGTCGGGCCGATGCCTTCGATGTTCTCAAGCTCGGCGAAGGCTTCACTGTCACGAGCCTTGGCGGCGGCGCGCATGGCCTTGAAGAAATCCTCCGCAGTGCCGTAGGTGCGCGCCAGAAGACGCCCGGTGATCTCGCCAACATGGCGAATGCCAAGCGCGTAGATGAAGCGATCGAGACGCACATCGCGCCGGGCCTCGATGGCGTCGAACAGTTTCTGTGCCGAAGTCTCACCCCAGCCCTCGCGCTCGCTGAGTTTCTCCTTCGCGTCCCTATCGCGTGCCTGAAGCGTGAAGATGTCCGGCGGCGATTGGATCAACCCTTCGTCGTAGAACGCCTCGATGTTCTTCTCGCCGAGCCCTTCGATGTCGAAGGCGTTGCGCGAGACGAAATGCTTCAGCCGCTCCACACGCTGGGCCGGACAAATGAGCCCGCCCGTGCAGCGGCGCACCACGTCCTGCTTGCCGGTGCGCTCGTCGACCTCGCGCACCGCATGACTGCCGCAGGCCGGGCACACATCGGGAAACTTGAATCGTTTCGCGCCCCTAGGGCGTTTTTCTCGCACAGGCCCAAGAATCTGCGGGATGACGTCGCCGGCGCGCTGCAACACCACCGTGTCGCCAATGCGCACGTCCTTGCGCTCGATCTCATCCTCGTTGTGGAGCGTCGCGTTCTGCACCACGACGCCCCCCACTGTGACCGGCTCCAGCTTGGCGACGGGGGTCAGCGAGCCGGTCCGCCCTACCTGGATCTCGATGTCGCGCAAGATCGTCGTCGCCTTCTCGGCCGGGAATTTGTGCGCGATGGCAAAGCGCGGCGAGCGGGAGACGAATCCGAGCCGCTCCTGAAGATCGAGCCGGTCGAGCTTGTAGACAATGCCGTCGATGTCATAGTCGAGCCCCGCCCTTCCCTCCTCGATCTCGCGATAGGTGTCCAGCATCTCGTCCACGGAGCTGGTGAGCTTCGCCAGCGGGTTCAGCGGAAAGCCCCAATCCGCCATGGCCTGATAGACGCCCCATTGGGTGTCCGCGGGGAGCGCGGCGACCTCCCCCCAGCTATAGGCGAAGAAGCGCAAGGGCCGCAAAGCCGTGACGGCGGGGTCGAGCTGTCGGAGCGAGCCTGCCGCCGCGTTGCGCGGATTGGCGAACGGCCGGTTGCCGGCCTTCTCTTGCGCGGCGTTGAGCGCCTGAAAGTCGCTATGGCTCATATAGATCTCGCCGCGCACCTCGAAGGGATCGGGAAACCCGCGTGCGTCCACCTCTTTCGGAATGTCCTCGATGGTGCGGACATTGGCGGTGACGTTCTCGCCCTCATAGCCGTCGCCGCGCGTCGCCCCTTGCACCAGGCGGCCGCCCTCGTAGCGGAGCGTGATGGAGAGACCGTCGATCTTCGGCTCGGTGGTGAAGGCAAGCTCCGCCTCCGCGTCCAGCCCAAGGAAGCGCCGCACGCGTTCGAGAAAATCGCGCACGCCGTCGTCGTCGAATACATTGCCGAGCGAGAGCATGGGCACACGATGGGTGACCTTGCCGAAGGCCTCGACCGGCGCGGCGCCAATCTTCAGTGATGGACTGTCATCACGGACAAGGTGCGGAAAGCGCGCCTCGATCGCCTCGTTGCGCTGGCGGAGCGCATCGTACGCGGCGTCGGAAACCTCCGGCGCGTCCTTGCGGTAATACAGCGCGTCGTGATGAGCAATTTCTTTGGCGAGCCGCGCCAGCTCCTGCGTGGCTTCGGCCTCGTCGAGCTTCGCCACGGGCTTTGTCTCTTTCTTGCTCATGCTTTCAGAGTCTTATGCCGACTTGCGCATAAGCCGGTCGGCGGCCGCGCGGGCTTCGTCGGTAATGGTTTGGCCGGCCAGCATACGGGCGATCTCCTCGCGGCGATGCTCACCCTCAAGCACCGCGACCCGCGTGGCCATGGCCTCGCCCTTGGGCCCTGCGACCGTTTCCTTGGCAATCATCAAGTGCCCAGCCGCGAGCGCGGCGACTTGCGGGGCGTGGGTCACGGCCAGCACCTGGACACTGTCCGCAAGTCCCGACAGGCGTTCGCCGACAGCCGCGGCCGTAGCGCCGCCGACACCGGAATCCGCTTCGTCGAAAATGAGTGTCGGCGCCGACCCGCGCGCGGCGAGCACCACTTTTAGGGCCAGAATGAAACGCGCCAGCTCGCCGCCCGAAGCGACCTTCATCATCGGACCGGGATCGGTGCCTGGATTGGTGGCGACCCAGAAGGCGACGCGGTCGACGCCGCTGGGGCCGCCTTCGGCGAGGTCCACAGCATCAATGTGGGTGACGAAGCGCGC
This sequence comes from Methyloceanibacter sp., assembly GCF_041573655.1. Classification (GTDB taxonomy): domain Bacteria; phylum Pseudomonadota; class Alphaproteobacteria; order Rhizobiales; family Methyloligellaceae; genus Methyloceanibacter. The sequence goes on from NZ_JBFFQD010000010.1 coordinate 23,999, forward strand.
CTTCTCCAGTTTGAGTGGCGCAAGTTCCGCAGCGACCTCTTGGTCCAGCCGCTTGGCCGCCTTCGCGCGCGCCTTGCTTAAAGCGAGTGCCGCTTGTTCGTAGGCTTTCCGCGCTTGCGCGGCGGCTTCGGCAAGCTCAGTCGCGCGGCCCTCGCTGGTGTCCAAGGCTTCGAGTTCTGCTTGAAGGCGTTCGGTGAGCGCCGGCAGATCGTCCACCCGAACGCGATGCTTGCGGGCCACGGCGCGCAAGGCAAACAGCCGCTCCTCGGCGCGTTCCAGATCGGCCGGCTCGAAGGCCGTCAGCGCCAGCGCCTCTTCGATCTTGTCACTGGCGGCATTGGTCTCGTTCAGAACACGTTCGAGCGTCTCCGCCACGCCGGTCAGCACGGGACCGCCGGAGTCCGCCTGGCGCTCGAGCCGGCGCAACGCCGAGGCAAGGCGGGCACCCGCCGTCCCCTCCCCTTGGAGCGCGTCCATTGCCTCGTTCAAGTCGCCGGCGATCTTCTCAGCGTTCATCATGAGCTGACGCCGCGAGGCCAGCGCCTCTTCCTCGTCCGCCTCAGGCGCCAAGGTCTGCAGCTCCTCAAGCGCATGCGCCACGTATTCGGCATTGGCACGGGTGGCGGCGATCTCGCTTTCGTGGCGGGCGCGGGCGGCGTCCGCCTCGCCCCACGCCTCGTAGAGTTCGGCAAGCTTGGCGGCGTCCGCCCCCAGTCCCCCGAACGCATCGATGAGATCGCGATGCCCGCTCGGATCGATCAGCGCCCGCTCGTCATGTTGGCCGTGGATCTCGACCAGCGCGCGCCCCACTTGGCGCAAGAGCTGAACGCTGACGCCCGTGTCATTGATGAAGGCCCGGCTTCGGCCGTCATTGCCTTGCACGCGGCGCAGGATGAGCACGTCATCTTCGATTGCGATGCCGTTTTCGGCGAGCAGTGCCAGAACTGGATGGTCCGCCGCCAGTTCGAAGGTCGCCGTCACTTGGCCCTGCTCCACGCCACGGCGGACGAGCGAAGCATCGCCCCGCGCACCGATGGCCAGAGAGAACGCATCGAGCAGGATGGATTTGCCTGCGCCGGTCTCGCCGGTCAGCGCGCTGAGCCCTGCGCCAAACTCCAGGTCGAGCTTGTCGATCAGAACGATGTCGCGGATCGACAGGGCGGCTAGCATGACACGCCCGTTAGGCTTCGCCGCCGCCGTTCCAGACTCGGGTGATCCAGGAGCCTTCGTACTGTTGGGGTTCCAGTCCGCGCTTTCCTAGGAGACGGTAGGCGTGCTTGTACCACTTACTGTCCGGAAAGTTATGGCCGAGCACGGCGGCAGCCGTCTGGGCCTCGTTGACGATACCTAAGGCCATATAAGCCTCCGTCAAACGCATCAAGGCCTCTTCGACCTGTTCTGTGGTTTGATACGACGTCACCACGGTGCGGAAGCGGTTGATTGCCGCGAGAAAGTTGTTCCGGCGCAGGTAGTAACGGCCGACCGTCATCTCGTTGGCGGCCAGCAGATCGCGCAGGATTCGCGCCCGGTTGCTCGCCTCACCCGAATAGCGTGAGTTGGGGTAGCGCTGCAGCAGCTTGTCGTACGCCGCCAAACCCCGGCGCGCGAAGGTCTGATCCCGCTTCGGGTCCAGCACCCGGTCATAGTAGGCCATGCCGATGATGTTCTGCGCCATGGCCGATTCTTGCGTGCCCGGATGGAGGGTCAGATAGCGGTCGGCCGCCCCGATGGCCTCATCATATTTGCCCGCTTTGTAATAGGCGTAGGCCGACATGACGATGGCCTGCCGCGCCTCCGGGGAATAGGGGTGATTGATATCGACCTGCTCGTATTTGCGCGCGGCCTCCTGGTAGTCGCCCTCGTTGATCAGGGTTTCCGCATCGCCGTAGATGGCGTTCGGCGGGCCGGCGCTCACTATTTCGGCGCTGTCATCTCCGCTGCCGAAAATCGAGCTACCGCAGCCGGCCAGAAGCCCGGCAGCCAAACAGGTGCCAAGCCCACACCAGCGCGCAACTCGCGGCGCGAACGCCCGACGCGGCTCTTCCGGACTGACCATGCTACCCCTCAAAACCGTCCCCCTCGCGCATCGGTCTTTGCGCGCAAAATCCGCCCACGGCAAGCGCTAACGCGGGCGAGCCCCACCAAATCCCCGGATTATGGTGTTTTTTTGCTCTGACCGGGCATCAGCCCGACGCACAGCAATAGTGTCGGCGGCGAACCGCCCCAAGGCCTGTCTTCTTCGAAAGTGGACGCTCCGCTAGCTGCGGTCGGCAGCGAAGTTCGCTACCGCCAGGCGGTGGCTGAGCTCGGCATGGCGCACTTCGCGGTAGCGCGGCGCCTCGACCATGGTCCAGGCATCGGCATCGGCGAACAGCGCCTTGAGGACCAGCGCATTCAAGCGGTGTCCCCCATGCCGGGAGCGATAGGCGCCGAGAATGGGAGCGCCAGCCAAGGCAAGATCGCCAACCGCATCGAGCGCCTTGTGGCGGACGCATTCGTCGGCGAAGCGGAGGCCTTCACGGTTGATAATCCGGTCATCGCCGATGGCCACGGTGTTCTCAAGGGAGGCACCCAAGGCCAGACCCGCCGCCCACAGCCGCTCGACATCCTTCATGAAACCGAAGGTCCGGGCGCGGGAAATCTCGCGGCGGAAGGAGCCGGGATTGACGTCCATCTCAAGCTTTTGCTTGCCGATCAGCTTCGTCTCGTAATCGATCTCGACGTCGAGATGGAAGCCGTTATGCGGGACCAGCTCGCCAACGGCGCCGCCGTCCTCCACGCAGATCGGCTTCAGAACCTTCAAGAAGCGGCGCGGCGCATCGAGCTCGGTCAGCCCAACCTCGTCGATCGCCTCAACGAAGGGGGCGGCGCTACCGTCCATGATCGGCACTTCGACGCTATCGATCTCAATCAGGGCATTGTCGACGCCCAGGCCCCGCAGGGCGGCCAGAACATGCTCGACGGTCGCAACGGACGCGCCGTTGCCATCGCCGAGCACGGTGCACAGGGTCACGCCTGTGACCCATTGCTGGTCAGCCGCAATCTCGATCCCGTCGGAATCACCGTTGGAAATCAGGAAGCGAAGGCCGGTATCGCCATCGGCCGGGCAAATTGAGATGGAAACTGGCGCTCCGCTGTGGACGCCTGTGCCTGTCAGTGAAATTTCGCAGGCCAGCGTCGTCTGGCGTGCCCCGATGAAACCCTTCATGGCCCCCAATGGCCCCCGCGCCGTCTATGGTCCCTACTTAGCTCGGAGAACCCGAGCCCCCATCGAGCAGCGCTTCCTGGCACTTATTTCGGACCCTCTATTGCGGGGTCAAGCGTGCCTTTTTAGCTCTGCCGATCAATCTATTAGGAACCATAACCTTCGGGGTTTGGGGCTACAAATCACGGTTTCTTACACTGTATTACGGTCTAAGACTCCGCTTAGGCGCTTGATTCAAAAGACCATTTCAGTCCCGACGAGGCATTGGCCAGGCACTTTGGTTAACGCCTGGCCTCACCTCAGTTCGCGCGCCTGCGCAAAAACGCTGGGATTTCCAAGTCGTCATCGTCAAACGATTCTGCCGTTGCGGCGGCGGCCACCGCAGCGCCACCCCGTGCGACCCTCGGCGGACGCATCACGTTCGCCGGCTTGGGCAAAGACGGCGCTGCCGCCTCTCGCGGGGCATCGATGCGCACGCCGCTGGGCGCGGGGCTCTCGTCCACCACAAGGGCTTCGTCGCTTACGCGCTGGCCAAATTCTGGTTCGAGCTTCGACGGCATCTCGGCATCCTCCTCTTTGCGATTTCGTCCAACGCTGGCCAAGCGCTCTAGGAAACCGACTTTGCGCTTTTGGGCCGTGATCCCATGGGCTTGAGCGTCTACTTCCTTCTGGGCCCTGATCGCCTTCTGGGCCACGACCGGAAGTTCCTCTACACTGGGCATGCGCCGGACCGGCCGCTTAATGGCGGCGGGCGGGGCCGGCTGGAAGTTCTTCTGGGGCTCGGGCGCGGGCTTGGCTTGCGCTTGCTTGAGCGGCAAGGCGATGCCCGTTGCCTGGGCCGGACGCTTCTCGATGGTCACATTGCCCGGCGCGCGCCAGACCTGAGGTTCCTCAGGCGTCTCGGCCGGAACCATGAGGCTTTCGTCGAGATCAACGGGCGGCTCGTCGGCGCCTGCGCTGGGCATCGTGGCGAGGCCCGCCAGGCGCTCAGCCAGACGGCCGTGATCGGGCTGCTCCCCTGCTGCGATTTCCGTGGCAGGCTCAATATTCGCCAGTGCAGAGCCAATGCCGGTTGCCACGACGGAGACGCGGATCATGCCGTCGAGCTCGTCGTCATAGGTCGCACCGACAATGATGTTGGCTTCTTCGTCCGCCTCGGTGCGGATGCGGCTTGCGGCCTCGTCGACCTCGTAGAGGGTGAGATCGCTACCGCCGGTGATGGAAACAAGCAGTCCGCTCGCACCCTTCATGCACACATCGTCAAGCAGCGGGTTGGAGATGGCCGCTTCGGCCGCATCGACCGCGCGGCGGTCGCCGTTGGCCTCGCCCGTACCCATCATCGCCTTGCCCATACCAGCCATGATGGTGCGGACATCGGCGAAGTCGAGGTTGATCAGGCCTTCCTTGACCATCAAGTCGGTGATGCAGCCCACGCCGGAGCGCAGGACATCGTCGGCCATGCCGAAGGCATCGGTGAAGGTCGTCTTCTCGTTGGCGATACGGAACAGGTTTTGGTTCGGGATGATCAGAAGCGTATCGACGTATTTCTCCAGTTCCTCGATACCGGCCTCGGCGGCGCGGAAACGCCGCGAGCCCTCGAACTGGAACGGCTTGGTCACAACACCGACGGTGAGGATGCCTTCCTCGCGGCTGGCCCGTGCGATCACAGGCGCCGCGCCCGTGCCGGTGCCACCGCCCATGCCGGCGGTGATGAATGTCATGTGGCACCCGACAAGATGCGCCTTGATGTCGGCCATGGCCTCCTCGGCCGCGGCGGCGCCAATCTCGGGCTTCGAGCCGGCACCGAGACCTTCGGTGACGTTGGCGCCCATCTGAATGCGGCGCTCGGCGGATGAGCTCATCAGAGCCTGAGCGTCGGTATTGGCGACGACGAACTCGACCCCATTCAGGCCGCGTTCGATCATGTTGTTGACGGCGTTGCCGCCAGCGCCACCCACACCAAACACGGTAATGCGCGGCTTGAGTTCAGTCAGATCTGGAACTCTAAGATTGATAGTCATGGCGGCTTCCAATCCTTGCGAATTGTCCCTTGCTATAGGCTCAAGCTGGCTTTTCCCGCTTCGAGCTCGTGTCCTTTAAAAGTTCTCCATGATCCACTCGCCAACTTTGGCGAAGTAGCCTGTCCCCGTACGCAAGAACCGTTGCTCGGTGCGGACACCGAGTCTTTCATCGCCGCGCGACCAATGAAGGAACAGACCGATCGCGGCGGAGAAATTCGGCGCAGCGGCTGCTGGCGGCAAACCTGTCATCGCCCTCGGGTGGCCAAGCCGCGCGGGGCGTCCAAACATGTTCGAGGCAAGCTCCGGTAGGCCGGTGAGCTGGCTGCCACCGCCGGTCAGCACCAGGTGCTGGGCGACGTCGGCGGCAAGTCCGCTCTCGGCGAGCCGGCGGCGCATCATGTCGAGGGTCTCCTCGACGCGCGGCCGGATGATGCAGGCGAGCTGTGCCTTGGTGATCTGGTTGAGGTTTCCTTGCGCCGTGCCGGTGACGCAAGGATAGGTGATTATCTCGCGCTCGTCGGAGAGCGTGGCGAAAGCGCTACCATGCAGCGTCTTCAGCCGTTCGGCATGCTCCATCGGCGCGCCCAGCGTGCGGGCGATATCCGTGGTGATGCCGTTGCCGCCAAGCGCGATGGCGTCGGCGTGAATGAAATGTCCGTCGGCGATGACCGACAACGTCGTCGTGCCCGCGCCGAAGTCGATGCAGGCCACACCAAGCTTGGCTTCGTCCGGGGTAACGACGGACAGCGCACTGGAGTAAGGCGCTGCGACGAGACCGGCGACGCCCAGATGACACCGCTCGACGCAGAGGATCAGGTTACGCATGGCCACGTCGTCTGCGGTCACGGTATGCAGGTCGACGGATAAGCGCTCGCCGCACATGCCGTGGGGCTCGCTGATGCCACCGTTCTCATCGAGACGATAGCCGGTCGGCAAGGCATGCAGGACGGTGCGCTTGTCGCGGGCGGCATATTGCCGGCCGCCGGCCAGAAGCCGATGCACGTCGTCCTCGCGCACGGCGCCGGACTGCAAGGCCACGCTGGCCGAGAAACTTTCGCTCTTCAGACGGCCGGCCGTCACAGAGACGTGGACGTCCTCGACAACCACACCGGCCATGCGCTCGGCGGCATCGACCGCGGCGCGGATGCACTGCTCCGCGCTATCGAGATGCGTCACCATGCCGGACTTCAGGCCTTCGGCGCGCGTATGATCGAAACCGAGAACCTCGAAATGCACGGCGTCACCGTCGCCTTCGAACCAGTCGGGCGCGGCCGAGGTCTTGCCGATCAGGCAGCAGACTTTGCTCGTGCCGATGTCGAGTACGGTCACGATGCGCTGTCGCTTGCTTCTGATCGTCGAGCTGTATGTCATCCCCCTGCCCTCAAGCCTCTTATGTTTTGCCTTTAGGCGTGGTGCCGGTTGCCACGGTGGGCACATCACTCGGCGCAATGTCGTCGGGAGGCACGATGGCCGCTTCGCGCGTGCGCACGGTAATCCGGTCGAGCAGCCGCAAATCGATGACCGACCAATCTCTTTCGAGAACACCGTGCTCTTGCTGAAGTTCCGTGAGGGACTGAAGCGCGACCTCGATATTGTCGTCGGGCAGCATGATCTCCGTGCCCGTGCGCAATTTCAGCGTCCAACGGCGATCGCCGACCCGGAGGGCCGCGAGCATTTTCTGCTTCAGCTGGTCATAAGACTGGAGCGTGGCGTAGAGCGCGGCGGCATGTTCGCTGGCGCCTTCGCCCACGACGAGGGGTAAGTCCGGATAGGCCTGCGGCAAAGCGGGCGCGAGCACGACGCCCTGATCGTCGACCACAAAGGTCTTCCCCTTGTTCTGCCAGACCGCGTAGGGCTCGCGCTCCTCGATCATCACTTGCAGCGTGGAGGGCAGAAGGCGCATGACCCGCGCATGCCGGATCCACGGTACGGCCTCCAAACGCGCCTTGGCGGCGTCGGTGTCGAAGGCGAGCATTAGGGTCTGCGGACCGGCGCCAAGTGCGGCGGTAATGGCCGAGTCCGTGGCGTTTTGCTGACCTTCGACGCTGACGCGCTTGACGCCGAAGCCCACGGCCACCGCAACGTGTTCGACGCCGGCCACCGCATAGTTGAACAGCACGCCCGTCTGGCCGCCGATAATGGCGCCATAGACGACCGCACTGGCAAGAAATAGGGCACTCAGAAGCAGCCACTTCCCGCGGACGGGGTCGCGGCCGGTGCGGCCGAGGCGCAGGCTCCTGGGCTTCAGACCGATCAGGGCTCTCGTACCGCTCAGAGCCGGAAGGCGGCGTGAAGCGTCCCGCGGCGCGGCGATACCGCGCGCGAGCAGGGCCTCTTGCGACCGTCTTCCTCTGGCGTGACCCCTAACCGGGCCTAACGATTGCACGACGCGTCCTCCACGATCCAGCGCACCAACTCTCCAAAAGAGCGGCCGCCATAGGCCGCGAGCTCGGGCACCAGAGACGTGGAAGTCATGCCAGGTTGGGTGTTGATCTCTAGGCAGATCAGCTCCCCCGTGCCGGCCGGCCGGTCGTCGAATCGAAAGTCGGACCGGCTAACCCCACGACAGCCCAGTGCCCTATGAGCCGCTACCGACAGCTTCTGTACCAATTGGTAAACATTTGGTTTAAGCGGGGCCGGGAGCACATGAATTGAGCCTCCTGGGGCGTATTTCGACTCATAGTCGTAGAAGGCGAGCCCGTCCGCAGGGCGGATTTCGATGACGCCCAAGGCCTCCTCGCCCATCACGGCACAGGTGAGCTCGCGGCCGGGGATGAACCGCTCGACCATGAGTTCCTCGCCGAGGGCCCAATCGGCGGAATTGAGCTCTTGCGGGGGGTGCTCCTGGTCCTCGCGGACGATGTAGACGCCCACGGACGAGCCTTCGGCCGGGGGCTTGATCACGTAGGGCGGCGCAATGACGTGCCCTTTGGCGGCTTCGGCACGGGCAACCACGCGGCTTTCGGCCACCGGCACGCCGGCCTCGCGCAAGGCCGCCTTGGCGCGTTCCTTGTGCATGGCAAGTGCTGAGGCCAGCACGCCGGAATGCGTGTAGGGCAGCCCCAAATACTCCAGGACGCCCTGGATGCAGCCATCCTCGCCATAACGGCCATGGAGCGCGTTGAAGCAGACGTCAGGCGCGATCTCGGCAAGCCGCGCGGCCACGTCTTGGCCGACATCGACTTTGGTGACCTTGTAGCCCTCGCCCTCCAGGGCCTCGGCGCACGCTTCGCCAGAGCGTAAGGAGATCTCCCGTTCCGACGACAGCCCGCCCATGAGCACGGCGACGTGGGTTTGCCTCTTCGTCATGCCAAAGCCCCCAATTGCTTAGTTGGCGTGCACAAACGCGCCCGACCCCGCGCCGGACGCGCAAATCACTTGGGACCAAATCACTTGAGACCCTGGTTACCTGTATTCGCGCCGAATGGCACGAGGGAGGCGGCAGAAAAACTGCGGCTTCAGGCGGGCTTGCCGAGGCGCTTGATTTCCCACTCAAGCTCGACGCCGCTCGTCTCCTTGACGCGCGCGCGCACCGTCTCGCCGAGCATTTCGATGTCGGCGGCCGTGGCCTCTCCCTCGTTGATGAGGAAGTTGCAGTGCATCTCGGAGACCTTCGCGTCCCCTATTGTCAGCCCCCGGCAGCCGGCGGCATCGATGAGCTGCCACGACTTGTTGCCAGGCGGGTTCTTGAAGGTGGATCCGCCCGTGCGGCTCTTAATGGGCTGCACCTCTTCGCGGTAGGCGGCGATGTCGTCCATCTCCGCAAGAATCTTCTCAGGGTCGCCGGGCTCACCTTGGAACAGCGCCTCGGTGAAGATGTAGTCGTCGGGCACACCGCAATGGCGGTAGCTGTAGTGGAAGTCCTCGACCGGCAGCACATGGATGTTGCCATCGCGGTCCACGGCGCGTGCCTCGATGAGCACCTCGCAGGTCTCGCTCCCATGCGCCCCGCCATTCATGCGCAAGGCGCCACCAACGCCGCCCGGAATGCCGCGATAGAACGACAGCCCGGCAATGCCCCCTTCGGCGGCCGCGCGCGCCACCCTGACGTCGGGCACCGCCGTGCCGACGCGCAAGCGATGGCCATCCTCGACCTTGATCTCGCCGAAGCCGCGGCCAAGGCGCATGACCACGCCCTCGATCCCGCCGTCGCGTACCAGCAGGTTCGAGCCCAGCCCAATCATGGTGATGGGTGTGTCCGCAGGGAGTGTCTTCAAGAAATAGGCAAGGTCCGCTTCGTCGGCGGGCGAATAAAGCACTTCGGCCGGGCCGCCCACGCGGAACCAAGTGTAGTCCTTCAGCGGCGCATCGCCTCTGAGCCGTCCACGCAGGTCCGGCATGGACGCCGTCAGCGTCTCGACCAAGCTCACGCCTTACCCCCGTGCTGCTTCAGCTGGGCGGGAAGTGCGTTGATCCAATCGGTGATAGTGCCGGCGCCGAGCCCCACGACGAGGTCGCCGTCCTTAGCGACCGAGGCGACGGCGGCCGTCAGCGACTCTTCGTCGTCGACCATGAACACATTGGGGTGGCCGTGACGGCGGAGCCCCGCCGCCAGTTCGTCGCGGTCGATACCGGGGATCGGCGGCTCGCCCGCGGAGTAGACCGGCGTCAGGATCACGATGTCGGCGTCGTCGAGGCAGGCGGAGAACTCGTTGAACAACGACTGGAGCCGCGTATAGCGATGCGGCTGCATGACCGCGATGATGCGGCCATTGCCTGCCGCACTCGCCCCGCGCAGGACAGCGGCGATCTCCACCGGGTGATGGGCGTAGTCGTCATAGATGGCGATGCCTTGCCACGCGCCGACGCGGGTAAAGCGCCGCTTCACCCCGGAGAAGCCAGCAAGCGTCGTGCGGATCACCTCGTCGCTCACGCCCGCTTCCGTGGCCACCGCCAACGCGGCAATCGCATTGAGCGCGTTGTAGTGGCCCAGAGTCGGCAGCGTCAGATCGCTGAGTTCGCGGGCACCGCCTGCAACACCTGAGCCCAGGCGAACATCGAATGTCATGGTGGCGTGGTCGGGGCGCACATTGAACAGCCGAATGTCGGCCGAGCGCGACACGCCATAGGTCAATGTGCGCCGCCCATTTTCTGCGCCGCCCAGAGTAGCCATAAGACCGCGTACGACGGGATGGTCGATGCATGCGACAACGACACCGTAAAAGGGGATCGCCTCGATGAACTGCTCGAAGGCCTCATAGAGCACCTCTTCGGACTCCCAAAAGTCCATGTGCTCGGGATCGATGTTGGTAATGACGCCGATCTCTGTCGGGAGTTTTAGAAACGTGCCGTCGGACTCGTCGGCCTCGACCACCATCCATTCGCCTTGTCCGATGCGCGCGTTGGTGCCCCAGGCATTGATAATGCCGCCCGTGATGACGGTTGGATCGCAGCCGCCGCCCTGCAATAGGTCCGCGATGATGGATGTCGTCGTGGTCTTGCCGTGCGTGCCCGTCACCGCCACCGTCGTGCATGGGCGCATGAGCTCAGCGAGCATCTCCGCACGGCGAATGATCGGAATACCGCGCTCCTTGGCCGCTTCGAATTCCGGGTTCCCCGACTTCACGGCACTGGAGATCACCAGATACGAGGCGCCTTCAATATTGCCCGGATCATGACCGATGAGGCAGGCGATGCCGTGATCGCGCAAGCGCTGAAGGTTGGCGCCCTCTTTCAGGTCGCTGCCTTGTACGCGGTAGCCGCGCGTATGCATCACCTCGGCGATGGCGCTCATGCCGATACCGCCAATGCCCACGATGTGGAACAGGCCTGTCGTTTGTGGCGGGGGCAGATGCATCGATGCGTCTATTCTTCGGGCCCCGCCAGCTCCTCGACGAGGTTGGCGAGTTTCTTGACTGCATCGACATTGGCCATGGCCTTGGACCTCGCTGCCGTCTTGGCCAACATGTCCGGCGCGCCAAGAAGCCGGGCGAGTTCCTCCGACAGATTCTCCGGCGTGATGCCCGATTGGGGCATGCACCACCCGCCGCCGCTTTCCTCAAGACGCGTTGCGTTCTCCAACTGATCGTTGTCGAGGGCGTGGGGCAGCGGCACCAGCAGGGCCGGACGGCCAATGGCCATCAGCTCGGCCACGGTCGAGGCCCCGGCACGGGAGATCACCAGATGGGCGTTGGCGATGCGCTCGGGCAGATCGCGGAAGAACGGCGCCACGTGCGCGGCAATATTGGCTTCCTTGTAGGCGGCGCGGAGTTCGTTGAGGTCCTCCGGCCGGGCCTGCTGCACGACCGTCAGACGCCAGCGCGCTGCTGAGGGCATCATCTCCATCGCCGGCGGCAAGACCTCGGAAAAGAAGCGCGCGCCTTGGCTGCCGCCGAACACCAGGACCAGAAGCCGCCCTGCCGGTTCGGGCGGCGCGTAGGGAACGTCGCGATATGAGATCACCTCATCGCGCACCGGATTGCCTGAGACGATCGAGCGCTTCTGCGCGCTGCGGCGCAAATATTTTGTCGACGGGAACGACAGCGCGATGGCGTCGGCGAAGCGGGACAACATGCGGTTGGCGCGCCCCATGACGGCGTTCTGCTCGTGGATGACGGTGGGAATGGCCAGCGACCGCGCCGCCATGATGGGCGGGACCGTGGGATAGCCACCGAAGCCCACGACCACGTGCGGCTGCACCATTTCCAGGAGCCGCCGGGCGCGTAGGAAGCCTTTGCCCAAACGGCCGAGCGTCTTCGCGACGGCAAGCGGTGCGCGGCTCGTGAAGGTCGCCGATGGGACCCGGTAGATGGCGCGAGCTGGAAAATCCGTGCCGTACTGCTCGGCGCGCTCATCGGTCGCGAGCTCCACGGCGAAACCGCGGCGCGTCAGCTCCTGGGCCAAGGCCGTGGCGGGAAAGAGATGTCCTCCCGTGCCGCCAGCGGCAAGAAGAATGGTCTGAGTCAAGCCGTCTGCCCCCTCGCCCCTGCGGTCTGCGCCCCGTGCCGTTCGCGTGCCGAATGCTTCAGCCGTCCGGCCATGGGCCGTTTCCGGGTGAGCCCCAGCGCGAACCCCATGGTCAACGCCATGGCGAGGAGCGACGTACCGCCATAAGAGATGAACGGCAAGGTCATGCCCTTGGCCGGGAGAAGGCCGACATTCACGGCCATATTGATCAAGGTCTGCAAGCCAAACAACATCACGAGTCCCGCCACGGCGTGCCGGATGAACCCGTCAGGCTCTTGAGATGCCTTGGACAGACCACGCAGCACAATGAAGGCGAATAGAGTCAGCAAAATCAGGCAAGCAATCAAGCCATACTCTTCGGCGGCGACGGCAAAGATGAAGTCCGTATGGGAGTCCGGCAGGACGTCTTTTACGGTCCCCTCGCCGGGTCCCCGCCCCAGCCAGCCCCCGTGGAGGAAGGAATCCAGCGATCGGTCCGATTGGTAGGTGTCGCCGGAGGCCGGATCGATATGGCGGTCGATGCGCGAGGCCACATGCGGCAGGAGGAGATATGCCGCCACGACGCCCGCGGCGCCGAGCGCGATCAGGGCGGCAATCCAGAGCATATTGATGCCCGCCATATAGAGAAGCGCGCCCCACACCAGACTGACGAGGAGCGTCTGGCCAAAGTCCGGCTGGAGCATCAAGAGCACAGCGAAGACGGCGTAAAGCGCGATTGCAAACTCGAGACTGGGCACGTCCTTGCGCTTCTGGCTTTCGTTGAAGAGCCACGCGGTGAGCACGATGAAGGCCGGCTTCACGAACTCCGACGGCTGCAGCGAAAACGCGCCGACCTGGAGCCAGCGCTTGGCGCCCTTCACCTCGGGCCCGAAGAAGAGAATGCCGATCATCAGAGCGATGCCGATAAAGAAGATCACGAGACTGGTGCGCCTGATCTGCTTCGGCGTCAGCGTTGAGGCGGCAAACATGACGGCGACCGCGGGCAGGAGCATCATGGCGTGACGCCGCACGAAGTAGAACGACTCCAGGTCGAGCTTCTCGGCAATCGGCGGGCTGGCAGCCAAGGACAAGACAAGCCCGGCGCCCATGAGCAAGAGAAGGCCAAAGAACATCAGGCGGTCGACGGTGAACCACCAGTCGGAGAGGATGCTCTTATCGGCGCGCGTGATCCTCATGCCGCCTTCCCTCGCTGCGTCACGCTCGTCGCGCCGTCGAGTCCTAAGACAAGCTCACGGAATGCATCGCCCCGCTTGGCGAAGTTATCGAACTGATCGAAAGAGGCAGACGCGGGCGACAGCAGCACGACGGGCTCGGACGCGTCCGAGCCGCCCGCATCGCGCGCGGCGTCCGTCACGGCGCGGTCGAGGGTACCGCAGACGACATGAGGTACGGCATCGCCCAGCTGATGCGCGAAGTCCTCCGCCGCCTCGCCGATCAAATAGGCGCGCGTAATTTTGGGATAGAACGCTTCAAGCCCGGCAAGCCCGCCATCCTTGGCGCGGCCACCGACAATCCAATAGATGTCGTCGAAGCTGCCCAGCGCCTTGCCGGCGGCATCCGCGTTCGTTGCCTTTGAGTCATTGACGAACAGCACATTGCCCACGCGCGCCACCTGTTCCATGCGATGGGCAAGGCCGACGAAACTCTTCAAGCCTTGCTGAATGGCAGCGCCGTCCAGTCCCATGGCGCGAGCGAGCGCGTAGGCGGCGGCGGCGTTCTGCCAATTATGCGCGCCGCGCAAAGACCCGATGCCGGCGAGATCGGCGCGGCCGACCTCTTGCCCGCCTTCCATTTCGAGCAACACGCCGTCCTTCGCCCAAACGCCATCTTCGACGGCGTGTCCAACGGCAATGCGCTTCACGGCAAAGGACCCGCGCAAGTCGTCCGCGATAGCCCGGCAGGACTCGTCGTCGACGCCGATAACGGCGGTTCCGTCCGGCGGAACCTGCGCAAAGATGCGCGCCTTGACGGCGGCGTAGTTCTGAAGCGTGCCATGCCGGTCGAGATGATCCGGTGTGACGTTGAGAAGCGCCGCGGCGTCGGGCGCAAGCGAGGGCGTCAGGTCGATCTGGTACGAGGACAGCTCCAAGACATAGGTCATGTCGGGGGTGAAGGACTGAAGGTCCAGCACCGCCTTGCCGATATTACCGCCAAGGGCCACCTGCTTGCCGGCGGTATCCAACAGATGCGCGGCAAGCGCCGTGGTGGTGGATTTGCCGTTGGTGCCGGTGATGGCGATGACTTTGCTGCCGGCGCCGGATTTGGCGCGCTCGCGGAGGAACAGCTCCACATCGCCGATGACTTCGATCCCGGCGCCCTTTGCCTTCCTCACGCTCCAATGCGGCTCGGGATGGGTCAGAGGGATGCCCGGCGCAAGGACGAGGGCGTCGAACTTCGAAAAGTCGGCGGCCGGCAGGTCGCGCACGGCGAAACCTGCGGCTTCCGCCTCATCGCGCGCCTTCAGCTTGTCGTCCCAGACCACGACGTTGGCGCCGCCGACGTCCAGCGCGCGGGCGGTCGCAAGGCCGCTTAGCCCTGCTCCAACGACCGCAACCTCGCTGCCGGCGAAGATCGTTACGGGAATCATGATGGCCTGAACTTAGCGCAATTTCAGCGTCGCGAGACCGGCCAGAGCCAGCACCACAGAGATAATCCAGAAGCGGATAACGACCGTGGATTCGGGCCATCCCTTCTGTTCGAAATGGTGGTGCAGCGGCGCCATGCGGAACACGCGTTTGCCGAACATCTTGAAGGAGAAGACCTGCACGATCACCGAGGCGGCCTCTAGAACGAACAGACCGCCGACAATGGCCAGCACCAGCTCATGCTTGGTGGCGACGGCGATGGTGCCGAGCGCCCCGCCGAGCGCCAGCGAGCCGGTATCGCCCATGAAGATCAGCGCAGGTGGCGCGTTGAACCATAAGAATCCGAGTCCTGCGCCGACGAGCGCCCCGCAGACAATGGCAAGCTCACCCGTCCCGGCCACGAAGTGGATCTGAAGGTAGTCGGCGAAGAGCGCGTTGCCGACTACATAGGCAATGAAGCCGAACGTCGCTGCGGCGATCATCACCGGCACGATCGCGAGCCCGTCGAGACCATCGGTCAGGTTCACTGCGTTGCCCGCGCCGACGATGATGAACGTCCCGAAGATAATGAACAGCCATTTGCCCAGCGGGATCATGAAGTCCTTGAAGAACGGAATGGCGATCGAAGTGGAAAACGGTTCCTCGCCAAAAGACGCAATGACATAGGTGGCGACGAGCGCGGCGGCGGTTTCGACGACGATCTTGATCCGTCCGCGGAAGCCGTCCGCCGACTGCCTGGTGACTTTCAGGAAATCATCGAAGAGGCCGACGGCGCCGTAGACAAGCGTTAGCAGCAGCACGACCCACACATAAGGGTTGCCCAGATTGCCCCATAGCAGCACCGAGGCCGCGACGCCGGACAAGATCATCAACCCGCCCATGGTTGGCGTTCCCTGCTTCTGCAGGATGTGCCGCTCGGGTCCTTCTTTGCGGATCGGCTGGCCTTTGCCCTGACGGACACGCAAGGACCGGATTACCCGCGGCCCAAACAAGAAGACGAACAGAAGCGCGGTGAGGACCGCGCCTCCCGTCCGGAAGGTTATGTAGCGGAAGACATTAAAGACAGAGGAGTCCGGCGCCAGCTCGGCCAACCAATAGAGCATCGCCTTTCCCCCTTCTTCGGCGCCTTACGCCGAAACGCTTTCCGCCTCGAAATGGCGCGTCAACGCCTCGACGAGCGGGGCCATGCGGCTGCCTAAAGACCCCTTGACCATGATGACGTCCCCTGGCCCCACCGCTTCGAGCAATTTCGGAGAAAGCTCCTCCGAGGACTTAGCATAGCCGCCCTGGCGCCCCGCGGGGAGCGCCTGGAACAGTGAATCCATAAGCTCGCCGCAGGCAAAGACAACATCTACCCCCGCCTCGTCAACGGCTTCCGCGAGCCCGGCATGCAGCTTTGGTCCCTCCGCGCCCAGCTCCAGCATATCCCCCAGAACCGCGACCCGCCTCTTATAGGCATCGCGCGGCGCAAGTCCGAGCGTCGCCAGGGCCGCCCGCATGGAGGCCGGGTTGGCATTATAGGACTCATCGACGATGGCCACCGGCCCCGATTTCGTCTGGATGACGCGGCGCTCCCCCCGGCCGGCTTGGGGCTGCATGACGCCAAACGCCTCGGCCGCCTTTGCAAGGTCGGCACCCGCCAGCTTTACCGCCGCGAGCACGGCAAGCGAGTTCTGGACGAGATGGCGTCCTGGCGCACCGAGACGGTAGTCCACCGTCTCGCCCATGATATCGGCGCGCACTTGCGAGCTTTCGGGGGTGAGATCCGCCGAGATCAACCTTGCGTTTGCGCCTTCGTCCTCGCCGAACGAAACAATCTCAGCCCCGTTCTTGCGCGCACGGGCCGCCAGCCGCTCATAATGCGAATTGTCACGATTGATGATCGCCGCGCCGCCCGGCTCGAGCCCGTGAAAGATCTCGGCCTTGGCATCGGCAATCTCTTCCACGGAGTCGAAGAAGCCCAAATGCACCGGCGCCACGGTGGTGACGATGGCGATGTGCGGCCGGACCAGCTTCGTCAGCGCGTCAATCTCGCCGGCGTGGTTCATACCGACCTCGAACACGCCATAAGCAATGTCTCTTCGCATGTTGGCGAGCGTGAGCGGCACGCCCCAGTGATTGTTGTAGGACTTGGAGGAGGCATGCACCGTGCCGCTGGGCTCAAGCGCGCGCCGCAAAGCCTCCTTGGTGCCCGTCTTGCCGACACTGCCGGTCACGGCAATCACGACGGCGGCTTCTGCCCGATCTCGGCCCGCGCGGCCGAGATCGTTGAGCGCGTCGAACGTGTCAGTCACCCGCACCAGGCGTTGTTCATCGCTCGGGTGATAGGTCTCTTCCACCACGGCGCAGGCAGCGCCTGCATCGAGCGCGGCCGGTATGAACTCATGACCATCCCGATTGAGACCGCGAATGGCGATGAACCCCTCACCCGACTTCAGGCTGCGGCTGTCGATGGAGAAACCGGAAACCCTGCTGGCGGGATTGCCTTCGCTGCGACCGCCGGTGGCAACCAAGATCTCTCCTAAGGTCCAGAGCGGATCAGCCAAGTTTCGCCTCATCGTTTAGCGCGGCGGACACCGCCTCGTGGTCGGAGAACGGAATGACCGTCGTGCCGACAGTTTGACCGGTCTCATGTCCCTTGCCGGCCACGAGCAGCACGTCGCCCTTCTCTAGCATGGCAACGGCTTCAACAATGGCCTCAGCGCGGTCGCCGATCTCGATGGCCCCGGGGGCCGCGGCAAGAATCTCGCGGCGGATATCGCCTGGGTCCTCGTTGCGCGGATTGTCGTCGGTGACGATGGCAATGTTGGCCTTGGCGACTGAGGCGGCACCCATCTCGGGACGCTTGCCTTTGTCGCGGTCGCCGCCGCAACCGAACACAACAAGGAGCCTGTTCCTGACATAGGGCCGCAACGCATCGAGCGCCTTGGCCAGTGCATCGGGCGTGTGAGCGTAATCTACGAAAATGGGCGCACCGGCCGGCGCGGTGCCGGCCAGATCGAGCCGGCCGCGCGCGCCTTGTAGGTTCTCAAGATGCGGCAGCACGTCGGCGGCGTTCGCGCCCGTGGCCATGACGAGACCCGCCGCGACAAGCGCGTTGGCCGCTTGGAAGCCACCCACCAATGGCAGACGCACGTCATGACGCTTGCCGCCGTGTTCGATGCCGAGCACTTGAGCGAAGCCGTCAATGTCGTCGGAGACGAGACGCAAGGTCTCCCCGGCACGCCCGACAGTCATGACATCGAGCCCGTGCGCGTTCGCGACATCGGCCACACGCACACTTCCATCGCCATCCATGTCGATGACAGCGGCGGCGCCCGGCGCGAGCAGCGTCGTGAACAGGCGGAGCTTCTGCGTGAAGTAGTCTTCGAACGTCGCGTGATAATCTAGATGGTCGCGCGAAATGTTGGTGAAGGCGCCCGCCGCTAACGTCACGCCATCGATGCGCCGTTGCTGCAGACCATGGCTTGACGCTTCGAGAGCGAGATGTGTGACCCCGCCTTTAGCGAGCTCCGCAAGAAGCCCCTGAAGCTCGATGGGTTCGGGCGTCGTGTGGCGCAACACTTTCGTGCCGCGCGGTGTGACGACACCGATCGTGCCAAGGCTTGCCGCTTCGAAACCGCGCGCCGCCCAGAGCTGACGCACGAACGACGCAACGGATGTCTTGCCGTTGGTGCCAGTGACCGCCACGACGGTCTCGGGCTGCGCTCCGAAAAAACGCGCGGCGATCAGCGCGAGCCGCCGGCGCGGATCGGCGTCCGCAATCACCGGCGCGCTCGTTTCCGGATGCACACCTTCGGGCACGAGAATAGCGGCCGCGCCGCGCGACACGGCGTCGGCGACAAACCGTGTCCCATCCGCATTCACACCGGGAAGCGCCGCGAAGAGATAGCCGGGCGCGACCTGCCGGCTGTCCGCGGCAAGCCCCTTGATCGGCGTTGCAGCCAGCGATGCCGGCAGCTTCGCCTCCGGTCCGATCAACTCACCCAAGGTCATGGTTCGATTGCCGGCAACCGGCTGTTATCTAAGAATAATTCCAAAGGCGCGCACGCCTCAGGACAAGGGGGAGTCTTCTAATAGGTGGCGGAAACCTTGGCGTCAAACCGGTCTTGACCGGCTTCGAGCTTAGGCGGCACCCCGAGGATGGGCGCGATGCGGGCCACGACCTTACCGACGGTCGGAGCGGCATTCACGCCGGCCGTATAGGCATTGTTCGTCGCGGCGACGCGCTGCGGTTCGTCCAGCGTGACGAGGACAACATATTGCGGATCGTCGGTCGGAAAGGTCGCCAGGAAACTGTTGAGCAACGCCGACCGTGCATAGCGGCCATTGACGACTTTTTCCGCCGTACCCGTCTTGCCGCCGACACGATAGCCTTCCGCGTCGGCGCGCTTGCCTGTGCCCTTGACCACGTTCATGCGCATCAGCTTGTTGATTGCTTCACTGGTGCCGGGCTTCAGCACGCGCGTTGCGACCTGCATCGCCTCCTCGCGCGTGCGCGGCAGAAATGTCGGCGGTACGGAAAGACCGCCGTTGACGAGCGGCACTGTTGCCGTGGCCAGTTGAAGCGGCGTCACCGACAGCCCATGACCGAACGCGATGGTCATCGTGTTCAGCTTCTTCCAATGCTTCGGAACAATCGGCGCCGCGCTCGGCCCAAGTTCCGTGGTCACGGAGTTCAGGAGACCGAGCTTCTTCAGAAACGCCTTGTGACGGTTCACGCCCATATGCAGCGCCATCTTCGCCGTGGCGATGTTGGACGAGTAGATAAACGATTCCGTGACGCTGAGCGGGCGCTTCTTGCCGTGAAAGTCGCTGATCGAGAAGCGGCCGAACTTGATGGGACTGGTGGCATCATATGTCGTGTTCAGATTGGCGAGCCCCAGATCGAGCACGCCCGCCACGGTGAACACCTTGAACACGGAGCCCATCTCGTAGACGCCAAAGCCGATGCGATTGATCCTGTCCTTGTCGAGCGCCTGCTCGCGGTGATTGGGATCGAAATCGGGAAGTGAAGCCAGCCCCACCACCTCTCCGGTGTGCACGTCCATGACGATGCCGGAGGCCGCCTTGGCCTCGTAGGTGGCCATGGCGTTCTTCAGTTCCTCGCGCAGCACGTGCTGCACACCGACATCCAGCGACGTCGTGACGGTCTCATCGCCCGACTCTGTGCGGGGGCTCATCATGGTGAGCTGCGGATTGTTGTCGACGAACTTCTCGATGCCGGCCAGGCCGCGATTGTCGACGTCGACCAGTCCCACAACGTGATTGGCCGTGGCGCCGACGGGATAGACGCGCCGGTACTCCTCAATGAAACCGAGACCCGGCAGGCCAAGCTCGTGAACGTCGGACTGTTGCCTTGGGGTCAGCTCGCGCTTGATGCGAACGAAGCGACTACGGCCCGCTAGGCGCTTGCGCAGCTTCGGCTTGTTGACGTCCGGAAAGACGCTTGAAATCTTCTCGACGAGTTCGTCGCGATCGATAACGCGTCTCGGATCGGCATAAAGAGTCGCGCCACGAATGTCGGTCGCGAGCAATTGCCCGTTGCGGTCCAGAATGTCGGGACGGTGTACGGTGGTCGAGATGTCGAGCGCCCCGCCGCGGCCTTTCTCCGTTCCGGCAAAGCCGAGCGAGACCAGCCGTCCGCCGATCAGCACGAAAGCGACCGCGAAGCCAAGGCACGCCAGCCGGAAACGATACCGGCAGCGTGTGTGGTAGGCGCGCGCGGAGCGCGCTTCGGCGGGATCGGATTTGTCGGTCTCGCGCAAAGTTCTGCTGGTCCGTAAAGTTAGTTGACGGGTTGGGCCTTGAGCGCGGCGGCCTTGGTGGGTTCCGCCGGCGTACCGATGCTCTGAAGATCGCGCTCGGTGACTTCGTCCATAACCACGAGTTGCCGCGGCTGGGTGGGTGCAAGCTCGAGATATTTCTTGGCGAGCCGTTCGATGCGCTCGGGCCTGTTGAGCAGGCTCCATTCGGCGCGTGCCACCGCGAGCGCGTCCCTCTCGTCCTCGATTTCCGTGTGCAGGGCGGCAATGCGCTCATCGAGCGCGCGGGCCTCGTACTTCACCTGATAGATTCCATAGGCCAGCGCGGCGAGGCCGAGGACGAGGCAGACATTCACTAAACGCAACATGGTACTCAAAACGCGTGAGGCTCACGCGCTCCCCCTAACTCGGCACTTGCGGCACCCCAATTTTCGCCAGATCCAACGGGTGGGCTGGCGCCGCCGTACGCTCCCCGGCTCTCAGCCGGGCCGAACGGGCCCGCGGATTCCCCTGAATCTCATCGTTACCGGGTTCTAAAGGACGACGGTTAAGAAGCTGGAAGCTTGGCGCAAATTCTTGCGTTTCGGCCTCGGGCAGGTGCCGGGAGCCCTTGGGGCCTGCGACGCTGCGGCTGGCGAAGAACCGCTTGGCGATGCGGTCTTCCAGCGAATGAAAGGTCACCACGACCAGCCGGCCACCTGTTTTCAGCAGGTTTTCGGCGGCGGACAGGCCCTTGGCCAGCTCATCCAGCTCGGCGTTGAGATAGAGCCGCAAAGCCTGAAACGTGCGCGTGGCGGGATGCTTGGGCTCGTCCCCCTTACGGCCCAGAACGCCCACGACGAGGTCCGCAAGCTCGCCTGTACGCGTGATCGGGGCCTCCGTGCGGGCCGCGACGATGGCCTTGGCGATGGCGCGCGAGCGCCGCTCCTCGCCATAAATGTAAATGATATCAGAGAGTTCTCGTTCAGACAGGCTATTCACGAGATCCGCCGCCGTGGGGCCGTCGGGTCCCATGCGCATGTCGAGGGGGCCGTCCTTGGCAAAGGAAAAGCCGCGCTCGGCCTGATCGAGCTGCATCGAGGACACGCCGAGATCGAGGGCCACCCCGTCGACGCTCTCGAACCCCTCGCTGGCGGCAAGCGCTTCCATCTCAGCGTAGCGGCCCAGCATGGCGATGAGCCGGCCGGGATAGGCCTCGGCAAGCTGGCCGCCAAGGCGGAAGGCCTCCGCATCGCGATCTATGGCGATGACCTTGCAGTCGGCGGCGTCGAGAATGGCTTTTGTATAGCCTCCGGCGCCGAAGGTGCCGTCGACGACGATATCGCCGTCCTTAGGCTGAAGCGCGGCCAGAACCTCTTCGAGCATCACGGGAATGTGGCGGGCCGGTCCGCCAACGGCAGCCATATTGCTGCCGCGACCCGCCATCATTCCCGTTCTCCCTCTGGCTCGCCGCTTCCGCGGCGCCCCGCGCCGAGTAACCTGCGAAGGTCGCGTACCTTGTTGCGCGCCTCCGCGAGATGATTTTCGAAGCTCTTGGGCTCCCAGAGCTGAAACTTTTCTCCCAGCCCGACAAAAGTGACGTGGCTCGTAATCCCCGCGTGTTCGCGCAAGCGTTCCGGGAGAATCGTACGGCCGTCTTGATCGATGGAGAGCACTTCGCTGGTGCCGAAGAGCGCAGTCGCGAGCTGATCGCGCTCATCGGAGTAAGGCGCGAGATCTTCGACCAGATGATTGATTTTATCGACGAGGCGCTGCCCGCCGGCGTCGAGCGCGGGGGCGTCAAGAGACGGATAGCAATAGATGCCGTCGAGCCCGTCCTTGGCGAGGACGTTTCGGAAGGACGCAGGGACCGAAACGCGGCCCTTGGTGTCGATCCTATTTGTGAATGTCGAGACAAACTGGTCCATCTCCCCCCTCTTGCGCTTCGAAGTCGACGGAACTGAACAAGGACAAACGGCACTTCGGCGCTTGGCACCCGGACTTTGAGAAAAATGGGGTGGAGGAAACGGCGCGAAATCCCCCCGTGGCCTCATGGGAAGCGCTGCCAGCTTCCCCCACCCCTATTCACCGAACGGGCATTAATGGGATAGCATGGGATAACATGGGCGTCAATGGAATCGACCGGGTTGCACCCTCAATTCTGTGGGAAAGCGCGTCTCGCTCGACGACCCAATGTCCGCAAGGCTCAATTGCCGCTTGAGCGCGAAGCACGTAGAAAGGCGCGGAACGTTAATGCGTCGGACCTCGTGATCCGGAACGCTAGAGACGGCCTTAGGATTTGCGCATTCGAGGCGTCTGCTGTGCCTGGGACAGGTGGCCAAGGGCCTTTTGCGGCGGGACTGGCGAAATATGGCAAACAGAAGTTTAAGACGCGCATTTGGCCCAGTCGCCATGCTGCTCGCTGTCCTCGTCGTTTGCCCCACGGCCCACGGCACGGAAGAAACGCCCGGGTTCGCGCGGCTCGGACCGCCCGACGCACCGGTGAAGCTGTTCGTTGAGGAAAAGGGCGAAGGCTCGCCCCTGCTCCTGATCCACGGCTTCGGCGCAAGCACGTTCACCTGGCGGGAGATCGCGCCCGCGCTCGCACGCCAGCACCGGGTGATCGCCGTCGACCTCAAGGGCTTCGGCCAGTCCGACAAGCCCTTCGACGAGCGCTATTCCGTCTTCGACCAGGCCGAGCTGCTCAAGCAACTCATCATCGACAAGGATCTGCGCGACCTCACGCTGATCGGTCACTCTTTCGGTGGAGGCGTGGCGCTCGTGCTCGCTCTCGACGAGGACCCGCAGCTCAAGGGCCGCATCAAGAAGCTCGTGCTGCTCGACACAATTGCCTATCCCCAGGACATTCCGGTGGCCTTCAAAATGCTCGACATGCCGGTCGTCTCCCATGTCGGGGTGCGCATGCTGCCCCCAGCCGTTCAGGCGCGCCTGGCGCTGCGCATCGCCTATCTGGACAACAGCAAGATCGACGACGACGAGGTCGAGATGTACGCCGCGCCGCTCAGGACCGCCGCCGGCAAGCACGCGATCATTCACAGCGCACGGCAGATCATGCCGGAAGACCTGGAAGAGATATCGAAGCGCTACGCGTCGATCGAACTGCCGACCCTCATCGCCTGGTGCGACTACGACCGCGTCGTCCCGTTGGACGTGGGGCTGAAGCTGCGACGGACACTGCCGAACGCGACGCTCGAGATCATCGACAGCTGCGGGCACATGCCCCACGAAGAGCAGCCCGAAGCGACGCTTGAGCTGATCGAAGACTTTCTCGACGGCTGACGCCCGGCACCACTCTCTCCGACATCTGAGATAAGTTTTGCTTATCGCACCAATAGGGAAATACGATTTGCCCTTATGGTGAACCGCGCGCAATCTCCGCTCTGAGTACCAAGAGCCAAATCAAGGCCAATGATCGGAGATGAGACATGGATGCGAAAGTCGAGGGCGGCTGCCCCGTTAGCCACAACCGAGCCACCACCAACCGGGACTGGTGGCCCAACCAACTGAACCTCAAGATTCTGAGCCAGCACTCGTCCAAGGTCGATCCCATGGGCGAGGCCTTCGACTATGCCGAAGCGTTCAAGACGCTCGACCTCGATGCAGTGAAAGCAGACCTTGTCGCGCTAATGACGGATAGCCAAGACTGGTGGCCGGCCGATTACGGTCACTACGGACCGCTGTTCATCCGCATGGCCTGGCACAGCGCGGGCACCTACCGCACCGCTGACGGACGCGGCGGCGGCGGCACCGGCAACCAACGCTTCTCGCCGGTAAACAGCTGGCCGGACAATGCAAGCCTGGACAAGGCGCGCCGCCTGCTTTGGCCGATCAAACAGAAATACGGCAAGAAGCTCTCCTGGGCCGATCTGCTAATCCTGGCCGGCAACTGCGCGCTGGAGTCGATGGGTCTCAAGACGTTCGGCTTTGCGGGTGGCCGCGCGGATATCTGGGAGCCGGAAGAAGACATCTACTGGGGCTCGGAGGCCGAGTGGCTCGGCGACCGGCGCTATTCGGGCGACCGCGAGCTCGAACGGCCGCTCGCCGCCGTGCAAATGGGTCTCATCTATGTGAACCCGGAAGGGCCGGACGGCAATCCCGACCCGATCGCCTCGGGCCGCGACATCCGCGAGACCTTCGCCCGCATGGCGATGAACGACGAGGAAACTGTCGCGCTCACCGCTGGCGGGCACACATTTGGGAAGTGCCATGGCGCCGCGCCCGACTCTTATGTGGAGCGCGAACCGGAAGCGGCCGGCATCGAGATGCAAGGCCTCGGCTGGCACAGCACCTACAAGAGCGGCAAAGGTGTCGACGCCATCACCAGCGGCCTCGAAGGCGCCTGGACCCCGACGCCAACGCAGTGGGACATGAGCTATTTCGACATGCTGTTCGGTCACGAGTGGGAACTGGTGAAAGGCCCCGGCGGCGGACATCAATGGGCGCCGAAGAATGCGGCCGAGAAAGACCTCGCACCGCGCGCCGACGATCCGTCGAAGAAAGTGCCGACCATGATGACCACGGCCGACATGGCCATGCGCATGGACCCGGCATACGAGAAAATCGCGCGGCGCTTTCACGCTAACCCGGAAGAATTCGCCGACGCGTTCGCCCGCGCCTGGTTCAAGCTGACCCATCGCGACATGGGCCCCAAGTCCCGCTATCTCGGCAACGAGGTACCGGACGAGGATCTCATCTGGCAGGACCCGATCCCCGCCGTTACGCACAAGCCGATCGACGACAAGGACATCGCCGATCTCAAGGCCAAGATTCTGGCGTCCGGTTTGACGACATCCGAGCTGGTCTCGACGGCTTGGGCGTCGGCCGCCACGTTCCGCGGCTCGGACATGCGCGGCGGCGCGAACGGCGCACGCATTCGTCTTGCGCCGATGAAGGATTGGGAGGTCAATCAGCCGGAGCAACTCGCACGCGTGCTCGCCAAGCTGGAAGACATACAGTCCTCGTTCAACGACGCGGCAAGCGGCGGCAAGCAGGTGTCGCTCGCCGATCTCATCGTCCTGGGCGGCTGTGCGGCGGTCGAGAAGGCTGCCAAGGACGCAGGACACGATGTTAGCGTGCCCTTCTCGCCCGGCCGCGGCGACGCCACGCAGGAGCAGACGGACATCGAGTCCGTGAACTTCCTTGAGCCCGTTGCGGACGGGTTCCGCAATTACCTCAAGACGCACTACACGGTTTCGCCGGAAACACTGTTGGTCGACCGGGCACAATTGCTGACACTCACGGCGCCCGAGATGACCGTGCTTGTCGGCGGCTTGCGTGTCCTTGGCGCGAACCACGGCGGCTCCAAGCATGGCGTCTTCACCGACCGGCCCGGACAACTCACCAACGACTTCTTCGTCAACCTGCTCGACATGGGCACGGCGTGGAAGGCCGTTTCGGATGAGGAAGAAGAGTTCGAGGGACGCGACCGCAACACGGACGAGTTGAAATGGACCGGCACGCGCGCCGATCTCGTCTTCGGATCGAACTCCCAACTCCGAGCGCTGGCGGAAGTCTACGCAACTGACGATTCGAAAGACGCTTTCGTGCACGACTTCGTGGCGGCTTGGACAAAGGTGATGAACGCCGACCGCTTCGACATTGCCTAGTCGCGGCAGCGAGTAGTGCGAAGTGCCACCTTCCCCGGCGCTTCGATGCAAAACGGCCGGTGTGATTTTCACGCCG
The DNA here is from genome assembly GCF_041573655.1 of Methyloceanibacter sp. GTDB lineage: Bacteria > Pseudomonadota > Alphaproteobacteria > Rhizobiales > Methyloligellaceae > Methyloceanibacter. Next base: position 50,163 of record NZ_JBFFQD010000010.1, read on the forward strand.
GCCGTTTTCTATTTGCGCTGCTATATAAGTTGGAGGCCGGCGCGAGGTTTTTCCTCGCACCGGCCCTAACATGTCACCAAGCCTGTAAGCCGGGTTCTGTCCCTCGCGAGCGAGGGGATGGCCATTCATCTGGGACGCATCTTGCGATGCGCCTCCTGCAACCAACCCGGGCGGTCAGTCTGGAAACAGACTTGGGCGATTACTCGCCGCGCCGCCCCTATTCGGTCTTGCTCCCGGTGGGGTTTGCCTTGCCGCCTTTGTTGCCAAAGACGCGGTGCGCTCTTACCGCACCCTTTCACCCTTACCCTCGTATGAGGGCGGTTTGCTTTCTGTGGCACTTTCCCTGGGGTCGCCCCCGCCGGAGGTTATCCGGCACCGTGCTTCCAAGGAGCCCGGACTTTCCTCCCCGCCTGATACGCAAAACTCTGGGCGGAGCGGCCATCCGGCCTGCTGACCCTTGAAATAAGGGGGTTTGGAGGCGCTTCGTCAAGGTGCCGGGCGGGGCATATGCTTAACGCCTAGCACTAAAGGCCCCGTCCTCGTAACGGCTTTTTGATCCCCCCAATTGCCATTGTTCCCATATGCTCGCGACGATCTGCCACGTCTGGCGCGGGTCTCCAGGCCCTTCGGCCAGGCCCCTTCGGCAAGGTCCGGCGGGCTCTCCCCGCGCAAAACATCATGTGTGAGCAATGTCGAATGAAATCCTGATCACCCGCTGGCTCAATACCTTCCCCGAGCTTGCCGAACTGGAGCCCGAGGCCCAGGGCGAGTTGCTCGGCGCCACGCAGTTCAACCGCTTGCGCCAGGGGGACATCGCCTACCGGCAGGGCCAGGTCTGCCACAACTACGTGATGTGCATCGAGGGCCAGACCCGCATCTTCAAGACGTCGGAATCCGGCCGGGAGATCATGCTCTATCAAGTCGGTCCGGGTGAGACCTGCGTGCTCACAACCTCCTGCCTGATCGCGGGCAACCCTTTCCCGGCCGAGAGCACAGCGCAGGCCGATGTGCTCCTGGCGGCGCTGCCATCGACCGTGTTCCACCGTCTGATGGTCACATCGCCGAAGTTCCGTCACTATGTGCTCGGCAATTACGGCGACCTTCTCTCGAGCCTGATCATGCTGGTCGATGAAGTCGCGTTCGCGAGTCTCGATCTCAGGCTAGCGCGGCGGCTCTTAGCCGAGGCCGGTTCGGATGGCGTGGTGTCAAAAACACATCAGCAGCTCGCGCTCGATCTTGGCAGTGTGCGGGAAGTGATCAGCCGCTATCTGTCCGAGTGGGAACGCATGGGATGGGTCCGCTCGGCTCGCGGCTCGATCGTGGTTCTCGACAAGCCGGCGCTCGCGCGTTACGGCGCCGGCGAGGAAGAGGAACCCTTGCGCGCCGGCGCTAGACACTGACACCTTTTCACAACGTGACCTAAGTCACATACCGCTTGCCCAAGTTCGAATTAGAAGCAACATAACTCAAATTCCAACAAGAACGCCCCCAAGGAAACCAGACCAATGACTGACACACTCTTCCATCGGCTCTTTGTCTCGCTGGCCGGCCCCGCAGCGCTCGCAGCGACCCTGTGCCTGAGCACCGCAACAGCCACCCTCGCCGACGACATGTCGATGACTGGATCTAAAAGCGAGTTCGGCGAAAGCTGTGCCATGGGCCTCGCCGACGGACAGAGGGTCAAGACGGATTGCACGGTCCACTGGATCGATCCCGATGGCGGCAAGGTCTACTGCTTCTCCAGCGAGAATTCGAAAGCTGCCTTCCTCAAGGACCCGAAAGGCAACATCGCCAAAGCGAAGCAGTTTCTTGAGCAACAGAAGGCCAAGGCTGCCTTGGGCGCCAAGATCTTTACCGAAGACGAAGTGAACGCACGCGTTAAAGAGGTCATCGACGAGCGCTCCAAGGGTGGGGCCTTCGTGTTCCACGACCCCAAGCTCGGCGCCGACCTCAACCTCAACTTCGAAAAAATCAAAGTCGTTCGCGGCATGGAAGGTTATGGCTGGTTCGCCAATGCGATCTTCCACGACAAGGACGAGCCGAAGAAGCAATACGCCATCGACTTCTGGTTCAAGCCGGATGGCGAGCAGCTCACCCTCATGGATATCCGTGTTCAGAAGGGTCCGAAGCGCGACGGTGACGGCTACTTTATGATTACGCGGCTGCCTGTCGCCTGGTGGTGGCTGCCGGTGCAGGAGCACCCTGGCAGCATCGAAGGCGCACGGGCGTGGCACGTGCTAGCGGCCATCCATAACTACATCCTTGAGAACAAAGATGAGGATGGGAACATCACCGTGAAGGACGAGAAGACGGGCGAGGATCTCAAGCTGCAGTTCGTTGAGATGCATCGTCCAGTTCGCCACTTGAAGGGCGACGGCAAGTACTTCGCCTGCAGCGACTTCCGCAAGCCGGGCAGCAAGGACGAGTACTACGACCTCGACTTCTGGGTCGACGAGGACAGCGGTGATCTCAAGGTCAAAGAGGTGAAGGTGCACAAGGTCCCGATACAGGAAGATGGCATCTGGACGCAAGTTGACCGCTATACTTTCGAAGGCATGGACTTCGAAGAAACGCTGTAGCCCGCGCCCGGCCCGCCCCCCAACGCGCCGGGTTGCGAAATTGGCCCGCTCTCTATGCAGAGAGCGGGCTTTTTCTTTCCGACTTTCCCGTCCGTGCTCGCGAAATTGTGAACGGCTCTTCGTGACCCCAGTCACACAGTTCGGACGTTGCTCCTCTGTAGGGTGAATCATACGCGAACGGCTTTCGCTCTCGCGTGGGTTGTGTCCCCCATTTGATTAAACTCGGAGGAAATAGCGATGAAGACGATCTATCTGGTTCCGGCTTTTGCTGGCGCGCTTCTGTTTTCCACCGCCGCCATCGCTGCGACCGGTGAGTACGACAACATGTGCACCATGGGCCTTGCGCTCGGCAAGAAGGTCGACACGGACTGTTCGATCAGCGGCATGATTGGCGGCAAGACATATTGCTTCGGCAATCAGGATGCCAAGACCATGTTCATGAAGGATCCGGAAGGCAACCTCGCCAAAGCCCGGAGCTTCTACAACGACAACCAATAAGAAGCGCCCTCACCGCGCTCGCGGTGCGGTTAAAGAGGCCCGCCCGGATTCCCGGCGGGCCTCTTTTCGTTTGAGGCCGCGCCCTGCCATGACTTGGCAGCACAATTGCCCATTGACCTCAGACGTTTTTTCTGACGATTCAGGTATGCATTCCCGGCCGACACGGCTCAAAACAAAGGTCTATGAGGAGATGTCTATGAAGAAGGTTGTTCTTGCCACCACGCTTGCTGGCGCCATGATGATTGCTTCCGGTTCGGCTGCACTCGCCGCCGGGGATTTGGGCGAATTCGGCAACAACTGCGCCTATGGTCTGACCCAAGGCAAGAAGAAGTTCACCGACTGCTCGATCCAGGAGATGGTCGGCGAAAAGCGCTATTGCTTCAGCAAGCAATCCGCCAAGGTAGCCTTCATGAAGGACCCGGAAGGCAACATCGCGAAAGCGGAAGAGGCCTTCGGGGCCGAGTAGCCGTCAAGATCGGCCAAGCTATTGAAGAGCCCGCTTCTCGCCGGAGCGGGCTCTTTCTTTCAGCTCACTACCTGCCGCCGCGCAGCCAAAAGCTTCGCCAGCGTGTCACGGGTCGATCGGTCGGCCCGGCCGTCGACCCGTTCGGGCCGAAAGTGCATCTGAAAGGCCTCCACCACCTTCTCCAAGCCTTTGCCGAAGGTCGAGGTCACCTCAACGCCATACCCATACTCTTGCAGTGCGCGCTGGAAGGCGGCGATGTCGTCGGATTCATCGCCCACGCCAAACCCTTCATCGCCCATCACAGGCGCCGGCGCGACCATAAGTCCGATGCCGGCGCGCGCGAGCCTCGCCCAGTCGAACTTCTCGCCGGGATCGCGTTTACGCCCCGGTGCGATATCGGAATGCGCCAGCACGCGTGACGCCGGGATCGGATGGCGGCCGAGAATATCGAGGCAGAGCGCCTCGACGCTGCGCATCTGCACATCCGGAAACGCCGGATAGTCGAAGTCGTGACCCGGGTTGTGGATCTCGATGCCGATGGAGCAGGAATTGAGGTCGGTCTCGCCGGCCCAATAGCTTTGGCCTGCGTGCCACGCTCGCGCACTCTCGGCGACTATCTGCACGATACGCCCGGACTCATCGATGAGGTAATGGGCGGAGACCCCGGACTCCTCGCGGGTCAACCAGTCGAGCGCGCCGGCCGCCGTCTCCATACCGGTGTAGTGGAGGATCAGCATGTCGGGTGTGCGCGCTGCGACCCGCGCTTCGCAGTTCGGCGATGGACACCACTCGGTTGCGTGTTTGCTATCCGGGGCACTCATTCAGTCGGCCCACATACCGGCAGCGCTTTAGAGACCACGCTCCTTGGCGATCGCCTCGTAGGCCTCGTTGATGGTCGCGACCTTCTCCGTGGCGATGGAGACGAACTCCTCCGGAACACCGCGGGCGATCAGCTTGTCAGGGTGGCTCTCCGCGATGAGACTGCGGTAGTGGGCTTTCAGCTCGTCATTACCAATCGCGGGCTCAACCCCGAGCACGTCATAAGGATTGCGCTTGGCAGCGACCACGTGGCGCGCCTTGATGTAGCTGAACTCCGTCTCGGTGAACCCAAAGCGGTTGGCGACTTGAGCGAGGAACTCTTCCTCCCCGGGATGAAGCTGGTCGTCGGCCTTGGCGATATGGAACAAGCCGTCGATCACGTCCTCGAGCAGCTTCCTGTTGCCCTTGAACATGGTCGCCAGCTGTTCGGCATATGCCTCGTATCCAGACACGTCTTGCTTGGCCAGGTTGAACACGCGGGCCACGTTCTTCATCTCGCCTTCGGGCACTTTGAAGACTTCCTTGAAGGCGTTGACCTCGTCCATGGTGACGACGCCGTCCGCCTTGGCCATCTTGGCGCCAAGTGCGATCACGCCAACGGTAAAGGCAACCTGGTCGCCGCCTTCTTCGCCGTCTTTCACCTGATCGCGGTCGATCACATAATGTCCGGCCACGCCGCCAAGGAGCGCGCCGATGGGCCCTCCAACCGCTAGGCCTGCGGCAGCGCCTGCGAGCTTTCCCCAAACTGACATGACCGTCGTCCCCTAAGCTTTGATGCGTTGGTCCAAGCATACGGGCCCTTGTCCAGAGCCGCACGCGCGTAAATCCTTGATCCCTATCCCCGCAGAGTGGCGAGGATCGACATTTTCGGCTCATCGACCTCCAAACCGGACCGCAAGCGGCGCTCCACATGCCAGGAGCGGACGAAGGTCCAGATGGCAAACCAGATGGCGGCCAAGGCGTTGGCGGCACTGGCGATCCAGAGAAATGTGACACCGAGCTCGAACAGGTTGGCGGCGGCAATAATGAAGGCCTGCACCACAATGGCGAAGCCGCCGGCCATGACGATGGCGGCACAGAGCGAAATGATGAAGACGACGAGCGGATTTCCGCTCTTTGCGGCGCTCTCGGGCGCTGGCGTTTCGGACGCTTCGGTGCTCATCGGCTCAGGCGGATCCTCGAAAAATTGGCTCCGGGACCTTCCAAAATGGCCCGGGGACCCTTCATTAGCCGGGCCAACCCCGGGTTACAAGGGCTCAAATAGGCACAGATTGGGGGGTCAAATCGGGGCCGATTGGGGGCCCTTCCGCTACGAAGCGGGACGGAGGCATGACAAGGGCCGGCTGGCGGTCTATCCACACCCCTTCCAGCGCGAGGAGCAAGAGGCAAGGCATGGCGATTTACGAGCTTGACGGGCAGAGCCCCGAGTTCCCGGCGGACGACCTGTATTGGGTGGCCGAGACCGCAACCGTGGTCGGCAAGGTGCGGCTCCATTCCGACGTGAGCATCTGGTACGGCTCGGTGCTGCGCGGCGACAATGAGTGGATCGACATCGGCGCGCGCTCGCAGATCCAGGACAACGCCACGCTCCACACCGACCCCGGCTTTCCGTTGGACATCGGCCACGATTGCGTCATAGGCCACAACGTCATCCTGCATGGCTGCACCATCGGCAATCAAACCTTGATCGGCATGGGCACGACGATCCTGAACGGCGCGAAGATCGGCGCCAACTGCCTGGTCGGCGCCAACGCCCTCATCACCGAAGGCAAGGAATTTCCCGACAACTCTGTGATCCTTGGCGCGCCGGCCAAAGCGTTGCGCGAGATCGACGACAAGGCTCGCGCCATGATCGCGCGCGGCGCCGACGTCTACGTAAAACGCTGGAAACAATACGCGGCGGGCTTGAAGCGCATCGCCTGATGCGGGGACACTCCGCATCATGAGCGGCACAACCCAAGCAACCTGGCAATTCTTCATCGATCGCGGCGGCACGTTCACCGACATCGTGGGCCGCGCGCCTGACGGCAGGCTCGTCACCACCAAACTCTTATCCGAAAATCCGGCGGCCTACGACGACGCCGCCATCGCCGGTATCGCCGATCTGATTGGCGTGCCGCGTTCGAGGCCGCTGCCGCCGCAAGCCATCGGCAGCGTGCGCATGGGCACGACTGTTGCCACCAATGCGCTGCTGGAGCGCAAGGGCGATCCCACGCTCCTGATCGTCAGCCAAGGGTTCCGCGATGCGCTGGAGATCGGCTACCAGGCACGGCCCAAGATCTTCGCGCGGCAAATCGAAAAACCGTCGATGCTTTACCGCGCCGTCGCCGAAGTACCCGAGCGCGTGCGTGCCGACGGCACCATTGAGGTGCCGCTCGATCTCGACGCGACACGCTCTGCCATGGAGGCCGCACGAAATGACGGCCTCGATGCGGTCGCCATCGTGTTCATGCACGCTTATGCGTTTCCGACACACGAACGGGCCGCCGCCGAGATCGCCCGCGAACTCGGCTTCACGCAGATCTCCGTGAGCAACGAGGTCAGCCCGCTGGTCAAGTTCGTGGGCCGTGGCGATACAACCGTGGTCGATGCGTATTTGTCGCCGCTGCTCCGCCGCTACGTGGACCGCGTGGCGCGGGCGCTGTCGGCACATCGCGAAGACGCCGGTCCGCGATTGCTGTTCATGCAGTCCTCGGGCGGGCTGACGTCGGCGAATCTGTTCCGCGGCAAGGATGCGATCCTCTCCGGCCCCGCGGGCGGCGTGGTGGGCGCGGTGGAAACGGCGGATACCGCCGGCTTCACCAAAGTCATCGGCTTCGACATGGGCGGCACCTCCACGGATGTCTGCCACTATGACGGAGCGTATGAGCGCACCTTCGAAAGCGAGGTGGCGGGCGCGCGCGTCCGTGCGCCAATGATGCTCATTCACACAGTCGCCGCGGGCGGCGGCTCGATCCTTCATTACGACGAGGCCCGGTTCCGCGTGGGTCCGGATTCGGCCGGCGCGGATCCAGGACCGCGCGCTTATGGGCGCGGCGGCCCGCTCACGGTCACCGACGCGAATGTCATGACCGGCAAGCTCCAGCCGGACCTCTTCCCAAAGATCTTCGGACCCGGTCAGGACCAAGCGTTGGACCGCGCCGCCGTCGCGCGCACCTTCAACGCGCTGGCGCGCAAGCTCGGCGATGGGCGCAACGCGGAAGAGATCGCAGACGGCTTTATCAGAATTGCCGTCGCCAACATGGCGAACGCGATCAAGACGATCTCCGTGCAGCGCGGCTACGACGTCTCCGAATATGTGATGAACTCGTTCGGTGGCGCCGGCGGCCAGCATGCCTGCCTTGTGGCCGAGGCGCTCGGCATCAAACACGTGCTGCTGCATCCGCTGTCGGGCGTGCTGTCGGCCTACGGCATGGGACTCGCAAGCTTGCGGGCGGCGCGCACGCACGCGGTGCTGACGCCGTTCGAGGCGGACGGGCTCCTGAGACTTGCCGAAATCAGCGCGCCCCTTGAGGCGGACGCGCGCGACGAGCTGGTGCGTCAAGGCGTGGACGCCAGCGACGTCACCGTCACGGCGCAAGCACATCTGCGCTACGAAGGCACGGACAGTTCCCTCCCCGTTCCCGTGGGCAAACTCACGGGCATGCGCGCGCTGTTCGAAACCGCGCATCAACAGCGCTTCGGCTTTATCAGCCCCGAGAAAGACATCGAGATCGAGGCGGTGGAAGTGGAAGCGGTGGGCGGCGGCGCGCTGATCGAAGAGCACGACGTTGCGTCTTCGGATAGCACATCCGCGCCGAAGCCGAGCGAGCATGCCGACATGTTCACCCACGGGCAATGGCGGAAGGTCCCGGTCTACCGGCGCGAGACGCTTGCGCGCAGCATGCGTGTGGCCGGGCCCGCACTCATCATCGAACCGCATCAGACGGTTGCGATCGAGCCGGCATGGCGCGCGGACGTCACGGCAAAGAACCATCTCCTCCTGACACACGCCGCCGAGGGGACCGAAGCCAAGGTCGGCAAGAAGGCCGACCCCGTGATGCTCGAAGTGTTCAACAACCTCTTCGTGTCGGTGGCCGAGCAGATGGGCTACGCGCTTCAGAACACGGCGCGGTCGGTCAACATCAAGGAACGGCTCGACTTCTCCTGCGCCATCTTCGACGACGAGGGGCATCTCATCGCCAACGCGCCGCACATCCCTGTGCATCTCGGGTCCATGGATCGAAGCGTGGAGACGATCCAGCGGGAGGTGGGCCGCGCCTTGAAGCCGGGTGACGTGTGGATGCTGAACGCGCCCTATAACGGCGGCACGCATCTGCCCGACATCACCGTGGTGACGCCGGTCTTCGCCGAGAATGATACCGAGCTTTTGTTCTTCGTTGCCGCGCGCGGCCATCACGCCGACATCGGCGGCATTGCGCCGGGCTCCATGAGCCCCAAGGCGACATCAATTCACGAGGAAGGCATCTATATCGATCCCTTCAAGCTGGTCGAGCATGGCCGCTTTCGCGAGGACGCCACGTGTGCGCTCCTCACCGAGGGGCCCTACCCCGTGCGCAACCTGGCGCAGAACATCGCCGACCTGAAAGCGCAGGTCGCCGCAAACGAAAAAGGTGTCATCGAGCTGCGCAAGATGGTGCGCCATTACGAGCTCGACACGGTCAAGGCTTACATGGGCCATGTGCAGGACAACGCCGCGGACGCGGTGCGCGCAGTCATCGGCAAGCTGAAGGCCGCGCGTTTCGAGGTGGAGACCGATCAGGGCAGCGTGATCAAGGTCACCATCGGCATCGACAGGAAAGCCAAAACAGCGACGGTCGATTTCGCCGGCACGAGCGCGCAAGGCACGACCACGTTCAACGCGCCGGAGCCCATCACGCGGGCTTGCGTGCTCTATGTCTTCCGCACGCTGGTGGACGAAGACATCCCGCTGAACGCGGGCTGCTTACGCCACATCAAGATCGTGGTGCCGAAGGACTCACTCTTGAAGCCGAACTATCCCGCGCCTGTCGCGGGCGGCAATGTCGAAACCAGCCAGACCATCGTGAACTGTCTCTACGGTGCGCTCGGCGCACTGGGCTCCGCGCAAGGCACGATGAACAACCTCACTTTCGGCAATGCGCGCTTCCAGTATTACGAGACAATCTGCTCCGGTGCGCCGGCCGGCCCGGGCTTCGACGGCGCCTCTGCCGTACAGACACACATGACCAATTCACGGCTGACCGACCCCGAAGTGCTGGAGCTGCGGTACCCCGTGCTACTGGAGTGCTTCGAGATCGCGCGTGGCTCGGGCGGCAAAGGCGAATGGTGCGCAGGCGACGGAACACGTCGCGTCATCCGCTTTCTGGAGGAGATGGACTGCGCGATCCTGTCGGGCTTCCGCAACGTGCGTCCCTTCGGAACGAAGGGCGGCGCGGCGGGACAGATAGGTGAGAACTGGGTGCGGCGCGCGGGAGGTCACTTGGAACGCCTCAAGGGCGCCGACCAGACGGTCATCGCTGCCGGCGAAGCGGTCATCATCAAGACACCCACCGGCGGCGGCTACGGGACGCTCGCGTCTAAAGGCCGTCGATCTCGGTGATACTCATCACAATCGGGGCATGATGGTGCGCCGTGTGCGCCGGGATGGGCGTGCCGCGCACTTGCACGTCCTTGCCCACGAACTCGTCGAGCCCAGCGTGAAGCGCGTCAACGGAGAAGACGTGGATGGTCTCAACGTCATCGACATTGTCCATATCGTCTTCGCCGGAAAGGCAGGTTGGCGCGGGCAATGTGAGGATGAAGGCCTGCTCGGGACGTCCCGCTGCATCCTCGAACTGACCGAGCGAGAGCCGCCCTTCGGCGATCGCGCCATCGGCATTGGACCGCATGCAGGAGGCCGCCTGCGCGCTCGGTACCGCGAGCATCACGACGAGGGTTAGCAGCAGGCCGGCAATTCTCATCAATCGCCCCCCAAATGTTCAGGCTAGAAGCTCACCGTCCCCTTCTTGGCGTGGTACACGGTGACGTTCTTGTCTGCCTCGATCACGCCGGACGTCGTGTAGGAGTGCGGCGCAAATTGTACCGTCGCGCGGCATTCGTCGCTTTGGGTCGCGCCGCAATCGGCCAGGGTCTTCATCGCGGACTCAGGCTCGATCACGTCGATATCCACGTAGACGCCGGCGTCCGTGGTGCACTCATAGCCGATGACATCGCCGGCGCGCCCGCCCTTCACGCAAAAGCCGACCAGCTCGACCTGTTCACCGAGGAACTTCTGAGGGTCCTTGGACAGCTCCTTCAAGTCGGTGGGCTCGGCGGACGCCACGGGCGCGGCGAGGACCAGCGCGGAAATCATACAAGCGGCGGAAAAGTTCACGCGATGCATTTGTCTCAACCTTCGTTTGTTGCTGGCCCCGGGAGGGGCTTGTCGGCCCGCATCCTACAGAGCGACTCACGGAAGGAAAGCCTGTCTTTCGCGCAAAGATTAAGGGCGCGGGATCGAAATCCCGCGCCCCTTGGAAAGCGTGGCCTCACGGCCGGCTCGTCCGCAGGGGGAGAGCGCTAGACTGCTTTCGGCGTGCCGCTGGGGCGCTGCTCGGCCATGAACTGGTCGAACTCGGCCTTGTCCTTCGCGTGACGCAGGCGCTTCAGGAAGGATTGAAACTCCTTCGCTTCGTCCTCCAGCCGCCTCAGGGTCTCTTCGCGGTACTCGTCGAAGGCATGGTTGCCGGTCGTGGAGAAGCCGCCACCGCTGCCAAACCGGCGGGCCTCATCGGTGAAATACTGCCGCCAATCAGTCTTATTTCCGCATCCCATTCGTCCACTCCAGATGAGATAGGCCAAAACGCCAAGGCCAATAGGCCACCACACGATGAAACCGAGGATCGTTGCCGCGATCCAAGCCGGCTTCCCGTAGTCGTCTAAGGTCGCAACTAGGTGCATCAGGTCCTTCCTTACGTGTGAATGTTATTCACATTTACATTATGTTGGGATGGTTGGCAAGTTGGTCAAGGGAACGCCGCAAATCCCCCTCAGATATGGGGTTGAAACAGCCGCCCGCGTAGGGGCAGCCAAAGAAAATTTAACCCCCTGGAGAGATGCTTGGCCGTCAATTCGCTGAAAATTGCAGGCGTGTGTGGGTCTTCGAGGGCGTTTCAATGAGTTTTGCGTATCGCCGATTGGTCGGTCTTTGGGTGGTTGCCGCTTTGGTGGCCGGGGTGGCTTTTGGGGGGCCCGTGCTGGCCCGCGCGCTGAAAGACCATAAACCGCACAAGGGCGTGACCCGCGCCCACACCATGCCGATCCAGGGGATCGACGTCTCCTACTGGCAGGGCGACATCGACTGGCGCAAGGTGCGCGAGGCCGGCATCCAGTTCGCCTTTATCAAGGCGACCGAGGGCGGCGACCATCTGGATCCCAAGTTCCTCCAGAATTGGCACGCTGCGAAGCGCGCAGGCGTTGCCCGCGGCGCCTACCACTTCATCTATTGGTGCCGCCTCGCATCCGAACAGGCCGATTGGTTCGTGCGCAACGTGCCGCGCGACCCGGATACGCTGCCGCCCGTGCTCGACCTGGAGTGGCACACCCACTCCAAGACCTGCCCGAAGAAGATCTCGCGCAAGCTGGCGCTGAAGAAGACCAAGATCATCCTGGAGGCCATGGAGCGGCACACGGGCAAGCGCCCGATCATCTACACCGACCCGGCCTTCCACAAAGACGTGCTGAAGGGCGAGCTCAAGAGCTACCATTATTGGCTGCGTTCGGTGGCCGCCGAGCCTCACAAGATTTACGGCGACCGGAGCTGGGCGTTCTGGCAGTTCACCACCACAGGCAGCGTGCCGGGGATCGACGGGCACGTCGACCGCAATATCTACAACGGCTCGCCGAGCGATTGGGACCGCGTGCTGAGATGGCTCGAGGCGAGCCGCTAGCTCTCAAGCGTCGACCCGTCCTCCTCGCTTTCGGAGAGAACGCCGAGTCCTTTCAAGTAGATGAGCAGCCCGCTCTCAAGGACCTCTTCGGAGGTCATGGGGACTTTGCGCGCCGCCCTGCCCTCTTGGGCAAACAGCGAGGCGACGCCATGCGCCATGGTCCAGATGTGCAGGCTGACCAGCTTGATCGGCGGCCGTTCGTCTTCCGGCAGCTGACGGCATAGCGCCTCGGCGGCCTTTTGGAGAACGTCGAAGGCTTGCTCGGCGGCGGGGATGTTCTCGCCTTCGGTGCCCGGCGCCAAGCCGCTCTCGAACATCACCGTGTAGCTGGCCGGCTCTTCGCGGGCGAAGGCGAGATAAGCGCGGCCCAAATTTTCGAACGCGGACAGCGGCGTCGGAATGCCGTTGTTCCATGCCGCGTCGAGCCGCGCGGCGAAGCGCTCGAAGCCGCTGCGGGCGACCTCGGCAAGGAGCGCATCGCGATCACGGAAATGGCGATAGGGCGCGGCGGGGCTGACCCCGGCCAGCCGCGCGGCCTCGGTCAGGCTGAAGCCGAATGCGCCATGCTCTTCGATGAGCTTGCGCGCCGCCTCCAGCAGCACCTCTTTCAGGTTGCCGTGATGATATGAGCCTGAACGCCGCCAGCCGCGGCCTGAGTGAGTCATGTAAACGGCTTTTACATCAAAGGCCTGGCGGCGGCTAGCGCCTGTCGAAAGGAGTTGGGGACGGCCGCTCGCGCGCGGGCAAGGCGCTTAGGCGCCGTGATAGGTTTTTCCCGTAAATCGCCTGTCAGGCGTTGTTCGAACCCGCACGAGCAGACCCGATGAAAGAACGAACGGCCGGAAGCCGACGCAAACGCGTCCCGAAGAAGACGGCCGCGAAAACGCCGCCGCCGTTCCGTCTAACCAGCATTGCTCCCGCCATCGCCGGCATTCTCACCACCATTGTGTTCTTCGCATTCGGAGACACATTCCTGGCGGACCTGAGCAATCACCTGCGCACGGTCGTGCTGTTCGCCTTCCTCTTCGGCGTGATGATGTGGTGCGCCTTCGCCGTGGTGACCCACGCCGACGCGGTTGCCGAATATCTCGGCGAGCCCTACGGCACCTTGATCCTGACCCTTTCGGTCATCGTCATCGAAGTTGCGCTGCTGGCTTCGATCATGATCCACGGCGAAAACAATCCGACGCTAGCCCGCGATGCAATGTTCGCCACCTTGATGATCGTGCTGAACGGCATGGTCGGCATAGCGCTTCTCATCGGTGCGCTGCGCTATTGGGAGCAAGACTACAATTTGGCCGGCGCGCGCTCCTTCCTCGTCGTCATCACCGCGCTTTCCGTCTTCGCGCTCATCCTGCCCAACTATACGAAGACACCGCCGGACCCGATCAATGCGCCCGGCAAAGCATGGATGTTCCTCGCCGTCACGCTGCTGTTCTACGGCGTGTTCCTCGCTATTCAGACGCTACGGCACCGCGCCTTCTTCGACGAGCCCGCCGAAGCTGTAGCAGCGAGCCCCAAGCGTGGAGACAGGAAGGCGGCGACCGGGTCGCTCGCGTACCACGTGGCCATGCTGATCCTGTCGCTTCTACCCGTGGTGCTGCTCGCGGAATATCTCGCGGTCATCGTCGATTACGGCATCGAAGATCTCGACCTGCCCGACGAGCTTGGCGGCATCTTGATCGCCATTCTGGTCTTGGCGCCGGAAGCCCTCACGGCGTTTCATGCCGCACTCGCCAATCGCCTTCAGCGGGCGGTGAATGTCTGCCTGGG
>NZ_JBFFQD010000011.1:0-62933 GCF_041573655.1 Methyloceanibacter sp.
CGAAGTCTATTGGCGCTTCCGTTGCGATCTCAGTCTCCGATGTCAGAAACGACGTGTGTTCGCGGATTTGCTCGGACATGATGCCGTGTACGTGCTTCCAGGAAAAACCGCCGAGTCCTTGCCGGTGTTTCGTTTTGCCATCGGGATGTACTCGAACACGGCGTCCGGTTCGCACCATTTGTCAAAGAACGCGCCAAAGCCGGACCGGTCGCCGGCGCATGCAGCATTAAAGTCCGCAACATATTGTCTGTATTGAGCCTCGGTGATCACGACGCTCTCGCCGTGTCGACGCCCTTCGCTTCAACCTTAGCCTGCCAGATCTTCGTGTCGCCGAGGATAAACAGAACGTCGTTCTTCGGCCCGCCGAAGGTGAAGTTGGCAACGCCCGGCGCCATGATCTCGCCGAGGAGATCTCCTTGGGGCGTGAACACCTGCACGTCGGACGCGGACGAGGTATAGACGCGGCCCTTCGTGTCCAGCTTGATGCCGTCCGGACAGCCTGGGCTCACCACGGCAAATAGCCGACCGTTCCGCAAATGCTGTCCATGGACATCGAAGGCCCGGATGTGATGCGGCAGGTCCACGAAATAGGTGCCGGGTGCTTGGTTCGCGCCGGTGTCGGTAATGTAGAGCACGCTCTCGTCCGGCGAGAACGCCAGGCCGTTCGGCTTGTTGAAGCTATCGGCCACAACGGCCGTTTCGCCTGTCGCTGGGTCGTGACGATAGACGAAGGCACCGATCTCCGGGGGCGGCTTGAAACCCTGAATCTCCCCGTAATTCGGATCGGTGAACCACACCGTTTTGTCCGACTTCACCACGACGTCGTTCGGCGAATTGAAATGTAGCCCGCGCCACTGATCGACCACTGTCTCCAGCGCGCGTGTCTTAAGGTCCATGCGGCTGATGCGAGCTGGCTCGGTGCGCGTACCTTGCTCGCAGATCACCAGCCGCCCCTTGCGGTCGAGCGTCATGCCGTTCGCCATGTTCGATGGCTGGCGCACGGTCTCCAGCGAGAGGGGCGTGAAGGGAAACCGCTCGCCGCCGAGTTGGAGGCGCATGATGGCGATGTTGCTAGGCCCCGGTTCCGGCACCGTCGTGAAATAGAGCGCATGCTCACGCGCCACGTAGACCGGCCCTTCGTGAGCGTTGGTTTCAATCAGGACGGGCCGCTGGAAGTCAGGCCCAAGGATTTTGTGGAATTTGTCGCGATGGGCCACGAAGGGCGTGCCGTCGCCTGGAGCCTGAGCCATGGTTCGTCTCTCCTCGCACCAAAACCCTAGCGGAATACCGTATTCGGACCGTGAACCTCACAGGAGCGGCGTCACCACGTCCGCGACGGCCTGCCCCAATTTACGCTGATCTTCTCGGTCGAGATGCACGCCGTCGACGGCGCTCACCTTGATGATCTTCCCAGCGTCAATGAATGAGATGCCGAACCGTTTCGCAATGGAGTCGTAGGCTGCCGCCAGGCCGCGCGACGTGGCTTGGCCACCCGAATAGAGCAGGGACATCTCCGCATTGAGTGAGCCAAGCGGCGGCGGTGCGATCAGGACCATTTTCGGCGTCGACCCGCCCGGACCCGAAAGGCTGGCATTCACCGCGCGGATCAGGGCGACGCAGTTGAAGGCTATTCGACCCGCCGTCAGGCCATAGCACGGGGCGCTGTCATTGGTACCGAGCATGATGATGACGACATCGAGCGGCGCATGGGCCTCCAGCAGGGCAGGAAACATCGCGAGCCCGTTCCGGCAAGGGCGGGTGGGCTCGTCCGTGGCCGTGGTGCGTCCGTTCAGTGCTTCTTCGATCACCCGGGCGCGGCCCTGAGCGGCGGCTTCGAAGACGCGGGGCCAGCGATCCTCGGGCGGATAGCGCGTGCCATTCTTCGGGTTGTAGCCCCAAGTAATCGAGTCACCGAAACAGAGAATGGATTTCATTTTCCCTCAAGACATTAATGACCGGCCGCATGAGCGGAACCGGCGGGGCTCACGCGCCACACTGTATTGCCGACATCGTCGGCGACAAGCAATGCCCCGGACTTTTCCACG
This sequence comes from Methyloceanibacter sp., assembly GCF_041573655.1. Taxonomy (GTDB): domain Bacteria; phylum Pseudomonadota; class Alphaproteobacteria; order Rhizobiales; family Methyloligellaceae; genus Methyloceanibacter. Next base: position 2,046 of record NZ_JBFFQD010000011.1, read on the forward strand.
GCCACGCCCACGGGCCGGCCATAGGCGTCGCCGTCTTCGCTCAAGAAGCCCGTCAGAATGTCTTCCGGTTTGCCGGATGGGCGCCCGCCTACGAAGGGAACGAAGATCACCTTGTAGCCGCTTGGCGGGTTGCGGTTCCACGAACCATGCTGGCCGATGAAGGCGCCCCCGCGATAGCGCTCGGCGAACAGATCGCCGTCATAGAAAGCAAGCCCGAGCGAGGCGGTGTGCGGTCCGAGCGCATAGTCCGGCACGATGGCCTTGGCGACGAGGTCCGGCCGCTGTGGCCGCGCGCGCGGATCCAGATGCGTGCCGTAGTAGCTATACGGCCAGCCATAGAAGCCGCCGTCCTTCACCGTGGTCATGTAATCCGGCACGAGGTCGCTGCCGAGTTCGTCCCGTTCGTTGACCGTGGTCCACAGCGCCCCGCTCGTCGGATGAAACGCGAGCCCGACCGGGTTGCGCAGGCCGTCGGCGAAGAGGCGGGAAGTGCCGGTCGCCAAGTCGATCTCATGGATCGCGGCGCGGCCTTCTTCGTTCTCCATGCCACGCTCGCCCAGATTGCTGTTGGAGCCGACGCCGGCGTAGAGGCGTGCGCCGTCAGGACTGGCGACGATGTTCTTCACCCAATGGAGATTGACCGGGCCGGCAGGAAGGCCGGCGACCGTCTCGCCCTTCGCGCTGATCTCGGTTGCGCCCGCGCGATACGGAAACCGGACAACGCCGTCCGTGTTGGCCACGTAGAAGCTGTCATCCACCAGAGCCATGCCGATGGGTGAGTTCAAGCCGGCAATAAACGTCTTGCGGATCTCGGCCGCGCCGTCGCCGTCGCCATCACGCAACAGCGTGATGCGATTTGCGCTCGGGGCGCCGGCGCCGGCCCACCGCATGCCCAGCTTCATGAGCCAGTTCATGAGCCCGCGCGAGAGGCCGGGCTGGGGCGGCGCGGAACTCTCTGCCACCAGCACGTCGCCGTTGGGAAGAACATACAGCCAGCGCGGGTGAGCGAGCCCCTCGGCGAAGGCCTTGACCTCCAAACCTGATGCCGCTTTGGGCTCGGCGCCGTCCGGCCAGCCTTTCGCGGATGCCAACACAACCGTCGGCAGGACGGTTTGCACCGGTGGCGGAAGTTCAGGGTCAGGTCCGGTCCCCGCCTCGACCGGGAGCGTTGCCTCCTCGCCGCAACCGGTCAGGACAAGGCAAACCAAGGCGGCGGCAAGAAGCCTTACAAGGTGGACGGACATAAGAAGGGCCTCGGGGTTGTGTTGCGTTCGCACTATAGCGCGACATTGGCGGCGGCCACGAGATGTCTCCTGCTCAGGACGCGGGACAAAATGGCGTGATCGCCGCCCTGACATGGCCGGAAGGGCGGTATCGTGCTCGAGGCTTGCGTATCGGTGCGCTAATGCCCTCTGGGTTTGATTGGCTGTTTGGGGTAGCGTTCCTGTCGAGACCTGATGCCGTTGCCCCAACCCTCGCGCTCGGCAGCCTCACCCCTTGAGAAGCCAAGATGCAGCAAAGAAACCAAAGCACGAAGCGCGCGAGCGACGGCAAGGGCGCCGGGGGCGAGACGCCCGAACAGAAGCCCTCCCAAGACAAGGGCGTGGAGACCAAGAGCTCGGCGGCGGGCTATGCCAGCGGCCGCATCTTATTGATCACCCTCGCGGTCCTTGCGCTTGCGGCGATCGGCTATCGCTACTTGATCGAGCCCCAAGGGACCGAGACGGCCCAAGTGCAGGCCGGAGCACCGCCCGCACCGCCCGTCACCGTGGCCAAGCCGCTGGTGCAGACCTTACGTGAGTGGCGCGATTTCACCGGCCAATTCGAGGCCAAGGAATCTGTCGAGATACGTGCCCGGGTGAACGGCTATCTGGAATCCGTCAACTTCACCGACGGTCAGCTCGTGAAGAAGGGCGACCTTCTCTTTGTCATCGAGCCGCAGCCCTTCGAGATCGCGCTTGAGTCCGCCAAGGCGCAGCTCACGCAAGCCGAGGCCGAACTCGATCTCGCCAAGGTGCAGCTCGAGCGTACCGCGCAGCTACGCAAGAACGACTATGCCTCGCAGCAGACATTCGACGAACGGACCGCGCAGGTGAAAGGTGCCATCGCCGCCGTCGACAACGCCAAAGCCGCAGTCAACCAGGCGCAGCTCAATCTCGACTATACGCGCGTGCTGGCGCCGGTTTCGGGCCGGGTTGGCCGGCACGAGGTCAGCGTGGGCAATCTCATCGTCGGCGGCACGGGCGAGACCACGCTGCTGACCACCATTGTCTCGCTGGATCCGATTTGGCTGATGTTCAATGTCAGCGAGGGCGACGGCATGACCTATAAGCGCCTCATTCAGAAGGGGGAGCTCCAGTCCGCCCGCAGCAGTGAAGTGCAAGTCGAAGGCCAGCTCATGGACGAGACCGATTGGCCGCTGAAAGGCGCGATCGATTTCGTCGACAATCAGTACGACCGCTCGTCCGGCACGATCCGCGTTCGCGCCTCCTTCCCTAACGAAGACCTGTTTATCACGCCCGGTCAGTTCGGCCGTGTGCGCGTGCCCTTGTCGCAAGAAAAGCCGACGATCTTGGTGCCCGACGCGTCGGTGGTCACGGACCAGTCGGTCAAGCTACTCTTTACGGTCACCGAAGATGGCACGGTCGTGCCGAAGCCTGTCGAACTCGGTTCGATCGCCGATGACGGCTTGCGCATTATCCGAAGCGGCATCACGTCCGATGACGAGATCATCATCAGCGGGCTCTTGCGCGCGCGCCCCGGCCAGAAGGTCACGCCCGAGAAAGGCGAGATCAAGCCGCCTTCGGCCGTGCCACTGAGTCAGCGATGACGGATCGGCCCCGGCAATGAAGATCTCTCACTTCTTTATCGACCGGCCAATTTTCGCATCGGTCATCTCGATTCTGATCACGCTGATCGGCGGCGTGGCCTATTTCAGCCTGCCGATCGCGCAGTATCCGGACATCGCCCCGCCGTCGATCCAGGTGACGGCGCAGTATCCAGGCGCGTCCGCCGAGATCGTCGCCGACACGGTCGCCACGCCGATCGAGCAGGAAGTGAACGGCGTGGACGACATGATCTACATGACGTCGCAGTCGACCGGTAACGGGTCCATGACCCTGACCGTGACGTTCAAGCTCGGCACGAATCTCGATACGGCGCAGGTGCTGGTGCAGAATCGCGTGGCCATCGCCACGCCGCGCCTGCCGGAGGAGGTCCGCTCGCTCGGTGTTCAGGTCGTCAAGCAGTCGCCCGACCTGATGATGGTGATTCATCTGAGTTCGCCCGACGACAGCCGCGACCTGCTCTACATCTCCAACTATGCTACGCTGCACGTGCGGGACGTGCTCTCGCGCATCGACGGCGTCGGTAACGTGACGATCTTCGGCGCGCGCGACTACTCCATGCGCGTCTGGCTCGATCCCGATAAGCTTGCGGTTCGAAGCCTCACGGCCGGCGACGTGATCGATGCGCTGCGGGGGCAGAACGTGCAAGTCGCCGCCGGCGTTATCAACCAGCCGCCGGTGCCGTCTCCGCCCGGCGCGTTCCAGCTCAACGTCGAAACGGAAGGCCGTCTCACCACACCGGAGGCCTTCGGCAACATCATCGTCAAGTCCAAAGGGGATGGCCGCGTGGTGCGCGTGCGCGACATCGCCCGCGTCGAACTCGGCGCCGCGGACTATAACCGCAACGGCTATCTCGACGAGCGGGTCGCCATCCCGATGGGTATCTTCCAGCGGCCCGGTTCGAACGCGCTCGCGACCGCCGACGTGGTCGAGGCGACGATGAAGGAGCTTGCCAAGGCCTTCCCCAAGGGCATGCGCTACGACATCGTCTATAACCCGACCGTCTTTATCTCCGATTCGATCGAGGCAGTGATCACGACCATGCTCGAGGCGGTCGTTCTCGTCGTCCTCGTGATCGTCATATTCCTGCAGACATGGCGTGCCTCGCTCATTCCGATTATCGCCATTCCGGTATCGTTGATCGGCACGCTCGCCGTGCTGGCCGCGATCGGTTATTCACTGAACAACCTTTCACTCTTCGGGCTCGTGCTCGCGATCGGCATTGTCGTCGACGACGCGATCGTCGTTGTTGAGAATGTCGAGCGGAACATTCGTGAGGGTCTTTCGCCGCGCGAGGCCGCGCATCGCAGTATGGACGAGGTGGGAACGGCGCTGATCGCCATGACGCTCGTAGTCTGCGCAGTGTTCATTCCCACTGTCTTCCTAGGCGGCATCCTCGGGCAGTTCTTCCGGCAGTTTGCCGTAACGATCGCCACGGCTACGCTGATCTCGCTTGTCGTCTCGCTCACCTTAAGCCCAGCGCTTTGCGCCCTCCTGTTCAAGCCGCACGAGCCGTACGAGCAGCGTAAGAGCATAATTTCGCGCGGGATTGGCCTTTTCTTCCATTGGTTCAATGTTGGCTTCGAATGGGTGTCCTTCAAATACGGTGCGCTCACCGCACGGCTGCTGCGCATTTCCGGCGTGATGCTCGCGGTCTATGCCGGTCTAATCGGACTGACAGTCTTCCAGTTCCGCTCCGCACCCACCGGCTTCATCCCGAACCAGGACCTCGGCTATCTGATCAACATCATCCAATTGCCCGCGGGTTCATCGTTGGCGCGGACGGATGAGGTGGCTAGGCAGGTTACGCGGGTTGCACTGGATACGCCGGGCGTGGCGCACGCGGTGCCCATTGTCGGTTTGGACGGCGCCACGTTCACCACGGCGCCAAACTCCGCGGTCGTGTTCACGCCGCTCGATTCGTTCAAGGAGCGCGCCAAAAACGGACTGAGCGCGCAAGCGATCGCTGGCAAGCTGAATCAAGGCTTCGCAGGCATTCGAGATGCTTTCGTCCTCAGCATTTCGCCGCCGCCCGTTCGCGGCATCGGCACAACCGGCGGATTCAAGATGATGGCGCAGGACACCAAGGGATCCCCGCTCGAGCAGTTGGAGGAGGTCTCGCAAAGCATCGTGGGTGCCGCCAACCAGCAACCCGGACTTAGCCGCGTCTTCACGACCTTCAATACCCGCACGCCGAAGGTCTATGCGGACATCGATCGGGTCAGGGCCGAGATGCTGGGCGTCACCGCGGACGATGTGTTTCAGGCTCTCGAGGTCTATCTCGGCTCGCAATACGTGAACGACTTCAATTTCTTGGGGCGCACCTACCGCGTGACGGCGCAGGCCGACGGCCAGTTCCGGCAGGATCTGCACGCCATCTCCCAGCTCCAGACGCGCAATTCTAGCGGTGAGATGGTGCCGCTCGGATCTGTAGCCTCGTTCCGGGATATCACCGGGCCCTATCGCGTGCAGCATTTCAATCTCTTTCCGGCGGCCGCTGTGCAAGGCGGGACCAAGCCCGGCTACTCCACCGGCTATGGGTTGGAGACCATGGAGACGCTCGCGAGCGAACTTCTGCCGGAAGGCTATTCCTACCAGTGGACGGAACTTGCATATCAAGAGAAGGAGGCCGGCAGCACGGCGCTATTCGTGTTTGGCGCGGCGGTGGTCTTCGTGTTCTTACTGCTCGCCGCGCAATATGAGAGCTGGGGGTTGCCGTTCGCCGTCGTTCTCATCGTGCCTATGTGCCTGCTCGCGGCCGTAAGCGGGCTATTGCTGCGCGGCATGGACGTCAACATTCTCGGCCAGATCGGCTTTGTGGTGCTGATCGCCTTGGCAGCGAAGAATGCCATTCTCATCGTGGAGTTCGCGCGCCAAAACGAGGAGCGTGGCGAAGACCGATTCCAAGCCGCCATCGAAGCGGCGCGCGTGCGCTTGCGGCCCATTTTGATGACGGCACTCGCCTTTATCCTGGGCGTCGTTCCGCTTGTCATCGCCACGGGCGCGGGCTCGGAGATGCGCCAGTCTCTGGGCACGGCCGTGTTCTCCGGCATGATCGGTGTGACGGCCTTCGGGCTAATCTTCACGCCGATCTTCTACGTCGTCGTGCGAAAGTTCGCGCCGAAGCCCAAGGGGCGGGAAAGCGAGCACCCGACCACGGCCGAGTAGGCCAACTCAGGCCACGCGATTCACTGAAAAGATGCGATTTTGACCTTGAGCAGAGGCTGTCTGCTATTGTCTAAGCCTATATTGAGGCGGCAAAAATGCCGCCCAGCGCACGCCGGAGCGGGCGCCAAGGAGATGGTACGTGGGTACACGCAGGTTCGTCTTGGTCATGATCGCCTTGCTGGGCCTGGCGCTCGCCAGCCTTTGGTATTGGCAAACCTCCCGCGAGTACACCTTGCTGGTGGCGGCGGGACAAAAGTCGAGTCAGGCATTTCAGATCGCCGAGGCGCTTCGCAAGGTCATTACCCGGCACTATCCGGAGATCAAGATTGAGGTCTTCGAGACTCGCGGCTCGCTGCACAACGCTAAGCTGCTCGATGAAGGCGCGGTACAGCTCGCGACTCTCCAGGCTGATCAAGCGACTGGAAGCTCAGCCCGCCTACTGGCGGAACTCTATCCCGATACGTTTCAGATCGTGGTGCGCGGCGACAGCGGTATCCGCTCGATCTCCGATCTAATCGGCAAGCGCATCGCGCTTCCGCCCGAGCAAAGCGGCGAGTACGAAGCATTTTGGTTCCTCGCCAGCTACTACTCGCTGACCAATGAGAGTTTGCGGGCGTTCACCGGCACCGAGCGCACTACCGATTGGCTGCTGATGAACGGCGATGTAGACGCGCTGTTTCGCATTCGCGCGCCAGGCGATAGATCGATCTTGCGACTCATCCAGAAGGTCAACGGACGCATCATTCCTATTCCTCAAGCCGCGGCGATACAGCTCAGACACCCTGCCCTTGAGGCCGGCAGCATTCCCGTAGGCTCCTATAAGGGGCGCCCCGCCATACCCGGAAGCGATGAGCAGACCATTTCGGTCAAGCAGCTCTTGCTTGCGCGTGAGCAAGTGCCGCCCGATGTGGTCGCCAAGGTCGCGTCGGTTCTTTTCGAGCATCGCCGCGAGTTGATGGAGGTTGTGCCAATCGCCGGGCAGATCACGACGCCGGATGCAAGCGGCCAGACCTTGGTACCGATCCATGCTGGCGTGCGCGCCTTCTGGGATCGCGACAAGCCGTCCTTCATCCAGGAAAACGCCGAGCCCATCGCGCTCTTGATCACGATCGCTGTGGTGACGGCCTCGGCCTACCTTCAGCTTGCCAACCGGCGACGAAAGAAAGTGATGGATGCCTATAACCGCGAGCTGATCGCCCTAGGACGCCGAGCGCGCAACGCACCAGACTTCGGGACGCTAGACGAATGTAACAACGCGCTCGCCGAGTTCGTGGGGCGCATCGTGCATGAAACGGAGCGGGGGCGGATCAACACCGCGGAGTTCACACTGTTCAACTTCGCCTATGACGCGGTGGAAGACGCGGTCAAGGATCGCAGCGCCCAGTTGGAGCGCCAAGAGCGGAAAGAAATTGGTACTGCGTTTGCCCGGATGACGACCAAACAAGCGACTGAGGACTAGGCAAGCATGGCGAGACGGCTGATTTCAATCGTTCTGCTGTCGGTTCTCGGACTTGCAGTGGGACTTGCCACAGCTGCTTTGGTCGAACGGCACCAAGGCAACGAGGCGCTGAGTGTCACATTCGATCGCTTGCACCTGTTTCACGACCTCAGGCAGGCGGCGCTGGAGGACTATCTGAAGTCCATGGCGTCTGACGTGCGCGCGGCCAGCGAGAACCCGCGCGTCCTTGAGGCCATGGAGAAGCTCAACTTTGCCTGGAAGACGTACGGCCCCGATGCACGCAAAGTATTGCCGCGGCTCTATACCGACGAGAATCCCGCCCCACCCAAAGAGAGGGCGCAGCTCCTGGAAGCGGGCGACGGCTCGTACTACAGCCAATATCACCGCGCCTTTCACGGCTGGGCACGGAAATTTCTCGAACATTTCGGCTATTACGATCTCTTCCTCATCAATCCGCGAGGCGACATTATCTACAGTGTGGCCAAGGAGCGCGACTTCGCCACCAGCCTCAAGACGGGCCCCTACCGCAAGAGCCCGCTGGGAGAGGTGTTTCACCGCGCCATTGTGAACCCGTCTGCCTCCGTCGACTTCTCCGACTTCGCACGCTATGCGCCGAGCGGTGACGACCCGGCCGCATTTGCCGCCCATGCCATCACCAAAGGCGGCCAAGTCATCGGTGTGTTCGCCGTGCAGATTCCGGCCGAGCCCCTCAATGAGCTCATGCAATTCACCGCAGGGATGGGGAAGACCGGCGAGACCTATCTGGTCGGCCCGGACGGTCTGATGCGCAGTCAGTCACGCTTCATCGAGAAACCGACGCTGCTGGAGGTGGAGGTCGACAATCTTTCGATCCACGAGGGCAGGGCCGGCAAGAGCGGCGCCCGCATCGTCGAAGACTACCGCGGCATCGACGTCCTTTCGGTCTACGCGCCGGTCAATTTCGGCGGTCAGCCTTGGATCTTGCTGGCCGAGATCGATAAGGAGGAGGCCGTCGGGACTGAGCGCTCATGGATCGCCATTGCGGCCGGAATCCTCGCCGGGCTCCTAGCGATGGGGCTCGCCTATCTCCTTTGGCACGTCTTGCGCAGCGCCCCTGAGGCCGCGTCGCCTTGAGTATTCACCTTCACCACATCGAGCTCGGCGGAACGGTCGACGACGAGGCCGCGCTCGTGCAGTTTCAAAAAGGGTGGTCGATCTATCAGAAGGTCGTGGATCACAACGTCCTTGCCCATAGGCAGGTCGGGGACATTCTTCACCGTGCCCTGATGTCGGTTCCAGAGCCGATTGATCTTCTCGATATCGCCTGCGGCGATGCGGGGCAGATGCGAGGCGCCCTTGCGGACACCAAGGTCCGCCACTATCGGGGGATCGATCTCTCGCAGCCCGCGCTTGAGCTCGCCGCCAAAAATCTGGAAGGGGTCCCCTTCGACGTCGACCTCGATCATTCAGATTTTGTGACGGAGTTGGCCGGGCGCCATCACACATCGGACGTTTCTTGGTGCGGGCTCTCCATTCATCACCTGACGACGGATGGGAAGCGCGACCTGCTCCAGGCCCTTTGCGAAACCACGCGCCGGTTCCTCATGATCTATGAGCCGATCCTGCTCGAAGGCGAGGGCTTCGAGGGCTACCTTGATCGCTACGCGCGCCTCAACAGGTCGGCCTGGACTTTCCTTGCGCCTGAAGAGTGGGATCAACTGTTTCACCACATCTCCACCTGCGATCTGCCTGAGAGTCCCTCGACCTGGCTAACGCTCGGCCGCGAGGCCGGTTTTGCAGAAGCACGGCAGGTCTATCTCGATCCGCCCGGCTTGTACGCGGTTTACCGTTACGATCGTTGAACCGTCGAAGTGGCGGCATCCTGAAGCTGGCAGCTAGTTTCCGAACGCCTCGACCAAATCTTGAATTGCATCCGCATGGTGCGCGATCATCCGCCAGGCCCCGTCCTCTTTGCGGAAGACGCTGGTCTCCCGCACGGTGACCTCAGTTCTCTCGCCTTGGGCATTGGCGATACTGCTGACGGTGAGGTGGGACGCCGTGGCCAAGTCGCCGCTGACCACGACGTGGATGTCGCGGCCCTCGGCGGAGCCTCCGATATCCTTCTTGGCCTGTGCCTTCCAATCGGCGAACGTAGCGGACCAGCCGACCCGATAGGTCCCTTCGGCGCCCATATAGGTGACGTCATCATTGTGGGAATAAAGTGCCGCCAAGGGTTCCGCATCGCCATTCAGCATGGCATTGAGCACGTCGAACCACTGGCTGACAGCGGCGCGTATGGCAATTTCGTCATCGCTTGGCATGGGGCCTCCTCCCGTGGGAACTTTGGCGCATTGAGTCGCAATGTTCCGACCAGGTCAATGAAGAAGGGCAGGAATGAGCCAGCCACGCAAGACACGCACGGCGCGCAAGACACGTACGGCGCGTAGGGCATCGCGCTCCCGTGCGGCCAACCCTCGTGCGGCGAAGTCCACCGCTGCCGCGAGGACAGCGCGCGCGCCCGAACCTGGCGGGTTCACTGAGCGCCTCCTTTCCGAGCTTGGCCTGATCGCGGGTGTTATCACCACGGTGATCTTCTACACGGTCGGCAAAGACTGGGCCGTCGAATTGGATAGCACAGCCTGGTTGGCGTTGATGTTCGCCTGGTTGTTCGGCGTGATGATCTGGTGCGCCTTCGGCGTCGTGCGTCATGCCGATGGGCTCGCCGAAATTCTCGGCGAGCCATACGGCACGCTCATCCTCACCATTTCCGTCATCAGCATGGAGGTGGCGATCCTGGCCACGGTCATGCTCAGCGGCTCGCCAAACCCCACGCTGCCGCGGGAGACCATGTTTGCCATCTTGATGATCGTGATGAACGGCATGGTGGGGACGGTGCTGGCGGTCGGCGGCCTGCGGCACGTCGTTCAGCAATACAATCTGCAAGGCGCGCTGGCTTACCTTGCCGTGATCACGCCGCTCGCCGTCCTGGCGTTGGTGCTTCCTACCTTCACGAAATCCACCTCTGGTCCCACGCTCGATACGCAGCAGGCGATCTTTTTGGGGACCCTAACGGCGCTGCTCTACGTCGCATTTCTTACCATTCAGACCACGCGGCACCGCACGTTCTTCGTGCAGCCGAGTCGGAAGGCAGCGAGCAGCGAGCGGCCCGCGCCGGCAAGTCCCGAACCTCATCACCACGGGCCCGTTTATTCGGGGCCCTATCACGCCGTGCTGCTGATCGCGACGCTGCTGCCGGTCGTCCTGTTATCCAAGCCGTTGGCGAGTATCCTCGACCACGGCATCGATCAGCTGGGCCTGCCGACGGCACTCGGCGGCGTTCTGATCGCCGTGCTGATCCTATCGCCGGAATGGTCGGCGGCGATCGGCGCCGCGGTGCGCGATCAGTTGCAGCGCGCCGTCAATCTCAGCCTCGGCAGCGCGCTCTCCACCATCGGACTGACCGTGCCTGTGGTGCTGGCCATCAGTGTCTTGACGGGCACGCCCCTAGAACTCGGTCTCAACGCCGTCGATATGGTGCTGCTGGCGGTCACCCTGGTTGTCTGCATGATCACCTTTTCAGGGGCGCCCACGAACATCCTCCTGGGCTTTGTCCATCTGGTGCTCTTCGCGGCCTACCTGATGCTGATCTTCAAGCCTTAGACCAAGGGCCCACCGTTGTGGATATGCAGCCATTTCCCCGGGGGCTGTGGGGAACAAAGCACGGTAGTGTGTCAGTTTGAAATCTGGAGGTGACGCTCTCAGGCGGTTTCACAGGCGACTACCTCATGGAGGATCCGAGCAGTTACATCTCGCTCGGCGTCTATCGCGCGTTTTGATGAAGGTTTGGCCCAGAGTGCACTGCCGGCCCCGCTCTGGCAGTGCTTAAGTCCGCAGCATGACGCGAGGTCATGCCATACTCTGGTTGTGCATTCTGTGTAGAGCGATGTTGCCAGATGTCACTGAAGACTCACTCTGGCACGAAGCATGACACGAAGACGACGGACAGCGCAAACGGGACTTAGCCCTTACCCCGTGTCTTCTTGCAGCTGTCAACGACGCGGGCGAATCTGTCTCGGTGCTCAGCTTAGGAAACGACTCTACGGCGCGGCCTTATCCGCCTCTTTCTCGGCGGCTTCCTTTGCCTTGCGCGCGGCCTCGCGGTCGGTGCGCGCCGCGTTGACCCGCGCCCTCCAGGCGGCGAACCGCTTTTGGAGCGCTGCGCCATTGCCGCGCCACCAGGCCGCGTCGAACTTCAGCGCCTTTTGGAAGTTCTGCGGCGCCGTGGATAGGAATTCCAGCATCTCGACATTGATGACGGGGTGCTTGCCGACAAGCGGAAACGCCGATTTTCGCATCGGACCATAGGCAGTGAGCTCGGCCTGATCCGCAAGTCGCGCCGGTACGGTGGCGAAGCGGATGAAACGCAGCGCGTCCTTCTTGTTGTCGGAGGATTTGGGGATCGCCCATGCATCGAAGTCGTAGATTTGGCCGTCCCACAGAATGTCGATATTGCGGTCGCCGGCAGCTGCACGGAACAGGCGGCCGCTATAGCTTGCGGCCATCACCACGTCGTCCTCCACGAGCCACGTAATCGCCTGTTGGGCCTTGTTCCACAGGCGGACCGCGCCCGTAATCTTGTCGAGCGCTGCGAAGGCACGGTCGGCGCCCTCGGGCGTGGCGAGTTCGCGGTAGACATTCTCCGGCGGAACACCGTCGGCCAGCAAAGCAAGCTCGAGCGAATAGCGCGCATTGTTGGGAAGCGCGCGTATGCCGGGGAAGCCGGCCGTATCCAGCAGCGCGCTGATCGCCGTGGGGGCGCCTTTGGGAAACGCTTTGCGGTCGAAGGCAATAGCCGTCGACCACGCGACGCTCGCGACCCCGCAAGGAGACAACGCTCCGGGAAGGAAATCCTCCTTGGCGGCACTCCCGTCCGGGCCTGCGCCGAGCGCGGAGGCATCGATCGTTTCTAGCAGACCCTGCTTGCATAGCGTATTGAGCGCGTCCGCCGAAACGTCGATCACGTCGACGACTGTGCCGTCGTCGTTGAGCATGGTCTTGAGCTTCGCAAGCCTGCCGTCATAGGTCACCGTGTCGATCGAGACGCCGGTTTCCTTGGCAAACGGCTCGAAGATGGCGGCCTCTTGCGATTGGCCGTAAGCCCCGCCCCATGTCGCAACGTTCAGCGTGTTCTGCGCATGGCCAAGATTTGCCGTTGCGCCGAGGCTCAAGGCGACTGTCACGGTGAACAAGCCGGCCCGCCCGCCTCCGGCAGTGGCAGCCTCTTTCAACGATGGACGATGGCAATGACAGAACACGGGCGTTGATCTCAATCGGCTGGTGCGTTTTGGGTGCTCGGCGCGGCGGAACCACTTTCCGAACTGGGCTGCGATGATGCATCTGCGGGAGCAGGGCGGTCTGCGCCGCGAACTTCGGGCTGCGTGAGGGGGCCACGAATGGTGACTCGCGGTGGCGACTCCATGACGAGTTGTGAGGCATTCAATGGCGTGACGGGATTGGCGATTAAGAAGTTCCAATCGATGGTTTGCTTGCCGACATCCACGCCTCCGGAGCCGGATATTGTGCCCTGAGGCGTCTGCATGGTGAAGGACTGACACCAAACATGGCCGGCAGTGAGCTGGCAATTGGCATCGAGCGTCTCGAATGCGGTGGTCGCATCCTGGCTCCAGCCCGCCTTGCCCTCCCCAGCCCCCGAGGCGAGGGCAGAAAGGTCGATCGGTACCGCGCCGTCCTTTGCGGCAACCTCAAACTTGCCGACAAGATTGCGGATGAGCTCGTCCCGCGTCTCGCCTCCCGTCGACACGTCGACCTTCAGCACACCCGTGCCCTTGATTGGAACGTCGAGATCGAACTGCGCCAGGCAGGTCTCGACGGCAGCATCCGAGAGGTTGCCCGCAAGCGATGCCTCCGGCCGCGCCTCCGACAGGTTCAACGACACGCGCCCCGTCGCCAGACCACCGCAAAGCTCAAGTGCGCCGATCTCGCTAGAGATCGCGCCGTCTTTTGCGGTGAGGGTGAGGCCTCCGCGCCCAAGTTCCAGCGTCAAAGCGGCGATCTCGGCCGCCGAGAGCCGCAAGTCCGCATCGAGATATCTAAGAATGGCCCGATCGAACAGCCTGTCCTTTGCTGCCTCACTGGTACCGAGATAGGGATCGAGAACGAGCCGCTCGAAGTCGAGCGTTCCCTCGATCCGCGGCCGATCGCCCGCCGTGACCACGAGAAGGCCAACCGCCTCATTACCGTCCAAAGAGAAGGCGCCACGGTCGAACGTGAGCGTCGTGCCGCTCCAATGCGCCATGCCTGAGCCCTTCACATCATGCAGGCTTTCGCCCTTGGGGAGCGACATCCCCAGCCAGTTCAGGACGTGGCGCGCGTCGCTCATCTCCGCTTCCAACTCGCCTTCCGCCTCAAGACGATCGGCGGCGCGAACCTTGCCCGAGAACTCGGCTTTTGCCCCATCCGCGGTCACCTTCAGCGTGACAGGCGCCAGGGTGCCGTCCTCGGTCTCCGCAACCGTACCGGTATCCATGGCGAAGGCGACGGTCTCGCCGCGATAGTGGAAGGACCCAAGCGCGGCGAGTGCCCCACGGCGTCCCTTGGGATCGAGGCGGACCTCGAAGTCTTTGACGATTGGGACGCCATAAGCGTTCTTGATCGTGCCACCGCGCATACGCACCGCGCCGAGGGGCGGGTCGACCAAGGCGCCGGAGATCGGAGAATCCTCCGGCGCGGCCGCGTCGGTTTCCTTGAGCGTGATGACAGGTTTGCTGATCCGAAGCGCGTCGATCTTGGTCCGACCGAGCAAGAGGTCTGCAAAGTCGAGAGAGAACTCGACGTCCGGCGCCGTGATGGCGCCAATGCCTGGAAGCTTGGTGGCGTTGGTGAGGATGAACCCGCCGCGCAGCGAGAGCGGCGGAAAATACCGGATGCGCAGTGGCTCCGTCAGGGTGATCGTGCCGCCAGACCATTCGGAGAGAACCGCGCCGATGCGGTCGCGCAGCTGGGACGACGTGCCGATCTGGCGAGGAAGCGCCACGGCTCCCGCGATGAGAAGCACCAAGAGGCCAATGAGAAACCATTTCCTCGGAAGTTGGCGAGGCTTCATGACGGCCTTTCTCTGTCCGTTTCTGCTGGGCGCTTCCAGGGGTGGGCCTTGGGGGGAGGCGCCGGGGGCACTGCTCTTTTAGCCCTAAGACTCCGGCTGGGCGAGCCCAACGCTCCCATTTTCCTGGCTTATCTTGATATTCGCAACGCCCATTCGGCGTTTCATTCGACCCCGATCATCTTTCCCACAGAGGCCCCAGGGCGGCTCCTGGAAATCATGCCATGGAGCAGCAGAACCGGTGCCAAACTTACCAGTACGATGGCCAAGGCCGACAGCCCCGCCTCCTCGTAGCGGTAGAGCGAGGCCAGCGTGAAGACCTGGGTGGCGAGGGTGTCGAAGTTGAACGGCCGCAGCAGCAACGTTGCCGGGAGCTCCTTCATGGAGTCCACGAACACCAGCATGGCCGCCGCCCCGAGCGCAGGGCGCAGCAGAGGCAGGTGCACCGACCACAACATTTCGCCGATCGAGGCCCCCAAGGTCCGTCCCGCCGCGTCGATATTGCGGGAGATCTTGCTCATGCCGGCCTCCACCGCGCCGAGCGAGGCGGCCAGGAAACGGATCGTGTAGGCCAGGACGATGGCAAAGGCGGTTCCGGATAACAGCAGTCCCGTCGAGACGCCGAACAATTCGCGCATCACTCCATCGAGGCGGTTATCGAGCCCGGCGAGCGGAATGAGCAGCCCGATGGCGAGGACCGTGCCCGGCACGGCATAGCTGACGGCCGGGGCAAGACTTGCCGCGTGGACGAGCTTGGAGCGCGTCTGCCGGCGGGCGTAGGCGAGAACCACGGCGAAGGAGACAGCGAGCACGGCCGCGGCAACAGACAGGCCGAGGCTGTGAATGGCGGCCTGCCAGAACGCGGGCGAAAGTCCTGAGGAGATATGCGCAACCGCATCGCTCACCAGAACGGCTGCGGGCAGCACAAAGCCGACGACAAGAGGCAGAGCGCAAGCGAGCGTCGCAAGCCAGCCTTTGGCACCCGTAAGCGTGTCCTCGGGTAGATCGCGATACTTGCCGGTCGTGTTATGAAACCGGCGGCCCGACCGCAAGGCCCGCTCGAGGGCAAGGAGGACGAAGACGAACGTCAACATCACGCAAGCGATCTGTGTTGCGCCTGCAAGACTGCCGCGATCGAGCCACGTGTCGTAGACGGCCACGGTCAGCGTGTGCACGCCGAAGAATTCCACGGCGCCGATGTCGTTCAATGTTTCCATCAGCGCGAGCGCGACACCGGCCGCAAGAGCAGGCCGGGCGAGGGGCAGGGCGATTTGCCAAAATGTTTCGGACGCGCTGCGCCCAAGGGTCCGGCTCACTTCGATCACGCAGATGGATTGCGCGATGAAGCTCGCGCGCGCGGTGATGTAGACGTAAGGGTAGAGCACCATGCTCATAAAGAAGATGGCGCCGCCGAGGCTCCTAATGTCGGGGAACCAATAGTCCTGCGCGTTGCGCCAGCCGAACGCCTCGCGCATGCCCGTCTGCACCAGGCCCGAATAGTCGAAAAGTTCCAGGTAGCAATAGGCGATGATGTAGGTCGGCATCGCCAGCGGCAGCAGCAGGAGCCACTGGAAATAGCGGCGCCCGGGAAAGCGGTACATGGTGACGAGCCAAGCGGTGCCGGTGCCGATCAGGAGCGTCAGTAGGCCAACGCCGAGCATCAGACCCAAGGTGCGCCGGACCGCGCCAGGAAGCACGTTTGCGATGAGATGCGGCCAGGTATCGCCGCTCGGCTGGAGCGCGATCACCGCGATGGCGATGATCGGTGCAAGCGCGATGGCGGAGAATACGAGCGCGGCGACGGACCAGCCGAGATTGCCGCTCTCAGTCAGGCGGGCAAGCTTGCGGCGGAACGAAACGGTCTCTAGGGGCCGGCTGTCTGCCGTGTGTTGCTCAGCGCTGGCCAGCGAGACCGTCCTCGCGGCCGGTGCGCGCTGCCATGAGGGCGCTGACCGCTTCCGGGGAGAGACGCTGATCGGCCTCTTGAAGCGCATCGGCGAAGGCGTTGGCCGCGTCGATCACCGGCTCGACCAGATCGGAGCCGGTCAGCGCCAGCGCACAAGCCTGCATGGCCGGGCAGCGATGATGCTGCGAGGCGGCAATCAACGAGATCGCCATGCACTCGTCGTTGCAGAAGCCGGGGCGCGCGAGCGGATAGTACTGAATCTTGCGCGAGGCCGACGAGCGCACGGCGCGGACCCAACAGGCCAGCTCTGTGACAGCGCGCTTGGCGCGCGAAGCACCGAGAACGCGGTTATATTCGTTCCAGCCCTTTTCCCAACAGCCGATGTCGCCGGTATCGTAGCCGGCAAGCCAGCAACGGAAGCCGACGCCCACCAGCCATTCGGCTCCCGTTCGAGGCGAGACGACGGCCTGCCGGCCGTTCCGTGCATCTATTTCTTTGTGAATGCTCATAGCCGCCCCCTCATGAGCTTGGACCTTCGTTAAATCCGACTTTGTCAACGAGTTCGCTGGCCGTCTTCCGCAGCGCGGCGATTTCGTTGAGCGAGATGGGGTCGGACTTGAATGTGCCCCAAGATTGTACGAGCCCCGACCAAGGAACGCCGTCCTTGACGGGATACTCGTGGTTCACTTCCGCGTACATTTCTTGACCGTCGTCGGAAGCCAGAAATTCGACAAGCTTGATCGCGTTTTCTTTGTTGGGCGCGTTCTTCGCCAGGACCGCACCGGACAGGTTGACGTGCGTGCCGCGATCCTTGGTGTTGGGGAACAGGATGTTCACCGCGTTCGCCCACTCTTTCTGCTCCGGATGTTTCTCGTCCGTGAGCATCTTGCCCATGTAATAGGTGTTGCCGATGGCGAGATCGCATTCGCCGGCATAGACGCCCTTCACCTGAAGGCGATCGTTGCCCGCGGGCTTGCGCGCTAAGTTGGACTTCACGCCGCGCAGCCACTCCTCGGTCCAGTCCTCGCCGTGCGCGGCGATCATCGAGGCGATCAGCGCGATGTTGTAAGGGTGCTGGCCCGAACGGATGCAAATCTTGCCGCGCCATTTCGGCTCGGCCAGTTCCTCGTAAGTAATGGTGTCTTGCGTCACGCGGTCCTTGGACGCGTAGACCACGCGGCCCCGGCGCGTCAGTCCGACCCAAGCACTATCCTCGTCGCGATAGGCTGCCGGGATCGCCGCCGTGTTCGTCTCAGACGTGATGGGTTGGGCAATGCCCGACGCCGCAGCCTGGCTGAGATTGCCGATATCGGTGGTGAGCAGCACATCGGCGGGGCTGTTTCGCCCCTCGGCCTGGATGCGCTCTATCAGTCCCTTCGAAGCGAAGATGATGTTGGTCTTGATGCCTGTCTGCGCAGTGAAGGCCTTCAGCAGCGGCTCAATCAGATAGGGCTGCCGGTACGAATAGATGTTCACCTCGCCGGGATTCCCAGCGCGGGCGATAGAGGGCGCAAAAGCAAGGCTGAGAGTTGCGAGCGCCGCGGCGCACGCCAGTGTCCAACGCATCAATAGCCTCCAATGGCCGGGGTTCAAGGCCCCGGTATCGGACTGAAAAAACCGCGCTCTGCCCTAAGGCTAGAGGGTCATTATTTCGCTTAAGGCTTGGGCTTGGCCACTGTCAACAAGATTATCGAAATGGAACTCAACTTAGAAGCCTTCTAATGCGTGAAGTTAGATTAGAAACATTCAACGTCACAAGTATTATTCCGCGAGACGACAGACGAAAGTCAGAAAATCACTCCAAGAGGTCTGTATTGCCCCAGTGAACTCGCAGTTGCGAAATGGATTTCGTGCGGGATCAAGACCGGCGGCGCGGGGTGCGATCAGCCCTTAAATAACCGCTCGGCGGGGAAGGTCACGTCTGCGGACGTGCCCACTCCGGGCTCACTGGAAAGTTCGAGCCGCGCGCGGTTCGCATCGGCCAGCGCCTTGGTCAGCGGCAGGCCCAGACCCGTGCCCGACTGGCGGCGCGGCGCCGTGTCGAGCTGGTGGAAGGGCTGCATGGCGTAGTCGATCTCGTTCTTGCTCATGCCGACGCCGCTGTCGCGCACACGAAGGCGCAGCTCTCCGTCCACCATCGTACCGGACACGATCACCTGACCGCCTTCCTTGGTGAACTTGATCGCGTTGGTGAGAAGGTTGAGCAGAATCTGCCGCAGGCGCCTCGGGTCGGCCACGACGACGGGAAGGTCGTCCGCCAGCGATGTCCGCAGCACGATGCGCGCGCGTTTTGCCAGCGGCTGCAGGCTGGACACGCACGCCTCGACGACTTCGCCGACGTCGACGGCGGTAAAGTCGAGCTCGAACTTGCCTGCCTCGATCTTGGAGATATCCAGAAGGTCGTTGAGCAGGCTGAGTGCGTAGAGCCCGCTTTGATGGATGTCCTCCGCGTAGCCCTTGTAGCGCAAATTGCCGATCGGCCCGAAACGCTCCTGGAGCATCAACTCGGCAAAGCCCAGGACAGAATTGAGGGGCGTGCGAACCTCGTGGCTCACCTTGGCGAGAAAATCGAGCCGGCGTGTCGCGGCGTCGGCATCGGGACCAGGCTCCGCTTCGGCCGGGGCAGGCGGGGCGGCGGCGGCCGGGGCGGCAGGGTCTTGTGGCTCGGTCTTTTCTTCGATTGGAGGTGCCGGTGGTTCGGGCTCCACATCCGCTTGGTCGACCAGCCGCAGCAGCACTGTGTCCGCTGCCTTATCGAGTGTGGAGAGGGCGAAGGCGACCTTGATGCGCCGGCGGGAGTGCGTCAGCGCATCGATCTCGCCTGTGCGTCCAACCTCGTCTTGGGCCTGGAGCTCGCCCGTGCCGCCCGGCAAAATCGCGCCGAGCCCACCCGCCTCCATCAGCTCCGAGGGAGAGCGGTAGCCGAATGCATAAGCGAACGCGGTATTGGCATAGATGAGCGCCTCGCCCTGGAGGAGGCCGATCGCGGCCGGCATGGCCTCGAGTAGAATTTTGATGCTCTCGGGTGCGAGCGCCAAGGCCGTCTGTGAGCCGCTCCCGGACGCCCGGACCTCGGTATGGTCATTGGCGGCGGCGCCGGCAGCGACCTGACCGTCCATCTCGCCCCCGGCCGCAACCAAGCCAGGGCCAGGAAGCACGCGGCCCTCGAGCGCACGCGCAATATGCTCCAGAGCCTCGCGGTCCCCGTCTTCGCTACGCCGCTGTAGTTTGAGATCGGCCAAGGTCGGCCTCACTGCCATACAAAATGAGCCCGTCCCTGTGCTGGCGCACGCCGGACGCGCTCGGCCACGTGATCGCGCCCCTTGGGGCGCCTGATTGATTCAACCACTAAATTTAGGCGAATTCGCTCCGTTGCATAGGGCGAATGCGCGTATTCGTCCACAGGCCAAAAAAGATGCGCCTTTGGGCACTCCGCCTCTTGCGCCACCGCACTGCACAATATATATTGCACTGCAACAAAGAGGGATGCGGAGGCATCGTGCCAACCGCATTCGTTCCCGCGTGAGGCGAGACAAGTAGATTCGCGAAGAGGTGCAATCATGACTGAAACTGCCTCCATTCCCCAGACTCCCCAAGAAGCTGCCGAGCAGATCACCGAGACCTTCAAGACCGCCGCGAAGGACTTCGAGACGATGAAGTTCGACACCAATGTTCCGGAGAGCGTCCGTGCTCTAGCCGAAAAGACGGTGACGCAGACTCGCGACGCCTATGAGCGTGGCAAGGAGTCTCTGGAAGAGTCGATCGATGCTGTCGAGCGGTCGTTCGATGCTGCTGGTCAAGGCGCGACGGCCTACAACCGCAAACTCATCGATATTGCTCAGCGCAATCTCAATTCCGGTTTCGACCTGGCCAAAAGCCTCGCTAGCGCCAAGAACTTGGCCGAAATCGTCGAGCTCCAGTCAGCTTTCATCCGCAGCCAGTTCGACGTGTTTGCGAGCCAGGCGGGAGAGATTCGGGCTCTGACCACCAAGATCGCCGCCGACACCAGCGAGCCGATCAAGGAACAGGTTTCGCGTTCCTTCGAAGGCATGCGCAAGTCGTAAACGGCGATGCCGTGGCAGCGTTTGTAGCGTAGAGTAGCGTAAATGCGTAACTGTTAAGGCCCGGGGCCATGGCCCGGGCCTTTTTATTTGCGTGAATTTCTGCCGTTTCGGGCGGCTTGCAAGAGGTCGGGCCTGCCCTTAGGTTCCGGAGCCTGAGGCCCAAGTGATGCTGGCTAAGTGCCGCTGTAGCTCAGTTGGTTAGAGCGCTTGATTGTGGATCAAGAGGTCACTGGTTCGAATCCAGTCAGCGGTACCAATATCCAACAGTTTTAGGGTGATGCAGCCCCGATACGCTTGCAGCTCGACCGGGGTATCATCGACCAGCGCTGGGGGCCGTTGGCGCTGTACACGGTCAGGCCGGCCACACGATCATCCGGACAGGGAGCGGAATGAAGCTGACAACCTTCATCGACAGGCAATGGATGCGCTTCAACCCCGACAAGCGGGCGCGCATCCACGAGGCCTGCAAGGGGCCCAACCATCCCCTGTTCCTGGAAAAGCAGGACGTGGCCATCATGTGGTCAGCGAAATCCGGCTGCACCTTCGCGGCAAAGTGGTTCCTTCTGCAGCGCGGGGAGTTGGATGAGGCACTGGCACGCTTCCCGCCCTTGGATTAGGTCGCCGAGATTACATCTGCCTAAGGAAACCAAGCATTTCATCTCAAAACCGTGATCAAGCGTGTTGGCTGGTTGGCTGCAATCCGAGCTTGAGAGGTGTTACATTTATCCTAGAAGTGATGGTTTCCCTCCCATCACTAAGGGTGTTCCATAAGGAACCCGAAGCTCCGGCTCTCCCCCCCCCCCCCCGTGTCCGGGGCTTCTTCTTGTCCAGCCAAAGAAAAAGCCCGGTCCCCCCGGACCCGGCTTTTCCCCCTAGCTGACGCTAGTTTCCCTCGAAAGATTCGCGCGCTTCGGGCCCAGTTACATTCATGAGCGTGGCAATTGTCGGGCACTATCACGCCAAGATAGAAATAGGCTGTGCAGTGTTGCAGAAGGGACACTGCCAGCTTGCGGGGGGAGCCGATTCAGCGGAGCCCTAAATAAAGAGCCCCGGCGCCAAAGGACGGGAAGCGCCGAGGCTACTGGGAGCACGCGCCGATGGCCGCCAGTTTAGTTCTTGTCATAAACGCCCGCGTCTGAACCGGGCGGAAGAACCCAATGCGGCGCGTTTGCAAGGAAGGAGCATTCACGTCCATATCGCTCTCGACTCAGCGCCAACATGCGCGAACGCTGTTGGCTGCTGTGGAAGATATTCCAAATAACGTCGGCGGTGCCCTTGGTGATGCGGCGATATTCCGGATCGCAATGCTGAATGAAGGGAAGCGCCAACGGATAAGAAGTTTGCTCCTCGAAATCAAACGGACGTAGCGTGAAGAGGGCATGGGCGAGTTCGTGCCCCAAGGCCCACAACACAAAGAGGGGGTCTTCGTATTCCACCGTGTCGCTACCGATTTCGATTGAGAACACGTCATCCGGCGCTTTCTGCGTCGGGAACATGAACACGCTGTATTTGTTCCAGGGAAGCGGCCCCACCAACACGGGCGGTGGCGGCAAATCCAACGGTGCATTCACCTCTTGTTTCATCCAGCACCAAATCCGGTTCGCGCTCTCCAGGTCTATGCCTGCGGGAAGCGTTCTGAAGTTTCCCGCGTCAGGGCACGGTGACGACCGGTCAGCTGAGCCAGCTTCGTTCGTGGCCAACACAGTCAGAGCGGCAAGAAGGACTATCTCGGTGAGGCGTAGCATGGCTAATAGCGATCCATTGAACGCTCAGGATACGCATTTGTCATCCAGACGGATCAGGGTCGGGCCACGCTGCTCTATATACGCAGGCCCTATGCCCTCGGATCAGTGCATCTACGTGGAACTAGAGATACACCTTCTTGTTGGGGTTTTTCCGCAACTCAGCGGCAGTCACTCTCTCCCCGTAGCTCCTAGCCACCCGGACATGGAATATTTTGCGACACGCCCCTAACGCCGACAAGCCGTTGTCGATTTCGTTCCGTTCGGCATGATGGCATTGCAAAAATTGGCTTGTTGGAGATTTGCTTGCACCAAGCTCGCTCCCTTTAAGTTTGCGCCTTGAAAATTTGCGCTCGAGAGATTTGCCCCGGACAAGTCAGCGCCCTCCAGGTCCGCCCCAATCAAGTTGGCTTTTTCGAGATCGGCGCCTTGAAGGTTTGCACCTCGCAAATTCGCGCCTCCCTCGTTGGCCTGGAGACCTACTTCTGAGCTTGATCCCCAGAAGAACGAAAGCGACAAGTCCGCTCGTCGCAAGTTAGCTTCACGCAAATCTGCGTTTTCTAAATCGACACCGACTAGAATTGCCCCCTGAAGGTTTGCTTGTCGCAGGTCTGCTCCGAATAAGTCGGCTTCAGACAAATCGCACTTTGGGCACTGCTTTGTAAGTTTGATTTGGTCAACGCGACGGGAATCGAAGCCCATCACGACGCTTGGCACAACAGCAACAAGCAGCACGAGAAAGCCAAATACTTTCATACCCATCCTTATAAACTGAGTGGCCATTTACTTCGGATCAAGTGAAATAATCTCAGCCTGAGGGGTCATCACGTGTCGGTTTACACCCTTGTGCCAACATTCTAGTCCTGAAGGGGAGACGCATGGCGCTGGGCATTGATGCCCACGAAGACGTGGCGAATGCACTTGGCGTTGTCCTTACCGTCCGTGAGAAGCGATGCACGCCGATGCCCTTGAAAGGCGCTGTTCTCAGCCCTGCGGGGGGAGGAGCCAATGAGGACGACTCCCATGACTAACGATGCTGGCGCTAAGGCACGCGCCACTGCGCACGGATTGATCCAGAGCTACATCGGCACCGATCACAAGGTTCTCGATATGAAGGCCTTCTACTCGGCGCTAGTGGAGACACTCAGGGATGCGGAAGATAGCAGTGACCCCGCACCACTCTACCAGGCCGACAAGGACGCGACATGAAACTGAAAATTGTGCTGACCGTTATGGCCTCGCTAGCGGTATGGGCTTCGCCTGTAATTGCCGAGGATGTCTTGATCGAGAACTTTGAAGTCCAGCCAGAGGCACGGTGGCAATTCATCGCTGACACGGTCATGGGTGGAGTTTCCACCGGACAGGTTGAGTTCGTCCAGGGCGAGGGAAATGCCTACGCTCACATGACGGGGCGCGTGAGCACACAGAACAACGGTGGATTTATCCAATTCCGAATGGAACTGCCTGCGCCGCTCCCCAAAAATGCATCCGGTCTACGCCTCGTCGTTCGAGGAAATGAGCAACCCTACTTCGTGCACTTGCGGACCAGCGGTACTCTTCTGCCGTGGCAATACTATCAGGCTGGTGTTGAGGCGACCCAAGAATGGTCGGAGGTGCGCTTGCCTTTTACCGACTTCAAGGCTTCCGGACGGCTCCTGCGAACGAAACCAAGACCTGAAACTTTGAAATCGATTGGAATCGTGGCTTTTGGCCGCGATCATCAAGCTGAAATCGACGTGCGCGAAATCAGTTACTACTAGGTTTAATGGAGCCAAGGATATCTTGATTGGGGTTTAGAGAACACGAACTGTGCCAAGATAGACCCTGTAGAGCTAACGGCTGACGCCCTCGCGGTTGCAAATCTAGAGGACATGGCGAGGCAGCTTGATACTCCAGAGCAAGACACCAGTTTCTGGGACATGTCTGCTTACTGCTCTAAAGCAGACATTCCTAATTGGCTCGCCGATGTCGGCTAATGACCGAAAGCGGACATCATCTACTGCAGCTGACGTTGAGACTGGCCTCTTTCCTTGATCTCCATCCATTCCACCGAGAGACGGAGCGGGTACTGGCTTACCTAGCCTTTAGCAGTCGCTGCCAGAGCGTCCCGCCAAGGAATTGCATGAAAATGACGAAGTAGGCAATGATCACGACGAACAGGATCAACGCCGACATACCCTGAAGCTGAAAACCTTCAGCCGTGATGTTGCCAGTAAAATATCCGACGATATAACCACCAATAAAGAAGATCGTGAAGAAGTCGAGTATGGCGGCCAGAACCTTGCGCCAAGTTGAAACGTGTTTAGCTTCGGAAGCTTCGGTCATGTCAGCACCTCATTGATGGGCTCGGTTGGAACTCAAACTGTGGAAGATAAGGCTCTCAATTCTTGCTGTCTTGGTCGGCCCCAAGCGCTTCCATCTCTCTTTGGGCCGCCGTCCACTCTATCGAAATCCTCGGGCAGCTTTTACGAGCAAGCCGGAAGAAGCAAGGCGCTTTGTCTTTTTTGCCCCGCAAAATCGCATACTCAGCGGTATAGAAATTGGCCTCGCAGAGCCGGCGACCTTTTTTCGTATGCCAATCCTGCCCACTCGCACCGGCGCTGATGAGAAAACTCAAGCATACGTCGTCCCATAGCCACTCTTCTGGGAAGTCCGCTATTGGCACTTAGCGGACCTCAATGGCGAAGCCGAGTATGTCTGCTTTAGGGTGTAAAGCGGACGTGGCTAGGTCGCGTTCCGATGTCGCCTAATGACCCAAAGCGGACGTTGAGGCGTTCCAGAAGAGCCGGGTGAGTTGGCCTTTGACGGCGTTGCTAGTGACGGCGTCGCCGAACGGGCCGGCGTAGGACACACCCCTGTCATTCCGTCGCTGATCGTAAAATCAAGGCCGGTGTCGAGAAGCACAAAGTCCTCGGCGAGCGAGACGCCGGTGATCCTGAATCCGAACCCTGTCGAGGCGAAGGCGAGCGCCTGGCCAGATACGTCGAGCGCCTTGTATCTGCCTGGAATCTGCTGAGCTTGCCGGGGCACTGGGTACGGGCCTGATCACAGCGGAGCCTCCCTCAAAGTAACCCGGCACCGGCAAAGCATTGCAGAAATGAATATTGATGCTCAGTGATGGGGAGCCTGTCTTCGCTTTGAGAGCATCCAATCTTTTGTATCTGAGTTCTGGCTGCGGCAATTCAGGTTGGCTTTTTTAAGCGGGTGGGCGCAACATAGAGTGTCATGCCCGACTTTCCCGCAGGTCCCTCCAACAGTCCGCGCGACGACATTCATTACCACGAGTATAAAATCCTACTACGTCCTGAGCGTTTCACGTCGCCGAAGGCCTTTAAGGATTTTTGGCGGGTTGCACAGCGCGTAGCAAAGCATTTCGATGTTCAACTAGAGGAGGGACCGCACGCCTTTAAAAGCCAGGTGCGCGAGGTGCTATTTTTCGACACGCCGAATTTCGATCTCTACAACAATCACTTCATTGTGCGATTGAGAACACTTTATCGGGAGGGCTGGCCGTCGGGAACGCCGGAATTGACCGTCAAGTTCCGCCATCCGGAATTCGAGCGAGCAGCGCAGGTCGACGTGCGACCGGCGCTGGCCGGGCAGACGCGTATCAAGTTCAAGGAGGAGCTTCTGCCTCTCGAGGATCGCCTAGGTGAGATCCGCTCCATCTATTCGCACAACTCAGTGCTGGCCCTGCCACGTGATGTAATGAATTTCGCTCTCCAGAACATTACGCACGCCTTCCCCGCCTTTCGCGCGATTCAGCAAAAGAACGACGCGCCGATTGAGTTAGTCAACGACATGGCTGTAGAGGAAGTACAGGTCAATGTCGGGGTCGCGCATTTCGACCATCATTACAAGGGAAAGACGACTATCGCGCTGTGGCGCAGCCGCAAGCTAGAGCAACCGGTCTGTGGCGAGTTTGCCTTCCAATGCAAATTCAACAAGGCCGAACAGGTGCACGCCTCGACGGCAGACCGCGCCAAAGCCTTCCACAAAGAGCTGCAGCAAACCGCAGCAGACTGGGTGCTGCTGGGCACGACCAAGACGGCTCTCGTTTACAGCTTGAGCAACAAGCCGGTGGTCAAACATGAGTGAGGCCGCGCTTTCCGAGCGCGTCACGCTCGGGCAAATTTTCTGGGTTTTTGCGCGTATCGGGGCGACCAGCTTCGGCGGCGGCGTCGTTGCCTACCTGCAGCACAGTTTGGTGGAAAAGGAAAAATGGCTGACGGCGGATGAATTCATGGGCGACTTGGAGATCGCACAAACGCTCCCCGGCCTTAATTCTACAAACATGAGCGTTATTGTCGGCCGTAAACTTCGTGGGCCACTGGGTGCGGTGGCGGCTTTGCTCGGCATGATCCTGCCGGGAGCGGCCATCGTCATGGCCCTGGGCTTTGCTTATGTGCGTTTCCGCCACAACCCGAACATAGCGCTGGCTCTCGCCGGAGTGGCTGCGGCCGCGGTAGGTGTGCTCTTGCACGTTACGCTGAAGATCGGCTGGAAGAACCTCATCCGGCTGAAGGATCTAATCTTTGTGGCGTTAGTTTTTGTGCTGGTCGGGATTTTCCATATTTCCCTCCTTGTTACGATCGTCTCTCTAGCCCCACTGGCCATCTGGATGAACCGGCCAGTCACCGCCGACCGAGGAAGGCATGAGTAAGACCGTTGAACTCATAAACCTGTTCGCTCTGTTGTCCCTGCTGGCCGTGGGCGGAGGTACGGCGGTGCTGCCGCAGATGAAGTACGACACGGTGTACCTGCACCACATGATCAGCGCCGCGCAATTCACCGAAATCTACAGCCTCGGTCAACTTGCTCCTGGTCCAAACATGATGTGCGTCATCCTGATCGGCTACCACGTTTCCGGTTGGCTCGGGGCACTTGCCGTACTGTTCGCCTTTTTCCTACCCAACACTCTGCTGTGCTATTTCGTCAGTCAGATCTGGGATGTGGCCGCAGGGTCTCCCTGGCGCGATGCGGTGCAGCGAGGTATGGCGCCCATCGTCATCGGTCTCATGTTGGCAGGCTGCTATGCGCTCGGCAAAACGGCGAGCTACAACCCGTCGCGCGACTGGGAGTTCAACGCTTTGACTCTGGCTATCGGCGTCGCCGTTGTTGTGGTGCTCTCGCTTACGAGGATGAATCCGGCACTTACTATTCTTGCTGGCGGAGTGGCGGGGTATTTTCTGCTGCCTTGAGGAGGTGGCCTGTTGATAGCTCGCGGCTAATGACCCGAAGCGGACATCGTCCTAATTCAGGCGCTCAGGAATGCGGGGCGACAGCGATTGCTGATAAGCTACCAAGAAGATAGCGCATAAAATCAGTGAGCCGATGGCGCGTTGGCTATTACGGGAGACGAAACATTGTCGCTAACAAGTCTCAACCACCAGGATTTGAATGCTTATTTGGACGAGCTACTTGATGCGTTCAAAGACGGCAAGATCACCAAATCGCAAGCGCTCGCCGATTTAGCCAAAGCGATATCGATGGCAGCCATCGATAACGAAGAGATTGCTAGCTACATCAAAATCTCAGATTTCAGATACCGTTTTGACCTGACCTAAGCGTTTAGCATACTGACATACCTGGCTTTAGCATGTGGCGCGTTGTTCCCATCAAGGCGCCACCTGTTGCACACTGTCTGGGCTCTAAAGCAACAAACCGGAGGCCGACGATGATGACCGTTATCGTTCCAGCGCATATGCCAGCTCCTACGGCCACGATTTCACCGATCAAGATTTCACACTGCAGCGTTCAGACGGCCCAGGTCCCGGCGATGAAGGCGTGGTATGAGATAGTGCTCGGGGCAGCGACGGTCTTTGAAACCGACAAAATCTGCCTGCTGACCTTCGACGAGGAGCACCATCGGATTGCTCTGATCCATACGGACGACGCGACGCCCAATGATCATCGAGGACCCGGCATCGTCCATATTGCGATGACCTACGCTGAGATCGGCGATTTGGTGTCGACCTATGAGAGGCTCAAAGGCGTTGGGATAGTGCCTGACATGACGATCAACCACGGCCCCACGACGTCATTCTATTATTGTGATCCAGACGGCAATCACCTTGAGCTCATGGTCGACAACTTTCCCAACGTTGCCGCGCTTGAGGCTTGGTTCAAATCCGGCGCACACGAGCGCCACCCTGGCGGCGAGCCGTTCGACCCCGACGAACTCGCGCGTAGGTTTCATGCCGGCGCACAATTACCGGACGTGCTGACGTAGGGAATTGGGTCGCCAAGTGCGCCGCTAGTCTAGAGTACGTTGAGACGATTCTTTGATGCCGAGCACTACAAGCAGGGATATTGCTGCGGCTAGCATGATGTAAAAGGCCGGTGTCATATCCGAACCTGTCTCCTTTATGAGGATAACCGCAATCAGAGGCGTCGTGCCGCCAAATAGCGCCATGCAAAGGTTATAGCCTACTGAGGTGCCGGTTACCCTCACGTGGCCGGGCACGATTTCTGCCATGGTTGCCGGCGCGGTCCCCGAGTAGGTTCCCACGATCATGGCAAACGCAAGCTGGCAGGCAAAGGCGATCCAGAAGACCTTAAGGTTGACAAGCATCAGCAGCGGATAGGCAAAGATGATTGCAGCGATCGCTGCGCCGATTAGCACGGGCTTACGTCCGAAGTGATCCGAAAGCGCGCCAGAAGCAAGTGTCAAAATCATGAGAGCGACAAGGCCGAGCGTGGTGATGGTCAGCGCTTGCGTCGCCGTAAAGCCTACGAATTCGTGCAAGTAGGTCTTCATGAATACGAAGATCATGAAAAACGAGACCGCATGCATAAGGTTGAGCCCGGCCACGCGTAGGACGATGCGCCAGTGGTTCACAATCGTCTCAATGAAGGGAGGCTGCGAAGGCTGCTCCGCTCTTAGTGCCCCGCGAGTCTCAGGTAGGTCGCGCCTTAGGTACCAGCCGACAATGCCGATCGATGCACCGGCCAAGAACGGAATGCGCCAACCCCAACTTTCGACAGCATCGCTGGGAAGTACTGCGTTGATGAGATCTGCAGCAGCCGACCCCATGAGGGTCCCTATGCCTCCCCCCAGGATAGCCGCCGTACACAGCAGTCCACGCCTGCCCGGTTTTGCGGTCTCGGCCATATAGACCACAGACCCCGTATATTCGCCTCCAATCGAGATGCCTTGGAGCACACGTAGAACCACTAACAGGACAGCTGCCACTGGCCCGATCTGCGCTGTGGTGGGAAGCAATCCGATGGCAAAAGTTGGCACCGCCATGGCGAGGGTCGAGATCACCAGTAAGGGCTTACGCCCATAGCGATCACCGATGTGCCCAAACACAATGCCACCAATAGGACGCATCAGATAGCCAGCAGCAAAGACCCCAAATGCCGCTATCAGGGAGTCGAGTTCGCTTGAATGCGGAAAGAAAAGGCGTCCAATGGTACTGGCGAAGAAGGCATAGACCGCGAAGTCATACCACTCGAGAACATTGCCAAGCGCACCCGCAATAGCGGCGCGGCGCGGCGTTTGCACTGCAGTCGTCGGTTTCTCTGCCCGATAGGCTACGTCGCGCTCGCGCATGCTGGTCCCCCCCTTGAACAACGGTAAGACAGACGGTCGCGAAAAAGCATAAACGATTGAAGAAGCGACGAACACGACAGGCGCAATATTACTAGCCCCCAACGAGTGCCTGTTCCCATTGTCGGCGAACGGACTATCCTAGCGGCCCGCTCGGTACTCGGCATGTCCGCTTTTGGCACTTAGCGGACGTTCTGGCCGATAGTCCGCATGTCCGCTTTCGGGGGCAAAGCAGACATCTCTAATGCGCGCCCACATGTCAGCTAATGACTCAAAGCGGACTTCATTTGCGTCCCTGACGTAGCAATGATCGCGCTGTTCACGCGGCAATCACGCGGTGTTGTTGCGAGTTGTTGCGACCGATTACTTTCAGGCCATTAAGCTTTCCTCGTCTGACCTAATCAGAAACAGGAAGGAAATGACATGAAGCTTTCAGTAAAATCCGGTGCCTCTATTGCTGCAGCGGCCGCTGCATTGATAGTCACGGGTGCCCTGGCGCCAGCAGCCCAGGCTGCCGCAGGAGGCCAAGGCCACTGTGTCGGTGCCAATGCCTGCAAAGGCAAGAGCGCGTGTAAAACAGCCAAGAATGCCTGCAACGGCCAGAATGGCTGCAAAGGTCAAGGCTTCCTCGTCCTGACAAGGGCTCAGTGCGAGAAAATCGAAGGTGCGAAGTTCGAGCCCAACTAGGAAGGCGGGCTCTTTATCCTGTGGAGAGTTCCCAGAAGGGGGCGTCGCTTCAGCCCACGCCCCCTTTGTTTCCACCTCGGATCGCTGGCGGCCACTCAGCAGTCGTCGACCTTCGGCACGATCAAGTCAACTTTTCGACACAGGCAGCGGGAAGAGCGAAACTCAATATGATTTCGGCATCTATCAGCTCGAGGCGTTTTATCAGGTCGCGAAATTTCCCGGCGCTTCGGGAAACACCACGCTCGAGCTTGGCGCCGGCGCGCGATACATCGAGCAAGAACTCAGAATCAAGGCCGAGATCGACCTCAACGCGCGCATACAACTGGGCAAGCTGGCCGATCGTCTGGAACAGCGCATTCGGCGCATCGAGAACCGGGACCAGCGGCTGGCATCACTTGCCGCGTTCAATGCGTTTCGCGCTGAGATCCTTGAGGAGCGGATCGTTCGCGCCGAGGACAAGGGGCATGAGAAAGCCGTGGCCCGCTCGGAGCGGCAGCTCAAACGGGTCGACCGGCGGGGCGAGGCCCTCGCCGCACTCGAGGCGCTTGAGAGGTTGCAACTCGAACTTCTCCAAGCGGCGCTGAACCTCAACGGCCGTGAGTTCAACGATCAGTTTGCGTTCATCGACAGCGGGAACATGAGCTGGGTCGATCCGGTCATTGCGCTCCGCCTGAAGCACGATTTCGGCAACGGTCGCTCGATTTCGGCCATGGGCGACTTTGGCGGGTTCAACGTCGATGACGGGCTCAGCTGGCAAGCGGTCCTAATGTATGACTGCGAAGGAACGCTTCTAGGCTTCGAGACCACGACGTCCCTTGGCTACAAGGCGCTGTGGCTGAGATACGAAGAAGAGACCAGCAGGGGCGCGCTTGGCGTCGATGTGGTGCTTCACGGGCCGGTCTTTGAAGTCGCCTTTCGCTGGTAGGCCTACCGCTTCCCATCATCGCGGCAGAGTCTCTCAAGCGCCTCGTGGTCAAGCAACTGGATGCGCGCATAGCTCTGGTTGATGAGGCGCGCCGCCGTGAAGCGCCGTAAGACGCGTTGCAGGGTCGGCAACGACACGGCTGTGAGGGATGCGAGCTCGGACTGCGAAAGCGAGACCCACCCATATTCGTCGCCACGCCCATCAAGCTCCAGCAGGAGTCGGTCGGCCAGTCGCTTGTCGGAAGACGAGATGGCCAGATTGGAGATGATCTGAAACGCAACACGGAAATTCTCGTAGGTCAGTGCATAGAAATCCGCGTAGAGGTGGGGGTGCCGCGCCACGAGCTCTGTGAGTTCCTGGGCCGGCAGGTGCGCCATCACGGTTGGTTCAGCGGTGCGGACTGAGACGAGGCGCGGCCCTTGGGAAAACAGCGCAAGATCGCCAACCCAAAACCCGGCGGCTGCACGGTGCGCCGTGTAGTCCTCGCCATCGGCGCGCGGGATCGAGATATTCAACGAGCCTGAAACGAGGCCGAACATGCCATTTGGCGGGTCGCCGGCCAAATAGACCAGGTCGTTTTTGGCGAAGCTCCGGAGTTTGGCGATGCCCGCCAGATGTTTGCGCGTTTCGGCGGAACGCTCGGAGAACCAGCCTTGTTCTCCCACGACGCCCAGGGCGTGCGTCAAACTTGTTACAGGTGCATCCACGGCCCTCAATCCGATCATTTGAGCAGTTGTGCCCAGCGGATGACATATAAGATGGTTAGATAATCTGCAAAAGAGTGGACTTGGGATGCGGTTTGAGGCTCACGCTCGACGCCGAAGAGTCCGAGGCCTCTTCTAACCAGACATCGAACCTGTCACTTGTTCTAAGGAGAATCGTCCAATGAGAATGCTAAGACGAGGGCTGACACGAGCCGGCCTCGCGGCGGCGGCCGCGGCAGTGCTTTGCTTCACGGCGGCATCCGGCCAAGCCTGGGCGCAAGACAGTGAGACCAAGACCGACAAGCCCAACATCCTGGTGATTTGGGGCGACGATATCGGGCAGTCCAACATCAGTGCCTATACCAAAGGGGTGATGGGATATCGGACACCGAACATCGACCGTATCGCCAATGAGGGCATGATCTTCACCGACTATTATGGTGAGCAATCCTGCACCGCCGGGCGCTCGTCATTCATCATGGGGCAAAGCGTGTTCCGCACCGGCCTTTCCAAGGTGGGCTTGCCGGGCGCCGATCTTGGCATGCGCGAGGAGGAGCCCACCATCGCGGCGCTTCTGAAGGCGCAAGGCTATGCCACTGGCCAATTCGGCAAGAACCATCTGGGTGACAAAGACGAGCACCTGCCGACCAATCACGGCTTCGATGAGTTCTTCGGCAATCTCTATCATTTGAACGCCGAAGAAGAGCCCGAGAACGAAGACTACCCAAAGAATCCAAACTTCAAAGAGAAGTTTGGACCCCGTGGCGTGATCCATTCCTGGGCGCAGGACGACGGCACTCAAAAGATCGAAGACACCGGGCCGCTGACCAAAAAGCGCATGGAAACGGTCGACGACGAGACCTCAGAGCGCGCCATCGAGTTCATCAAAGAGCAGACAGCGGCTGGCAAGCCCTGGTTCGTCTGGTGGAGCGGCACGCGCATGCACTTCCGTACCCACGTTAAGGACGAGCATCGCGGCATCTCTGGCCAGGACGAATATTCGGACGGCATGGTCGAGCACGACATGCATATCGGACAATTCTTGAAAGTGCTCGACGAGCTGGGCATCGCCGACAACACGATCGTGTTCTATTCGACCGACAACGGGCCGCATTACAACACGTGGCCCGATGCCGCCGCCACGCCGTTCCGTGGTGAGAAGAACACCAACTGGGAAGGTGGCTGGCGCGTTCCTGCCATGGTCCGTTGGCCGGGCAAGATCAAGCCAGACTCAGTCTCCAACGAAATCATGCACCACATGGACTGGCTGCCGACATTCGTAGCGGCGGCCGGTGAACCTGAGATCAAGGAGAAGCTTGTCGAGGGCGACGTCGAAGCCATCGGGCGCAAGTTCAAAGTGCATCTCGACGGCTACAACTTCCTGCCGTTCCTGACCGGTGAAGAAGACAAGGGGCCGCGCAAGGAGATTTTCTACTTCTCCGACGATGGCGACCTGACGGCGCTGCGTTACGAGGATTGGAAGATGGTGTTCATGGAGCAGCAGTCGCCGGGCACCTTCCGTGTGTGGATGGAGCCCTTCGTGCCGCTCCGTGTCCCGCTGATCTTCAATCTGCGCCGGGACCCTTATGAGCGGGCATCGATCACCTCCAATACGTATTACGATTGGCTGCTTGATCGCGCCTTCCTGCTGGTCCCCGCCCAAGCCTATGTGGGCAAGTTCCTGGAGACCTTCCAGGAGTTCCCGCCGCGGCAGAAGGCGGCGAGCTTCAGCCTCGACCAGGTGATGGAGAAACTGAGCACGCCGGGCGGCGCTCAGTAACGGGCGGAAACTTCGATGGGACTTGCACGGCGGGAGGTGAACCCTCCCGCCGTTTTCTCATCATCTAAGGAAAGAACCGATGTTGAATCTCCTTCGATATTTGTTCGTACTCTTGGCGATCATCGTTCCCGTAGCTGCGGCACAGGCGGCAGATCCGCTGCCATCCTGGAACGACGGCCCTACCAAGAAAGCAATCGAGGCCTTTGTGAAAAAGGTGACCGACAAGGGCGGTCCCGACTATGTGCCACCCGCCGACCGCATTGCCGTGTTCGACAATGACGGAAATCTCTGGGCCGAGAAGCCGGTCTATTTCCAACTTCTGTTCGCCATCGACCGCGTGAAGGCCTTGGCGCCCGAACATCCGGAGTGGAACGACCAGCAGCCCTTCAAGGCGGCGATCGAGGGCAACATGACGGCGCTCGCCGCATCGGGCAAGAAGGGGCTTCTCGAAATCCTGGCCGCCAGCCACACTGGCATGTCGTCCGCGGAGTTCCAGAGGATCGCGAGTGACTGGCTCGCCGCGGCGAAGCATCCGCGGTTCAAGCGGGGCTACACCGAGCTCGTGTATCAGCCGATGCTCGAGCTTCTCGCCTATCTGCGTGACAATGGATTCAGCACCTATATCGTCTCTGGCGGCGGTATCGAATTCGTGCGCAATTTCTCGGAGCCGGTCTATGGTATTCCGCCCGCGCAGGTGGTCGGCTCAAGCATCAAGACCGAATACAAGGTTGTCGACGGCAAACCGAAGATCATGCGCTTGCCGGAAGTGAACTTCATCGACGACAAGGCTGGTAAGCCCGTCGGCATCAACCAGCACATCGGCAAGCGGCCGATCTTTGCGTCCGGTAATTCCGACGGCGACTTCGAGATGCTGGAGTGGACAACGGCGGGCGATGGTCCGCGTTTTGGCCTGATCGTGCATCACACCGATGGCGAGCGCGAATACGCCTATGACCGCGAGTCCCATGTGGGCCGCCTCGACAAGGCGCTTGATGCGGCCGCGGACAACGGCTGGGTCGTGATCGACATGAAGAACGACTGGAAGGAGATATTTCCCCCGGCGGACTAGGCCCAAGAGGCGTCCTCGCGGTGGAAAAGATCGCACCGCCGGTTGACCTCGCGGCGGCCCGAGCGTATGGGCCGTTCCCATCAATCATGGGACGTTTCGTTTCCTTTGCAGACAATCGGGGACGAATCGGCCATGCCTGATAGGGCACAGATGTGGCCAAGGGGGCGAAGCAACCGAGGCCCTCCTTTTTCAGGAGTGAGAGAAATCAAATGATATCAAAAACCGAACTCATCCAACGTATCGCCGATGAGCTAGAGATGACCAAGCGGGACGTGAAGAACGTCCTCGAGACTCTGGCGACCGTTGGCTACAAGGAAATGAAGAAGACCGGCGAGTTCATGCTTCCGGGCTTCGCCAAATTCGTGGTCGTCAAGAAGCCGGCAACCAAGGCACGCAAGGGCATCAATCCCTTCACCAAGGAGCCGACCGTCTTCAAGGCAAAACCGGCGCGCAAGATTGTTAAGGCCCGTCCGGTCAAGGCCGCGAAGGACGCCGTCTAGCACGGCTCCCGGCGCTCAAATGCGTGGGCGAGAGGAAACGTATCCCCGCCTTTCGAGGCGGGGACTACGCCTTGCTTTGCCTCTCGGCTTGCGGGTCCGGATTTGCGGGCGTCTTCGCGCTTCCCTTTGCGGCCCCGCGCGAAGTCCGAGTAAGGTAGGACCGTGACCCGGCGCCGCAAATCGCCTTCTAAGACCAGGAAACAGCCGAGGAAGCAGGCAAGACAGCCTGCGCCGGCGGCGAAGCCTGAGGCCGCCGCGCCGGCCCGCTCATCCTCGTGGCGACTCTGGATCGTGGCCGGCATTGCCGCAGCCGCCGTCCTGGCGGCCGGGCTGCTGTGGCAGAGCCTGGATCGAAAACCTACCGGCAGCGCCGACACGTCACCCGAAACGCTCGCCTTCGTCGGCAGTGAAACTTGTATCGGTTGCCACCAGGAGGCCGGCAAGCTTTGGCACGGCTCTCAGCATGCTCACGCGATGGCGCATGCGACGGCGAAGACCGTGCTCGGCGATTTCGACGACGCGACATTCGTCTATGGGGACGTGACGTCGCGCTTCTTCAAGAAGGACGGCAAGTTCTTCGTCGAGACCGACGGGCCGGACGGCGACCTCGAAACGTTCGAGGTGAAGTACACGTTCGGGCTGGAGCCCTTACAGCAATATCTGATCGAGTTCCCGGACGGGCGCGTGCAGTCTCTGACCATCGCCTGGGACAGCCGGCCGAAGGAAGAGGGCGGGCAACGCTGGTACCATCTTTATCCCGACGAGATCATCGCGCACGACGACCCGCTTCACTGGACCAAGCTCCAGCAGAACTGGAACTTTATGTGCGCCGAGTGCCATTCGACGGGAGTGGCAAAGAACTACGATCCGGCGACGGACAGCTTCGACACCACCTGGAAGGAAATCAGTGTCGGATGCGAGGCGTGTCACGGCGAGGGCTATGCGCATGTGGCCTGGGCGAACACATGGTCGCCGTTCGCCAAGAAGGACAAGGCGAAAGGATTATTCGCCGCGTTCGACGAGCGCACGAACGTCACCTGGACGCAAAATAAGAAGACCGGCCAGCCGGTGCGGGACCCACGGCCCACGCATTTGCGCAAAGAGGTTGAGATGTGCGGACGCTGCCATGCGCGGCGCGGGCAGATCTCGGAGGCCTTCGTGCCTGGGCGTCCGCTTTCCGACACTCATACGGTGGGGCTTATCACCCGCGACCTCTATCAACCGGACGGTCAGAAGCGCGGCGAGGTCTATAACTACGGCTCATTCAAGCAGAGCAAGATGTTTGCCGCAGGGGTGACGTGCAGCGACTGCCACGAGCCGCACAGTGCGAGTTTGCGTGCCAAAGGCGACCAAGTCTGCTTGCAGTGCCATGCGCCACACTATGCGGAGACAAGTCATACGCACCATGAGGGCGAGAACGCGCCGGGCTGCGTCGCCTGCCACATGCCCGCCCGCGAGTTCATGGTGATCGACACGCGGCACGATCATAGCTTCAGGGTGCCGCGTCCCGATCTGTCCGTGACCTTGGGCGTGGACAATGCCTGTACCGATTGCCACACGGGCAAGTCGTCTGAATGGGCGGCAGCCGCCATCGAGGACTGGTTCGGGCCCGAGCGCAAAGGGTTCCAGACATTTGCTCCTGCTTTCCAAGCGGCGTGGGAAGGCGCAGCGGATACCGAGGCCTTGCTTCAGGCGGTGGCCACGGACCCAAAGACGCCGGCCTTCGCCCGCGCCAGCGCCTTCCAAGAACTCACCGCTTTCCCGTCTGTGGAGACCGCTAGAGCGGTGCGCGAAGGGCTCGCAGATCCTGACCCGTTGGTGCGGCTCGCCGCGCTCGATCATTTGGAAACGGCGCAGCCCGGGCGGCTTTGGCCCATCGTGAGCCCGCTTCTCGACGATCCGGTGCGCGGTGTGCGGATCAAAGCCGCGCTTCTGCTCGCCGGCACGCCACAGCAAGCTCTCCAGCCTGCGGATCGCGCGCGACTCGCCAAGGCCGAGAAGGAATTTATGGCCGCGCAGCGCCTCAACGCGGACCGGCCCGAGGGGCGCGCGGTGCTCGGCCGCTACTATGCGCGGGGCGGCAATGTGGCGAAGTCGGAGGAGGAGTATCGCGCGGCGTTGCGCTTGAGCCCGCACTTCGCGCCGGCTGCCGTCAACCTCGCCGATCTCTACCGGCAGAGCGGCCGCGACGAGGACGGCGTTGCCGTCCTGCGGGAGGCGTTGAAACTGTCGCCGGACGCCGGCGGTCTACATCACGCGCTTGGTCTCGCCCTGGTGCGTCTCAAGAAGTCGGATGAGGCACTCGAAAGCTTGCGTCTCGCCACGGAGCTCGACCCGGACCGCGCGCGCTACGCTTATGTCTATGCCGTCGCTCTGGACTCGCAAGGACGGCGGCCCGAGGCAATCGAGGTGTTGAAGGAGAGCCTTAAGCGCCATCAAAGCGATCGCCAAACTCTTGGTGGGTTGATCAACTTCACCCGCGCCGACGGCGATACCGCAGCCGCGTTGCGCTACACGGAGCAGCTCCTAAAGCTCGAACCGGAAAATCCGAACTTGAAGCAGTTGATCAAAGCTCTGAAAGATGCGGACGACCAAGGTTCGGACGATCAAGGCGCGCAGTAGCTCACGCCGCTTATTGCGCGCCGATCAGCACCCACGCGCCGAACAAGAAGACGAGCAACGCGCCGCCGGTCTCTAGCGCACGTCCCAGCCAGCTCCGAATGTTTTTGGTGTCCGCGAAGAACGCCATGAGGCGGTCGCGCGATAAGGTGGCGATCACCGCCACAGCGGCGATGGTCACGACCATCCCGACCGCCATGGCCGCGGTCACGGCGAGCCCGGCGGCGAGCATCCCGCGCGCCAGCGCATAGCTCATAATGAAGGTCGTCAGCGGGCAGGGCACGAGCCCCGTGACGAAGGCCAGCGCCTGGCCATTGCGCGCCTCGGCGCCGTCTTGCGGATGCGAGCGGCGCGTCGCCGCGCGCCACAGCAGAAATGCGCCGATCAGCAGGATCAGAACGCCGCTGGCCATCTCGAATTGCGGCGTGCGTCCGCCGGCCGCGAAGGCTTTGCTGATGACGGCGAAGCCGGCCATGACCAGCACGACGGCGATCCCTACATGCGTCAGGGCGAGGATCGCGCCATTGGCGATGCTCGATAGCAGGCTGCCCTTTTGGCCGAGATGGTAGGAGAACAGAACGGTCTTGCCGTGTCCGGGCATCATGGCGTGGAGAAAGCCGAACAGGATGGCGCCAGCCATCACGGCCGGAAGCGCCAAAGCGCCGCCTTGGGCGACTTCGCCAAGACCGTCCGCCATGCCCTCATAGAGCCAGCGCTGAAGCGCGATGATCTCCTGCATGGGCTCGGGTGTTACAGGCGGCCGCGAGCGCGAGCAAGCCGGCGCGGCCCAAGGCTCACGGAGAAGTCATCGAAAGAAAGAGTGGTTCGGCGTCTAGCGGTAGGCCCAAGCCGGCGCCGCCTGGTCCACGCCCGGCCCGGGAATCGTGATGGAATTCCCGTAATCGGAGATGTGGCCTTCGAGGCTGTTTGAACTGCTATATGGCATGGCCAATGAACTGCCTTCGAACCGAGGCATGGTGTATGTCGGGGTCAGACCGTGATATTCCGCCGCGCTTTTCGGCAGTTCGGCGTCCTGGCCTTGAATCTCGAACGCGCTCACGCGGGCCGGCAGCAATGCCAGTCCGAGGGCGCCACACAGCACCAGACTAAGACGAAGCGTTTTCATCAGTTCCCTCAATGCCGCTTTTCGCAGATTAGGCCCATCCTACTGCGATTTGCTGGGGAAGGCCAGCCGGGTTCATCGTTGTCCCCGGCCCCCGTGGCCGCCCCGCAACAGGCGATCGTCCCCCTAGAATCCCCTGCAAACCGGCAAAATTGCGGCAGGCGCCGCCAGCAGATAAAAGCAACCGCGATATGGCCCCGCGCATCCTCTACGTCGTCACCGAGGACTGGTATTTCCTGTCGCACCGGCTGCCCATGGCCCGGGCGGCCAGGGACGCCGGCTATGAGGTCCACGTTGCGGCCCGGGTCAAAGATGGGCGGGCCGGCATCGAAGCCGAAGGCTTCGTGCTTCACGCGCTCGATTGGAGCCGCGGCAGCCTCTCGCTGGGGGATAGCCTTTCGGCCATTCGCGCGCTTCGGCAGCTGTTTGCCAGCCTGAAGCCCGACATCATCCACAACATTGCGGTGAAGCCAGCGGTGCTTGGCTCGGCGGCGAGCCTTGGTCTGAAGTCTGTCGTGGTCAACAGCCTGACCGGGGTCGGATCGTTGTTCATCGGCGAGGCGCAAGTGAGCGGGCTGACGCGCCGTGCCGTCCGCTTCGCGCTTGGCCGCCTGTTGCAGCGGGACACAAGCTGGACCGTGGTGCAGAACCCGGACGATCGCGCCTTCGTCCTCGAGCTTGGCCTGACGCCGGAGCATATCGTGCTGATCCGGGGCTCTGGCGTCGACACCGAGCACCTGGCGCCGCTGCCCGAACCGCCAGCGCCGGTCACGGCCGCTTATGTTGGGCGCATGCTTGCCGACAAGGGCGTGCCGACGCTCATCGACGCCGTCAAGCGCCTTCGTGACCGTGGCGTCGAAATGCGGCTCCTGCTGGCCGGCGATTGCGACACCGAGAATCCGGGTTCTCTCACGCCCGAACAGTTGCGCGAGTTCGTCGGCGCTTTGGGCATCCAATGGCTAGGGCATGTCAGCGACATCCGCGAGGTCTGGCGCCAGGCGCATTTCGCCGTGCTCGCCTCGCGGCGCGAAGGGCTGCCAAAGAGTCTGCTGGAAGCGGCGGCCTGCGGCCGGGCCATGGTGGCGACGGACGCGCCCGGCTGCCGCGAGGTCGCCATCGAGGGCAAGACGGCGCTCACCGTCCCCGTGGACGATGTGGAAGCCTTGGCCGATGCCATGGCGCGCCTGACAGAAGATGCGGCTTTGCGGCAGACGTTCGGCAAAGCGGCGCGCAGTCTGGTGGAGGCGGAGTTCTCGGCCGACGCGATCGGCCGCCAAATCGTGGCGCTCTACAATCGGCTCATCGGCCGCTAAGCGCCGCTCTCGGCGCGCATCATGCTGATGATCCCCGCTCTGGTCTCGATCTCAGGCTGCCAGCCGGTCGCCATCAGTTTTGCCGGATTGATGGCGAAGTGCCCCGAGACGCGCTCCCAGTCGGCTTCGCGGCCGAAGGACTTCATCATGCGCTTGACCGCACCCAGCGGCATCTTGACCAGATGCGGCGGTTTGCCGAGCCCTTCGCGCATGGCGCTCACGAGATCGGCCACGCTGATCGGCGCCGCATCGGCCACGAGATAGGTCTCGCCTTCGGTCGCAGGTGTCTTCAAAACATGCGCGACCGCCGAGATCAGGTTCTCCTGGGCGAGCAGTGAGCGCGCATTGTCGAGTCCGCCGAATGGAAGCGGCATCGGCGTCTTGGCGACGGCGGCGAGCGCGGCGATGTTACCCTTCACGCCCTTGCCGTAGACCACGGCTGGACGCAGCACCGTGTAAGCGACGCCGCTGTCGGCAAGGAGCTGTTCCGCCCGCAGCTTGGTCTGGCCATAAGTATCGGTCGGGGCCGGCGTGTCCGCCTCGGTGATCGGTGCGTCCGCCGACAGTCCCACTTGCGCCCGTACCGACGACATCAGGACGAGGCGCGCCACCTTGCCTTTGGCCTGCTCGGCCAGCGCGCCAACCGCCTCGGCATTGACGCGCGTATAGACATCATCGGGAAGCGTGCCTGGTGCATGGGCAATGCCGGCGAGGTGGACCACGTGCTCAACGCCTTCGAGCAGCGGCGCCCAGTCAGCCGTCTCGCCGAGATCGGGCATCGCAACGCGCTCCACCGTGCCCGGGGCGATAATGCCCGAAGGATCGCGCGCGGCAGCACGGACGGTAAAGCCCGCTTGCGCCAGCGCGGGCACAAGCGCTTTGCCGATGAAGCCGGACGCGCCGGTGATGAGGACACGCTGCGACATTCAACGCCCCCGCGCGAAGTTGAACAGCACGAGGCCCGTACCGGCTAAGCCCAACAGAAGGGCCGTGATGTCGAACGTGTAGGTGCGGGCCAAGGCCGCGGCGATGGCGAGGCACGCCAGCCACAGGCCGAGCCAGAATATGCGGGCGGTCACTTGTCGCACGTTCATCCCGTTCGCGACGGCACGTTGATAAAAGTGCACGCGGTGCGCCTCGAAAACCTTCTCGCCGGCCAGAAGGCGCCGCGAAAACGTGACGATGCTGTCCGTGAGGGTGTAGAGCGCCATCAGTATCGCGGACACAATGTGCGCCTCCGCCACATAGAGCAGCAGGTAGGCGAGCACGAGGCCTATTGGTAGGCTTCCCGCATCGCCGAGAAAGATTTGCGCCGGGTGCTTGTTGAACACGGCGAAGCCAAGCGTCGCGCCGAGTAGCGCCAAGGCTAGGAACCCCACAGTGGACGGCACCAGGTCGAGATTGCAAAGGACGGCCACGCCAAGGGTGATGGGCACGACTTGCACCACGGTCATCCAGTCGAGCCCGTCCAGGAAGTTGACGGCGTTGATAAAGCCGATCACGCCGAGCGCTAAAAGCACACGTTCGACCATGGCC
This sequence comes from Methyloceanibacter sp., assembly GCF_041573655.1. Taxonomy (GTDB): domain Bacteria; phylum Pseudomonadota; class Alphaproteobacteria; order Rhizobiales; family Methyloligellaceae; genus Methyloceanibacter. The sequence continues at coordinate 44,141 of NZ_JBFFQD010000011.1, forward strand.
GGCAAAAGGTCGGGCAAGATGCGAAAATCCGGCGGCAGCAAAAACACGATGGCGAAGGCGACCAGCGCCTGGGCAAACAGCCGCCACGACACGGCGAGCGCATGGACGTCGTCGAGCGCACCAATCACCGTCAGGACGGCGGCGCCGGCCAAAATTGGAATGAGGCTGGGCGGCGGCACGGCCACACCCAGCAGGATCGCCGAGCCGCACACCGCGAGCAGGGCAGCCATCACGGCGAGTCCCGCGCCTTGAGGCGTTGCCGCCTTATGCGAACTGCGCGCGTTGGGGTGTGCGAGTAGGTGCCGCGCGAGGATCGGTTTGAGAACAAGGATCAAGGCGCCGCTGAGCCCGGCGCTGACGGCCGTCAAGGCGGCCCAGGAGGCAAGCACGGGTGTCACCATTTGCTAGTGCAGCGTACGTGAGATCGGTTGCCACTCGTCCTTGGCGGAGACCGCGGTGGGCGCCTTGGCCGGCACATAGCCCTCGACGGTAGCGCGAAGCACGTCCTGGACCCCGGCGAGGTCCACGCGCTGTATGGCGTCCTCCATGCGCTCCAGCACCGCGATCAAATCGTCATAGGGCAGGATCGGTTCCGACGTCTTGAAGATGCGCGGATGGCCGGTGCCCGTCGTATTCTCGCCGATGAGGAGCTCTTCGAAAAGTTTCTCGCCGGGACGCAGGCCCACAAAGTCGATCGCAACGTCGCCGTCGGGATTGGTCTCGTCGCTGACATCGAGTCCTGAAAGGTGGATCATGGTGCGCGCGAGATCGGCAATCTTCACGGGCGTTCCCATCTCCAGCACGAACACTTCGCCGCCTGTCGCCATGGCCCCAGCTTGGATCACAAGCTGGGCAGCTTCGGGGATCGACATAAAGTAGCGGGTTACGTCTGGATGCGTGACGGTCACTGGGCCGCCGGCCTTGATCTGGTTGCGGAACAACTGCACCACCGAGCCCGAGGAATCGAGCACGTTGCCGAAGCGCACCATGGTGAAGATGGTGTTGCTGTTGTCCTGGGCGAGCCCCTGTAGGACGAGTTCGGCAAGGCGCTTGCTGGCGCCCATGATGTTCGTGGGCCGCACGGCCTTGTCGGTCGACACCAGCACGAAGCGCTCGACGCCATGCTCCTTGGCGGCCTCGGCAACCACCAGCGTGCCGAGCGTATTGTTGTGCAGTCCTGCGAACGGATTGCGTTCGACGATCGGCACATGTTTGTAGGCGGCCGCGTGATAGATCACTTCGACGCCTTGCTCCTCTATAATGCGGTCGATGAGCTTGCGATCGAGCACGGACCCGAGAATTTGCAAGATGGCCGTGTCGTTCCGCGCGCCTTCGGACTCTTTGCGGAGGCGATGTTGCCGTTCTTCGATCTCCATCGAGATTTCGTAGAGCGCGGCTTCCGAACTATCGAGCAGGATGAGCGCTCGCGGTTCCAGCTGCAGCAACTGACGCGTCAGCTCCGAGCCGATGGACCCGCCAGCGCCGGTAATCATCACCACCTTGCCGCTCACCTGTGCGGTCAGAAGTTCCGTGTCCGGTGCGACCGAGTCCCGGCCCAGTAGATCCTCCACGTCGATGGGGCGCAGATCGCTGACTTCGACATGGCCCGAGGCGATCTCCTCCAGCGCCGGGAGCGTCTTCACCGCGACGGGGTAGGCCTCGAGTGCCTTGAGGGCGAGGCGCCGCTCGCCGCGCAGCGCCGACGGCGTGGTGAGCAGGACCTCTGCCACGTTCTCATCGGAGATGAGTTTGCTGATCTTCTCCGGCCTTGCGACCTTGACGCCGTGGACCATTTGGCCAGCGAGCGACGGGTTGGCGTCGATGAAGGCCACCGGCCGGTAGTTGCTCGTCTCGTTCAGGGCGCGCAGAAGCTGAATACCGATAGGCCCCGCGCCGTAGATGATGACGTTCTTTCGTTCGTCCGAGCTGACGGGTTTGTGGTGCGGGGCGGCCTTGAGCAACATTGAACCCGCCCATTGCCGGCTCAGCCGGATGAGGCCCGCGGCGATCAGGGCGTAGATCACCACCACCGAACGCGGGTGTCCCTGGATGCCGCTCATCAGGACCACCAGCGCCCAGGTCAGGGCGGCGAGGATCACGGCGGTGTAGATGCGGGTCGTGCCCTCTGGGCCGATGAAGCGCGTGACGAGCTTGTACAGCCCGCGCCAGTAGAAGACGATCACGCCGACAACGGGCGCCGCCAGCATCAGCAGAAAGATCTGCCAGGTCTCCGGCACGTAGAGCCGGCTGAGGCGCAGGGTATAGGCGGCCCACAACGCGATGCTGAGCATCGCGAAGTCGTTCATGATCAGCAGCGATCGCTTGAACCAGCGAGGGCGCTCGATCAGCCAAACGGCAAGACTCATGTCGGCCGACCCCGTTCCGGACCTAAGATCAGCTTAAGAATATCATCCACATAGGGAAAGTGTGCCGCACCATACCCGAAGCGTCCCACGAACGGAAGTAAGGGGTTGCTGGCGTTTCTTAAGAACTTTTGCCCGTTCCCTCGCGTTATGGGTTCTTGGGCTTGAGGTCGTCAGGCCTTCCGGGTCAAGCTCCGCCGCGGGGTAGGGACAGTTTCGGCAGCGAGGGAATGGGCAGAAGGTCCGCAATCAGCAAAGGCGTCTCCAAGGGGGCCGTCAGTGGCGCCTTGGGGCTCGCCATGGTGCTGCTTGGCAGTGCCCCGGCGGTGAGCGAGACGGCCACGTTCGCCACCCCCATCGCCTACGGCACGCATTTACCGGGCCTCGGGACGCAAGCCTTGACGCTGGCCAGATCGCTCAAAAAGCGTTCGGACGGTCAGATCGTGCTGGACCTGAAGGAGCCGGGCGACGGCACGCTGCCCCACGAGATTCTCGACAAGGTCTCCGACGGCAAAGTCGATGCAGGCTTTGCGACCGCGAGCTTCTGGGCCGCGAAGGTTCCCGCAACGCCCCTGTTCGGCGGGTTTCCCTTCGGCCCGGATGCCAGCGGCTACGTTGCTTGGTTCGAACACGGAAACGGCCGCGCGCTCTATCAGGAGATGTACGACCAGGCGAAGCTCAAGGTCCATGTCATCCCTTGCGGCTTCGGCGGGGCGGAGGCCGGCATCTGGTCCAAGCAGGAGATTGCGGACACAAAGGACTTAGACGGCCTGCGTGTACGCATATTCGGGCTCGGCGCCCGCGTCCTGTCGCGGCTGGGGGCGGTGCCCGTACTTGTGCCTGGCGGACAACTCCCCCAAGCCTTCAAAGAGGACAAGATCGCCGCCGCGGAGCTCTACACGCCGGCCGTCGATCGCGCCAAAGGCTTGCAAGATGCGGTCAAGCTTATCTACGGGCCCGGCTGGCATCAGCCCGCCACGCTACTGGAGCTTCTCATCAACAAGGATCGCTGGGATGCGCTGGGGAAGGGCCAGCAAGATCTCATCGAATCCACCTGCCAGGTCATGCTGCGGTCCAGCCGCGCCGAAAGCGCAGGCCTGCAGGCCGCGGCCCTCGCAAGCCTGAGGACCGAGGACAATGTGCAGATCGCGCGCCTGCCGGACGGCGTGCTCAAGGCGCTGCGCGAGGCTTGGGGCGAGGTCGCCAAGGAGGAGGGCGCGCGCGACTACTTCTTCAAGCAGGTTCTCGAGGATATTGCGAAGTTCGAGGCGGCGGAGGCTGCCCCGCAAGCCCCGGCCCCCGAAGCGCTCCCGCCTGCGTCCGAGGGCGCGCCGAAGGACAAGCCCGATCCGGCGCGCTGACGCCAATTCCCCACGTTTGAGCCATTTTGGGACGCTACATATAGCCCATGGTGGGGGCGCATATTGCCCAGGCCAGCGCCGCGTGCGAAAGACTAGCCGACGCTTCTAACCGTAATGGCCACTCTCGACGGCTTGGAGCCCATGTCGACATTGAACCTTCCAGATCCGGATCGGGCCGTGCTTGCGCGCCGGAACGACATCGTGAAGCAGCTGAGACGGCTCGTGCCCGACGCTGTGCTGATCGCCGATGAGGAGGGGTGCCGCACCTTCGAGTCCGACGCGCTGACGGCCTACCGTTGTCTGCCCCTTGCCGTCCTGCTTCCCGGAACCACCGAGGAGGTCGCGGCGATCCTGCGGTTCTGTCAGGACAACCACATCAAGGTTGTGCCGCGCGGCGCGGGCACCTCGCTATGCGGTGGCGCGCTGCCGCTCGAGGACGCGGTCGTGCTCTGCTTGTCGCGCATGAACAAGGTGCTGGAGGTCGATCCCAAGAACCGTATCGCGCGCGTGGAGGCTGGGATCACCAACATCGCCATCACCGAGGCGGCGTCCAAACACGGTTTCTTCTATGCGCCCGATCCGTCGAGCCAGGTCGCCTGCACCGTGGGCGGCAACATCGCCACCAATTCCGGCGGCGCGCATTGCCTCAAATACGGGGTCACCGTGAACAATCTGCTCGGTGTCCGCATGGTGACGATGGACGGTGAAATCATCGATATCGGCGGCGTGCATTTCGACGCCCCCGGTTACGACTTCTTGCCGTTGATCACCGGTTCGGAAGGTCAGCTCGGGGTCGTGACCGAAGCGACCGTGCGTCTGCTCCCGGCGCCGGAAGGCACGCGCCCCGTCCTGATTGGCTTCGATTCCTCCGAGGCAGCCGCATCCTGCGTCGCCGCCATCATTGCTGCAGGGATCGTGCCGGTCGCTATTGAGTTCATGGACCGGCCGGCCATCCATGTCTGCGAGCATTTCGTGCCGGCGGGGTATCCGCTCGACGCCGAAGCCGCGCTCATCATCGAAGTCGAAGGCTCCGAGGACGAGATCGAGTATCTCCTGGAGAAGATCGAGGACATCGCACGCGATTTCCTGCCGACCAGTCTGCGCCGCAGCCAGAGTCCCGACGAGACCGCGATGATTTGGAAGGGGCGCAAGGCCGCGTTCGGCGCCATCGGCCAAATTTCCGACTATTACTGCATGGATGGCGTCATCCCGCTGTCCCAGCTTCCGAAGGCACTCGATGAGATCGGCTGGATTTGCCGCAAATATCGCTTCGACGTTGCCAACATCTTCCATGCCGGCGACGGGAACCTGCATCCGCTGATCCTCTACAACGCCAACGACTCCGTTCAGTTGGAGCGCGTGGAGCTGTGCGGTGCGGAGATCTTGAAGCTCTGCGTCGAACTCGGCGGTTGCCTCACCGGAGAGCACGGCGTCGGCATCGAGAAACGCGAACTGATGTACGAGCAATACACCGACGAGGACATCGACCAGCAAGTCCGCGTCAAGGAAGAGTTCGACCCGTCATGGCTGCTCAATCCCGGCAAGGTGTTCCCCATCGAGGGCCGCGACGCGTTGCGCTTGCGCAGTGTCGAGCTGCAAGGGCTCGAGGTCGACGTCGTGACTGAGACGGTCGCGGTCGAGGAAGAGCTGGTGGAAGGACACGACGCCCCGTGACCGGTCACATGCGCCTCGGCTTTCACGCTCCTGAGACGGAGGAAGAGCTTCAGCATCTCGTTGCCGAAGCTGCAGAAACCCGTACGCCGCTCGAAGTCATGGGCACGGGGACCAAGCGCGAGCTGGGACATCCGATCGGCGCCGGCGCCGTGGTCTCGACGGAGGCCATGACCGGCGTCACGCTCTACGAGCCGACGGAGCTCGTCCTCGTGGCGAAGGCGGGCACGCCGTTGACGGAGATCGACGCCGCGCTGGCCGAGAACGACCAGGAACTTCCATTTGAGCCGGTCGATTTCGGTCCTGTGCTGGGCTACGGACCGGGGGACGGCACGCTTGGCGGCATGATCGGCACCAATATTTCCGGCAGCCGGCGCCTCCTCAAAGGCGCCGCCCGCGACCACGTTCTCGGTGTCCGTGCCGTCAATGGGCGCGGCGAGCTGATCAAGGCCGGCGGCCGCGTGATGAAGAACGTCACCGGCTATGATCTCAGCCGCACGCTTGCCGGATCGTGGGGCACGCTCGCCGTCATGACGGAGATCGCGTTGAAAGTGCTCCCGGCCCAACGCGAATCGCGAACCATTATCTGTTTCGGTCTCACCGACCAGACCGCCGTCGAGGCGCTGTGCATTGCCACGGGGCTTCCCTACGAGGTGTCCGGCGCACTCCATCTGCATGCGGACATCGCCGCACGCATGTCCGATGCGGAGATCGCGGACGCAGAAGGGGCGGTCACGGCCATCCGGGTGGAAAACTTTCCGGCCTCAGCGCGATACCGTGCGAGCCGCGTGCGTCAATCGCTCCTCGCCTATAGCCCGGCGCTGGAGCTCGATGCGGAGCGAAGCAAGGCGTTCTGGGACGACGTGCGGGCACTGAAGATGTTTCAAGGACGCGCCAACCCGCTTTGGCGCATCTCAACCAAGCCGACCTCCGCGGCGAAGCTGATCGGCAATTTGTTGCGCACTATCGATGTGCGTGTGGCTTACGATTGGTCCGGTGGTTTGATCTGGGTCGAGACGCCACCTTTGACGGATGGCGGGGCGGTCGATATTCGCCGCACACTTGCCGAATTGGGCGGGCATGCCACACTGATCCGTGCGGACGACACCATACGCGCCGGGATCGATGTCTTTCAGCCGCTGGATCCGCAAACGGCGGTGTTTTCGGCGAAACTCAAACACGCTTTCGATCCGCTCGGAATTTTCAATCCGGGCCGGATGTACCGGGATATGTAGCGGCGCGTCATGCAAACCAATTTCAACGCACTTCAGCTTGGGGACCCGACGATCGCGCGCGCGGACGAGATCTTGCGCCGCTGCGTCCATTGCGGGCTGTGCACCGCGACGTGTCCGACCTACGTGCTGACCGGCGACGAGCGCGACAGCCCGCGCGGGCGCATCTACTTCATGAAGCAGATGTTCGAGGGTCGCGATGTGACCCCGTCGACCGTGCGTCACGTCGACCGCTGCCTTTCGTGCTTGGGCTGCATGACGACCTGCCCGAGCGGTGTCGACTATATGCATCTCGTCGATCTCGCCCGGGTGCGCATCGAGCAACGTGGGCATCGGAGCCCCAACCGGCGCATGATGCGTTGGTTCCTCAGCCGGACCCTGCCGAACCCGAACCGGTTCAAGGCCATGCTCGTGCTCGGCTGGTTCGCCAAGCCGTTCCGTAACGTGTTCGCCAAACTCGGTTTCCGCCGTATGGCAGCGGCGCTGGCGCTCGTGCCCAAGGGCGCGTTGAAGCTGAAGATCCTCAAGCCGAAATCCGCCTTCAATCCCAAGGCGCCCCAGCCGAAGCGCGTGGCCCTGATGCTGGGCTGCGTGCAGGAGGTTTTGGCGCCACAGATCAATCAAGCGACGATCCGGCTTCTGCGGCGTCACGGGATCGATGTCGTGGTGGTGAAGGACGAGGGCTGCTGCGGTGCGCTGACCCATGGCCTTGGCCGCGAGGAAGAAGCGCGCGCCTATGCGCGCCACAATATCGACGCCTGGACCGCGGTCATGCGCGAGCGCCTGCTGGACGGCATCATCGTCACGGCCGGCGGCTGCGGCACCATGCTCAAGGATTACGGCAATCTGCTCTCGCGCGACCGGGGCTACGCCGAACGCGCCGAATATGTCTCAGGGCTCGCCCGCGACATCACCGAGTTCCTTGACGAGATCGGCCTCAATCCGCCCGTGATGTGGACCGGTCTCAAAGTGGCCTACCACTCCGCCTGCTCGCTCGGCCATGGCCAGAAGCTGGATCGGCTGCCGCGGGAGCTGCTGGAGCAGGCCGGCTACACGCTGACCGATATTCCCGAGGGGCATCTGTGCTGCGGCTCCGCCGGCACCTACAACATTCTGGAGCCGGAGCTGGCCGGCCAGCTGCGCGACCGCAAGCTCAAGAATATCGAGTCCATCGCCCCCGAGGTCGTCGTAACCGGCAATATTGGCTGCATGACCCAGCTCAAGGAGGGCGTGAACGTGCCTTTTGTCCACACCGTGGAGCTGCTGGACTGGGCCACGGGCGGCCCATGCCCGCCGGCGCTTTCCAAGCTGCGCGGCCGCGCCAATCCCATCGAGGCGCTGGTCGAGATGGCCAAGGCGGCGGCCAAGGAGCGCGAGCTGGCCAGCTGACGCGGCCTTGCTTGCTGCCCAAGGTGCGATGGGCTAGAACGCGGCGGCTGGAGCCCTTTAGAATCAGCCGCATTTTCCCATGAGCAAGAACGACAAAAAGCCCGGCGCCGAGGCCGCCGACTCTCGCCCAGAGGCAAAAAGTCCTCGTACAGAGGCACGCCTGCCGAAGGGGCTGCAGGATACGCCTGCGCCTGAAATCCGCACCACCGAGGCGATGCTCGGCACGATCAAGGGCGTATTCGAGGCCTACGGCTTCGAGCCGCTCGATACGCCCGCCATCGAATATACCGACGCGCTCGGCAAGTTCCTGCCCGATCAGGATCGGCCCAATGAGGGCGTGTTCTCCTTCCAGGATGAAGACGAGCAATGGCTGTCGCTGCGCTATGACCTGACGGCGCCGCTCGCCCGCTACGTGGCGGAGAACTATCAAGGTCTGCCCAAGCCCTTGCGCCGCTATCAGGTGGGACCCGTTTGGCGCAACGAGAAGCCGGGCCCCGGCCGCTTCCGTCAGTTCATGCAGTTCGATGCCGATACGGTGGGTGCAGGGTCCATCGCGGCGGACGCGGAGATGTGCATGCTCGCCGCCGATACGCTGGAGGCGCTCGGCATCAAGCGTGGCGACTACGTGGTGAAGATCGGCAGCCGCAAGATTCTCGATGGCGTGCTGGAACGGGCCGGCATGAGTGCAAAGGACAAAGGCCAACACCTCACAGTGCTGCGTGCCATCGACAAGCTCGACCGACTTGGTGTCGAGGGCGTGCGTTTGCTTTTAGGCAAGGGCCGCAAGGACGAGTCCGGCGACTTCACAAAAGGCGCCGATCTCGATCAGAAACAAATCGACGCCATCATCGAATTCGTCGAGGCGTCGGGCGGTGATCGCGACCAGACACTCGCCGCCCTAAAGACGCTCGTCGCTGGGTCCGCCATCGGTGAAGAAGGTGTCGCCGAGGTGACGGCGATGCACGACCTCCTGACCGCGGCAGATTTTGGCTCGAACCGCGTCGTCATCGATCCATCCGTCGTGCGCGGGCTGGAGTACTACACGGGCCCGGTGTTCGAAGCGGAGCTGACGGCCTCGATCAAGGACAAGCGCGGACAGACCATACGTCTCGGCTCGGTGGTGAGCGGCGGCCGCTACGATGGCTTGGTGGAGCGCTTCACCGGCGAGCACGTGCCGGCGACCGGTGTCTCGGTCGGCGTGTCGCGGCTCCTGTTCGGATTGCAGCTTCTCGGCAAGTGCACGGGCGACGAGACCTGCGGTCCCGTCGTCGTGCTCGTCTTCGATAAGGATCGCCTGGCCGACTATCAGAAGATGGTGCAGGAGCTTCGCGGTGCCGGTATTCGCGCCGAGCTTTATCTCGGCTCCTCCGGCATGAAGGCGCAGATGAAATATGCCGACAAGCGCGGCGCCCCGTGCGTCATCATTCAGGGTGGCGATGAGAAAGAGCGCGGCGAGGTGCAGATCAAGGATCTCGTGCTCGGAGCCGGGCTCTCCAAGATTGAAGACCGCGACGAATACAAGAAGAAGCAGGCCGAGGCGCAGTTCGCCGTGCCCGAAGCCGATCTCGTCGCTGGCGTCCGCAAAGTCCTCGACCGTCACAAGGCGTGAGTTTATGACCGCGGAATCGGCCAAAGCATTCGAGGCCCTCGAAGGCCAGGCACGGGCGCTGCTCGACCTGTTCGCGCGCGCCGGCTACGAGCCCGTGGCTCCGGCCATCATCCAGCCGGCCGGGGTGTTCCTCGACCAGATCGGTGAGCAGGTGCGCGGACGCACCTATGTGTTCACCGATCTTGCCGGTGAGGAGCTGTGCCTCCGGCCCGACCTTACCGTGCCGGTGTCGCGGCTCTACCTGGAGCGGCACCCGCAAGCAGATGAGCAAGCCCGCTATAGCTATAACGGCCCCGCCTTCCGCTTTCAGCCGCTGGGGCCGAGCGCCACGCATCCGCGCGAGTTCCGTCAGGCGGGCATCGAATGTTTCGGTGTGCCCGACAAAGAGAACGCCGATATCGAGATGATCCGGCTCGCCGTCGAGGCGGTGAAGAGCGCTGGGCTTCGCGACTTCTCCTTGCGCTTCGGCGACATCGCGCTGTTTTACGCGTTGGTCGATGCACTTCAGCTACCCAAACGCTGGCGCAACAAGCTACGCCACTATTTCTGGCGTCCGCCCGTGTTCCACGCGCTGCTCGACAGGATCGCGCAAGGCACGCGCCCGGAGCCGGACACGCTGGCCACGGCGCTGGCCGACAAGATCGCCAGCGCCGACCAGGCGCGCGCCGAGGAGATCGTGGCGGCGTATCTCGATGCGCAAGGCATCCCGCTTGCCGGCAACCGGTCCTTGCGCGAGATCGCAGAACGCCTGCTCGATCATGCGGCGGACTTGCGCGCCGATCCGCTGCCGCAGGAAGTGGGTACGGTCATCGACTATGTCCTGACCGTATCGGCTCCGCCGCGCGAGGCGTGCGACAAGCTCGCGATGATCGCCAAGGGTGCCGGGCTCGACATCGACGCAGGCCTCGGCGCGATCTCGCGCCGCTTCGACCGTCTCGAAGGTGAGGGGGTTGATCTTTCGCGTGCGACCTTCACCGCCGAGTTCGGCCGCAAGCTCGAATATTATTCGGGGCTGGTCTTCCAGATCGAGGCGGAGGGGCTCGACGAGACTGAGCCGGTCGCCGGCGGCGGCCGTTACGACAATCTTCTGACGGCGCTTGGCGCACCGCGTCCCGTGCCCGCCGTGGGTTCGGCCATTCACACCGAGCGTTTGCTCGCCGCCGTGGAAGGAGGCGCGTGATGTCTTCTCCGGCGCTTGTCATCGCCGTCCCGTCCAAGGGGCGCCTGAAAGAAAAGGCCGCCGCGCTGTTCGAGCAGGGCAGCATGCCCTTGCGCGTAAAGGGCCATGAGCGCGGCTATCGCGGCCAGCTCGAAGGGCTTCCCGACGTTGAGGTGGAGTACACCTCCGCGGCGGAGATCGTGCATCAGCTGCGGGCGGGCCGCGTGCACCTCGGTATCACCGGCGAGGATCTGGTGCGTGAGACCCTCACCGACGTGGACGGCACGGTGGAGTTCCTGAAACCGCTCGGGTTCGGCCATGCCGATGTGATCGTCGCCGTACCGGAATGCTGGATCGACGTGGCTTCCATGGCGGACCTGGAAGACGTGGCCGAGCAATTCGCGCGGTCCCACGGCCGCCGCCTGCGCGTTGCGACCAAGTACATGAACCTGACGCGGCGCTTCTTCGCGAAGAAGGGCGTCACCGGCTATCGCATTGTCGAGAGCGTCGGAGCGACCGAAGCGACGCCCGCCACGGGCACGTCCGAGCTGATCGTCGACATCACCTCGACGGGCACGACGCTGAAGGCGAACCACCTGAAGGTGCTGGAGGACGGACTGATCCTGCAATCGCAAGCGCACCTGCTGGCGGCGAAGACCGGCGTGTGGGATGCGCGTGCGCGCGAATTGCGCGAGGCCGTTCTTGGTGCGCTCTCCAAGTAATTGGTCATGGCCGGGCTTGTCCCGGCCATCCATGACCTGGCTCTCTGCACTCCGGTAAATCGTGGATGCCCGGCCCAAGGCCGGGCATGACCAGAGTAGGTCCCACTTCACCCTTAGGTGAATGGCGGTCGGGTCCGGTAGAGGCTAGTCTCCGCAGCCATGTTCGCTCGTCTTGCACTTGCAGGGGCTTTGCTCGCCGCCTCCATATCCGCCGCCGCCGCTGCGCCCGCGCGCGTTGTCATTTTGCGTGGCGGCGAGACGGCCGCCGACGGGACGTTGTGCGAGATCGGCAAGCAGCGGGCGCAGGCGCTTCAGTTCAATTATCTCGGCGAGAAGGCGGCCAAGCCCTTGTTCACCGAGGACGAGCCGCCCGCTTTCGTCTTTGCTATCACGCCGTCCACGGCGGCTCTGGCCACGCCTGCGACGAAGAGCTGGGGTAAGCCCGTCATCTTCTATTCGGTACTGCCGCAAGCCAACAACAAAAAGACGGTCGAGGCGCTGAACGAGCGTACGCGCGAGGCGGCGGGCAACATCCTCAACAATCCCGCGCTGAAGGGAAAGACCGTGGTGATGGTGTGGGAGCGCACGCATATCGCCGACAAGGCGCTCGATGCCAAATATGAGCGCGAGGCCTCGGTGACACTGCGCCAGCTGTTCCATCTCGACATCCTGCCCGGCGTGCCGCGGGAGTGGCCGGAGGACAATCACGATTATTTCTGGATTCTCGACTTCCCCGAGAACTCAAACGTGCCGGTGAAGTTCGAGATGGTGAAGCAGGAATTCGGCAAGTCCTTCCCCAAAGTCCCGGCAAACGATTGGGGCGAGCCCAGCGGACTGGCCCCCGACAGCGGCTGCGCGCCGTAGCCTAACCTCAACAAAAAAGGGGCGGCCCTTAAAGCCGCCCCTTCGCATTCTCAGGATGCTCGCCGTTGCCGGCTTACATCATGTCCATGCCGCCCATGCCGCCCGGAGGCATGCCAGGCATGGCCGGCTCGTCCTTCTTCGGCGACTCGGCGACGCCCGCCTCGGTGGTCACAAGGAGGCCGGCAACGGATGCTGCATCCTGCAGCGCCGTGCGCACGACCTTGGCCGGGTCGATGATGCCCTTCGAGATCAGGTCGACATAAGTGTCCTTCTGGGCGTCGTAGCCGAAGGACGGCGACTTCTGCTCGAGCACCTTGCCGACCACGATGGAGCCTTCGACACCGGCATTCTCGGCGATCTGTCGAATGGGGGCCTGGAGCGCGCGGCGCACAATGTTGACGCCTGCCTCCTGATCGTCGTTGTCGCCCTTGGTCTTGAGTGCCTTCGTGGCATGGAGCAGAGCCACGCCGCCGCCAGGCACGATGCCTTCCTCGACGGCCGCGCGGGTCGCGTTCAACGCGTCGTCGACGCGATCCTTCTTCTCCTTCACCTCGACCTCGGTGGCGCCGCCGACCTTGATCACCGCAACGCCGCCGGCGAGCTTCGCCAGCCGCTCCTGCAGCTTCTCGCGGTCATAGTCGGACGCCGTGTCCTCGATCTGTGCGCGGATCTGCGCCACGCGGGCCTCGATGTCGTCCTTCTTGCCGCCACCGCGAACGATGGTCGTGTCGTCCTTGGTGATGGTGACGCGCTTGGCTTTGCCGAGCATCTGCGTCGTGACGTTCTCGAGCTTGATGCCGAGATCCTCGGAGACCATCTCGCCGCCCGTGAGGATGGCGATGTCCTGCAGCATGGCCTTGCGGCGATCGCCGAAGCCCGGGGCCTTGACGGCCGCGACTTTCAAGCCGCCACGCAGCTTGTTGACCACGAGCGTGGCCAGGGCCTCGCCTTCGACGTCCTCGGCGATGATGAGGAGCGGACGGCCAGACTGCACCACCGACTCCAAGAGCGGCAGCATGGCCTGAAGGCCGGACAGCTTCTTTTCGTAGATGAGGATGAACGGGTTCTCGAGTTCCGTGGTCATCTTCTCCGCATTGGTCACGAAGTAGGGCGAGATGTACCCGCGGTCGAACTGCATGCCCTCGACCACTTCGAGCTCACTGTCGAGGCTCTTGGCTTCCTCGACGGTGATGACGCCCTCATTGCCGACCTTCTTCATGGCCTGGGCAATCATGTCGCCGATGGCCTTTTCGCCATTGGCCGAGATGGTACCGACCTGCGCGATCTCCGAGGAGCCGCTGACTTCTTTGGACTGCCTCTCGATGGCTGCGACCACCTCGGTCACGGCCTTGTCGATGCCGCGCTTCAGGTCCATGGGGTTCATGCCGGCGGCGACGGCCTTCAGGCCCTCGCGCACGATCGCCTGGGCCAGCACGGTCGCGGTCGTGGTGCCGTCGCCCGCGGTCTCGTTGGTCTTCTGGGCGACCTCTTTCAGCATCTGCGCGCCCATGTTCTCGAACTTGTCCTCAAGCTCGACCTCCTTGGCCACGGTGACGCCATCCTTGGTCGAGCGCGGGGCGCCGAACGACTTCTCGATGATGACGTTGCGGCCCTTGGGACCGAGCGTCACTTTCACGGCGTCGGCCAGCACATCGACGCCCTTGAGCATGCGCTCACGGGCCTCGGCGCCGAATTTTACGTCTTTGGCTGCCATTGAATCCTCTTATGAGTTGCGAACGGGTCATCCTGGGAGCCCCCAAAGGCGCTCCACAGCATGTCTCGAAGAATTGGTTGGGTGGCGTTAGCCGAGAATGCCCATGATGTCGGACTCCTTCATGATGAGGAGATCGTCGCCATCGATTTTGACCTCGGTGCCCGACCATTTGCCGAACAGCACCTTGTCGCCGGCCTTCACGCCTAGGGGCTGAAGTTTGCCGTCTTCACCACGGGCCCCGGGGCCTGCGGAGACGACTTTGCCTGTCTGCGGCTTTTCGGCCGCCGTGTCCGGAATGATGATCCCGCCTTTGGTCGTCTGCTCTTCCTCGAGCCGTTTGACCACGACGCGGTCATGCAAGGGACGGAATTTCATGGATATTTGCTCCTGTTCGCTGGAACTGCGCCCTCTAGCACTCGCCCTTAGCGACTGCCAATAGCGCCGCATGTAAGGGCGGCCTCTGGCCCTGTCAAGGCGACGCATCGGCCCGAGGCGCCGGGGGCGCCCCGGAAACGCGTCATGTTGAGCGTTACGGCGCCAGGCGCCTGGTAAACGAGACGAGATAGGCCGGGGAGCGGATCTGGAAGAGCGGATCGTTGGTCGGCCCGGTTATCCCTTCGGCTAGGTTGGACGGCAGGAAGGAAAAGGGGTCGCAAATGGCGTCCGGTGCGGCGGCTTCGATGCTCACCGTTCCGAGCGCGGCATTCTTGCGGTCATCCTCGTCCCAGAAGGCGGTGGGGTCATCTGTCGGATCGCCGTCCTCGCCGATGATGGCCACCAGGTCGATCTTGGCCGGAGCCTGACCCAGCCGCTCCTTCAACTCACCGATGAGGAAGTTCGTCCCTTTGGCTTCGGCTTCCTCGTCCGTCAGGCCCTCCTCGCCGGCGGCCGGTAGCGCCTTGAACTTCACGAGCGTCTCCTTGCCCGCGGCGTTGGTCAGCGTAAAAGCGTGCACACCCCAATAGTTGACCCCCGCATAGCTCGCCGGCACTGGGCGGGCGTTCAGCCACACGCCTTGGTTCCTCGATTCCGGATTGGCGGCGAAGACCGCCTCGACACTGTCCGCATCGCCGCTCGCTCTTGCGGTCAGGAGGTCGAAGAAGGCTTGCGGTGTCTTCGCCCCGAACACCGGCGCGGAGATCATGGCCAAATCCGTCGTCGCGCCCTCGCCGAGTTCGAAGCGCAAGGCCATGCCGCGCACATTTCCTTTGGCGTTGTCCGGAGCCTCTGGGTTGCCGCCGCCCATTGAGAACCGGCCGATCACCGGAACCGTCTTGGCGAAATGCGGCGCCTTCGACAGCGACGGCGCTTCGGCTGAAGGGGTGAAGTTTCCGGTCACGCAAACACCTTTGGCGTGACCCGCCCGCGTATGCGGGTGCTCGCCGAACACGCTATTCAGCGCATCGACGAGATGGGCAGCGCCTGGCTCGGCTTTGGCGCTGAGTGCCGTGCCGATGAGAATGAGAGCACCAATGGCGCAGAAAGAAACGCGCGCAACCCCGGACATGACCGAAACTCCTATGGATCAAGCCTCAAGTATGAGGCGAGCCTAATACCGAAACACTGTCACCGATGGTGGATTCTTTCGTCACCAGATGGCCATGCTGGCCATCGCTAGAGCGAGGCCGCTAGCTGGCCCGGTCCTCCTTGGCCGCGATCACGCTCGGCGCGGCGCCCAATTTCATGTTGCTTTGCAACGGCCTGTCGCCCATGATTTCGGCCGCGAGGGGCGGCGCGATCATGCAATACGGCATTACCATGTGGTCCAGGCAGGGCGCCCCCCAAAGGAGTGTTCGCCATGCTTGATGTGATCGTCCTGATCGCCATGGCCGTGACCGCGGTCGCGTTTGCTGCCGGCTTGACGGTCCAGGCCGGTCTGCCGCTCGTGCCGGTCCTGATCGGCACGGCCGCGCTCTTTCTGGTCATGGCCACGTCGTTTCTTTCTATGGCACGCGGATCGCGTGGCGGCGCGGCGTCTGGCGGCGACCGTCTCGCCGAGCTTGAGGAAGCACTCGAAATCATCGACGGCGATCTGCAGCGCCTCGATCAAGTCGAGGACGGCCTCTCCCGTCTCGACACGCTCTCCGAGACAGTTGCGCGACTGGACCAAACCGGCGGCGCGTCGGGTGAGGGCGCCGGCGGCGCCGAGCTCGAAGGTGTCTATTCGCAGATCGAGGCTTTGCGCGCCGAAATTGCGGCGGCCACGGCGGGCTCTCGAACCGCCCAAGCCTTCAAGCCCACGTCCGAGCCCCCCGAGCCGGTGGTTTCCGTGCCGGAGATGCCGCCCGCACCTCCGCCGCTTCCCGAGCCAGAACCGGTCCCCGTAGAGAAGCCTTTCTCGCTGATGGACCGTGAGCCGGAGCCCGAGCCAGAGGCCGAGACCTTGATCGTCGAGGAAGTCGTCGAAACCGTCGTGATCGAGCCTGAGCCTGAGGTTTCGGCGGCGCTGCAAGACGAGCCGCAAGACGAACCACAAGACGAACCCGAGGATGAGCCGAAAGACGAGCCGCAGGACGACGAGGCAATCGAGGAAGTCGCCGTCGCGGAGACCGTTGAGTCCGAGCCGGAGCCTCAGTCAGAGCCGGAGCCGGAATCAGAGACCGACCTGCCGGCCGCTGCTCTCTGGGATGACGACGAAGAGGCGGCCGAAGAGAGAATGCTTGGCATCCTCCGCGAAGGGATTTCGGAAGGACGCGTCGATCTCTACCTGCAGCCAACCATCACCCTGCCGGACCGTAAGGTTCGCTATTTCGAGGCGCTGACGCGCATCCGCAAGACGGACGACGAAATCGTGCTGCCGGGCGAGTACATGCCGGCCGCCAAGCGCTCGGGGCTCATGCCACTGATCGACAACGTGCTGCTCGTCCGTAGCGTCCAGGTGCTCCGCCGCGTTGGCCAGGACACACGCATCAAAGGCGTCTTCGGCAACGTCTCCATGCACTCATTGCTCGACCCGGACTACTATCCCGAGTTGATCGAGTTCATGGAGGAGAACACCAGCCTCAGCGACAACCTGATTTTCGAGATCAGCCAGATGGAGATGCTCGGTCTGACTCAGTCCGAACTTGCTTGCCTCGATACACTGGGCGCCCTGGGCTACACGTTCTGCCTCGACAACGTGTCGGACATGGAGACGGATTTCTCCACTTTGAGCGATCGCTATTTCCGCCACGTCAAGGTCAGCGCCGCGAGCTTCCTCGGAGGACCAGGCCGCAAGGCTTCGGACCTGAAGCGTCAGCTCGATGGCCTTGGCATGCAGCTCATTATCGAAAAGGTCGAAAACGAGGGCGATGTCGCGGAGCTTCTCGACCACGGGATCGAGTTGGCGCAAGGGTATCTTTTCGGCGAGCCGCGGCCCATGAACGCGGCGCTGTCCAAAGAGCTCGAAGACGCCGGCGCTTCACAGTAAGCGGCGCGCCAGATGGGCGCGCCGGAAACTGGTCTCGACCGACAAATCGCCTATTCCGCTCCGGGGCCGATCTTGTCGATCATCTCGTCTTCGATATTGGCATCGCTCCCGCCGCTCGATTCCGCGGGCATGGCCTCTTTCGGCTTGACCCCTTCGTCCTCTAAGACGATCGGCTCCTCGTCGGGACGCAGATCCCTTTCCAGGGCGAGGTCCTCTTGGTCTGCCGCCATGGCGGGCACGCCAAATGCAACAAAGCCAAGGGCGCAAGCCCCCGCGATGCACGTCTTCAATGTGAGATGACGCATTTCAGTCTCCATTGCCGATGGGAGGCACCAACGCGGGTGCCTATGGCCTCATTCTACGCCAGCGACCATAGCACAGGCCGGAAAGTCCAAGTCTTAACGCGCCGCGACCAGGGGCCGCTTGACCCCTTCCTCCTGAGCCTCTAACCGACCCCCATGACCGATGCTTCTCTCACCATTCCGATCATCGACTCCGTCGGGGATATCGGCGCCCGCTATCGCGCTTGGCTCGTCGATATCTGGGGGGTCATGCACAACGGACAGGCCGCCTTCGCGCAGGCCGCCGCCGCGACGCGCGCCTTCCGCGAGTCTGGCGGCGTTGTCGTTCTTCTCTCCAATTCGCCGCGGCCGAGCCCCGACGTGCAAGAGCAGCTCCGCCAGTTCGGCGTGCCGGACGATGCCTATGACGCGACCGTTACGTCGGGCGACCTGACCCGCCATGAACTCGGCAAGTACACGGGCGCGCGCGTCTTCCATCTCGGGCCCGAACGCGACCGGCCGATCTTCGCCGGGCTCGATGTCGTGCTCGCCGGGCCTGAGGAGGCCGATCTCGTGGTGTGCTCCGGCCTGTTCGACGACGACACCGAAACACCCGACGACTATGCGGACATGCTGCGCACCCTGGCAGCGCGCGGACTGCCCATGATCTGCGCCAACCCCGATCACATGGTGGAACGCGGCAATCGCCTCGTTTACTGCGCCGGTGCACTCGCGGCAGTCTATGAGACGTTCGGCGGCAAGGTCGTTTATGCCGGTAAGCCGCATGTGCCCGTCTACGAGCTCGCATTGGAGACGATCGCGCAGCTAAGCGGGGAGGCTGTCGGCAGGGAGCGGGTCCTTGCCATCGGCGATGGCGTCAACACGGACATCGCCGGCGCCGCCGCGCTTGGGATCGATGCGGTGTTCGTGGCAAGTGCGCTGCATGCGCCGGGCGAGGGAGGCCAAGCGCTCGATGCGCCCCATCTCAATGAGCTGTTCGCGCAGACAGTGCGGCGGCC
>NZ_JBFFQD010000012.1:0-53341 GCF_041573655.1 Methyloceanibacter sp.
CTGCGACCGAAGACGCTGCGACAGAAGACGCCGCGGCTGAGGAAACTACCGACGACACCAAGACAGACGACGACGCGGCGGAAGAGAAGAAGCCGTGGAACGTCGCGGCGCCTTGCGACAACGTCCAGCATCCTTACGAAGCGGATCTCTGCCAGCAATGGCGCGGGGCTGAAGCAGCCGAGAGCACCGCCGGGCTGACGCGCCTGCTGACGTGGATTGGCGCGATCGCGACATTGCTGCTGATGCTGATGTTCGTGCCGCTCGTTATGGCGTTGCAGGCGGCGCGACGGACGTCGGACGTCAGTGCGCCCATGCCTGCGCCCGTCCCCGCCGGCAGTGGCGGCGCGAGCGAGGAAGAGCTGCGCGCCTATGTGGATGTCGACAAGCTCGAGTTCATCGAGACGCCGGAGTCCGAGGGCGTCGTCAAGGTGAAGGTGGTGTACCGCAATTCCGGTCAGACGCCCGCGTTCAGGATCAAGAGCGCGGCGGAGGTCGGCATTCGCGACGTGTCGGATGAGGATTTGCTGCCCATCATGCAGTTGCCGCAGCGTTCGTCGCTGGACTCGCCAAGGCCGCGTCTTGGCCGCGATGCAACGGACACGGAGATCGTCACTTGCGAGTCCACGGCGAGCCTTGCCGACCGTGTCATGGGCGGCGACGCGACGATCCTAGTTTGGGGCGTCGTGGAGTATTTGGACGTCTTCGACCGCCCGCAGAAGACCGCGTTCCAGTATCTGTGCAACGCCGAGACTCTCGACAGCGGTCAGATCTTCAAGCCCATGGTGCGCGGCGACGAGGACGGTTAGGACGCACGCCTAAGTGTGGCGCGGATCCTCGATCCGCTTGAAGCACAGCGCCATCAGGCCGCCCAGCGCCAGCGCGGCCGCCAAGAACAGCAGCGCCGCCGAGAAGCTTCCCGTCGCTTGTTTTAAGAGCCCGACGATATATGGGCCCGTGAAGCCCGCCGCGTTCCCCATGGAATTCACCAGCGCGATGCCCGCCGCAGCGCCTGTCCCCGTCAGCAGCGCCGTGGGCAGCGACCAGAACGGCCCGAACGCGGCGTAGAAGCCGAGCGTTGCCAAGCTCAGCGCGATCATGGTGGGGAGGAGCGGCCCCGAATAGGCGGACCAGGCGAAAGCGCACGCCGCAAGAAGCAGCGGAAGCGCAATATGCCAACGGCGCTCGCCGGTCTTGTCGGAATGCCGCCCCCACAGCACCATGGCGATGACCGCAAACAAATATGGGATCGCGGTTAGAAAGCCGACATGCAGCGGATCGAGGCCGAAGGTTGCGAGCACTTGCGGCATCCAAAAGCCGATACCGTAGAGCCCGGTCACCATGAGAAAGTAGAGGACACCGAGCGCCAGCACGCGCGGGCGCTTCAGCGCTTGGCGAAGATCCGCATAGCCGACCGCTTTCGTGTTCGCCGCTTCGCTTGCAAGCGTCTCGGTGAGCGCGCGCCGCTCGTTCTCGCTCAGCCACGCCGCCTTGTCCGGCTTGTCGGTGAGGACGAACAGCGCCAGCACACCGAGAAGAACCGCGGGCGCGCCTTCGATGATGAACAGCCACTGCCAGCCCGCGAGTCCCGCGAAGCCGTGCATCTGCAAAAGCACGCCGGAGATCGGGCCGCCGAACACCGTGGCGAGCGGCACTGATGCCATGAACAGCGCGATGATGCGGGCGCGTGTCCCTGCCGGGAACCAGTAGGTGAGATAGAGGATGATGCCGGGGAAGAAGCCGGCTTCGGCGATGCCGAGCAGAAGCCGCGAGACGTAGAAGCTCGTCTCGCCGCGCACCAGCGCCATGGCGCAAGCGATCAAGCCCCAGGAGATCATGATGCGCGCGATCCAGATGCGCGCGCCGAAGCGCTGCAACGCGAGATTGCTGGGGATCTCGAAAACGATGTAGCCGAGAAAGAAGATCCCGGCGCCAAAGCCGAACACGGCGGGCGAGAAGCCGAGGTCCGCGTTCATGTGCAGCGCGGCGAAGCCGACATTCACCCGGTCGAGAAAATTGACCGTGTAGGCGAGGCATAGGAACGGGATCAGCCGGTAGGTGGCCTTGGCAATTGCGGCGGAGAGGTACCCGTCTGAAGTCTGCTCGTGGTCCATGTGCCCCCGTGAATCGCGTATGCTTGGCACGCGGCCGCGCGATTGATTCGGCCGCCAACCTAGAGGAGGGCTCTACCCATGGCTATTCCGGTCGACGCCGCAGCGGCGGCGCTCTGCGAAGCTATGCGTGAGACGGTGAAGCGTTATTCGCTCTGGTATTTGATCCAGGGGATCTTGCTGGTGGTGGCGGGCGTGCTCGCGCTGATCTACCCGTTCATCTCCTCGGTCGCCATCGTCTTCTTGCTTGCCTGGATCCTCATCGTCAGCGGCATCTTGCAGGGCATCGGGCTCATCGGCGCCAGCAACGTGCCCCATTATTGGCTGCAGCTGATCTCCGCGGTGCTGGCCATTCTGATCGGCGTGCTCCTGCTGCGCTCGCCCGATAGCGGCCTGCTCATCATGACCGTGCTGCTGATCGTCTATTTTATGGTCGAAGGCATCGCCAAGGTGATCTTCGCGCTCACCATCCGGCCCTTCCCCAATTGGGGCTGGGTGCTCGGCAGCGGCCTGGTCGGCATTCTACTGGCGCTCATTCTCTGGGCGAACATGCCGCTCACATCCGACTGGGTGTTGGGGCTGATGCTTGGCGTGCTGCTCATTTGCGAAGGCGCTGCGCTGACCTACCTCGCCTGGCAAGTGCGCCATGCACCGGCAGTGTCGAACGGCTAAGGCGCCGCCAGCCGGTAAAGGCGCTGCCAGCCCCTTAGGGCGCGGCGGCCTCTTTTAGGAAGCGCTTGTAGATCCACCCTTGCTGCTTGGTGGCCGGGTCGGTGATCTGCACCCAGTTTCCGTCGCGGCCCAGCACGCGCAGCTTGGTGCCCTTCTGGGCGACCTTGAACGTCTCGTCCGTCGAGGAGGGTCCTTTGCGGACGTGCACAGGGTTGGCCACTACGACCCACTCATCGCCGCTGGCAAGCTCGGTGGCGGCGGCTACGAGCCGCCCGAAGGGCCCGCGCTCTGCCTCGGCCTGTGTGGTTGGGCCCGTTTGCTCGGCGGGCTTGGGATCCCCCGCCGGCGACGCGTCTCCTTCCGGGCTCGCTCCGGCATTCATCCATGTTTGCCTCAGCGTGGCGAGCTGACCTGCGCGGTCGGTGATGCCGAGCGCCGCGGCGCGGCCATACCACTCCTGCGCCGCTTGCTTGTCAGGCTTGATGCCTTGCGCACGGAGCGCCGCGATGAACGCGGGATCGTACGTGGCGCCCGCGGCGAGCGCTGCCTCCCCGCTGCCTGCTTCCGCTGCGCGCTGGTAGTAAGCGCGCGCACCGGCGAAGTAGCCCACGGCAATCATTTTGTGGCCGTGGGCTATCAGATCCTTGATGCGATCCTCTTCGCCGGACCGTACGACGAGACCAGCCGTGGGCGAGGGAGCCACGTCCAGCCGGGTCGCCGTACGGGCCAGCACGGTGCCGTCGGCGGCGACAAGCTCGACGGCAAGATCCGAAGTCCCGGCGTGATCGTTCGGCACATGCAAGGAGAGGCCGGCGATTTCATCCGGGGTGAGGCTCCATTCGCGCGAGCCGAACGGGCGCCCTTGCGAGAAGGCCGCGCCGTCGGGAAGATCGCGAATGGCGATCACGCTGCGCGTGGGGATGGCCTCGCTTGTTTCGATGGCAATAGTGAAAGCGACGTCCTCGCCGGCAGTCGCCATGATTTCCTCGGGCGAGGTCAGGCCGAACTCCGGCGCCCGCGGGGCAACGCGCAAGCTAGGCGCGGCCGCGAACGCAGCCTGGTGACGTGCCGGCTTGGCGTCGGCGCTGGGCCCGACGTCAGGTCCGCGAATTGCGCCGAACCATAAAAGCCCGGCAAGGATGGCGGCCGGCGCGATGGCCACGCCCATCAGGATCGCGAGCACGCCCTGCCGCGGTGCGGTGAACAGGCGCGGTTCGAGCGAGGCAGGCGTCGGGTCCACCGCCTCCACCGCCTCCACCGCTGGCGTTTCTTCTCGTGTTGCGCGCAAGGGCTGCGGCGCAAAGCGCTCGGCCATTGACGATGCGGTCGGCTCCGCCTTTGCCGCTAGACGCAACCCAACCGGAAACTCCGCGTCAAGACGCTTCGCATCGAGCCGCTCCGCCTTGAGACGCTCCGCCTCAAGACGCTCCGCCAGGCCTGGCGGCTTGGCATTCGACATGTGTTTCGAATCTCGGTCCTTTGGACTGCCAACCGTCCTGAACAGCGGCTGCAACATGGCACCGTCCTCCCCACGCAATAGTCAACAAAGAAGGCGACTAGTTCTGCTTCTGCGTCTTGCTCCACTCCAAAAAGGCACGAAATAGCTTCACGCGCTCCGTCTCGGACACTTGGGTACGCCCAGCGTCCGCCTGAGCCAGAAATGTCTCGAAGCGCTCTTGCGTCTGCCCGCCGGCGGCGACCGCGGTCTTCGCCTGGTCGATCCAACTCTGCGCCAGCGGGGATCGCCGCCAGCCTTCCAAAGTTGCGGCAAAGTTCACCTGCCGCCACTTGGGATGGCGCGGGCTCACCAGAAACGCATCGAAGTTCGAAAAGAAGTGGTCGACGAAGCGCGCGAGCTTCTTCTTGCGGATGTTGTCGTCCGACCAATTGAACGACACCAGCACGGCGCACACCGCCACCGTGTCCACCTGCGCGCCCTTTTCGATCAGCGCCGGGTACTCGTCGTGGGTCAGCGTCGCCGGGTAGTACTCAGCCTCCAGGCCCTTCGGGTAGGGCAGGCCAAGAAACTTGAGCCCGCTGTCGCGGCCGAGATGGGCCAGGCTCGGCGCCGGCTTGCCGGCGATCACCACCATGGCGTCGATCTCGCCCGCTTTGAGTTTGACGAGCGCGTCAGCCTCATCGAGCTGCGTTTCGCGCACCTCAACGCCGAGTGCGGCGAACACCGCGCGCGCGGTGAGCTCCAGGCCGCTGCCTTCAGGGCCAATACTGACGACCCTGCCGTTCAGTGCTGTGAGGTCGTCGATGCCGGAATGCGCCAGCACGTGCATCTCCTCGTTGAACAGTTTCGCGACATAGGCGATCTGCTTGTCCAGCGGACCGAGTTCGCCGGTGTTGGCGAAATGCTTCAGGACATTCGCCTGGGTAATGCCCATGTCGACACCGCGCATGAACATCACGTCCTTCAGGGTCTGCGCCGGCCCCTTGCCGATCATGGGCACCACGCGCATCGCGGTCCCTTCATCGAGCACGGCGGCAATATCCTGGATCACGGCGGCGTCGGTGCCCGTCGCGCTGCCGCCCATGATGGTCACGGTGTTGTCGTTGAGCTCGGCGCGGTAGCGCCCGCGAACGGCGCGCTGTGGCGTCCGTTGCTTGGTCTGGACGGCCACTTGTGCCTTGGCCCGGCGGTCTTTGGCGTAGGCCGTGCTGTCGCTCATCAAGTCCGCCGCCACGAACGGCAGAAGGCAAAGTCCAATCGCGAGGGCGGGACGCATCATGACCCCTCCGGAACAGCGCTTCACCCCGACCTAAGGACCCCTTGCGCGAAGCGCGGGAAGACAAGACGGCCCCTGTGCAGCCACATGCTTGTTGCTTGGGGTGTCGCGCCTGGCGTCAGCCAACGACATCCCCCGTCGTGCTGCTTTTCCTTGGGCCGAATGGAAAGTGATATATTAGCCGCTGTCAAGCATAGATGCGTTAATGACACAACAAAATCAAGGTATTGTCAATAATAAGGCAACGACAACTAGAAAATGGCAAGATGAAGGCAAGTCATTAGGGAAGTGTTAACCACAAACAATTGCGCACCAACATCATAAAGACGTGACGCAATCTTGGCACAGCAGTAGGCGCGGGCGCGCCATTGGCGGCGCGCCCACTCATAACGTCGAACTTGGCAATTGGTTTCGTGATCGGGGGCGATCGAAATCCAGCCCCGCTTGGACCCGCCTCTAGTGGCCGAACCCTGCGGCCTTGGCCTGGGTGAGGTCGTCGATCGCGGCGGAGGCCGCTTCACCGCGGATCGCCTGGATCGCGTGCTCGGCCGCCTCTTTGTGGCGATAGCCCTCGGAGTGGCACAGGGTCTTGCCGTCGCCGCCACGGCCACGCCAGTAGTACTGCCCATTGAAGGCTTTGAAGATTTCGAATTTCATTTTCGTAGGTCTCCATTCTGCTGGATGAGCCTACACCCGGCTTGAGGGCTTCACCTAGTCCGCGTCCATCTTCAGCGCGGCGATGAAGGCCTCTTGCGGGATGTCGACCTTGCCGAAGCTGCGCATCTTCTTTTTGCCCGCCTTCTGCTTCTCCAGCAGTTTGCGCTTACGGGTGATGTCGCCGCCATAGCACTTGGCCGTCACGTCCTTGCGCAGCGCGCTGATCGTTTCGCGCGCGATGACCTTGCCGCCGATCGCCGCTTGGATCGGGATCTTGAACATGTGCCGGGGGATCAGATCCTTCAGCTTCTCCACCATGGCGCGGCCGCGCGCCTCGGAGCGCGTGCGGTTGACGATGACAGAGAGCGCGTCGACCGGCTCGGCGTTGACGAGGAGCGCCATCTTCACGAGGTCGCCCTGCTCATAGCCGGTGATGTGGTAGTCGAACGAGGCGTAGCCGCGCGACACCGATTTGAGCCGGTCGTAGAAGTCGAACACGACTTCGTTCAGCGGCAGCTCATAGACCACCATGGCGCGCGAGCCCGCATAGCTCAGCGTCTTCTGCCGCCCGCGCCGGTCCTCGCAAAGCTTCAGCACCGCACCGAGATGCTCGTCCGGCACGAGTATGGTCGCCTCTATCCACGGCTCCTCGATGCGCTCGACCTTCTGCAGCTCGGGCATGTCGGCCGGATTGTGCAATTCGACCATGCTGCCGTCGGTGAGGAACACGCGGTAGATGACGGACGGCGCCGTGGCGATCAGGTCGATGTTGAACTCGCGCTCCAGCCGTTCGCGGATGATCTCCAGGTGTAGGAGGCCGAGAAACCCGCAGCGGAAGCCGAAGCCGAGCGCGGCGGAGGTCTCCATCTCGTAGTCGAAGCTCGCATCGTTGAGGCGGAGCTTGCCGACGGCCTCACGAAGGTCCTCGAAATCGCCGCTGTCGACCGGAAACAGCCCGCAGAACACGACAGGCTGGGCCGGCTGGAAGCCGGTGAGCGGCCTCGTCGTGGGCCGCTTCTCGTCGGTGACGGTATCGCCGACGCGCGTGTCGGCCACCTCTTTGATCGCGGCGGTGAAGAAGCCGATCTCGCCGGGCCCCAGCGCATCGCGCATCTCTTGCTTGGGCCGGAAGATGCCGACGCGCTCCACCTGGTAGCCCGCGCCCGTGGACATCAGCCGAATGCGCTGACCCTTTTTCAGCGTCCCGTCGACGATGCGCACGAGCACGACGACGCCGAGATAGGCGTCGTACCAGCTGTCCACCAGCATCGCCTTGAGCGGAGCGTTCGCATCGCCAGACGGCGGCGGCAGGCGCTGGACGATCGCCTCCAGCACGTCCTCTACGCCCAGGCCGGTCTTGGCGGAGATCTCAACCGCGTCGCTCGCATCGAGCCCGATCACCTCCTCGATCTGCTCGCGCACGCGCTCCGGCTCTGCCGCGGGCAGGTCGATCTTATTGAGGACCGGCACGATCTCGTGGTTGTTCTCGAGCGCCTGATAGACATTGGCGAGGGTCTGCGCCTCGACCCCTTGGGTGGCGTCGACCACGAGCAGCGAGCCCTCACAGGCCGCCAGCGACCGGTTCACCTCGTAGGCGAAGTCCACATGCCCCGGCGTGTCGATCAGGTTCAGCTCATAGACCTTGCCGTCCTTGGCCGTGTACTCCAGACGGACGGTCTGAGCCTTGATGGTGATACCGCGCTCGCGCTCGATATCCATGGAATCGAGCACCTGCTCCTTCATCTCCCGCTGGGTGAGCCCGCCGCACAGCTGGATCAGCCGGTCGGCCAGCGTCGACTTGCCGTGGTCGATATGGGCGATGATGGAGAAGTTGCGGATCTGGGACAGGGGATTCGGCTGCGATGAACTCATGGGCGGCTTGGTAGGGGAGCAATAGGCCTGCGGTCAAGCCGGAGCAGTTGGTAATTAAGGCGAAACCATGCGGCGAGGCGCCATAAATTTGCGGCTGTCGGGGGCTAATCGCCCTCTGGTAGGAAGGTGGTTCCAACCCCGCAATCGGAGGACCGAATATGTCCAAGAAGCTGATCCTCGCCGCTGCCGCGGCTGGTCTCGTTGCCGCTACGGCGCTCCCCATGCAGTCGACGTCCGCTCAGGCCGGATCGCTGGTCGGCATGCCCTGTAAGGAAGCCGCCAAGCTGCAATTCCCAGACGACCGCAAGATGGCCCGTGCCTGGGCCAAGGAATGCGTGATGGCCTGGATGGACACCAAGCGCGGCTAAGTCACACGCGACTTAGGCAAGACGTGCGAAAGGGAGCCTCTTATGGCTCCCTTTTTTGTTGGGCGGCGGAAATCGCGATGCGGCGATGAGGGCTCAGCTGCCCTTGCTGCCCCAAATCTCGGAGAGACGCTGAGCGCGGCCGCAACCCCATTTGTAGTACTTGTAGCTGACCGGATTCTTGTTGTGGTAATCCTGGTGGTACTCCTCGGCGGCGGTGAAGGTCGTCGTGGGCCGAACCTCCGTAGCGACCGTCTTGTTGAAGCGCGTGGAAATGTCCTTCTTGGTTTTTTCCGCGAGCGTTCTTTCTTCCTCGTCCGAGGTGAACACCACCGTGCGGTAGGCCGGGCCTTTGTCGCAGAACTGACCCGTCGCATCGAATGGGTCGATGTTGTGCCAATAGTGGTCGAGCAGTTGCGCGTAGGTGACCTTCGATGGGTCGTAGGTGACCTTCAACGCCTCCACATGGCCCTCGTGTCTGCCATAGGTCGGCTCGGGCAGCGTGCCGCCGGCATAGCCGGAGACGGTCTCGCTCACACCGTCGACATTGTCGAAGGCGTCCTCGACGCACCAGAAGCAGCCGCCGGCGAAGATCGCAGTCTTGCTCTCGCCCGCAGACGTGTCATCGGCGCCGCTGGCGACCATGAACATGGCGAGAAAGGCCGCCGTCAGCCCGACGCAAATCCAACGCGCAATCATGAGATGTCTCCACATTGTTGTCTGGCTCTAACGATAGGCAACGGGCGCGAGCGCGCCTAGGCACTCTCGCGGCACCGTGATGGGAAGTGATGCGTCATTTGGGGCCGCATAACCGCTTGGGGCGACTTGCTGATTTGGGTTATTGAGGGGCCATGCAAACGACGTTGTCTTTACCCCAGGACGCCATGAAACCGGCCTATGACGTGGTGGTGGTGGGCTCCGGCTATGGCGGCGGGGTCTCCGCCTCCAGGCTGTCCCGGGCTGGGCAACGCGTCTGCGTCATCGAGCGGGGCCGGGAGGTGCCGGCGGGAGGCTTTCCGGCGCGGCTGCCCGAACTGCGGCGCGAGCTGCAACTGAGCGGCGGCACCATGCGCTCCGGCTCCAAGACCGGCCTCTACGACTTCCGGATCGGCGCCGATATCCACGTGCTCGTGGGCTGTGGGCTCGGTGGCGGCTCGCTGGTCAATGCCGGCGTCGCCTTGCGCCCCGATGCGCGCGTCTTTGCCGATGCCGCCTGGCCGGACGCGATCAACAAAGACGGCCTGCTCGATCTCGGCTTTGAACGTGCGGAGGCCATGCTGCGGCCGGCGCGGTACGGTAACGCTGCCGCCTTGACCAAGTACCGTGCGCTGGAAACCGCCGGCGCCGCGTTCGGCCGCGCCACGGTTGCCTCGCCCGTCACGGTGAGCTTCGAGGATACTGAGAATGCGGCCGGCGTAACTCAAGCCGCGTGCACGCTGTGCGGCGATTGCTGTTCGGGCTGCAATGTCGGCGCCAAGAACACCGTGGCCGCGACCTATCTCCCCGATGCACGCGCGCACGGCGCCGAGATCTTCACCGAGCTAACTGTCGACTACATCGAGAAGCGCGACGGCGGCTGGCGCGTGCATTTCGCACCCTCCGGCGACAAGAACGGCGAAGCGCGCCATGTCGATGCACGCTCGGTGGTGCTCGCCGCCGGCACGCTTGGGTCCACGGAAATTTTGTTGCGGTCGCGCGATCAAGGATTGAAATGCTCCGACCGGCTGGGCACGCGCTTTTCTGCCAACGGCGACATCATCGCCTTTGCGCTCGGCGGAAGCGAACGGGTCAACGCCATCGGTGTCGGCGAACCGCCAAAGTTTGACGGTGACACGGTCGGCGCTTGCGTTGCCGGGCAGATCGAGCTTCCCGACGAGAAGGACCTCGATCGTGGCATGATCATCGAAGAAGGCGTGCTGCCCTCTGCCTTGGCGCCGCTGCTGCCGGTGTTCTTTATATCGGGGGGGCGAATTCTCGGCGCCGCACAGAGCCTCATCAAGGGCGTGTATCAAGGCCCGCTGTCGCACTTGCGCACGTTCTTCGTCGTCTCTCATGACGACGCCGACGGCCGGCTCGTGCTCGACGATGGACGCCTCAAGGTTCGCTGGCCGAATGTCGCCGAGCAACCCGTCTACAAACGCGTTGATGAGGCCCTGACCAAGGTGGCCGATACGGTCGGCGGGCGCTACATCAAGAGCCCGCTCGCCGCGACCAGCATGGGCGTGACACCCGCGACGGCGCATCCGCTTGGCGGCTGCGGCATGGGTGAGGACGCGAGGCGCGGCGTGGTCAACCACAAATGCCAGGTCTTCGCCGATACCAACGGCGAGGACGTCCATGACGGTCTCTATGTCTGCGACGGCGCCGTTATTCCGCGCTCCATCGGTTGTAACCCGCTGCTGACCATCACCGCCCTGACCGAGCGCGCCATGGTCCATCTTGCCCGCGACCACAATCTGGGATTCGATACAGAACCGATTCGCGAGGCGGAACAGGCCGCATCATGAGGATTGGCTGTTCGATATTGCTGGGCGCCGCCGCCTTGGCCCTCTCGCTTGTCGCGAGCGCGAGCGCTTCGCAAGGCGCCGTGCGGATCACGCCATGCGCCAGCACCGAATACACCGCCTCGATCGGCGATGCCCCGGCTCAGACGCCGACACAAAGCCCCGACCAACTCACCATCGTGCTTGTCGGCGATACCGGCTTCAATCCGAAAGGCGCAGAGGTCGACCCGCGCGGCTTCAAGAAGAACGGCAAGGAGATCGGCTTTGCGGAAAGCGTGAGCGGCGTTGCGAGCGACATCAATGGCGACCTTGCCTTCGTCAATCTAGAGACGGTGATCACTGACCGCGACGATCTTGAGCCCGACGGTAAAGGCCAGACCTCGCCTTACAACTTCAAGAGCCACCCGGCGGGCTTGCGTGCGTTGCTCAACACCGGCTTCAATCTGTTCTCTCTCGCCAACAATCATTCGATGGACTACGGCCCGCTCGGCGTCGAAGAGACGCTCTATCACTTGGCTGTGGCGGGGGCGGAGCATCCGATTGCTTATGCCGGCATCGGCACCAATTACGAGGAGGCGACGCGGCCCGGCTGTCTCGAGCTCGGCGACATGAAGCTGGGCTTCAGCGCTACCGGCATCGTCACCGGCCAGCGGGAGGAGCATCGCGCGGGGCAAAACAAGGCGGGGCAGGCGGCCTATCGCAATCCAAAGGATTTCCAGCTGGTGCTGAACCGGCTCGCCGAGCTTCCGGCCGACTACCGCATCCTGTCGATCCACTATGGCCTCGAAGGCCGTGTCGTGCCGGACAAGCGGCAGTTGACGGATTGGCGGGGCAAGGCGGCGCAAGGCAGGGGCATCGACCTCATTGTCGGCCATCACCCGCACGTGGCCCAAGGCGTCGAGCGCGTCGGCAACTCTCTCATCTTCTATGGGCTCGGCAATTTCCTTCATCCCGGCACCGCGGAGATGAAGCGCTTCGGCGTTTGCCGCGACTATGGGCTGATGGCGAAAGTGCATCTGGCCAAGCAGGACGGCGATTGGCGTCTCGGCACCATCGAAGCGGTCCCGCTAACGGGCACGCATATGAAGCCCGAACGCTTCTCTCCGCAGCAAAGTGCGACGCGCATCCATGCGCTGAACCATCTCGGCGC
Organism: Methyloceanibacter sp.; assembly: GCF_041573655.1. Taxonomy (GTDB): domain Bacteria; phylum Pseudomonadota; class Alphaproteobacteria; order Rhizobiales; family Methyloligellaceae; genus Methyloceanibacter. Next base: position 12,064 of record NZ_JBFFQD010000012.1, read on the forward strand.
GCGGCTCGGCGACGGCGGCACGGCACAAGGCGTGCTCTTCACACCGCGTAGCGACGGCTCGGGGCTTTATTGCTCGGACGATGCAAATGCGCTCGGCGGCAAGATCGGCGCCATCTGCAAAGGCTATCAGCCGGCGCCCGCGACGCCGGCGAGTATCGCGCGGCAACTTGCCAGCGCTTGCGCCGACAAGCCGTTCTATGGCGCTGGGAAGAAAAAGCGGAAGCGCTGGCAGCGGCGCAGATCCGGTTTCGAGCGGCGCTAGCGCAACGCCCCGCCGGTGGCTTTGGTCACGGCGGCGACGACCTTTTCGGCCACCGCGTCGATCTCCGCGTCCGTGAGCGTCTTGTCGCGCGGCTGCAACGTCACATCGATGGCGAGTGACTTTTTGCCGTCCGGCACACCCTGACCGGTGAACACGTCGAACACGCTGACATCGGCGATCAGCGTGCGGTCGGCACCGGAGGCTGCGCGCACGACCTGGCCTGCGGCCACGTCAGCATCCACAAGAAACGCAAAGTCGCGCCGCACCGCCTGGAGGTCCGAGGCATCGAGCGCAGGCCTCGCCGTGCCTTTGCGCTTTGAACGGGGCAAGGCATCGAGATAAAGCTCGAACGCCGCCATCGGCGCTTCGGCGTCGAGGCTGGCGAGAGTGTCGGGATGGATCTCGCCGAACACGCCGAGCGTGACCTTCGGCCCGAGCTTCAGTGCACCTGAACGTCCCGGATGGAACCAGTCCGGCGCCTCGCGGGTCACTTGCATGTTTGCCTGACTGAGGCCCAGCGCGGTTAGCGCGGCGACGGCGTCGGCCTTCACCGCCTCCCAGCCGGCGGGGTCTGCATCGCCTGACCAGTGACGGCCAGCGCCATCGAGCGCCGAACGCCCGAAGCGCACGCCGCTCGCGGCCATGTATTGGTCTTCAGGGGCGAGGCCCCGATAGGCCTGGCCCAGCTCGAACAGTGCGCCGTCTGCGAAACCGCGATCGCGATTGCGCTTGGCTGCCGCGATCAAGCCCGGCAGCAGGCTGGGCCGCATTTGAGCAAGTTCCGTGGAGATCGGATTACTCAGCGTGAGCGACTTGTCGCCACCGCCGAACAGTTTCGCCTCGGCCGGCGGATTGAAAGACCAGGTGACGGCCTCGACAAATCCACGTGCGGCAAGGAGGCGCCGCGTGAACTTCGCGCGCGCTTGGCGCTCGGTCAGGACTGGCTTGGCCACACCAGACAGATCGGGGAGCGGCGTAGCCGGCACCTGATCGACACCGGTCAGCCGCACCACCTCTTCGACGAGATCGGCTGGTATGGCGATGTCCGGGCGCCAGGAGGGCGGGCTCGCCTTCACAGCGTTCGTCTTGCCGCCCAGCTTGATGCCGAGTGCGGTGAGCTTGCGGCGGATGTCCGCGTTCGACAGTGACAGCCCGCTCAAGCGGCCGATCTGCCTCATGTCGAAGCGAAAGGGCGAATTGGATTTTGGCGCCTTGCCGGCAACCGTGACCTGGCTCGGTTCACCGCCGCACAGCTCGAGCACCAGTTCAGTGGCGAATTCGATCCCCGGCAGCACGGATTGAGGATCCACGCCGCGCTCGAAGCGGAAGCGCGCGTCCGAAACAATGTTCGCCGTGCGGCCGGTGCGCGCGGTGCGCTTGGGATCGAAATAGGCAGACTCGATGAAGACATTCGTCGTCTCCTCGGTGCAGCCCGTGTCCTCGCCGCCAATCACGCCGCCAAGTCCAAGCACGCGCGCATCGTCCGCGATGACGCACATTTCTTCGTCGACTGCATAGGTCTTGCCGTCGAGGGCAAGGAACTTCTCGCCCTTGCGTCCAAGCCGCGCGCGTATGGCGCCGTCGAGCTTGTCCGCGTCGTAAACATGTAAGGGACGCCCACGGTCGTAAGAGATGTAATTGGTGATATCGACCAGCGCATTGATGGGGCGCAAACCGATAGCCCTCAGCCGCGCTTGCAGCCAGTCCGGGCTCGGCCCGTTCTCAACGCCGCGCACAAGCCGCCCGGCAAACACAGGGCAAGCCGTCTTGGTCTCCGTCGAGAACTCCAGCTTGATAGGAACGGAGTTCTTGAACCCGCCTTTGACCGGCTTGATCGTTTCCTTCGTAAGCTTGCCGAGGCCCGCCGCGGCGAGATCGCGCGCGATCCCGCGCACGCCGAGACAATCGGGGCGGTTCGGCGTGATGGCGATGTCGAACATCACATCGTCGAGGCCGAGCGCCTTTGCGGCCGAACTGCCGACGCGGGCCTTCTTCGGCAACTCGATGATCCCGGTATGCTCGTCGGACAGTTCAAGCTCCTTCTCGGAGACCATCATGCCGCTCGACTCGACGCCGCGGATCTTCGCCTTGGTCAACGTAAAGTCGAGGCCGGGCACGTAAGCGCCGACAGGCGCGAACACGCCCTTCATCCCGGCATGGGCGTTCGGCGCGCCACACACGACTTGCAGGCGCTCCTTGCCGGTGTTGACCTCAAGCACTTGCAGCTTGTCGGCGTCCGGGTGCTTGTTCGCCTTCACCACTTCGGCGATGCGAAATTCTTTGAGCGCCGCGGCCGGGTTGTGCACCTCTTCGACTTCCAACCCGATGCGGGTCAGCGTGTCGGCGATCTCGTCCACGGAGGCGTCCGTGTCGAGATGTTCCTTCAGCCATGACAGGGTGAACTTCATCGCGCGCTCAGCCCCGCAGCAAGTGTGGGAACGGCGAGCGACGCGAAACCGTAATGGGTCAGCCAGCGCAAATCGCCTGAGAAGAACGCGCGCAAGTCAGGCATGCCATATTTCAGCATGGCCAAGCGGTCGATGCCGACGCCAAACGCAAATCCCTGATGTTTCTTGGGGTCGAGGTTCACCGCTTTCAGCACGTTGGGATGCACCATGCCGCAGCCGAGAATCTCGAGCCACTCGTCGCCTTCGCCGATGCGGATCTCATCGCCCACTTTTGCATAGCCAATGTCGACTTCCATCGACGGCTCGGTGAAGGGGAAGTAGCTGGCGCGGAAGCGCATCTTGACTTCCGGCACTTCGAAGAAGGCTTTGCAGAATTCTTCGAGCACCCATTTCAGGTGACCGAGATGCGTCTCCTCGTCGATCACGAGTCCCTCGACCTGATGGAACATCGGCGTGTGGGTCTGATCGGAGTCGCAGCGATAGACGCGGCCCGGCGCGATGACGCGCAAAGGCGGCTCGTTCGCCAGCATGGTGCGGATCTGCACCGGGCTCGTATGCGTGCGCAGCACAGGCCGCGCGCCGTCCGGCCCTTCGGCGAAATAAAACGTGTCGTGGTCTTGCCGCGCCGGATGCTCCGGCGGAATGTTGAGCGCCGTGAAGTTGTTGAAGTCCGTCTCGATATCGGGCCCTTCGGCGATGGAGAAGCCCATATCGGCGAAGATCTCGGTGATCTCGTCGGTCACTTGGCTGACGGGATGGATGCGGCCTTTCGCCTGCGGCCCCTCATGCACCGGTAGCGTCACGTCCGCGCGCTCATGCGCAAGCTTGGCTAAGGTCTCGGCGCGGCCGAGTTCCACGCGCTTTGCTTCGATGGCGTCGGCGACGGCCGTCTTCACCGCGTTGACTGCTTGGCCGAAATCGCGGCACTCCTCAGGCGGCATGGAGCCGAGCCGTTGCATCAGCGCGGACACGCGGCCCTTCTTGCCGAGCGCGCCGACGCGGACGTCTTCGAGCGCGGCAAGATCGGAGGCGCGCACAACGGCCTCAAGCAGTTCGGTCTTGAGACTGTCGAGCTCTGCGGCGCTCATGGTGGGGCTCAGCCCCGCGCGGCGGTGGCAGCCTCAACCAAGCCTTGGAAGGTTTGCGGTTCGCGCACGGCGATATCGGCCAGCACTTTGCGATCGAGCTCGATCCCGGCCTTTTTCAAACCGTCGATCAGCTGGCCGTAGGTGGTGCCGTTGGCGCGTGCGGCGGCATTGATGCGCTGGATCCAGAGGGCGCGGAAGGTGCGCTTCTTCACCTTGCGGTCGCGGTAGGCGTATTGACCCGCCTTCTCCACGGCCTGCTTGGCGATGCGAATGGTGTTCTTGCGGCGGCCGTAATAGCCCTTCGCCTTGGTCAGCACCTTGCGGTGACGGGCATGGGCGGTAACGCCACGTTTTACACGGGACATAGCAGTGCTCCTTAAGCTCGTCTCGCCTTCGCCTTAGGCGTAAGGGAGGAAATTCTTCTTCACGACTTTGGCGTTCTCGTCGGCAAGGACCATCGTCCCCCGGGCATTCCGGATGAACTTGTTGGTCCGCTTGATCATGCCGTGCTGCTTACCGGCAGCGGCGCATTTCACCTTGCCGGAGGCCGTGATCTTGAATCGCTTTTTGGCACCGCTCTTGGTCTTGAGCTTGGGCATTTGGCTTCCTTTTTGGGCCGGCGCTGGCGACAGGCCGCCCGGCGTTCTTGAATTCGATGATGGAGAGCAAACGAGCCGCCACGGCATGCCCTGCCGGGCGGCTCCTGAAGGTGCGGTTTATAGAGGGATTTCAGCCTCTATGGCAAGCGCCCAGGTCTTTTCGGCCCGGGGCTTCCCTTAGGCCCGAATCGGGGCCAGCACCATGACCATCTGGCGGCCTTCCAGCCGGGGCTCCGACTCCACCTTGGCGATCTCCGCAGTGTCGTCTTTCACCTTGTTCAGCAGCTGGACGCCCAGGTCCTGATGGGCCATTTCGCGGCCCCGGAAGCGCAACGTCACCTTGACCTTGTCGCCTTCCTCGAAGAACCGGTTCATCGAGCGCATCTTCACGTCGTAGTCGTGCGTGTCGATATTGGGCCGCATCTTGATCTCTTTGATCTCGACCGTGCGCTGCTTCTTGCGCGCCTCGGCGGCCTTCTTCTGCGCCTGGTATTTGTATTTGCCGAAGTCCAGGATCTTGCAGACCGGCGGCTTGGAATTGGGCGAAATCTCAACGAGATCGAGCCCCGCATCCGCCGCCTGGGCCAATGCGTCTTCGATACCAACGACGCCGACATTTTCACCTGTCGCGTCAATGAGCTGAATTTCAGGAGTGTCGATTCCCTCGTTTACACGGGGACCGCCCCTGTTCGGGGCAAGCTTCATGGGCCGTCTTACGATGTGTCATCTCCTCTAGTGCAGTTGGCGCCCTCGCCGCGGCGAGGCACGGGGCCGCCGGAGCCAGTGTCGATCGAGAGTTCTACAGGAAGGGAAATAGACCTGACAAGTCACGCCGGAGCCATGCGACCTGGCAATAACCATGAAACCGGCCGAATCCGGCACGTCGTGGATTGGTCCGCGGTCGGCTAGGCCGGGGTCGCCGGGTCCCCGTGCATGATAGGGACGGGCGCATCAAACGTGCCCCAGCGCCGCTGCGCGCGGCGCATGATCTGGCTCACGAGGCGCACGGCCTCGCCGCTCACGAAGCTCGATGTGCTGTTTTCCAGTGCGACGGGACGCACAAAGCACGTTTCGTGTCGCGCATCGTGCCATGTCTCCCACAGCTTCTGATCGATCATGTTTTCCGACACGATGTTGGAGACGGTGTCGCGAGGCAGCAGCTCGAGCGTGAGAGGCGTCCAGCCGGCGCCGCGTGCGAGCTCGGTCAGCGTGTTGTGCGGACGCGCATTGGCGGAGATCCCGAGTTGCTCGCCGAGCACGCCGACAAACTCGTCGCAGAGCTGGTAGTCGCCGACGAACCAGAAGGTCGACAGGAAGGCGTTCGCCAGGTCGTACTTCTCGTCGTCGGAGAGGCTCGCGATCTGCGTCCAGGTCAGCTCGAGGAAGTTCTTCAGGATGTAATGCGTAATGAAATTACGCTGCATCGCACTGTACGCCACGTCCACGCCGTAAGGCTGCAGACCCTGGGAGATGTAACGGGTCATCCGGTAGTTGTAGTAGGAGACGAAGTGGCTGGCGGGATCGCGCAGCAGTAGACTGCGCTTGATCAACCGCCGCTCGAAGAGCGGATCGACCGAAATTCCAAGATAGTGGCCGCTGAGCACGCGAATGTCGTTCGGGCTGGTGATGTCCGCGCCGTCATATCTGCTCGCGAAGCGCCTGAGCCCCCGCCGCCGCCGCAGACGGTGATAGGCCGATTGGGGCAGAGACTGCGCCAGATGACGGTCAATCGTCCGGCCGGCACATTTAGGGACGTGATACACAAAATGCACCGGCGGGGCACTTGCCGCGCGGTGCAAATGAGCCGGTATTTCTGACACTACCCCCAAAGACATAGCCGCAAGCTTGACATCGCCATGGTTAACAAAACCTTTGGAGATTGGTTCCAGCGGGGGTGCGCTCAAGGTGTGTTCGCCATCAAGGCAGTGGGTCGGGGCGGGAACGGGGCAGAAACTGGGCAGTCCGCCGAAATTTCACGTTTCAACGAAGATGTGACGCGAGATTGGTTCCCAGCAGCTCGTCATAAACAGCGAGCGTGTCCCGCTGCATGGTCTTAAGGGCAAAGTGACAGCCGACATGGGCGCGGGCCCTTTGACAGATTGTCGCACGTGCGTCCGGTGGGAGCGCCAGCGCCTCGGCAAGACTCTCTGCTAATGCGGGAGCGTCGCTGGGAGGTACAACCCAACCCGTGAAGTCGCTGCTGTCCGAGGCCGCGATTACGTTCTCTGGCGCAGCGCCGACATCGGTGACGATGACGGGGCATCCGGCCGCTTGCGCCTCGATACTGGGCCGCCCGAATGTCTCCGCGCGGGTCGATGGAAGAATGCCCACCGTGGCGAGGTTGAACGCGGCAGGCATGTCGTCGCAATGGCCGACCAACCGCACGCGGCCCTCAAGTCCGCCGTCCGCGATCTTCTTTTCAAGCTCCTCGCGGTAGCCGTCGCGGCCGTCAGCGCTGCCGGCGAAGATGACCACGGCGTCTCCCAGCTGGCCCGCCTCGCGCAACAGCCGCGCCGCCGCGATCGTGTGGGTATGACCCTTCAGCCGGGTCAGGCGTGCGGCTTGCAGAATGACCGGGCATCCCTCCTCGATGCCCCAGGCATCACGGAGGCGCTGGAACCGCGCGGGCGCGATGGCGTCGCGGGCGAACTGGGCGATGTCGAGACCGCGATGGATCACACGCATGCGCTCCATCGGCACGCCATGGCGCGCGGCAATGATCTCCGCCGTGTAGCGCGAGTTGGCAATGACGCGATCCCCCCGCGCCATAACGCCGTTATAGGCCTGCTTCAGCGGAAACTGTCTTCGATAGGCGCCGTGATAGGTGGTCACGAACGGCCGCCCCGTCCTTCGCGCGGCGAGGAATGCGCTCCAGGCAGGCGCGCGGCTCCGCGCATGCAAAAGCGAGACGTCCCGCGCCTCGACAAGCTCTGCAAGGCGCTGCGCGTTAGCGAGAATGGTCAGCGGGTTCTTGCTTGCAAGCGGCAGACGAATGAGTTCGCCGCCGGCGTTTTCGAGACGCTCTACGAGTCTTCCGCCCTCGGAAGCCACCAAGGCTTTCGCGCCCGCGGCGGTCAGCGCTTCGGCGATCTCGATGGTCGATTGCTCGCTGCCCCCGGCTTCGAGGCGCGGCACGACCTGCAAAATGGTCACCTCTGACATCGCTTTTTCTTGGCCTTTGCCTTGCGCGAAGAGCCTTGGATACGCTAGCGCTCGTCTCCATGCAGCATGAACCACAGTTCGTCGAAATTGGCCAAGACTCGAAGCGCCAAGCATCGAAGCGCCGCCGCATCGCCTATCGCTTCGACGAAGGGCAAGACGCGTCCAGCCCGGCCGTGTTCTGGCTGTCGGGATTCTTGTCCGACATGGCGAGCACCAAGGTGTCGGCCTTGAGCGCATGGGCGAAGCACGAAGGCCACGCCATGCTCTGTTTCGACTATTCGGGCCATGGCGTTTCGGGCGGGGACATCTTGAAGGCCTCCGTGGGCGACTGGCTCGAAGAAGCCGCCACCATGCTTGAGCTGCTCAAAGGCAGGCGGGTGATCCTCGTCGGATCGTCCCTGGGCGGCTGGATTGGGCTCCTGCTGGCGCGCGCGCTTGCCAAAAGCGGAGACGCGCGCCTCGGCGGGCTCGTGCTCATCGCGCCCGCCTGGGACATGACCGAGAAGCTCATGTGGGAGAAGATGTCGGAGAAGACGCGGGTCATCGTCGAGACGGAGGGCGTCTTCTACGCACCGTCGGACTACGACGACGCCTATCCGCTCACCAAGGTTTTGATCGAAGAGGGCCGCAACCATCTCCTCGCGGCGGGCGGCATCGAGGTGGGCTGCCCCGTTCGCATCCTGCAAGGCCTGCGCGACGAAGACGTGCCTTGGCAGCATGCGCTGGCGCTTGTCGATCTCATCGAAGGCGACGACGTGGAGATCACGCTCGTCAAGGACGGCAACCATCGCCTGTCGAGCCCGGAAGACTTGCGGCGGCTCACGCGCACGGTCGGCGCCCTCATCGAGACGGCGGCGTCTCCTTCGGCATAAGCGATCTCAGTCCTTCGCGGAACGTCGGATAGCGGAGCTCGACGCCGAGCTCCGATTTGATCAGCGCGTTGCCAATCTTGCGGCTGCCCTGGTAGAAGCTCCGCGCCAACGGCGTGAGATCCGCGTCCTCGAACGCGATCTCCGGCGGCGGCGCAACGCCGATCATCTGCGCCGCATGCGCCACCACGTCGCCAGGCGCGGCGGGCTCGTCATCAGCCACATTGTAGATCGCGCCGGCACGAGGTTTCGCGATCGAGGCTTCGAGCACGCGCGCGATGTCGTCCACATGGACGCGGCTGAACACCTGGCCGTCTTTGTTGATGCGCCGTGCGGTGCCGGCCTTGAGCTTGTCGAACACGCTGCGCCCCGGCCCGTAAATGCCGGCAAGGCGGAACACCTGCACCGGCACGCCGATCTTCTCACCGAAGTCGAGCCAGTCCTGCTCGGCCACAACGCGCGCTTCGGTCCGCGCACTGTTGGGCTTCGGGACCGTCTCCTCGCTGACCCAGTTCCCCTGCTGGTCGCCATAGACGCCCACGGTTGACAGATAGCCGATCCACTCCAGGGTCTTGAGTTTGGCGATCTCGTCTCGGTAGCTCGCGAGCACCGGATCGCCGTCATCGCCTGGCGGAACCGAATGCAGCAAATGCGTCGTGCCTTGCAGCAGCTTCGGCAATTCAGAATTGCTTTTGTCGCCGGCGAAGCGTGTGGCCTCAAAGCCTTCTCTGCGCAACTGGCCGATCTTCGGTTCTTCGCGCGCGGTTCCGGCAATCTCCCAGCCTTGGGAGGCGAGAAGGGGCGCGAGCGCCCGCGCTGAGAAACCGAGGCCGAAAGCGAACAAGCGGCTCACGCGGCAACCTCCAGCCACTCACCGCGAACGTCACTGTCACTCTCTTGTCCGGCAAACGTAGCGCGCAAGCTGTGAAAAGTTTCAGGAGCTAATCGCGATAGCGCCCACACCGCCATGGCGCGCACCAATGGAGACTCGTCTGAAAGTAGCGCCTCCACTTTTGGTGCGAGCGCGGTGTCGCCTGAATTGCCTGCGGCGATCAGCACATTGCGCAGGAAGCGGTTCCGCCCCGTACGCTTGATCGGTGTGCCGCGAAAGCGTTTGCGAAAGCCAGCATCATCCAACATGAGCAACGCATTGAGCGGCGGGTTGTCTGCGCTCGCGCGCACCGTGAGCTTTGCGTCATGCGAGACTTGCGCAAACTTGTTCCACGGGCACACGGCAAGACAATCGTCGCAACCATAGATGCGGTTGCCCATGGCCGCACGATATTGCGGCGCGATGTGTCCTTTGTGCTCGATGGTGAGATAGGAGATGCAAGCCCGCGCATCGAGCTCGTAGGGCGCGGTGAATGCATTCGTCGGACAAACGTCGAGGCAGCGCCGGCATTCGCCGCAATGATCTTCTTCCGGCTCATCGGGCGCGATTTCGGCGGTGGTGAAGATCGAGCCGAGAAAAAGCCAAGAGCCGAACTCCCGCGAAACAAGATTGGTATGTTTGCCTTGCCAGCCGATACCGGCCCGCGCTGCAAGAGGTTTCTCCATCACCGGTGCGGTGTCGACGAACACTTTCACGCCCCCTTGCGTGAGCGCTTGTACGCGTCCGGCGAGCACTTTCAGATTCTTCTTGATGACGTCGTGATAGTCGGCGCGTTTGGCGTAGATGGAAACCGCGCCGTGCGAACGCTTCCGAAGAGCCGCGAGCGGATCGCCCTCGACGCCGTAGTTCACCGCCAACACGATCACGCTTTGTGCGTCCGGCCACAGCGCGCGCGGGCTCTTGCGTCGCGTGGCGGTCTCGGCGAGCCATGCCATGTCGCCCTGGCGTCCTTCGGCGATAAACCTGTCGAGCGCATCGCCGATGCTCGCCGGCACATTGGCGGACGTAAAGCGCACGGCATCGAAGCCAAGAGACTTGGCTTCCTCTGCGATCGTTGATCTTAGGGTAGCTGTCATGCCCGCTTGCCATACCCGCATGATTTGGGGCGCAGCCTCAGAAGTCGAGATTCGTGTATGTCTCTGAAGGCGTGAAGCCGGCCACGCGGTCCTGCAACAGCGGCCGGAAAGATGGCCGCGACTTGACCAGCGCATACCAGTTCTTCGCGGGCTCGAACTCTTCCCAGGGGACTTCTCCGAGATAATCCAACGCCGACAGATGCGCCGCGGCCGCGAGGTCGGCAAAGCTCATGACATCGCCCGCGAGCCAGCTCCGGGTCTCGGTCAGATGACCGACATAGGTCAAATGATACCGCAGATTGTCGTGCCCGGCCCGCATGGCCTCCATATCGGGGGAGGCGCTTTGCGGCCCAAAGCGGCGGAAGACCTTCTCCACTACTAGATAGTCGGTCACTTCGTCGTGGAACTTGTGGTGGATCCAGTCCACCAACCGCCGCGCCTCGGCTCGCTCGGCAAGGCCGCCCGGAAAGGGCTGAAAGCCACGGGGGTCGCGGGCCTCCGCCGTGTCGCCGAGATACTCGGAGATCGCATAGCTCCCTGCGATCGGCGCGCCCTCGTCCGGAACGAAGACAGGCAGCGTCCCGGCCGGGTTTAGGGCCAAAAGCTCCTGGCGCCATTCCCAGGGCTTTTCCTCGGTCAACGCGACCTCCAGCCCGCATTCGGCCAAAGCGAGGCGAATTGACCTAGAGAAGGCACATAGAGGATGGTGATGAAGATTCGCCATTAATGGCTGTGGCGGCCGTTCGGTCGGAAATGAATCGCGCGGGGCTAGAGCCTCGTATAGAACCTGCACGCACGTCGAACAAGCGGCGCGACGAGGGGCTATGACCGTAGAGCAGATCATTGTGCTTGCCGTGGTGCAGGGGATCACCGAGTTCCTCCCCATCTCGTCGTCCGGCCATCTGATTCTTGTTCCCTATCTGCTCCACTGGGCCGATCAGGGGCAGTTCGTCGACGTCATGGTGCATGTGGGCACCCTGTTCGCGATCCTCATCTACTTTTGGAGAGACGTTTGGCAGATCACGCTGGGCGGGCTCGAACTGTTCAAGGGCAAGGTCACCCACGAGGGCAAGCTCGCCATCTACATCGTGCTCGCGACCATCCCGGCGGTCGCCTTCGGGCTGTTCCTGAAGAAGTTCGGCTTCGGCGACTTGGAGCGCAGCGTCACGGTCGTTGCTTGGAACACGGTCCTCTATGGCTTGCTGATGCTTGTGGCCGACATGGTCGGACCGCAAGAGAAGACCATCGAGAATATGACCTTGCGCAGCGCGCTGATCATCGGCGTGGCGCAGGCGCTCGCGCTGATCCCCGGCACGAGCCGGTCGGGCGTCACCATGACGGCGGCGCGGTTCCTTGGCTTCACGCGGCCCGACGCGGCGCGCTTCTCGTTCCTGCTCGGCATTCCAGCCATCGCCGGTGCGGGCGTGCTGACGGTCGGCGAGGCGTTGGCCGCGGGCGACACCATCACCATGGATGCGGTCTATTGCGCGATCCTGACCTTCTTCGCAGGGCTCGCGGCCATCGCTTTCCTGATGGCCTTGGTCAAGCGGATCAGCTTCCTGCCCTTCGTACTTTATCGGATGGTTTTGGGCGGCTTCCTGCTGGTGATGATCTACACCTAGGCGCGCGCTCGTCCTACGCCTTGTAGATGGAGAACTGCCCGCGCGGGCGGAACTGCTCCAGATAGTCCGGCACGACATTGGCGATCTGCACCGGCTCGATGCCGAGGCCATCCAGCGTGCGCTTGGCCTTGATCGCAGCCGCACTCACCACGTTGTCGGTCTCAAGCAAGCGCACCTGATCGAGGGTAAGCGGCGGGTTCGGCAGCCATTGCAGAACCGCGCCTTGCAGCTTGGCGATCCAGAACGGCAGCGGCACCAAAGGACGCGAGCGCATCGAGTAAGCGAGCACGCGCTCCATGACCTGGCGCATGGTGAGGATCTCCGCACCGCCAAGCTCGTAGGGCGCCTTGGTACTCGTGCGGCCTTCCAGCGCCGCCACGATGCTCTGCGCAACGTTGCCGACGAAGACCGGCTGGAACTTGGTGTGCCCGCCGCCGATCAGCGGCAGCATTGGCGATAGGCGCGCAAGCGCCGCGAAGCGATTGAAGAATTCGTCCTCAGGTCCGAAGACGACAGAGGGACGGAAGATCGTGGCGTCCTTGTAGACGTCCTTGATGGCCGCTTCGCCCGCGGCTTTGCTGCGGGCATAGATCGAGGCTGAGCTCGCGTCGGCCCCGATGGCCGAAACGTGGACCAGCGTTCCGACGCCGGCCGCCTTCGCGGCCTCCGCGACATTGCGCGCGCCCTCGTCCTGCACGGACTTGAAGGTCTGTTTGCCGGTGGGTAACAGGATGCCGACGAGGTTGACGACGGCGTCTGCGTCCTGTGCGGCGGCCAGCAGCGAGTCGGGAAAGCGGACATTGGCCTGGACCGGCACGATCTGGCCGACCCCGCCTAAGGGCTGGAGATGGCCGGCAAGCTCCGGCCGCCGGACGGCGACCCGGATGCGTGCGCCCGTCTGCGCGATGGCCCGGACCGTGTGCCGGCCCAAGAAGCCCGAGCCCCCGTAGACCGTTACCAACGCCCGATTATTGAGTGCGATGCCCACTTAGATGCCTCTTAACCCCGACGCGCTATGGTGCCGCTCAGCATTACACGAGGGATGCTGTGCCTTGAAGGGAACTCTTCAGGCAATTGACAATGGGATGCACCGATCGTACCTGAACGCCTTCAAGCCCAGGTGGCGGAATTGGTAGACGCGCTAGCTTCAGGTGCTAGTGCCCGCAAGGGCGTGGAAGTTCGAGTCTTCTCCTGGGCACCAAATTCGCCGCGCCCCCTTTTGCTGAGGGGGTGCCGGCCGCTAACGTCGAGAAGCCCTTGAGCCAGCTAAAGAATGTCGAGCTTTATCAGGGCGATCTGCCGGAAGGCCGCTTCACGGCCAAGACGATCGCCATCGACACCGAGACGCTGGGGCTGAACCCGCATCGCGACCGGCTCTGCCTTGTCCAGCTCTCCGACGGGGACGGCACGGCCGCCCTGGTCCAGGTTAAGGCCGGCCAGGATGCCCCCGAGCTCAAGCGCCTCCTGGCCGATGAGAGCGTCCTCAAGCTGTTTCATTTCGCCCGGTTCGACTTGGCGGCGCTGAACAATTTCTTCGGCGTCATGGCCGGGCCCGTCTACTGCACCAAAATCGCCTCCAAGCTCGCCAGGACCTACACGGACCGCCACGGCCTAAAGGACCTGGTCCGTGAGCTTCTTGGCGTGGACCTGTCCAAGCAGCAGCAATCCTCCGATTGGGGCGCGGCGGAGCTGAGCCCCGAGCAGCTCAATTATGCGGCGAGTGATGTGCTATATCTGCACGCGCTGCGAGATCGTCTCGACCTCATGCTGAAGCGGGAGGGCCGAACGCATTTGGCGAAGGCCTGCTTCGAATTTCTCCCCACCCGGGCCGAGCTCGATCTCGAAGGCTGGGCCGAAATGGACATCTTCGCCCACTAGAAGGCTGCTAGGGCCCCAGCAATCCAAGGCCTTCGGTCGCAATCTGATCAAAGTCCTGCGGCTAGTGTGGCGGGGTCAGCGAGACACTGGCGGGTACCAGTACCATGGCATATGAGGCGAATCTCGGCACGCGAGGCCGGCACTACGTTGTGCGCACGCCCGAGGAGCGTCAGCGTGCCTTCCGTAGCGCCAGGCGCCACAGCTTCTTTGTGTCCTTTCTTCGCCGGGTTCTGCCCGTCCTCGCCCTGCTCGTACTTGCGGCCTATTTCATCTCCACGCGCATGAACATCACGGTCGGCGATTTCACCGCCAGCATTGACGGGATGGAGGTCGTCGACGGGAACTTGCGTATGCTCAACCCGACGCTGGAGGGGGCCGACAAGAAGAACGGCAAGTACGTGGTGAGGGCCGAATATGCGGACCAGGACATCACCAGCCCTGACATTATCAAGCTCCACGCCATCAGGGCCGATATCGACGACCCGACCGGCGGCTGGTCCAAGATGCAGGCGGTTCGCGGCGTCTTCAACAACACGGCCGAGCGCCTCATCATGAAGGATCGCATCACCGTCGCCACCAGTTCTGGCGTCACCGGCGAGCTGAAATACGCCACGATGGACATGGCAACGCAGACGCTCCGTTCCCACAGTCCCGTCTTCTTCGAGCTGAACAATGGCAACGCCACCGTCCGTGCGAACGCGATGACGCTGCGCTCCAAGGAGAAGGTCATTACGTTCCGGGGCAAGGTCGCCGTTCACCTCGAGCCGAAAAAGGTTGCTGCCGCGAAGAAGCCCGCGCAACAGCCGGTGCCGGCGGCGAACGGCGCAGCTCAGAGCGGCGCAGCACCAACCGGCGCGGCGCAGGTGCCGCCGCAATGAGCGGGTGTGGTGCAATTCGGCAGGCTCTTCACGTGCTCGGCCTGGGCGTCGTTCTCTTGTTGCCAGTAAGCCCGCTTACCGCGCAGACCATGACCAACTCGTTTGGCGGGATGTCCAAAAATTCGGACGCCCCCATCGATATCCAATCGGACTTGCTCACCGTCTACGACACAAAGAAGATCGCGATCTTCAAGGGCAACGTGAAGGCTGTGCAGGGGACGACGACGCTCCGCGCCACGCAGCTCGACGTGCACTATATCGGCGGCGCGGAAGAGCTGACGGGTAAAGGCGCGGACCAAGACAACGCGACCACGCCGGTCGCTCAGCAGGGCGCGACCCAGAAGGATGCGGATCCGCAATCGAGCATCAACAAGCTTGAAGCGCGCGGAGACGTCTACATCACCAGCGAGGACGACCAAACCACGTCGAGCGACTGGGCGGTCTATGATGTGCCGGCGCAGCTCGTAACCGTAGGTGGTAATGTGGTGTTATCCCAAGGACAGAATGTGCTAAAGGGGAACCGGCTCATAATCGACCTAAAGACAGGTGAGAGTCGGTTCGACAACACGGGAAACGCTGCCGCCGGAGGCGGTCGGATTCGTGCACTGTTCATGCCCAAGGGAAGCGACGTTAAGGACAGTGCCGCGGCGATGGAGCCGGAGCCCGGCCAGGCCCAGCAAGTGCCAGGGGCACAAGTGCCGGGGGCAGCAGTCGAGACTGGCGAGCCGTTGCCGATTGCGCCGCCGCGCCGGTAAACCCGTTCAAGCGCTTCAACCGATATTAACCGGCCAGCGCTTCAACTGAGGAGCGAAAGGGGTCAGTGGGCAAGTTGTTGTCGTTTCCAGGTCATCAGGGCACCGCGGCCCAAGGAGCGCCCGCGCAAGGGGCGCCGCTTGCGCATGGCCAGGCCCCGCTACGAGAGCCCGGCAACGGCTGGCTGACCATCCGCTCGGTCGTCAAAAGCTTCAAGAAACGCATGGTCGTGCGCGGCGTTAGCCTCGACCTGGCGCGCGGCGAGGCTGTCGGCCTCTTGGGTCCCAACGGCGCCGGAAAAACCACGGTGTTCTACATGATTACCGGGCTGATTCCGGCCGATGAAGGGTCCATCAAGATCGACGGACGCGACGTGACGAGACTGCCGATGTACCGGCGCGCGCGGTTGGGTATCGGCTATCTGCCGCAAGAAGCCTCGATCTTCCGTGGCCTCACCGTGGAGGAGAACATTCTCGCCGTGCTCGAGATGGTCGAGCCCAAGAGGAAGGAACGCAAGAAGCAGCTCGATGCGTTGCTTGAGGAGTTCCGTATTACGCGTCTAAGA
Organism: Methyloceanibacter sp.; assembly: GCF_041573655.1. Lineage (GTDB taxonomy): Bacteria > Pseudomonadota > Alphaproteobacteria > Rhizobiales > Methyloligellaceae > Methyloceanibacter. The sequence continues at coordinate 28,116 of NZ_JBFFQD010000012.1, forward strand.
AAGTCGCCGTCCATGGCGCTGTCGGGCGGTGAGCGCCGCCGCGTGGAGATTGCCCGCGCGCTCGCCTCACGCCCGTCATTCATGCTTCTCGACGAACCCTTCGCCGGCATCGATCCCATAGCCGTCGGCGACATTCGCGCGCTCGTGCGCCACCTCACCGAGCGCGGCATCGGCGTTCTTATCACCGACCACAACGTGCGTGAGACGCTCGACCTTGTGAGCCGGGCCTACATTATTCACGACGGCATGGTGCTGACCCACGGCACCACCGACGACATCATCAACAACGAGGATGTGCGGCGCGTCTATCTTGGTGACCAGTTCAAGATCTAAGTGCTCGATCGCGAGTGAGTCCGTAAATGGCGATCAATACAAAGCTGGAGCTCCGCCAGGCACACGGTCTGGTCATGACGCCGCAACTGCAGCAGGCGATCAAACTGCTGCAGCTCTCCAACATGGAACTTGCGACGTTTGTCGAGGGTGAGCTTGAGCGCAATCCGCTGCTGGAGCAGGCCGACGCGGACGAACCGAGCAACACGGCCGATCAACCCTCACCTGCAGCCAAGAGCGAGGAAGGAAGTTCGGAAGCCACGGGCGCAGAGTCAGGCACCAGCGACGAAGGAGACTGGGTCAATCTCGAAACCGGAAACGATTCCGGCCGCACCGACGATCTCGATGCCGAACCGCAGGACGTGTTTCCCGATGCGGAGAACTTCACCCCCGGCGCGGTAAGCGATTCCGGTTGGAGTGGACTGACGCAAGGGCCGCGCCCCGACATCGACCAAGGCAATAATCTTGAAGCCTACGTGGCTGAGGAGAAGACGCTTCGCGATCATCTCGCCGAGCAATTGTCGTTGGCGTTCTCCGATCCTGCGCGGCGGCTCATTGGCCAGCACATCATCGATATGACCGACGAGGCGGGTTACCTGCGCGGCGAGCTCGATGCGCTCGCAGAGCTGCTGGGTGCTCCGCCCGAGCTTATTGAAGAGACGTTGAAGGTGATGCAGAGCTTTGAGCCATGCGGCGTATTCGCACGCGATCTTCGCGAATGTCTCACGCTTCAGCTGAAGGAACAGGACCGCTGCGATCCGGCGATGGCGGGACTGATCGACAATCTCCACCTCCTTGCCACGCACGACCTCGTTGCGTTGAAGCGCGCGGCCCATGTGTCGGATGAGGATCTCTGCGACATGATCGCCGAGGTCAGGCGTCTAAACCCGAAGCCGGGCCTGAAGTATGGCTCCAGCCCCACCCAGCCCATCGTGCCCGACGTTCTCGTGCGCTCGCTTCCCGATGGGAGTTATTACGTGGAGCTGAACAGTGACACGCTTCCCCGCGTTCTCGTCAACCAGTCCTACTACGCGACGGTCTCGAAGTCGGCCCTGCGCAAGGAGGACAAGAGTTACCTGGTGGATTGCCTCCAGACCGCGAACTGGCTGGTGAAGAGTTTGGACCAGCGGGCGCGCACCATTCTCAAGGTTTCGCAGGAGATCGTGCGTCAGCAGGATGCGTTCTTCACCTATGGCGTCCGGCATTTGCGGCCGCTCAATCTAAAGACCGTCGCCGATGCCATCTCCATGCATGAGTCGACGGTGAGTCGAGTGACCGCCAACAAATACATGGCGACCAATCGCGGCCTCTTCGAGCTCAAATACTTCTTCACGTCGGCGATCCCCGCCACGTCGGAAGGGGGCACGCATTCTTCGGAGGCCGTGCGCCACCGCATTCGCGAGATGGTCGACGCGGAACCGGCGGCGGAGGTGTTGTCCGACGACAAAATCGTCGAACGGCTCAAGGGCGACGGCATCGATATTGCACGCCGCACGGTGGCGAAGTATCGCGAAGCCTTGGGGATTCCGTCTTCGGTGCAGCGCCGGCGGCTCAAGCGGATCGCCATGGGCGCAGGCGCCTGATGGGGACGTCTAACACACTGTTCGTCAATGCGAATCGTGTAAAGAGGGTGGATCGAATTCATTGCGTTTGACACCCTTAAGACAGGGGTCTAGCTTCCGCCACCGCGATCGAGGCTGGTTGCTGGGCCGGGGCGTTTAGAAAGCGCGCTGACGAATCGAGCCTCGGAAATTTGGATGCGCGCCGGGAAGCGCTGGTCAGTCAGGATTTGACAGTCTTCCACGGGCATGACGACACCGATTACCGGAAAGATACTGGAACGTTGGTAGGCGTTGCGCGGTTGCGTTCAGGGACGCGTTGTACGGATCATCGAGCATTGTGTGGGGCACGCGCCGCGGGGTACGTGCTTTTCGAACAAGGGTAACGGGAGTTCCGCAGCTACTCTTCCTGCGGCTATTGAAAGCGCGGGCGGATGGGGCCAGCTGTCAACCCATCGGCTCCTTTGCGGTCACACGGGTATCAGAATGCATCTAGGTGACTTTATCTCACCCGAAGCAGTGATGGCTTCACTCAAGGTCAAGAACAAGAAGCAGCTTCTGACGGAGCTGGCCGCGCGCGTCGCGCCGATGGCCGGCGTTCCGGAGCGCGAGATCTTCGACGTCCTGCTTCAACGCGAGCGGCTCGGCTCCACCGGGCTCGGCAATGGCGTTGCGATCCCTCATGGCAAGATGGCCGGACTGCCTCAGATCGTCGGCTTGTTCGCGCACTTGGCCGAACCGATCGACTTCGAGTCCGTCGACGGTGAGCCGGTCGACATCGTGTTTCTGCTGCTTGCGCCCGAAGGCGCCGGTGCGGATCACTTGAAGGCCTTGGCGCGGATTTCGCGGCTGCTGCGCGACGAGGCCGCTGTGAAGAAGCTCCGCGCGTCAGAAGACGCCGCCGCGCTCTACGCGCTCCTCACCGAAGGCGAGGCTGCCTCGCACGCGGCCTAGCGCGGCGCCAGCGTCGCAATCATCTCGTTGACGGCCTCGGCCATGCCCATGGCGGCGGCGAAGTCGAACTTGTTGATGGCCACGAACGCCGCCACCCCGCGTGTTGGTGCGAAGGCGATGTAGGTGAACGTCCCTTGGAGTCCTCCTGCCTTCTGCAGGATCAGCGGCCGGTTCCCCTCGGGCATCATCACCACCCACCCAAGGCTCATCGCGTCCATGTGCCCGGACTCATCCATCCCTGAAACGGGATCGAGGCCGTCACGGACGAGATAGGCCGCGTGGTCCAGCATCCGCACCTCGGCATCCTCGGGCGACAGGCGGTCCAGATGCCACTGCATCCAGCGCAGCAAATCCTTCGGCGTGGAGTAAAGGCCGCCAGAGCCCACGATGACGTCTCCGCTCGGCACGTTCGGCAACGCCTTTCCGTCGAAGCCGTGCCCTTGCATGAACCTTTTCCTCTGCGCGTCGGTCAGCACGAAACTCGTATCGTCCATGCCGAGCGGGCTGGTGACGTGTTTCTTCAGGAGGTCGGGATAGGGCTCCTTCGCTGCTTCGGACAAGGCGATGGACAGCAAATCGAAGGCAAAGTTCGAGTAGAGCACGCCCGTGCCTGGCGGGAAGAGCAGCGTCTCGGTCTTCAGCCATTCGGCGAAGGCATCGCGCGTGATCGGCGCGAATGGATCGTCGGGCGGGCCGTGCTCGTGCGGGACTTCGCGCGGCAGCCCGGACGATTGCGTGGCGATGTCGATCAACCGGAGCTTGGCGACGTTCGGGTCCGCGCCGCGCCCAAGATCTGGCGCCGTCTTGCCCACGGTCTGGGTCAACGACACGGTGCCGTCGGCCGCAAGCGCCGCGAGCACTTGGCCCGTGAAAGCCTTGGTGATCGAGCCGATGCGTAAGACCGTATCGCCGTCAGGCGCATCGCCGCCATCGCTCCGTTCGCCCACGCCGTGGATGGCGACGTCGCCGCCCCGCACCGCGCCGATAACGAGCCCCGGGACTTTCGTCTGCAGATAGAGAACATCGCCGGTGAAGGTGACGACCTCGTCGAGCAGGGCGTCCGCATGGGCCTGCGTCGATACGCCAAGGAAACTGCTTGCGGTCACCAGCAGCGCGAAGATCGCGCACCGCATAGGCTGAATTTGGGAAACATGAGACATCGTGTGCACCATCCAGAAGAATCTGATGGCGACTATGCGCAAGTCCGTGGGGGTTCGCTAGGGCGCGCGCCGATCTTGGATAAAGCTCAGTGCACGCTCACCGGGACGAGATCGTTCTCGATGGCGTTGGCGATGGCCGCAGTACGGCTGTCGGCCAGCGCGATCGGCGTGCCGTCTGCACTGAGCACGGCAAACAGATCGATGCCCTCTAGGGCCTCGTCGAGCGTGGGGAACAGCCGCTCCGCAGCGTCCGTGTCGACCTGCTTGATATAAGCAACCTCGCCGTCACCCAGGAGCGCAAGCTCCTTCAGGCTCATCGGGCGGGTCTCGTTGTTTTCCGTCTTGTCCATAAAAGTCTTACTTCCTCATGGAAGAGACGCGGCTGCTGTCCTTCCGCAAAACGCACGGCTCAACCTGCTGGCGTGATCCAAACCTTGAGGACACGCTTCTCCCTATGGGGCCGTTCCAGCTCGATGGCAAGCAGGCCATCGTGCAACTCGGCCTTGCGGACTTCCACGCCCTTGGCCAGGGCGAAGGTCCGTTCGAACTTTCGCGCGGCGATGCCGCGGTGAAGATAGTCCTTCGGACCTTCCTCGCGCTTGGCGCCGCGAATTGCAAGCTCTCCGTTCTCGATGCTGACTTCCAATTCGTCGCGGCCGAACCCTGCGACCGCCAGCGTGATGCGCAAGGCCTCCTGGCCACAATCGCTATCGTGGAGAAGCTCCACGTTGTAGGGCGGATAGCCGTCTTCCGAAGTTTTCGCCCGCGCGTCCAACCGGCCTGTCGATAGGCCTAACCAAAGATTGCCGTCGAGAAGTGCCATGCGCAGGGTGTCCGGGCGGAAAGCCCCAAAATTCGGTCAGCGCCGCGCATGGACGGCAAAATGCGCTGGAGGAGGCCCCGGTCGGCGCCTCGTACGATCTTTTGCCCTGCGTTGGCCCTGAGCCTTAATTAACCTGCTGGCATATGGGAAATTCCACTCCATATTCAAGCTGGACGCATGATGCCCCAACAGCCGAATTGGATGCTTTCCGCCATGACATTCTTCGTGAACCCCAACACTGGCAACCACAGCAATGATGGCCGTAGCGAGAAGACGGCTTTCAGGAACCTGTCCCACGCTCTCGATGCCGCCGCCGCAGGTGACAAGATCCTGGTGACGCCTGCGACCTATGACGAGGATCTGCCCAAGCTCATTGCGCGTGCAAAGGCAGCTGGCATCACGGTCGCAGTGCTGGGCGGGCACTAGCTCCGGCGCCTTGACAGGCAAACCTACTAGTAGGTAGGGTCAACGTCATAATGCCAAAGACTGAAGAAACAAAGCAGGCCGCTTGCGGATGCGGGGCGTATCCCTTGTCCCGCCGCAACCTCTTTGGCGCGGCGTTGGCGCTCGCGGCCGCCCCGCTTCTGCGCTACGATCCTGCGCAGGCTGCCTCTGTCGATCCAAGCGAAGTGGCGCCGGGCATCTTCGTCCACCAGGGCCGCTACGAGGTGCAGTCGCCGGACAATCGGGGCGACATTGCCAATGCCAGTTTTGTTGTCGGCAGCGACGGCGTCGCCGTGATCGATACGTCCGGCAGCGCCAAGATGGGCGCGGAGCTGCGCGAGGCCATCCGCGCCGTCACCGACAAGCCGATCAAATACGTGATCAACACGCATATGCATCCCGACCATGTGTTGGGCAACGCCGCCTTCAGCCAAGACGAGCCTGAGTTCGTCGGTCACTACAAGCTCGCGCGTGCGCTCGGCACCCGCAAAGAGAGCTACCTGGCAGCGAACGAACAGATGCTTGGGCCGGAGGCCTTCGAAGGCAGCGAGATCATCCTGCCGACACGTCTCATCAAGGAGCCGACCACGCTCGATCTCGGCGACCGGGAACTGCTGCTCGAGCCGCAAGCCACGGCGCACACCGACAACGACTTGATTGTCACCGACACCAAGACCGATACGCTGTTTCTCGGCGATCTGCTGTTCTCCGTGCACGTGCCGACGATTGACGGCTCCATCAAGGGCTGGCTGGCCTTGCTCGACGAGATCGGCAAGCGCAACGCCGCACGCGTCGTGCCGGGCCACGGCCCCAAGACCATGGAGCTGCCGCAAGCGCTCGTACCCGAGCAGCGCTACCTCACGGCGATCGCAGACGACGTGCGCCGTCAGATTGCGGAAGGGAAGACCCTATCGGAGGCCACCAAGACCGCCGGGTTCTCCGAGAAGGACGCCTGGAAGCTGTTCGGGCAATACCATGTGCGCAACGTCACTGCGGCGTTCGCAGAACTTGAATGGGACTAGCGACAACGTCCCGCCCCATCGAAGGAGCACGAGACTCATGTGCAATGGACTGAAAGGTCTGACCCGAAGTTTCGCCGTCGTGGTGCTGGCTGCCGGCGTGGCAATCGCGTCGACGCCGCCGCTGCAGGCCGAAGAGAACATGTGGCCGACGCTCAAGGCCGAAGCCTTCGGCGACCGTCCCATCCAAGAAGAGGACGGCATGGTCGTTCTCGAAACGCCGCAGAAGGTCGAGGACGCCGCCCTCGTGCCGTTGACGGTTCGCGTGCCGCCACACGTGAAGGGCAAGCTTAAATCGCTGTCGCTGTTCATCGACAACAACCCGGACCCGAAAGTGGCGACGCTCACCTACGGCCCTGCAGCCGGCACGGGCGGCGAGCGCAGCTTCTCCACGCGCGTGCGGGTCGACAATTTCTCACACGCCCGGGCTGTCCTGGAGCTCGAGGACGGCAGTCTGCACATGGCGACGAAATTCCTGGCTGCCGCCGGCGGTTGCGCCGCCATGCAGGCGAAAGACCCCGAAGCGGACGTAGCGGGCATGGGCAAGACCATCGTGCGCACCTTCACGCCCGCGCTGAAGTCGAGCCCGATCTGGTCGGGCCAGGTGATGGTCAAGCATCCCAACCACAACGGCATGCAGCTCGACATCAACACCGCCAAGTTCATCCCCGCGCTTTACGTGAAGGAGATGACGGTGACGCGCGACGGCGAGCTCGTGTTCAAGCTGGACGGCACGTTCTCAATCTCGACGAACCCGAACTTCCGCTTCACCTTCGGCAAGGGTGAGAAGAACGATCTCGACGTCGTCATCGTCGACACGGACGGAACTGAATTCACCGGGCAGACGCAGGCAAGTGGATCTTAAACCCGCCACCGAGTGCAGCGGCGCGGCAAGACCGGAGACGCCGCCGGTCAGCACGCGGGGCCTGCTGCTGAAGGAAGCCGAAGTCTTGTTGAGGACGCGAGGCTACGCCGCATTCAGCTATGCGGACCTTTCGGCGCGTGTCGGCATTCGCAAGGCAAGCATCCACCACCACTTTCGCACGAAGGAAGAGTTGGGCGTTGCCCTGATCGACGCCTACCTGGTCGAGTTCGAGGTCGCGCTCGCCGAGATCCTCAAGGACGAGCCGCAAGCGCTTCCGCGTCTTCGCCGTTACGCCGCCTTCTTCACCGGTAGCCTGCAGGACGGCATGATGCCGCTTTGCGGGGCGTTGTCGGCGGAGGCCTTCGCGCTTCCGGCCTCCATGCAGCAGCGTGTCCGGCACTTCTTCGAGCTGCATCTCGATTGGCTTGAGGGCGTGTTGCGCGATGGTGTTACCGAACGCGCCCTTCGTGCCGACCTCGATGTCAGGCGCGCCGCTGCCATGGTGCTCAGCGTGCTGGAAGGGGCGAGCCTTGTCGCCTGGGCTCTAAAGGACGATGCGGCCATGGAGCCGGCATTCGAGCAGGCGGTCTCAAGCCTCAAGGCGTGAGTGACCATTTGGGGTCGATTGCGTAGGCGCGGACGCCTACACTCCTCCGTATTGGTCCTTTCTCGGAATCGGAGACAATGATGGTCGTCCTCAGATTTTTGCCGGCTCTGACTTTGATCGCTGCCGCGCAGGCGGTTGCGTATGACGGGTTCGAAGCGGACTTCGCGGCGTGTACCCAAGGGAGCAACAAAGCCGAAGTCATGGCGGCCTGCACACGGCTGATCGACAATGCGAAGGCCGAGAACGCGGTCACCGGGATGTTCTACGGCTTAAGAGCGGCAAACAACGGCGACCCCGCGCAGAACTGTTCCGATGCCCAAAAGTCCCTGTCGCTCGCCGACGATGATGCGATCAAGGGGCTGTCTCAGCAGCTCATCGATGCAAATTGTTGACGCCGATCTTCGGACAAGTCGTTGGTAGCGGATGATCCTGATCGGGGTCAGGTCCACAGACCTCTCGGCGGGACACACGAGCCCCTCTCAACGTCCTCGTGCTTGGCGCCACTGGTCTCATTGGCGCCGCCGTCTCGGCGCGCCTGCAGACCGAGGGTCACCACGTCGTAAGACTTGCGCGCTCCGTGCGTGGCAATGGCATCGTCGCCGATCTCGCCATGCTGACACACGAAGAAGATTGGCATCCGCACCTGAAGGGAATCGATGCGGTCGTGAACTGTGCGGGCGTCCTACAGGACGGACCACGGGACCAGACGGCCAAGGTTCACGCGGAGGCTGTCGGCGCTCTCGTCAGGGCCTGCGAAGCGCTGGGGGTGAAGAGGATCGTTCACATCTCGGCAATTGGCGTCGACCGAACGGCGCCCACGGAATTCTCCAGGAAAAAGCTTGAAGGCGACAAGGCCTTGATGGCGCGCGGCGTCGATTGGGTGATCTTGCGGCCCTCGGTCGTTACGGGTCGCGGGGCTTTCGGCGGGAGCGCGCTTCTGCGCGGACTTGCGGCTCTTCCCGTTCTGCCGGCTCCACCTGATGTGCAGCCCTTTCAGGTCGTGCAGCTGGACGATCTTGTCGAGACCGTGTTGTTCTTTCTGAGGCCGGACGCACCCGCAAAGTTGATGTTGGAACCAACGACGCCTGACCGGCTCAGTTTCGTCGAAGTGATTGCGGCCTATCGTCGATGGCTCGGCTGGAAGCCGGCGACTGTCGTACGGATGCCAGCAGTGTTGGCCCGCCTCGTCTACGGGGTGGGCGATTTGCTTAGCTGGCTCGGTTGGCGTCCGCCGCTGCGGAGTACCGCCAGGCTTGAGCTTGAGCGCGGTGTCGCCGGCGATCCCGCCGCGTGGATCGCGGCCACGGGCATCCAGCCGCGTTCGTTTCATGATGCGCTCGCCGCAGAGCCTGCCTCCGTCCAAGAGCGGTGGTTTGCCCGGCTTTACTTCCTCAAGCCCGTCGTTTTTGGGGTGCTGGTTCTGTACTGGATCGCTACCGGCGTGATCGCGCTCGGACCAGGGTGGGAGGCCGGCCTGGATCTGATGCGGCGAAGCGGCATCTCCGAGATCGGTCCGCGTCTCATTGCGTTGGGCGCGGCTGCCGACATTCTCATAGGACTGGGTATCGCCTATCGTCCTACGGCGCGCCTCGCGCTGCTTGCGGCTCTCTGCCTCTCAATTGCCTATGTCGTTGCGGGGACGGCCTTGCTGCCGCAGCTCTGGGCCGACCCGCTCGGGCTGATGTTGAAGGTCCTGCCGATCCTTGCGCTGAACCTCATAGCGCTCGCGATCCTCGAGGAGCGCTGATGGTCACTTATTTCGTGCTCAAATATCTGCACATCATCGGTGCCGTCGTTCTGCTTGGCACGGGCGCCGGCATTGCCTTCTTCATGCTGATGGCGCGCCGCACGAACGACGCAAGGTTGGTTGCCGGCGTGGCGCACATCGTTGTCATCGCCGATTTCGTGTTCACCCTGACGGCCGTCGTACTGCAGCCGATCACGGGAGCCCTGCTGGTCTGGTGGGTCGGTTACTCCCTTTGGGCAGGGTGGATACTTCTCTCGCTCGCGCTCTACGTGGTGATCGGCTTGTGCTGGCTACCGGTCGTGTGGCTGCAAATGCGCATGCGCGATCTGGCCACCGATGCCGCGCAAGCCGGTACGCCGCTTCCGGCCGCGTACCGCGCGCTGTTCCGCAGATGGGTCATGCTCGGCATTCCCGCCTTCGCCGCTGTGCTCGGCATTCTTTGGCTGATGATCGCTCGTCCCAAACTCGGCTTCTGATGAGCCGCCGATCTCGGACAGGACGCGTCTTTGCGGGAAGTCTGGTGGAGCCAGGCGGGATCGAACCGCCGACCTCGTGAATGCCATTCACGCGCTCTCCCAACTGAGCTATGGCCCCTTCAGAAGGCTGGAGTTTGGGCTTTGGGTCGCCCAAGTCCCGGAAGCGGGGAAATTCAGATCGCATCACTTAGGCCGGGTGCAAGCCCGGTTCAAGAGAAATACGAAGGACGGGAGCGCCCTCAAGGCGCTTCGGCTAACTTTCTTGCTTCGGTCCGTCGGGGACAATGTCGGACACGTCGTCGTTCCCGTCCTCATCCTGCTCGAGGAAGGTGTCCTGATCGTCGTCACTGGCGGGGTTGTCCTCGTCATCGTCGATATCGACGATCTCGTCGTCCTTGACTGCGGCCTCCTCTGCCTCCCCGGCCTCTTCGAGACTGATCACCTCTGCGCCGCCCATCACCGGAGGATCGGGCTCCTCCACCACCTTTGGCTTTGGCGGTTCTGGCTCCGGCTGCGCGCGCTCCGCCCGCCGCGGCGGGGGTGTGACTTGGTAAGCGGCTTGGCAGGCGGGGCAGGCGACTGGTGTGCGACCCAAGTCGTAGAACCGCGCACCACAGCCCGGACAAAGGCGCTTGGTTCCCCGTGCGGGTTTCGACATGATTTTCCTCGAAGCTATCCCTTGTTCGACTCCCCATTGCCACGCCTCATGCGGAGTGTCAAAAGCTATCGAACGCCCCAAAACCTGTATCGGGAATCCATGTCGCAGCCTCTGACCGCCAGCCGATCCGCGCACATTTCCGGTCGCGTGAAGGTCCCTGGCGACAAGTCGATCTCCCACCGTGCGCTGATCCTGGGCGCGCTCGCGACGGGCCGCACCCGCATCGACGGATTGCTTGACTCTGAGGACGTACTGGCGACGGCGCGGGTCGTTGCGGCGCTCGGCGCGATCGTGTCCCAGAAGGATGGAGTCGTCGAAGTGCTCGGCCAGGGCGTGGGCGGGTTGCGGGCGCCGGAAGGCCCGCTCGACTTCGGCAATTCGGGGACGTCGGCCCGGCTCATGCTAGGCGTTGTCGCCGGGCACGACATGTGCGCCTCGTTTACCGGCGATGCCTCGTTAAGCCGCCGCCCCATGGGCCGCGTGCTCGAGCCGCTTACCGCGATGGGACTTAGCGTGGAGGGAGAAGGCGACACCCTGCCGCTCACCGTGCGCGGCACGGCGGACCTCATTCCCATTGAGTATGTGTTGCCCGTGCCGTCGGCGCAGGTGAAGTCGTCGGTTCTTCTGGCGGGGCTCCATGCGCCGGGACGAACGACGGTGATCGAACCGCTTTCCACGCGCGATCACACCGAGCGCATGCTTGCCTATTTCGGCGCCGAGCTCGACATCGAGGAGCTGGACGACGGCGCACGCGCCATCACCCTCTGCGGCGATGCCGAACTTCGCGGTGCGGCGCTAATCGTGCCCGGTGACCCGAGCTCCGCTGCTTTTCTCGTCGCCGCCGCACTCATTTGTCCGGACTCCGAGATCGTGGTCGAGAATGTTCTGCTGAACCCGACGCGCACCGGCTTCTTCGAGACCTTGCAAGAGATGGGCGCGGAGATTGAGGTGTTGGACCCGCGCCAAGAAGGCGGCGAGCCGGTCGGGGATCTGCGGGTGAAGACGAGCGCCTTGAAGGGCGTCCGGGTGCCGCCTGAGCGCGCGCCGTCCATGATCGACGAATATCCCGTCCTGGCGGCGGTCGCCGCGTTCTCCGATGGTGAGACCCGCATGGAAGGGCTGGCTGAACTCAAGGTGAAGGAAAGCGATCGCCTTGCGGCGACAGCCGAAGGGCTCGCCGCGTGCGGCGTGGACGTGGAGGTCGATGACGATGTGCTGATCGTCCGGGGCGCGCGCACCGTGAAGGGCGGCGCTGAGGTCGCCACCCACTTGGATCATCGCATCGCCATGGCCTTCCTCACGCTCGGGCTCGGGGCGGAGGAGCCGGTCACGGCCGACGACGGGAGCATGATCGCCACGAGCTTCCCGGGCTTTGCGGCCCTGATGAGCGGGCTTGGAGCGCGGATCGCATGATCATCGCCATCGACGGACCTGCGGCCTCAGGCAAGGGAACGGTCGCCAAGCGCATCGCGGCGCATTACGGCCTGCCGCATCTCGATACGGGTGCTCTGTACCGCGCGGTGGCGCGCGATACCGTGGCGCGAGGCGACGATTTGACCGATCCGGCGGTCGCTGCCGCTGCCGCGGGGCATCTCGACGTGGACACTCTTGACGACCCGGCCTTGCGGACGGCGGGCGTCGGAGAGGCGGCTTCCATCGTTGCGCGGCACGGCGAAGTCCGCGCCGTGCTCCTTGAATATCAGCGGAGATTCGCCAAAAACCCGGCTGGAGCGGTGATCGACGGCCGGGACATCGGCACCGTGATCTGCCCGGATGCGGACGTAAAGCTGTTCGTGACGGCCAGCTCCGAGGAGCGGGCACACCGCCGATATTTGGAGCTCCGGGAGAGCGGGATCCGGATCTCGGAGGACGAGGTTCTCGCCGATATTCGCAATCGCGATGCGCGGGACCGGACCCGAGAGGCCTCCCCCTTACGGCAGGCCGAAGACGCAGCCTTGCTCGACACCACAAATTTGGATATAGACGCCGCGTTCAGGGCAGCTATCGATCTGATCGAGGCTGCGATGGGCCAGGCAGGGCAAGCCGGTTGAGGCTGTGCCCATTTCGTGCTGGACCATCACATTTGAACAGCATTACCGCGGTGAAATCGAGCGGACTGGCGGGCGGCCAGGATGGGCCTGCCGCACCTGTTTCCGCAAGGACTTCGCCGCATGGATCAACCCCAAGCCTCGGGTTCAAGCCGCCGAGAGCGTATTTGAACTTGGACGCCGAGTAGGAGCCTAGATGACCGAGCCGCAGGCGATTAGCCAACCCAGCCACGACGAGTTCGCAGCCCTCCTTGAGGAATCTCTGTCTGGCACCGCGCTTCAGGAAGGCAGTGTTGTCAAAGGCACAGTCGTCAGCATTGAGAAGGACGTTGCCGTCATCGATGTCGGTCTGAAGACCGAGGGCCGCGTTCCCCTGAAAGAATTTGGTGTCCCTGGGCTCTCCACCGATCTGGGCGTGGGCGACGAGGTCGATGTCTATCTCGAGCGTGTGGAAAATGCCGCCGGCGAGGCCGTGCTGTCGCGCGAAAAAGCCCGCCGCGAGGAAAGCTGGACCCGGCTCGAAGAGAAGCATAAGGCCAACGAGAAGGTCGAAGGCGTGATCTTCAACCGCGTGAAGGGTGGCTTCACCGTCGATCTCGACGGCGCAGTGGCCTTCCTGCCAGGCAGTCAGGTCGACATTCGACCGATCCGCGACGTCACGCCGCTCATGAACACACCGCAGCCCTTCCAGATCCTGAAGATGGATCGCCGGCGCGGCAACATCGTCGTCTCCCGCCGCTCGGTCCTGGAAGAGAGCCGCGCCGAGAAGCGCAGCGAGATCGTCGCGCGCCTCGAAGAGGGCCAAGTCATCGAAGGCGTGGTCAAGAACATCACCGATTACGGCGCCTTTATCGATCTGGGCGGCATCGACGGTCTGCTGCATGTCACCGACATGGCGTGGCGGCGCGTGAACCATCCGAGCGAAATCGTGAATGTCGGCGATTCCGTGAAGGTGCAGATCATCCGCATCAATACGGAGACCCAGCGCATCAGCCTCGGCATCAAGCAGCTTGAGTCCGATCCGTGGGAAGGCATCGCTGCCAAGTACCCGGTCGACTCGCGCTTCAAGGGCACCGTCACCAACATCACCGACTACGGCGCCTTCGTGGAGCTGGAGCCCGGCGTTGAGGGTCTGATCCACGTTTCGGAGATGAGCTGGACGAAGAAGAATATTCACCCCGGCAAGATCATTTCCACGAGCCAAGAGGTCGAGGTGCAAGTGCTTGAGGTCGATCCCGACAAGCGGCGCATTTCCTTGGGCCTGAAGCAGACCCAGGAAAATCCGTGGATCGCCTTTGCCGGCGGCCACAAAGCCGGAGCTGAGATCGAAGGTCAGGTTCGCAACATCACCGAGTTCGGCCTGTTCGTCGGCCTAGAGGGCGGCATCGACGGCATGGTGCACCTGTCGGATCTCGATTGGTCCAAGTCTGGGGAGGAAGCCCTCAAAGATTACAAGAAGGGCGACACGGTGAAGGCCGTGGTGCTGGAGGCAGACGCCGAAAAGGAGCGCATCAGCCTTGGCATCAAGCAGCTCACGCCCGATCCGTTCGAGGGCGAAGCGGCCTCCGGTAAGCTCAAGAAAGGCGTGCGCGTCACTTGCGAGGTCACCGCCGTCAAGGACAACGGCATCGAGGCCAAGCTCATCGACCAGGACCTCACCACCTTCATTCGCCGTTCCGATTTGTCGCGGGACCGGTCCGAGCAGCGCCCCGACCGTTTCGGCGTCGGCGAGAAGTTCGACGCTGTGGTCACGCAAGTCGATCCCAAGACACGCAAGCTCACTGCGTCCATCAAGGCGCTCGAGATCGCCGAAGAGAAGGAGGCCGTCGCCCAGTACGGCTCGACGGATTCCGGTGCGTCTCTCGGCGACATTCTCGGCGCGGCCCTGAACAAGGCGAGCGGCGACGTCGAAGAGGAGCCTGCCGAAAAGCCCAAGCCCAAGCGCAAGACCGCGGCCAAGGCCAAGGCAGACGACGAAGCGGCGGAGGCCGAGGCGTCGTCCGAAGAGGAGCCTGCCGAAAAGCCGAAGCGCAAGCGTGCCGCCAAGGCCAAGACAGACGACGAAGCAGCGGATGCCAAGGCATCGTCCGAAGAGTAGGCGAGGTCGTGACCCGGAGGGTCTGAGCAAGCCATGGTTCTCGACGCCGAAAGAGTGATCGAGCACCGCCGCCTCAAGCGGCGGGTCACCGCCTGGCGCGTTGCCGCGGTGGTGCTGGGCCTATTGGCCTTGGGCGTGATCATATTTTCCGACAAGCAGATGGCGGGGTCCGCCGGCATTCTTCCCCACATCGCGCGCATCAACGTGAGCGGCGTCATCACCGACGACCGCAAGATGCTCCAGCTGATCGATCGGGTGGCGAAGGCCAACCAGGTCCGCGCGGTGATCCTCGACATCAACAGCCCCGGCGGCACCACCACGGGTGGGGAGGCGATGTACGATGCCATTCGCCGCCTTACCGAGAAGAAGCCCGTCGTTGCGACGTGCGGGACGCTCGCCACATCCGCCGCCTATATCGTGGCGCTCGCCACGGATCGCATCTTTGTCTACGGGAACACCATCACCGGGTCCGTCGGCGTCATCTTCCAGTGGGCTAACGTCACCGAGCTGCTCAAGACGGTCGGTATCGAGGTCGAGGAGGTCAAGAGTGGTCCCTTGAAGGCGGTGCCGAGCCCGTTCGAGCCCACGGATGAACGCGCTCGCGAGATGACGGCCGAGATGGTCGAGGACGCCAAAGTGTGGTTCGTCGATCTGGTGAAGGAGCGCCGCAAGATCTCGCCGGGATCGGTTCCGGGTCTCACCGAGGGGCGCATCTATTCCGGCCGCCAGGCTGTGAATTTGAAGCTTGTCGACCAGATCGGCGGGGAGCGCGCGGCCCTCGCCTGGTTGAACAAGGAGCACGGAATCCCGACCCGGCTAAAGGTCGTGCAATGGCAGCCAAAAGACGAGTCGGCGGGCTTTTTCGGCCTGCTGTTCGACTCCGCCAGCGCGATTCTGGGCGTGTCCGGCGGCAAGCTAGCCTTAATTCTCGACCGGGCATCCGCCAGCCTGAACCTTGACGGTCTTGTCTCCGTTTGGCACCCTGCATCCAACTAGTGGGGGCGTAGGGCTAGCGGCAACCAATGGCTGCAGCCCCGTGGGGCGTGAATGATCAAATCCGAGCTGATTCAGCGGGTGGCAGCCGCCAATCCGCATCTATTTCATCGTGATGTTGAGCGTATCATCAACATTGTGCTCGATGAGATCACGGGCGCGCTGGCGCGCGGCGATCGCGTGGAGTTGCGTGGTTTCGGCGCATTTACGGTGAAGCACCGTGCCGCCCGTCAGGGCCGTAACCCGCGCACGGGCGATACGGTCTTCGTCGAGGACAAGTACGTACCCTTCTTCAAGACCGGCAAAGAACTACGTGAGCGCCTGAACCCGAACAGCGGTGACAGCCAGTCGTAGGCTCGCCGGCCGCTTATGGAGCCGCTCGTGTGGCGTAAGCTCATCCTCGCACTCATCGTCGTGCCGTTGGGCGTGGTGCTCATCGCGTTGGCCGTGGTCAATCGCGATCCGGCGGTCCTGATCCTCAACCCCTTTGGTGGCGCAGAGCCTGGTCTCTCGCTTCAGGCGCCGTTCTTCTTGTTTCTGCTCTGTGCGTTCGCGATCGGCCTCGTGGTGGGCGGCATCGCCTCCTGGCTCAACCAGGGCAAGTGGCGCCGCACCGCGCGCGAGGAGGCCCGGGAGGCCCGCGACTGGCGGCGTCAGGCGGACCGCCTGGAGAAGGAGCTGGAAGACCTCCATCCGGCAGGGCAGCGGCCGCAACTGCCGGCCGAGTAGCGGGCTGCGGATGGACCCGCTCACGGTTTTCGGTCTCCTCGCGGTCACCGCGATGCTGGTCACCTACGCCCTGGAGGAGAGGAGCCATTGGTACATCCTGGCCTTCGCCGGCGCTTGCCTGCTGGGCTCGGCCTACGGCTTCCTGCAAGGGGCCTGGCCCTTCGGTGTCCTGGAGGCCGTCTGGGCGGGCGTTGCGGCTTGGCGCTGGCGCGAGAGGGCGTCTGCGGCCTCAGGGTCGCATTGAGCCTCCGGTAACGCCGATGTTGCAGTGCGATGGACTTGAAGCCCCGGATTTCATAGGGTGAGCCCGCGATAAGGCCCGAAAAGGCCCGCGAAACCCTCACCCGAGAGCCAATAGAGCCCCGTGACGGTCAAGGTCAAAATTTGTGGCGTGCGAACGCCCGCCATTCTCGACGCCGCCGCCGGCGCCGGCGCGGACTATGTCGGGCTCATGTTCTTCCCCAAGAGCCCGCGCAATGTCGGCCTGGACGAGGCCGCGGCGCTTGCCGCGGCTGCCCGGGGCCGTGTGCGCACGGTCGCCGTCATGGTCGATCCGGACGGTGCTCTGGTCGATGCCGTGGTGGAGCAGGTGCGCCCCGATGTGCTACAGTTCCATGGCTCCGAGACCCCTGAACGCGTGGCTGCCATCAAGGCGCGCACGGGGTTGGCGGTGATCAAGGCAATCCACGTCGGTGAGGCGGCGGATGTCGCCCGCGCCGACGCCTACGAGGCCGTCGACCACATTCTTTACGACGCCAAGGCCAAGCCAGGCGCGCCGCTGCCGGGCGGCAACGGGGTCGCTTTCGACTGGAGTGTGCTTGCGGGCGCCCGCGCGCCGTTCGCCCTGTCGGGAGGGCTCGCCCCAGACAATGTCGCTGAAGCCGTCCGTCAGACGGGCGCCGCGATGGTCGATGTCTCTTCTGGGGTCGAGACAGCCCCCGGCGTGAAGGACGCTGACCTCGTTACCCAGTTCATCGCGGCGGCGCGTGGCGCCGCCCCTATTAAAGCCAAGGCATCATGACGACGATTACCGACGCACTGAATACCTATCGCGAGGGTCCCGACGAGCGCGGCCATTTCGGCCTGTTCGGCGGCCGGTTCGTTGCCGAGACTCTGATGCCGCTGATCCTCGATCTGGAGCAGGCCTACGAGGATGCCAAGGCCGACCCGTCCTTTCGGGCCGAGCTCGATGCGCTCAACGCCCACTATGCGGGGCGCCCGAGCCCGCTCTACTTCGCCGAGCGGCTGACGGAGCATCTCGGCGGCGCCAAGATTTACTTTAAGCGCGATGAGCTGAACCACACGGGCTCTCACAAGATCAACAACTGCCTCGGGCAGATCCAGCTCGCCAAGCGCATGGGCAAGACGCGCATCATCGCCGAAACCGGCGCCGGCCAGCATGGCGTTGCGGTGGCGACCGTCGCCGCGCGCTTCGGGCTTCCTTGCGTGATCTACATGGGCGCCACCGACATCGAACGGCAGAAGCCCAATGTTTTCCGCATGAAGCTGTTAGGTGCAGAGGTCAACCCGGTAACGTCCGGCTCCGGCACCTTGAAGGACGCTATGAACGATGCGTTGCGCGACTGGGTCGCCAACGTGCACGACACCTTCTACATCATCGGCACGGTGGCGGGGCCGCATCCTTATCCGGCCATGGTGCGTGACTTCCAGTCGGTCATCGGCAAGGAAGCACGCGAGCAGATGATGGAGCGAGAAGGGCGTCTGCCCGACACGCTAGTGGCCTGTATCGGCGGCGGCTCCAACGCCATGGGGCTCTTCCATCCCTTCCTCGACGATCCGTCCGTGGCGATCTACGGCGTGGAAGCCGGCGGCCACGGTCTCGATACGCCGAACGGCCATGCGGCATCGATGACCGGCGGCAAGCCCGGTGTCCTGCACGGTAACCGCACCTATCTCCTTCAAGACGGCGACGGTCAGATCATCGACGGTCACTCTATCTCCGCCGGTCTCGACTATCCGGGCGTCGGCCCCGAGCACGCCTGGCTGAAGGATTCCGGCCGAGTCGCTTACGTAGCGGTGACGGACAAGGAGGCGCTCGATGCCTTCCAACTCTGCACCAAGCTCGAAGGCATCATTCCGGCGCTTGAGCCGTCCCACGCCCTGGCCTATGTGCGGAAGCTTGCGCCGACGCTGCCAGCGGACAATCTCCTGGTCATGAACATGTGCGGCCGCGGTGACAAGGACATCTTTGCCGTCGCCGAGCACCTCTCGATGGAAATGTGAGCATGACGAGGATCGACCAGAAATTCGCCGCGCTGAAGCGCGAGGGCCGCGCTGGGCTCGTAACCTTCATCACTGCCGGCGACCCGGACTACGAGACCTCGCTCGCCATGCTCAAGGGGTTGCCGGGCGCGGGCGCCGATATCATCGAGATTGGCATGCCCTTCTCCGACCCCATGGCTGATGGGCCGGCGATCCAGGCGTCCTCCGTGCGGGCGCTCCAGGGCGGCCAGACCATGAAAAAGACGCTCTCCATGGTTAGAGAGTTCCGCAAAGGAAATGACACAACACCGGTAGTGCTTATGGGCTACTACAATCCCATATACGTGTATCCGGTTGACCGCTTCATCACCGATGCGGTGGACGCCGGTGCCGATGGTTTGATCGTGGTGGATATGCCGCCTGAGGAAGACGAGGAGCTTCGCCCGGCCGCGGCCCGGAGTGGGCTGAACTTCGTTCGGCTTGCCACGCCGACTACCGATGCCAAGCGCCTGCCGGCCGTGCTCACGAATACCTCGGGTTTCGTCTACTATGTGTCCATCGCGGGCATCACCGGCACGGCGGCGCCGGACATCGCGGCCGTCGGCGAGCATGTGGCGCGGCTCAAAGCGCATACGGAGCTGCCGATTGCCGTCGGCTTCGGCGTGAAGAGCCAAGAGCAGGTGCGTGCGCTGGCGGGCGTGGCTGAAGGCGTGGTCGTTGGATCCGCGCTGGTCGCCGCGATCGCCGAGAGCCTCGATGACAGTGGCAAGGCGACGAAGGAAACCGAGCCGTGCCTGCTTGAGCTTGTGGAGCATTTGTCGTCCGCCCTGCGGCCCGAGGTCGAGGCGGCTGCCGTCTGAAACGGCATAGTGAGAGAGTTAGACCCGTGAACTGGATCAACAGCGTCGTAAGACCCAGAATCCGGAACATCCTTCGGAAGAAGGACATGCCGGACAATCTCTGGGTGAAGTGCCCCGAGACCGGGCAGATGATCTACTACAAGGACCTGGAGGCGAACCAGTTCGTCGTTCCGGGGTCCAACTATCATATGCGCATGTCGGGCCCGGCCCGGCTGAAGTCCGTCTTCGACAACGGAAAGTTCGCCGCGATCCATCTTCCGGAAGTGCCGACGGACCCGCTCAAGTTCCGTGACGAGCGCCGCTACACCGATCGCCTGAAGGATGCGCGCGGCAAGACGGGGCTCAACGATGCGGTGCTCGCCGGTATCGGCAAGCTTAACGGCGACACCGTCGTGGCCGCCGTGCAGGACTTCGATTTCATGGGGGGCTCGCTCGGCACTGCCGCAGGCGAGGCGGTGATCGCGGCCATGCGCGCCGCGCTCGTGCGCAAAGCGCCCTTCATTCTGTTTGCGGCCTCGGGCGGGGCACGCATGCAGGAAGGCATTCTCTCGCTGATGCAGATGCCGCGCACGACGGTCGCCGTCGAGGAACTGCGCGAGGCGAAGCTTCCTTACGTCGTGGTGCTCACCCATCCGACCACGGGCGGCGTGACCGCCTCTTACGCCATGCTTGGCGACATCCATATCGCCGAGCCGGGCGCGTTGATTGGCTTTGCGGGCCCACGCGTCATCGAGCAGACCATCCGCGAGCAGCTACCAAACGGCTTCCAGCGCTCCGAGTATCTCCATGCCCACGGCATGGTCGATATGGTCGTGCACCGGCACGAACTGCGCGGCACGCTGGCGCGTATCTGCAGTCTCTTGACGCATCGCCGCCTCGGCCACGACATCGAGATTGCGCCGGTGGCGGAGGTGGCGGCAGACGGCGCACAACCGGCCCTGCCGGCGCCGGAGGACAAGCCGCGGCCTGGAAACGGTCTGGCCGCCGACCACGAGGGCGAAGGCGAGGGCGAACAGAATGACGACGAGGCCTTGACGAAGGCCCCCGGCAATGGCGCTAATCAACTTCCGCCGCAGAACGCCTAAGGTCCTTTGAGGGTTGACCACATTACCTTATAGCGGCGGGCGCGCTGCGCCCCGCCCCCGCTCGGCAACGAGTGACACGCTGCTGGAGCGTCTCAAGAAGCTTCACCCGCAGTCCATCGATCTTTCGCTGGGGCGGATCGAGCGCGTGCTCGACGCGCTGGGCAATCCACAAGAGAAGCTGCCGCCCGTCGTGCATGTGGCAGGCACCAACGGCAAGGGCTCGACGCTGGCGTTCTTGCGCGCGATCGCCGAATCGATGGGAAAGGGCGTTCATCTCTACACCTCGCCGCATCTCGTCGACTTTCACGAACGCATCGTTCTTGCCGGTCCCGACGGCGCCGCACCCATCGCCGAGGATGTCCTCGTCGACTGCCTCGCCCGCGCCGAGGCGGCGAATGGCGGCGAGCTGATCACGCTGTTCGAGGTCACCACGGCCGCGGCCTTTCTCGCCTTCGCGGAGGCGCCGGCCGATCTGCTCCTCCTGGAGACGGGTCTCGGCGGCCGGCTTGACGCCACCAACATGGTCAAGAAACCGCTGCTCACCATCATCACGCCGATCTCCATTGATCACGTCTCATTCCTCGGCGAGACGCTGACGGAGATTGCCGGGGAGAAGGCCGGCATCCTGAAAGCTGGCGTGCCTTGCGTCGTCGGCCGTCAGGACCAAGAGGCCCTCGACGTCATCGAGGCCCGCGCCCAAGAGCTCGGCGCGCCGCTCCACGTGGCTGGGCGCGACTTCGACATGTACGAGCAGCAAGGCCGCTTGGTCTTTCAGACGGCGTCGCGCCTTGTCGACTTGCCGCTCCCGCGGCTGGCGGGGCATCACCAGATTGATAATGCCGGCACCGCGATCGCCGCCGCGAGCATTGCTTTCGGCGATGCGCTGGGGCCCCGCGCCCTCGAAGACGGCGTGAGCGAGGCGCATTGGTCCGCGCGGCTCGAACGGCTTTCCGTGGGGGGCTTGTATGCCTACACCGAAGACGGCACCGAGATTTGGCTCGATGGCGGACACAACGCGGCTGGCGGGCAGGCCGTAGCCCATACGCTGGCCGAACTCGACGAGCGTGTTCCGCGCCCCGTGCATGTGATCTGGGGCATGATGGAGACCAAAGACGCCCGGCGCTTCATTGCGCCGTTCAAAGGATTGGTGGAACGCGTCTACACCGTTCCGATCCCGGGCGAGCCGAACGCCTTCGACGCCGAAAGTTTGGCGGAGCTGTCGCGCGCCGAAGGCTTCGATACGGTTGCAGTCAACAGTGTGCCGGAAGCGCTGCTGCGGTCCGCGTCACGCGGGCAGAAGGCGCGCGTGCTGATCTGCGGCTCGCTCTACCTCGCGGGCCACGTCCTCAAGCTGCATGCATAAATGCGTTACGCGCTAACGGGGCCGTCGACGGCGCCCCCGATCCACGCCGCGAGATGGTTCTTGGGGTAAGCGCCGCGGAGCGTGTCCACCACCTCACCGTCCTTGAACAGAATCAGCGTCGGGATTGCCCGGACATTGTAAGTGCCTGGCGTAGCGGGGTTCTCGTCGATATTCAGCTTGGCGATCTTCACTTTGCCGCCGAGTTCGGAGGCGATTTCTTCCAGCGCGGGCGCGATCTGGCGGCAGGGGCCGCACCACTCGGCCCAAAAGTCGACGACAACAGGTGTCGAGGACTTGAGCACCTCGGCGTCGAATGTATCGTCGGAAACCGTATCAATCGCCATTCGCTTTTCTCCTAACCGCCGGCTGGGCCAGTTTTGCGCCCGATCTAGCCACCGGAACCTAGGTGCGCCCCCTCAACGCGTCAAGGCTGGCCCGCGGCTCAACATGTCGTGCTCGGCGGCCTCAAGCAAAGTTGATGGGATCTCCATGAGCCGCGGCCCGTCGGTCCACAGCAAGGCCACGCGTGCCGGCTTTCCCGGAAACATCTTGCCGAGCGCCAGCCGGTAGGCGGCGAGCTGGTTGATATAGCTTTGCGCCACCTCACCGGGCGTTGTGGGCGGCGGACGGTTCGTCTTGTAGTCGAGGATCAGGAGGTCGCCGTCCAAAATGGCGAGCCGGTCGATCTGGCCTTCGAGATCGAAACCATCTTCGCCGTCGCCGAATCGCGCCACTACGGGGACTTCGGCAAGGCTTCCGGGCGCGAACAGAGGCGCGAACGTCGCATCTCTCACAATGGCGAGCGTCTCGCCGACGATCTCCTCCCTTAGCGTATCGGGCAGGCTTACGCCGCGGGCCGCCACGAAGCTACGCGCCGCACGCTCCTGCTCTGCCGCAGGTACCTCGGGCAGGTGCTGAAGCAGCGCATGCACGAGGCCTCCGCGCACGAAACGCAGATCGCCGGCCAGCGCGCTTGGCCCAAGCGGCGGCTGCTCCGGACCGAACGCGCCATCACTACCGCCATTGCCATCGCCTTCACTTGCGGCATTTAGCGCAAGATGCGACGGCGCGAGCCGTGTGCGCACGCGTTCCGGCATCGCGGGCGTCAGGGCGAAGTCCGGCAGCGGTGGCGTCTCCAGCACGGTGGCCGGCGTGGCTGCGTCCTTGGCGGGTTTTTTCTGCGATGAGGTCATGCGGGAAACGGTGAGGCCGTCGTCACCATCGGTTTGGCTGAGGTGAGGCTCAAGGCCCTCAGCGACGAGATCGTACCAACAGTTCTTGTCGCGGCGCTGTACGCCCTGCCAGCCGCAGATATAGAGCCGGTCGCAGGCACGCGTCATGGCGACGTAGAGCAGCCGGTGATATTCGTCGCGTTCGGCTCTCTCCGTGGCGCTTTTGGCCGTCGCCAGCCCAGGCACGTTGGAATGCCCCGCCGGCGGCCACAAAAGGTGGTCCACCTCACCGGGCGGCTGTCCGGGGCGCGGCGCTTCATAGATGCGCGGGCCTTGACCGCGCGGGTTCGTGCACGTGTCCGGCAAGATGACGATCGGCGCTTGCAAGCCTTTGGCGCCATGCACGGTCATGATGCGCACCTCGTCGCGGTCTTGATCCATGTCTCGCTTGATGTCGATCTCGCCATGGCGCAGTTCGTGAACGAAGCCTTGCAGCGACGGCGTGGAGTCCCGGTCGTAGGCGAGGGCGGCGTCGAGAAACTCATCGATCGCTTCGGCCGCCTCCGGCCCCAACCGCGTCAGCATGCGCTTGCGCATCAACTGGCCGTCGGCCCCGAGCAGCTCGGCGAAGAATTCGTAAGGTGGCAGGGTGTCCGCGTGACCGAGCCAGGCGGCAAGCCGCGTTGCAGCTTCGGTGAATTTCTCCTCGTCCCGCCGCGCCACGAGCTCCGCCCACAGCGATCCTTTGCGATCGTGCGCCAGCGCGAACAGATCGTCTTCGCTGAGGCCGAATAGCGGGCTCTTCAGCACCACTGCGAGCGCCAAGTCGTCCTCCGGCATAAGCAGCACGTCGGCAAGCGCCACGAGATCCTGCACGGCTAGCTGATCCATCAGCCGCATGCGGTCGGCGCCGGCGATGGGAATCTTTGCCCGCTTGAGCTCGCGGATCATTGGCGCGGTGAAGGGATCGCGCCGCCGCACCAAGATCAGAATGTCGCCGGGCTGAATGGGGCGTCCTTGCGAGGGCAGGGGCTCAGCACTATCCAGCCAGCGGCGAATCTGAGTTGCGATGCGTTTGCACAGCGTATCGACCGCATCCGCGCCACTGACGTCCTCGGTCCAGGGCTCGAACGGCTCGGCGGGCTCCGGCTTGTCCGTCGTTTCGACCGGCCAAAGCTCCACGAGCCCCGCCTCGCCCTGGCGGAAGGCGTGATGCTCGATGATGGTGTTCTCGGCGAAGGTCAGCCCTTGCGCCGCGTGGTCCTGCCCGAACACATGATCCACCGCAGCTAGCACGGGAACCGTGGAGCGGAACGACACGTTGAGCGGCACCTTGTGCCATTTGATCTGCGCGGCTTGCGCGCGTTTGCTGAAAGCCTGGCCCACGGCGCCGAAGCGCGCCGGATTGGCGCCCTGGAAGCTGTAGATCGATTGCTTCTCGTCGCCCACGGCGAAAAGCGTGCGCGTTTGCTCGCCGGCGCCGCGCCCGGCGAAGAACTCATCCGCCAGCGTCTCGATGATCGACCATTGCTCGGGGTTCGTGTCTTGCGCCTCGTCCACCAGGATATGGTCGACACCCCCGTCGATCTTGTAGAGCACCCAGGCCGCCGCACCTGTGCGCGACAGTAGATGCTGTGCCTTGATGATCAAGTCGTCGTAGTCGAGCACCCCGTTGCGAATCTTTCGGCCTTCGTAGTCCGCCAGGATCGCATCGGCGAGCACGATGACCGCGCCGCTCGCTTCGGCCACGCGAAGGTGCGCCAAGTCCGTCTCCAGCGCGGCGAACGGGCCTTTAGCGGCGTCGAGCATCGCGCCGATATCGGGCGCGGCATCCTTGAAGCCTTTGGTGCAGAGATTGGCGGCAGGCGTGCCCTTCTGCGTGAGGAACAGAGCGCGTAGTGCGTTTGCCCGCGCCTCGCCATCGAGCCCTCGCGCATTTTCCAGCGCGCCTTGCGCTTGCTGGTCTGTCTTGGCGTCACTGCCGTAAGCGGAGAAGGCGGCCAAGGCCGCGTC
>NZ_JBFFQD010000013.1:0-52967 GCF_041573655.1 Methyloceanibacter sp.
CAACACGGACATCGCCGGCGCCGCCGCGCTTGGGATCGATGCGGTGTTCGTGGCAAGTGCGCTGCATGCGCCGGGCGAGGGAGGCCAAGCGCTCGATGCGCCCCATCTCAATGAGCTGTTCGCGCAGACAGTGCGGCGGCCTATCGCCGCGATGCGCGGCCTTAACTGGTAGCGCTAGCGTTTGTCGCTAAAGAGAGCGTCGACCCCGGCCTGATCTTGGGCCCGATCTTTACTCGCGCCCGGCAGGGCAGGGCCCTCGAGGGCGATGCCCGGTTCGGACTTGGCCGAGACCGAGTTGGAGGCGTTGGGCTTGCGCGCTTTTGCGGCCACCTCGCCGTGACTGGCGGCGATGACTTGGTCCAGCGTCTCCGTGATTTTGGTCACGCGCTGGCCGACGATATCGTGGAAGCCGCAGGCCGTCATGATCGACAGAATGGCTTCTTCCGCCTTCTCCGCTTCATTCTTGCCGGCCATGGCCAGGAGACCTTCGGCGGAATCGAGGATGCGCGTGGCGGCATCCTCAGCGGTGCTGCGAATAGCGGCGAGCTCGCGCAGCGTGTTCGTTAGGGCGACGACCTCCTCCGAAACGGAATCGGCGCCGCAAGTGCATGCCATCTTGTAGCGGCCTTGCGGCGTGCCCGCGACCATGGGCCTGTCAGTCTGGTCCATGAAAGTCCTTTTGCGGAATTGAGAGTCGGGAATCTGCCTAAGCGGCCGCGCTGAAAACGGCGTCGATCTTCGACTTGAGCGTTGCGGCGTTGAACGGCTTGACGATGTAGTTATTCACACCGGCCTTTTTCGCTGTGACCACATTGTCGGTCTTCGACTCTGCCGTGACCATGATGAAAGGCGTGCGCGACAGGTGATTGTCGGCGCGAATTTCGCGCAGCAACTCGAAGCCCGTCATCGGCTCCATATTCCAATCCGAAATGACGAGGCCATCGTCCGTCTCGCGCATCATGCCGAGCGCGGCATTGCCGTCATTCGCCTCGTCGACATCGGCGAAACCAAGCTGCTTCATATCGTCGACGACGAGCACCGGCATGCCTGGATCGAAAGCCATTTCGCTAATCCTCCGCCAGACAAGAGCCTGGTTTGGCGGCCCAAAGGAGACCTTCTGCGGGTGAAAAATCAGGCTTAGACCCTAACGAGTGGCCGTGAACGGGGGGTTAAGCACGGCATTTTTAGACGTGTGCGGATGAATTGGCTGGGGCGCCTTGTTGCGGCGCAGCAATCCCTTCGTTATTTTGCCCAGCTTCAACAACCCGACAAATCAAGCAGGGAACACATATGACGAGCACCGCGAGCCTGGGTCACGGCTATTATTTGGAGGACCTCTCCCCCGATATGGAGGCGAGCGTCTCCAAGACCATTACCGACGAGGACGTGAGGGCCTTCGCCAAACTGTCCGGCGACATCAATCCGGTTCATATCGATGATGATTTCGCGGCCGGCA
Organism: Methyloceanibacter sp.; assembly: GCF_041573655.1. GTDB lineage: Bacteria > Pseudomonadota > Alphaproteobacteria > Rhizobiales > Methyloligellaceae > Methyloceanibacter. Next base: position 1,457 of record NZ_JBFFQD010000013.1, read on the forward strand.
CCATGTTCAAGAAGCGCATCGCCCACGGCTTTCTGACGGGCGCCCTGTTCTCCACGGTGCTTGGGACCAAGCTGCCCGGGCCTGGCTGCATCTATATGAGCCAGACCATGAAGTTTAAGGGGCCGGTCTATATTGGCGACGAGGTTGTGGCGACCTGCAAGATTACCGCCGTCGACACCGAAAAGGCGCGTGTGGCGCTCGCCTGCGACTGCTCGGTGAACGGCAAGACCGTGCTCGCAGGCGAGGCGCTCATGATGGTCGACCGCAAAGCGGCAGGCCAATAGCGCCAATCGAAGGAGTTCCGATGGACATCGTCCGCTCCTGGCGGGACACGCCGCCGGCTCTGAAGGGCGCGGTTTTGGCGATCGGCAATTTCGACGGTGTCCATCGCGGCCATCAAGCCGTGCTCAACGAGGTGAGGCGGATCGCGTCCGCCGAAGGCCGCCGTGCCGGCGCGGTCATCTTCGAGCCGCATCCGCGCGAATTCTTCGCACCCGACCAGCCCTTCTTCCGGCTGACGCCGCTGCCGGTGAAGCTCGAATTGCTGGAGGCGCTGGATCTCGACCAGACCTTCGTGCTGAGCTTCGACAAGGCGATGTCGTCGCTCTCCGCCGACGACTTCGCCAACGAGGTAGTGGGTGAGGGCTTCGGCGCCAGCCACGTCGTGGTGGGCTACGACTTCGTCTACGGCAAAGGGCGCACCGGCTCCGTCGATCACCTGGCCTTGATTGGCAAAACGAGAGGGTTTGGCGTGGACGTGGTCTCACCCGTCACCTTGGCGGGTGGCGTCACCTTCTCGTCGAGCACGATCCGCGAGCACTTGCGGCGCGGCGAGGTGCGCGAGGCGGCCGAGCAGCTTGGCTATTGGTGGCGCGCGCGGGGGCGCGTGGGCAAGGGCGCTGGCCGCGGCAAGGACCTCGGCTTCCCGACGCTCAACTTCAAGCTGGCGCCGGGGCAGGACGTTTGCCACGGGATTTACGCCATGCGCGTGCACCACGCCGGGGAGCGCCATCACGCCGCAGGCTATGTGGGCCCGCGTCCCACCTTTGGCGCGGGCGATGAGCCGGTACTGGAGGCCTATCTCCTCGACTTCTCGGGCGATCTCTACGACCATGAGGTCGAGGTCGAATTCATCGATTTTGTGAGGCCTGACCACACCTTCGAAAGTGCCGAGGCGCTGGCGGCCCAAATGGCCGACGATTGCAGCCAGGTCCAGGAGATCCTGGCCGCGGTCGACGCGGACGATCCCATGCGGCGTTTCACGCTTGGGGACGTGCTGGCCGACCGGGCACTAGATTGTGGCGAGGCCGGTTGCTAGAACGCCTCGCACATCGAATCGAGGCTCGGGCGGACAAGAAAACCATGGCAAAGACAACGAAGAGCGGCAAACCGGCCGCCAGACGCAAGGTCGCGCGAAAAGCAAAGCGCACGAAGACGGCTGGATCGCCGAAAGCGGCCGCGAAGCGGAAGACCGCGGCCAAACGCAAAGTGGCAACTAAGCGGAAGGCGGCACCAAAGCGTAAAGCCGCCGCCAAAAGGGCCACGGCCAAGAAGGCTACGGCCAAGCGGCGCCCCACAGTCAAAAAGCGCGTCGCGTCCAAAAAGAAGCGCACGACAAGGAAGTCCACGACGCGCAAAGCCGCTCCGAAGCGCAAAGTCACGGCCAAGCGCAAGGCCACCAAAGCCAAACCAAAGAAGACGGTCACCAAGCGGCGCCCAACGTCCAAGGCGAAGGCCCGCAAGCCGGCCAACAAGCGCGTTGCACCCAAGAAGCGCGCCGCGCAAAGGACGCGCACTGTGAGCCCCAAGAAGGCGGCGGCAAAGAAGCCCGTGGCCCGGAAAGCTGCACCGAAGCCCAAAGCCACACCGAAGCCCGCAGTGAAGCGCGTTCAGCCGCAAGTGGAGCGGGACTGGAGCGAGACGCTGTTCCTGCCCAAGACCGACTTCCCCATGAAGGCGGGCTTGCCACGCCGCGAGCCGGAGCTGCTCGAGCGTTGGGCCAAGATGGGCCTCTACGACCGCTTGCGCGAGGAGGCGATGAGCCGCCCGAAATTCGTGCTGCATGACGGGCCGCCTTACGCCAATGGCCGCATCCATATCGGCACCGCCCTCAACAAGATCCTCAAAGACGCCGTCACCCGTTCGCATGCCATGATGGGCAAGGACGCGAACTACGTGCCGGGCTGGGACTGCCATGGCCTGCCCATCGAGTGGAAGGTCGAGGAGGAGAACTACCGCGCCAAGGGCCGCGCCAAGCCGGACCTGAGCGATACCGATGCGCTGATCGCGTTCCGGCGCGAATGCCGCGACGAGGCCGCCAAATGGCTCGACGTGCAGCGCGAGGAGTTCAAGCGGCTCGGCGTCGAGGGCGATTGGGACCACCCCTACACCACGATGAGCTACGAGGCGGAGGCGACGATCGCCCGCGAACTGACAAAGTTCGCCATGAACGGCCTGCTCTATCGCGGCTCCAAGCCCGTGATGTGGTCCGTGGTGGAGCGCACCGCGCTGGCCGAAGCCGAGGTCGAGTATCAGGAGATCGAGAGCCCGACGATCTACGTGAAGTTCCCGGTGATGTTCGCCAGCGAGGACAGCCAGGACCCGCAGGCGCTGCAACACGCCTCCGTGGTCATCTGGACCACCACGCCCTGGACCATTCCAGGCAACCGCGCCATCAGCTATTCGCCGTCCATCTCATACGGGCTCTATGAGGTCACCCAGGCGCCGGCAGACAATTGGGCCAAGGTCGGCGAGCGATTGATCCTCGCCGATGCGCTTGCCGAGACAGTCAAGGAAGCCGCGCGGATCGACGGCTGGTCGCGGCAAGGCGACGTCACGGCCGAGATGCTGCGCCAATCCATGTGCGCGCATCCTTTGCGCGGGCAGAGCGACTACCGGTTCATGGTGCCGCTCCTGTCCGGCGAGCACGTCACCGAGGAGACGGGCACCGGCTTCGTGCACACCGCACCGGGCCACGGCGTGGACGACTTCGAGGTCTGGTCGGCGAACGAGCGCTTGCTTCGCCAGCGCGATATCGATTCCACGATTCCCTTCACCGTCGACGAAGCCGGCTTCTTCACAAGCGAAGCGCCACGCTTCGAAGGCAGCCGCGTGGTCAACGACAAGGGCAAGTTCGGTGATGCCAACGAGGCGGTCATTAAGGCCTTGGCCGAGGCGAACGCGCTCATCGCCCGCGCACGCTACAAGCACGATTATCCGCACTCCTGGCGCTCCAAGAAGCCGGTCATCTTTCGTGCGACGCCCCAATGGTTCATCGCCATGGACCGCGGCTTCGAGGGCGGCGAGGCTTTGCGCGCCCGAGCGCTTGACGCCATCGACGGAACGCAGTTCGTGCCGCCGCAAGGCGAGAAGCGCATCAAGGGCATGGTCGAGACGCGGCCCGACTGGGTTGTGTCGCGCCAGCGGGCCTGGGGCGTACCGATCACCGTGTTCGTGCACCAAGAAACCGGCGACGTCATTCCGCGCCGGGACTTTGATGGATCGGGTCAGCTGATCGACAGGATCGTGAGCGCCTTCGAGGCGGAAGGAGCCGACGCTTGGTTCGTGGATGGCGCGAAAGAGCGCTTCCTCGACGGACTCGTCGACAGTCCCGGCGACTGGGAGAAGGCCGGCGACATTCTCGATGTCTGGTTCGACTCCGGCTGCACCCACGCATTCGTGCTGGAGGCGCGCCCCGACCTGAAATGGCCGGCGGACCTCTATCTGGAAGGCTCCGACCAGCATCGCGGCTGGTTCCAGTCCTCGCTGCTCGAGGGATGCGGCACGCGCGGCCGCGCGCCTTTCGGCGCGGTCGCTACCCATGGTTTCGTCAATGACGAGCGGGGCCGCAAAATGTCCAAGTCGCTCGGCAACGTCGTGGCGCCGCAGGACGTGATCAAGCAGTCGGGCGCAGAGATCTTGCGGCTTTGGGCCATGAGCTCCGATTACACCGAGGACCTTCGCTTCGGTCCGGACATCGTCAAGGCCAATGTCGACTCCTACCGGCGCTTGCGGAACACACTGCGCTTCCTGCTCGGCAATCTCGCGCACTATCGCGACGACCTCGTCGTGCCGCATGATGAGATGCCGGAGCTGGAGCGTTACATGCTGGCCCGGGTTTCCGAACTCGACGGGCTGGTACGGGAGGGCTACCGGTCCTACGACTTCAAGCGCATCTTCCACGCGCTGTTCAAATTCTGCGTCAACGACATGTCGGCTTTCTATTTGGACATCCGCAAGGACGCGCTCTACTGCGACGCTTCCGACAGTGTGGTGCGCCGCGCCGCGCTCACCGTCATGGACCGTCTGTTCGCGGCGCTCACCGCGTGGCTTGCGCCGATGCTCTGCTTCACCATGGAGGAGGCGTGGATGACCCGCTTCCCGGAGGACAAAGGCTCGGTTCATTTGCGGCAGTTCCCCGATGTGGCGCCTGAGTGGTGCGACGACGCGCTCACCGAGAAATGGCGGAAGGTTCGAAACGTGCGCCGCGTAGTCACGGGCGCGCTGGAGATCGAGCGGAAAGAGGGCCGCATCGGGTCGAGCCTTGAAGCCGCGCCCAAGGTCTATGTTGCCGACAAGGAATTGCGCGATGCGCTCAGTGGCATCGATCTCGCTGAGATCGCCATTACCAGTGGCGCGACGCTGATCCCCGAGGAGGGGCCGAGGGACGCCTTCCGTCTCGACGACGTGCCGGGCGTGGCCGTGGTCTTTGCCGCCGCGAAAGGGAACAAGTGCGCGCGGTCCTGGAAGATCTCGCCGGATGTCGGTGCCGATCTTGAGTTTCCGACGCTGTCGCCGCGCGATGCCGACGCCGTGCGCCAGTTCGATGCACGTGGGCGAAAGGGCCGGTAACGCCATGCTCCGTCATTGGCTTTGGGGACCCAATTCGCCACTCGGTCTGGCTGTCGCGTCAGCTACGGCGCTCATCGATCAAGCCAACAAGCTCTACATGCTCCATGTCTATGACATCGGCGCCAAGGGCACGGTCACGGTGACGCCGTTCTTCGACATGGTTCTGGCGTGGAACAAGGGCATCAGCTACGGCCTCTTGCCCCAGGACAGCACGCTCGGCCGCGTGGCGCTGATCGCCTTCGCGATCGTGGCCAGCCTGGCGCTCATTGTCTGGCTTGCCAGGGTCACCACGCCGCTGGCGGCCGTCGCCATTGGGCTGATTGTCGGCGGGGCCATTGGCAACGCCATTGACCGGATTGCCTACGGCGCGGTGGCGGATTTCTACGCTTTCCACGCTTTCGGCTTCCAGTGGTACATCTTCAATATCGCCGATGTGGCCATAGTTGCCGGGGTCATCGGACTTCTGTATGACTCATTCTTCGGGGGTCACAAAAAGGCCGGAAACCCCTCCAAAATGTAACTAGATCCGGGGTTTGCCGGATTTTGAGGGGAAAATTTGGGGCACCTTGGCGCCATAACCAGCATCGGTCGAACGGTCGCGCTCGCGGGCACGCTTGCCTGCGCGAGCCTCCTTGGCGGCTGCGGCGGCGTCGAGTTCGAAGGCAAGGTCTTCGACTATATGGGAATGTCCGGCAGCAGGCAGCAGGCCGACGTCCAGATGAGTGAGCGCCCGCCGCTCATGGTCCCGCCCAACGTCCAACAATTGCCGGCGCCGACCCAAAGCCCTGCCGCCGTGTCCACGGCCCGCCAGGATTGGCCGGACGACCCGGAGAAGGTGCGCGTCCGCGTCATCGAGCAAGAGAATACCAAGAAGGCTGAGGCCCAGGCGGCCGCCGACCCGCTGAACCCCTATGCGGGTAAGGAAACGCTGCTCGACAAGCTATTGGGTGGCGACAAGACGGTGGAAGAGCCCGTCCCCAACGTGCCCGCGCCGGATCCGTCCGATCGGGCGCCCACTGTCGCCCAGACTCGGTCCGCGCCCAACACACCGCATGTTCCGCAGGCGCCCTTGCCCAGCCAGAACATGGAAGAGTTCAAGCCTGCGGCGCCCGATAGCTACAACAGAGCCTCCCAAGGGCGGGCCATGGGGGAGTACTAGAGTTCGTTCGTCACCTTTTCGCCGGCCGGTTCGCGCGTCGGTCGCAATCTAGCGCTTCCATTTCTTGAAAAACCCGGCCTGAGGCCCGACATGAGGCATTGGCGCTAGCAGCCTACTAGGCTTATTTTCCCGCGCGCCGTGAGCCCCGTATTCCAATCCAAAGGCCTTCGTTCGAATGGTGGTGTGGATGCAAGATCGATTGACCGCCTTCCTTCGTGTTGGCCTGGTTCTAGCCAGTGTGAGCCTTTCAATGCCGGTTGCCGCCGTTGCCGAAGAAGCGAAATCAGAGCGCGTCAGCGAGTTCACCCTCGCCAACGGGCTCCAAGTCGTCGTTATCCCCGATCATCGCGCGCCGGTCGCGACTCAGATGGTTTGGTACAAGGCAGGGGCCGCGGACGAGCCGCCGGGCACCTCCGGGATCGCACACTTCCTTGAGCATTTGATGTTCAAGGGCACCGACAACATCCAGCAGTTCTCCAAGATCATTGCCAAGAATGGCGGTGACGACAACGCGTTCACCAATCACGACGTGACCGCGTACTTCCAGCGCGTAGCCAAGGACCGTCTTCCCAAAGTCATGGAGATGGAAGCCGACCGCATGGCAAATCTTCGGCTGACGCCGGAGGACGTGGCGACCGAGCGGGACGTCATTCTCGAGGAGCGCCGCTCGCGCGTCGACAACGATCCTGGCGCCATCCTCCAAGAGCAGATGATGGCCGCGCTTTATCGCAACCATCCCTACGGCATTCCCATCATCGGTTGGGAACACGAGATGGAGGAGCTCGACCGCGAGGACGCGCTCGCCTTCTATCGCCGCTTTTACGCGCCGGAGAACGCCATCCTGATCGTCGCTGGGGACGTCGAGCCGGACGACGTAAAGGCGCTTGCCGAGAAGACCTTCGGGAAGATCCCGCGCAACGGCGAGGCGCAGCAGCGGGCGCGTCCCAGTGAGCCGGAGCACGATGCGCCTCTCACTGTGACGTTGGAGGATCCGCGCGCCGGCCGCACCACCGTGCAGCGCTACTACATCGCGCCGAGTTACGCCTCGGCGGAGCCCGGCGAGGCCGAGGCGTTGGATCTGCTGATGCGCGTCGCCGCTCATGGCGCCACCAGCCGCATCTACAAGCAGCTGGTAATGAAGGACCATGTCGCTGCGTCCGCAGGCGGCTGGTACTCCGACTCCGGGCTCGATTCGGGGCGCTTGGGTTTCTATGCCATTGCCGGACCAAAGACCGCGCCCGAGGAGATCGAGGCGGCGATCGATCGCACGGTCGAGGACTTGCGCGAGAACGGCGTCACCCAAGCCGAGTTGGACCGGGCGCGCGCCTCTCAGATTGCCGAGTTCGTCTACAGTTCCGACTCCATCTCCAAGATGGCTCGCCAATATGGATGGCGGCTGGCCGCCGGCATGACCATAGAGGACGTCGAAGCGTGGCCTCAGCGGATGAAGCAGGTCACCGTGGACGACGTTCGCGCCGTGGCCCGCAAATATCTTGACGAGGAGAACTCGGTGACGGGCATTCTCAAACCGGAGCCCGAACACACAAGCAGTGCCGGCGAAAAGCCCGCCCCAGCTGCTGGAAACGGCAAGTCGTAGATGCAGACCAGGATTTGCTCTTCGCTCTTCGCCGCAACGCTGTGGCTCGGGACGACACTGCTGGCGGTTGCGCTTCTGGCGTCGCCCGCCGCGGCCAAAGGGAGTGGCATGAAAATCCAAGAGGTGACGAGCCCTGGCGGCATCAAGGCCTGGCTCGTGGAGAGCCATGCAAATCCGCTGATCACGATCCGTTTTGCCTTCTTCGGCGGTGCATCGCAAGACGCGCCAAGCAGAGAAGGCCAAGCCTATTTCGTGACGGCAATGATGAACGAAGGCGCCGGTGACCTCGACGCCATCGCGTTCCAAGAGCGCGAGGAAGCGCTGGCGATGAAGATGGACTTCGACGCCGGCCGCGACGTCATGCTCGGCAGGATCCAGACGTTGACCGAGAACAAGGACGACGTCTTTGACCTGGTGCGGCTGGCGATGTCGCAGCCCCGCTTCGACGAGGACGCACTGGAGCGCGTGCGCGCGCAGATCTTGGCTGGACTGAAATTCGACGAGAACGATCCTGAGACCGTGGCGTCGCTCGCCTGGGACCGGATCGCGTTCCAGGATCATCCCTATGGCCGCCCCGTGAAGGGCACGAAAGACTCCGTGGCTGAGATCTCCGCGGACGATCTCAGGGACTATGTCCGCCGCGTGTTTGCCCGCGACAAGCTTGCCGTCGCCGTGGTCGGTGACATCGACGCCGAGGAGTTGGGCGAGGTGCTCGACAAGCTGTTCGGCGATTTGCCGGAGCGCTCGGACCTGGTGCAGGTTGCCGACGCGCCGCCGCCCCTTGGGCCCACCCGCGAGGTCATCGCCATGGATGTGCCGCAGTCGGTGGCGCAGTTCGGCCTGCGCGGCATCCCGCGCGACGACGACGATTTCATTCCGGCCTACGTGCTCAACTACATCATTGGCGGTGGCGGGTTCTCCTCGCGGCTGATGGAAGAGGTGCGCGAGAAGCGTGGCCTTGCTTACTCTGTCCGCTCCAGCCTCTACCCCTATATGCACGGCCCCGTTTTCATCGGCCACGTGGCTACTAAGAACGAGGCCGTTGGCCAGTCGCTGTCCGTGATCCAGAATGAGCTTGAGCGCATCGCGGAGCAGGGTCCCACGGCGGAGGAGCTGGAGAGCGCCAAGGCCTATCTCACCGGCGCCTACCCCTTGCGCTTCGAATCCTCTGTAAGCATCGCCAGCCAGCTCTTGTGGATCCAGATCGAGGATCTTGGCATCGACTATGTCGACAGGCGCAATGCCCTCGTCGATGCCGTGAGCATGGATGACATCAAGCGCGTGGCGAAGCGCCTGCTCACGCCGGACCGGCTGATCACCACAATCGTCGGCAAGCCTGTGGAACCTGCGGAAGTCGTGCCCGCGGGCGCGCCAGGCTAGGCCCTCCACACCTAGAATCGGATTAAGCTAAAGGCCCCAACTGTTGGGGCAGCGCTAAGCGGAATCAGGCCAAAAGCGGAGGCAGACTATGGCCATTCGTCAGCTGCCGCCGAACCTCATAAATCGCATTGCCGCGGGTGAGGTCGTCGAGCGGCCTGCCAGTGTCGTCAAGGAGCTGGTGGAGAACGCGATCGACGCGGGCGCGGCCCGTATCGACGTGACGGTCACGGGCGGCGGGCTGTCACTGATCCGCGTGGCCGATGACGGCGCCGGCATGGCTGCGGAGGACTTGGCCCTGGCGGTCGAGCGCCATGCCACCTCCAAGCTCGCCGGGGACAACCTCTCTCATATTCTGTCGCTCGGCTTTCGCGGCGAGGCGCTGCCCTCCATTGGAGCGGTGGCGCGGCTTGCCATCACCAGCCGTGCTGAAAACGCCAAGGACGCCCACACGATCGCGGTCGATGGGGGCCGGAAAGCGCCGTTGAAGCCGGCGGCGCGCGCGGGCGGGACAGACGTGGAGGTGCGCGATCTGTTCTACGCGACGCCCGCGCGTCTAAAATTCATGAAGTCTGAGCGCGCCGAAGCTGCGGCCATCTCCGACGCCGTCAAGCGGCTGGCACTGGCGCATCCGGAAATCGCCTTCTCACTATCGACCGGCGAACGAACCACGTTGCGCCTGGAGGCCTGCCCGCCGGGCCTCCTCGATCACGCACTCGCGCGGCTCGGCCGCATCATGGGCGCGGAATTCGTGCAGGACGCGCTTCCCGTCTCCGCCGAGCGGGGGACAATGCGCGTCGAAGGCTTTGCAGGCCTCCCCACGCTTCACCGCCCCAACGGGATGCAGCTCTATCTCGTGGTGAACGGACGCCCCGTGCGCGACAAGCTCCTCGCTGGGACGGTGCGTGCGGCCTATGGCGACCTCGTGCCGCGGGGCCGCTATCCCATGCTGGCGCTTTTTCTGGACGTGCCGCCGGAGGAGGTGGACGTGAATGTCCATCCGGCCAAGACGGAGCTGCGCTTCCGCGACGCCAACGCCATGCGCTCGCTGCTCATCGGCGCGATCCGGGAGGCCTTGAGTGCCGCCGGTCACCGCGCCACGGAGAGCCTGTCGCAGGAGGCGCTGCAACGCATGGCCCCGCCATCCGTTGGCTCAAGTGCTCAAGCGCCGGTGCCTTCCTACCGGAGCCACACGCGCCCGCGCGACGTGGGCTTCGCGGAACGGTCGCAAGCCCCGCTTGCAGAAGTTTCTGTGCCCTCGGCCGATATGCGCGGGGCCGCTACGGAGGAGGAAACGGCAACCGACTTCCCGCTGGGTGCCGCCCGCGCGCAAGTGCAAGACACCTTCATCATCGCCGAGACGGACGACGCGCTCGTCATCGTCGATCAGCACGCGGCCCATGAACGCCTCGTCTATGAACGGCTGAAGCGCGCCTTCGCCAATGGCGGGATCGCGCGGCAGATGCTGTTGATCCCTGAAGTCGTCGAGCTCGATGCGGACGCAGCCCAAGCCTTGCTTGCGGCGTCGGATGCGCTTGAGCGGCTCGGTCTTGTCATCGAGACGTTTGGGCCTTCGGCGATTGCGGTACGCGAAGTGCCGGGGTTGCTCGGCACCTGCGATGTCAAAGGACTGCTTGCCGAGCTCGCAAGCACACTCCTCGAAGCGGAGGACGGCGAGGCCGGCCGGCTGCTCGCCGAGCGGCTGGACTATGTGCTTTCCACCATGGCCTGCCACGGTAGCGTGCGCGCGGGCCGGCGTCTGTCGCCGGAGGAGATGAACGCGCTTCTGCGCGGTATGGAGGAGACGCCGTTCTCCGGCCAGTGCAATCACGGCCGTCCGACTTACGTCGAGCTGAAACTCACCGACATCGATAAGCTGTTCGACCGGCGCTAGGTGTTACAGCTGGACGCGGTTCGTGCCTTGATGCGCGGTGACGCATTGCGTCAGCGCCGCGATGGCGTCGCGCGTGCCGGTCAATTGAAAGCTGAACTCGGTTTGGTCGCTGGCAATCCTGAGCACCTTGCCGTGGCGCATGGCGTCGAGCACGGTATCGGAACTTTTCAGCGGAACGAGGATGCCGTGAACGTCGATTACCTTGGCAATCGCGGCCATCGGCTCGCGGTCGTCCACGATCAGGAGCACGGCTTTCCGGGCGCCGACCTCGAACGTGCGGGTCTCGTCGGCAATCACCAGCCCCCAGTCGAGGTCCTTGCTCATCACAAAGCCGAGCAAGATGTCCTTCTCGGCCTGCGCGGTCATTGTGCAGTCGGAGAAATACCCCTCGTCGTCGTAATTGGCGTTGCCTTGCCAGACGCCAGAGGTGAAGCGATCCTGTCCGGCCGTTGCGGCCAGCAAGATCAACGGCGCAAAGAATAAGGCTCGCAACGTCATGAGACTCCCCGAAAGCATGTCGCGACCCATCTAATCATGTTTCGACAGTTGCGCGAAAAAGCCCGTCTATTGGGTAAATTCGGCGATGGCGATCTCCGTGGCGCCATAGCGGCGCCGGTCGAGCTCCGTGAACGGCGCGGGCCACGCGACCTCCGCGCCCGCGTGCTCTTCCCATACGGCAACGGCGCCCGGCTCCAGCCAGCCGCCTTCCGCCGCGCCTTCTAGTGCCTGTGCGCTCAGCCCCTTGCCGTAAGGGGCGTCGCAAAAGACGAGGCTGAACGGCGTGATGTTGCCTGCCGGGCCGAGCTTGGTGGCGTCGCGCCGCCAGATTTTCGTGACGCCCGTCAGCCCCAACGCCTCGATGTTGCGGCGCATCGCGGCGCGCGCGGCCGTATCGTCGTCGATGAAGAGCGCATAGCGTGCGCCACGGGACAGAGCTTCCAGGCCCAGCGCGCCGGAGCCGGCGAACAGGTCGAGCGCGCGCACCCCCGCAAAGTCGAGGCCCGGCGCGCCGTGCTCCAGCACATTGAACAGGGATTCGCGCACGCGGTCCGATGTCGGGCGCGTTCCCAGTCCCTTCGGGGCGTCGATGGTTTTTCCTTTGAACCGCCCGGCGATGATGCGCATCAGCGTTTCACCCCGAACTCGCGGGCGCGTGCTGTACCCAGTTGCTCAATCAGCACTTTGCGCTTTACCTCTTCCACGGCGCCTTGCGCCATATCGCCTAATGAGAACGCCCCGTACGAGGTGCGGATCAGCCGGTTCACTGTGAGCCCCAAATGCTCGGCGATACGTTTCACCTCGCGGTTCTTGCCTTCGTGCAAACCCACGGTCAGCCACACATTGCTGCCTTGCTGGCGCTCGAGCTTGGCCTCCACCGGCCCGTAGCGCACGCCGTCGATGGTCACACCGGACTTCAAGCGGTCGAGCGCGTCCTGGCGCACCCGCCCATGCGCGCGCACCCGGTAGCGCCGCACCCATCCAGTGCTCGGCAGCTCCAGATGCCGGGCCAGCGCCCCATCATTGGTCAGGAGCAACAGGCCTTCGGTGTTGATGTCGAGACGCCCCACTGAAATCACGCGCGGCAGGGTGTCGGGCAAGCTGGCGAACACGGTCGGGCGGCCTTGCGGGTCCTTGTGGCTGGTCACAAGGCCCTTCGGCTTGTTGTAGCGCCACAGGCGCGGAGCTTGCGGCGCGGGAAGTGCCTCTCCGTCCACGATGATCGTGTCAGACGGCGAGACCACACAAGCCGGTGTGGTTAGGACTTCGCCGTTCACGGAAACGCGCCCCGCTGCGATCCAGTTTTCCGCGTCGCGGCGCGAGCATAGACCCGCATGGGCCATCGCCTTGGCGATCCGCATGGGCTCTTGCCGGACAGGGGGCGGACCACCCCGTTTGCGGGGTGCTTGACCCCGGCTCGTTTTCTCGCCCACCTTGCCGCCCATGGCAGCGAAGCTTGCAGATGCGGCGGAGCCAGGCAAGCGCCCTGAGCGCCCCATGGATCTGGCCTTGGCGGAAGCAGAGGCCGCCGGCGCGCGCGGTGAGGTGCCCGTGGGTGCCGTGGTGCTTGGGTCCGACGGCGCGGTGCTCGCCAGGGCCGGCAACCGGACGCTTGAGCTGCGCGATCCGACCGCCCATGCCGAGCTGCTCGTCATCCGCGAAGCGTGCACCAGGCTCGGGAGCGAGCGTCTGGTCGATTGCGACCTCTATGCGAGCCTGGAGCCTTGTGCCATGTGCGCCGGTGCCATCTCCCTCGCGCGCGTCCGCCGGCTCTATTTCGGCGCGGGCGACCCCAAGGGCGGCGGCGTGGAGCATGGGGCGCGGGTCTTCGACCAGCCCACCTGCCACCACCGGCCTGAGGTCTATGGCGGAATTAGTGAGAGCGCCGCCGCCGCGCTCCTCAAGGATTTCTTCGCCGCCCGCCGCTAGGCCGACGTTAGAATTGGAAGTAGATGAAGCTTTGCGGCTGGCCTTTGCCGACCTCCAGCACGCAGAACACGAATACTGGCGAAGGTCTTCGACTAAAATTTTTCGAAAGTTCGACGTTACATCACGATGCGCCTAGGTGCGCGCAACGACAATGACACAGCAAGACAGAGCTTGCTGCATGCCAAGACAAAGCGCCTCGATGATTGGCGGAGAGCGATTAGTTTCCCAGGCCGTAGGGCTGGGGGATCGGCGCGTTGGGGTCGTGCGGCCAGGAATTCATCGGATAGAAGTTCCGCTGGATGGCCTCGTTCTCGACGTTGCCCTTGGTGTAGGGCACGAACCCGAAATAGCTGCTCCAGCCGCGCGGGCCTGGCCCCCTGGTGGCGTAAGGATAGACTGGTGACCGTCCGCGCTTGTAGATCTTGGCCTTAGTGAGGGTCGGCGAGGCGTCTGCCGGCGCGGTGACGAGCCCCATGGCTTGGACGGGCCCCGCCCAGGTCAGCAGCCAGAGGTAGAACAGAATCGCGGCAACGCCTACGGCGCCAGAAGCGGTCTTCTTCGAGATGGGCAGGTCGTCGTAGGTCATGCGATTCTCTTTTTCGCTGGCGTTGCCAGATGACTTGCAAATAGTGACGCCATCGTGAAAACGCAACGCCAATACCGCAAGAAAGCACGGCAAAACTATGGTTCGCGCTCATTTTGCAGCCCATCCATGAACATGGCGCTAACTTTTGCGCGGGATCTCGCTCAATCCGCGCGCCCGACAGCGCGCCAGCCGATGTCGCGGCGGCTAAAGCCGTCCGGCCAATCGATCGTATCGACCGCCGCGTAGGCCTTTGACTGGGCCTCCGCAATCGTCTGCCCCCGCGCGGTGACGCCGAGGACGCGGCCGCCCGCGGCGACAATGCTGTCCGCCTCACGTGCCGTACCGGCGTGGAAGATCTCGACATCCGGATCGGCGCCGGCGTCTTCCAAGCGCGCGATCTCGGTGCCTTTCTGGTAGCTGCCGGGATAACCCTTGGCCGCCATCACCACGCAAAGCGCCGGCTCGTCGTGCCACTCAAGCGCGATATCGCCGAGCGTGCCTTGTGCTGTGGCGGCCAGCGCAGGCAGGAGGTCCGACTTGAGGCGCATCATCAGCACCTGCGCCTCCGGATCGCCGAAGCGCACATTGTACTCAATGAGCTTGGGTGCACCGTCCTCAATCATCAGCCCGGCATAGAGCACACCCTTGAAGGGCATGCCGCGTGCGGCCATCGCCGCGACCGTGGGCCGGATGATCTCGTCCATGACGCGGGTTGAGAGCGCTTCCGTCATGACCGGCGCCGGAGAGTAGGCGCCCATGCCGCCAGTGTTGGGGCCCGTATCGCCGTCGCCGACGCGCTTGTGGTCCTGCGCCGTGGCCAGCGGCAACGCCGTCGTGCCGTCGACCAGGGCGAAGAAGCTCGCCTCTTCGCCTGTCAAATACTCCTCGATCACAACCTCCGCGCCAGCGGTCCCGAAGGCGCCCTCGAAGCAGGCGTCGATCGCCGAATCGGTCTCAGGTGCCGTCGTGGCAATCACCACGCCCTTGCCCGCCGCGAGCCCGTCCGCCTTGATGACGATGGGAAGCTGTTGCTCCGCCGCGTAAGCCTTCGCGGCATTTGCGTCGGTGAAGCGCCCATAGGCGCCCGTTGGGATACTGCATTCGGCGCAAAGGTCTTTGGTAAAGCCCTTCGACCCTTCGAGCTGGCTTGCGGCTTTGGAGGAGCCGAAGACGGCGATGCCTTGCGCTTCGAGATCGTCGGCGAGCCCGGCGACGAGCGGCGCCTCGGGCCCCACCACCACCAGGCCGACGCCGCTCTCCTTGCAAAACGCCGCCACGGCCGCGTGGTCGCCCACGTCGAGCGAGACCACTGTCGCGGTTTCGGCGATGCCGGCATTGCCGGGCGCGCAATAAAGCGTCTCCAGAAGAGGGCTCTGCGCCAGCTTCCAAGCCAGCGAATGCTCACGTCCCCCACCGCCAATCAGAAGCACGTTCACCGTCGGAAGACCCCGCTTGTTCGCTGCCGTCCGGGCCTGTATGCCCTCAAGGATATTCGCGCGCTCTTAGCACGACAGGGCGCGCCACGCGAAAGAGATGACGAAATGGCCCGCCGTAGTCCACAGGCCCCGCAGACCAATCTCGCCGAGTACACCGTCTCCGAGCTCGCCTTTGCGCTGCGCAAGACGGTGGAGGACGCTTACGGTCACGTGCGGCTGCGCGGCGAAGTCTCCGGCTATCGCGGGCCCCACGCCTCCGGTCATTGCTATTTCAGGCTGAAGGACGAGAGCGCGGCGATTGAGGCGGTGGTCTGGCGCGGCACCTTCGGCCGCTTGAAGTTTAAGCCCGAGGAAGGGCTGGAGATCGTCGCCAAGGGCAAGATCACCACCTATCCCGGCGGTTCAAAATATCAGATCGTCATCGAGGAGCTGGAGCCCGCGGGCGTCGGTGCGCTCATGGCTCTTCTGGAACAACGCAAGAAGCAGCTCGCCGCCGAGGGGCTGTTCGACGAGGATCGCAAAACGGCGCTGCCCTTCCTGCCGCGCGTCATCGGCGTGGTGACGTCGCCCACGGGCGCGGTAATCCGCGACATTCTTCATCGGCTGGCCGACCGCTTCCCCTCCCATGTGCTGGTCTGGCCGGTCCGCGTACAAGGCGAGACCTGCGCCGCCGAAGTGGCCGCCGCCATTCATGGCTTCAACGCGGATCCGCCGCAGGTCGCACAGCGTCCCGATCTCATCATCGTCGCGCGCGGCGGAGGAAGTCTTGAGGACCTATGGGGCTTCAACGAGGAAATCGTGGTGCGCGCGGCCGCCGCCAGCTCGATCCCGCTCATCTCGGCGGTTGGACACGAGACCGATTGGACCTTGATCGATCTCGTTGCCGATTACCGGGCGCCGACGCCGACAGCCGCAGCCGAGCGTGCCGTGCCCGTGCGCTCCGAACTTCTGACGAGCGTGCGGACATTCGGCGTGCGCAGCGCCGGCTCCTTGCGGCGCGCATTGGAGACGTGGCGCAGCCGCTTTGCGGCGTCTGCCCGGGGCCTACCGCGCCGTGACGCGATCCTTGGCCTGCCGCGTCAGCGTCTCGATGCTGCGAGCCACAAACTGCCGCGCGCGCTGCTGGCCAACGCGCGGGTCCATCGCTCGCAGATGGAACGCGCCGGCTCACGGCTACGGCCGCATCTTCTGGCGAACACGGCGCGCACGGGCCGCGACTCGCTTCTGCGCCTCCATCGCGCCAAGGGCCGCGCCATTCATGCGACCTTGGACGGTGCCCGCCGGCGTCTCGATGGCCAGGCAAAGCTGCTCACGACGCTCGGTTATCA
Organism: Methyloceanibacter sp.; assembly: GCF_041573655.1. Classification (GTDB taxonomy): domain Bacteria; phylum Pseudomonadota; class Alphaproteobacteria; order Rhizobiales; family Methyloligellaceae; genus Methyloceanibacter. The sequence goes on from NZ_JBFFQD010000013.1 coordinate 18,112, forward strand.
CAACGTTTTGGCCCGGGGCTTCGCGTTGGTGCGCGCCGAGGACGGCGTCATGCTGCGCCGTGCTGCGGACGTGAAGCCGGGTGCCGGACTGGACATTGAGTTCGCCGATGGCCATGTTGAAGCGCATGCCGATCCACGGCGGGCCTCCGGCAAGAAGAGCGCGCCCCAATCGGCACCGCGCCGCAAGCCCGATGGAAATCAGGGGAATTTGCTTTAGCCCCGCTGGCAACGGGTTTGCCGTGACGCTATGCTGAGACACAACGAGAGAGTGCCACCGACTTGATGAACCGCTTCGAACGCAATCTCGGCTTCAAAGGCGAAGCCAAGCTCAAATATCTCGACGGTGAGGTCCAGGTGATAACGCCCGGCGACTTCGTGCGCTGCGCCGTCACGGGCCAGCCCATTGCGCTCGACGCCTTGCGTTATTGGAGTGTGGAACTCCAGGAGCCTTATGCCGACGCGGCCGCCTCGCTCCAACGCTACAGCGAAACCCACGCCAAGAGAGACGCAAGCTAACGGCTTGCCAGCGCGCTGAGCAGGTCTTTCGCTTGCTCGTCGTCCTCGAACGTCACGAGGATCGGGAACGGCCGTGAGCGATTCTTGAGTTCGGTGAGCGCGCTGTCTTCGTCTTCGTCGGGGATGCGCGCCCAATCCTTCTCCGTGGTCACCAGCATCGCCTTCTTCTCGTCGGCCTCTTTAAGAAGCGCGCGAGCATTCTTCTCGGTAAAGCGGTGATGGTCTCGAAAGCTATGACTTTCGATTAGCCGCGCACCGTTCGACTTGAGCGTGGCGAAGAACTTGTTGGGCCGGGCGATCCCTGCAAAGCCGATCACCGGCAACACGGCGAGCCAGCGGGCGTCGCAATTGGGGGTGACTTTGGCGCGCAGCACCGGCTTGCCTGCGGTTTCGAACGCGGCGACCAGACGATCGGCCTTCTTACCGTCGCCGATCACCAGCAGCGCATCGGTGCGTGGCATTTGCGTATCGAGCGGCGCGCGCAATGGCCCCGCCGGCATCACGCGTCCATTGCCGAGCCCGGAGGCCGCATCCACCACGATCAATGACAGATCCTTGGCGAGCGCCGGGTTCTGAAACCCGTCGTCCATGACGATTACGTCTGCGTCCGTTTCTTCGATGGCCTCGGCGCCCGCGATGCGGTCCGCTGAGACGAAGGTCGGTGCCACGGCCGCCAACAGCAGCGGCTCATCGCCAACCGCGTGCGCCTCGTGGCCCGCAACGCGCACGACGCCTTTCGCCGTGCCGCCATAGCCTCGTGTCAAAAAGGCGGGGCGCTTGCCCATGGCTTTCAGAAGCGTCGCAATCGCAATGGCGGTCGGTGTCTTGCCGCCGCCGCCCGCCGTGAAGTTGCCGACGCAGATCACCGGGAGTTTTGAGCGGTGGCCCACATCGCGCGCCATGCGTGATCCCGCCACGCGGCCATAGATTGCGGCGGGCAGAAAAAGCGCGCCCGCGATCCCGCCCGGCTTGCGGTACCACCAAGAGGGGGTCTTATGAGGCATGTTGGAGGCTCGGCTTGGGTGGGAGATAGGCCTCGATCGCGTCCAGCGTGCGGGGGAGGGCGCCACCCATAGCCGCGACCGTCTTGTTCGCCCGCGTCATCATCTGCTCGCGTTGTTTGGTGTCTTGCAGCAGGCCGAGCACGGCGACGGCCAAGGTCTCCGCGTCGGTAACCTCCCTGGCGCCGCCGGTCTTCAACAGCTCCGAATAAAAGTCGCGGAAGTTCTGCCAATTGGGTCCCGTCAAGACCGCGGCGTCGAGCTTAATGGCCTCCACGGGGTTCTGTCCCCCTCGGTTCACCAGAGAGCCGCCGATGAAGGCGGCGGGCGCCAGCGAATAGAGCAGGCCGAGTTCGCCGATCGTGTCGGCCACATAGACATCCGTGTTGGCATGGGGGCGCCCGCCACCGGAGCGGATCGTGACGTGCAAGCCTTGCGCGCGCAACATCTCGGCGATGGCGTCCCCGCGGTCCGGATGCCGTGGGGCGATGATGGTCAGCAGGTCCGGTAGCGCCTTCTTGATCATGCCGTGAGCCGTGGCAACGACCTCGTCTTCTCCCGGATGCGTGCTCGCCGCGAGCCACACGGGCCGGCCGGTTATCGCAGCGGCGAGTTTGGCCTTACCGGCCGTATCGATAGGCGGCGGCGGGGCGTCAGCCTTGAGGTTCCCCGCACCGCGCGCCTCCACCGCGCCGAGCCGCGCGAAGCGCTCGGCAAGGCTTGCGTTCTGCGCCAGGACCAGATCGAACGCCGAGAAGATGGGGCGGCTCAAGCCGGGCCGGCGCCGCCAGGCCCTGAACGAGGAGGCGGACATGCGGCCGTTGATGAGAAGGAGGGGAACGTCCTGCGCCTTGGTCTCCAGAACCAGATTCGGCCAGATCTCCGACTCCACTAAAACGCAAAGATCGGGACGCCAATGGTCGAGAAACCGTTTCAGATAGCCCTGGCGGTCGAGCGGCACGAATTGATGCAACGCGCCCTCCGGCAGCCGCACGCGCGCCTGACGCGCCGAGGTAACTGTCCCCGTCGTGAGCAGGATGCGGACTTCCGGGCGCGCCGCGGCGATCGCATCGATCACCGGCAGCGCGGCATTGACCTCACCGACGCTCGCCGCATGAAACCAAGCCAGAAATCCTGTTGGCCGCGGCAAGCTTGGCGCGCCGTAACGCTCCGGGTGCCGGTCGGGCTCTTCCTTTCCGCGCCGCGCGCGCCATGCGAGCAGCAATGGCGCGATGGGCGCGGCGAGCTTTGTCGCGAGCCGATACGCTTTGAGTGAGAGGCCGGGCTTGGACACGGCCTCCTTGCTGAGCGGGTCGGTGGCGCCCGCGAGCGCATAGGCGCGCGCTGTGGTTTCCGCAAGTGCGCGCTCGATGGCGCGGCGACCTTTTTCAATTGTTTCAGGGTTCGTACCAGACGGCACGTGCACCGGATTGCCGACGACAATGGCAAGTGTCGAGAAGGGCAAGTTGACGGTAAAGGCGCTCCATGACGGCAGTTTGAGAAAGCGCTTTGTGGCGATTGCGAACGGCACCACGGGTCGTCCGGATTTGGAAGCGATGGTGACAATACCGTCGCCAGCGCGCCGGGCAGGCCCGGGAGGCACGTCCGCGGTCATGGCCACTGTGGCGCCGGCGTCAAGCGCGCGCATGGTTTCGCGCATGGCCGCCGCCCCGCCCCGGTCACGTTTTCTTGTGCCGGCGCCCGCGCCCCGGATCAACACGACGCCAAAGCGCTCAAGCACGGCACCTAGCAGCGCCGCATCGCCATGGCGTGAGACCATGGCCCTCAGGTCCGCGGGCCGTTTCGGCTTCATATTCGGCAGCAGCATGAATTGGCCGTGCCAGATGGCGAGGATTTGCGGATGCTTGTCGAACAGCGTGTCGATTGTGTCGGTAGGATCGCGCTTGATCGCGCTCGTCGCGTAGACGAAACGGACATAGCCCGAAGCGAGCTTGGCGATGAACGCGACGACGGGCTCCGATGATAGCAGCCGTTTCAACATGCTCGTTCGGTTTCGTCCGATGCTGCTATTCGCCGGCCACGGCTACGGCTTCGTCGGTTGACGCTGCTGCGTATCCACCGGTGATGCCGAACTGGGTGCTGTGCAGGCGCGTGTAAAGGCCGCCCTTGGCGACCAACTCGTCATGGCGCCCGATCTCGACGATGCGCCCTTGATCGAGCACGCAGATCAGGTCGGCCTTCTTTACCGTCGACAATCTGTGCGCGATCATCAGCACCGAGCGTCCCTGCATCAGTACTTCAAGCGCCGCCTGCACCTTCGCTTCCGCTTCGGAGTCCAGCGAGCTGGTCGGCTCATCGAGAAGCAGGATCGGCGCGTCCTTGTAGATGGCCCGGGCAATGGCGATACGCTGGCGTTCGCCGCCGGACAGCAAGCCGCCCGCCTCGCCCACGCGCGTGTCGTAGCCCTTCGGCAGCCTCGAAATAAAGTCGTGCGCGGCCGCCGCTTTCGCCGCCGCGATGACCTCGTCCTCAACGAGCGGCTTTGTGCCATAGGCAATGTTGGCGCGGATCGTATCGTCGAACAGCACGGGGTCCTGAGTCACGAGCGCGATGGACTCGCGCAGGCTGTCGACCGTCACATGCTTGACATCCTGTCCGTCGATCAGAAGTTCGCCCTTGTTGGGGTCGAAGAAGCGCAGTGCGAGATTGACCAGCGTGCTCTTGCCCGAGCCCGACGGACCGACCAAGGCGACGGTCTTGCCGGGCGGCACGGTCAAGCTCACGCCCTTCAGCACGACGTTGTCTTCATCGTAGGCAAACGTCACGTCGCGGAACTCGATCTCGCCCTGCTTTAGCGTAAGCGGCTTGGCGTCGGGCAGTTCGATGAGCTTTACCTCGCGGTCGACAATGCCGAACACACGGCTGGCGGCCGCGACGCCTTCCTGCAATTGAGTCTGCAGCGTGGCGACGCTTTTCAGCGGGCTATAGATCAGGATCGCCGCAGTCATGAAGCCCATGAAATGGCCGAGCGTGAGATCGCCGCGAATGCCTTGCGTGCCGGCGACGTAAATAGCGATGGCGAAACCGCAGCCAACCAGCAGCTCCATGGCCGGGCTCGACGCAGCCCGCGCGCGGGTGCCTCGCATGGTGAACTCGAGCGTACGGTTGATGGACTTCGCCGCGCGGCCCTCTTCTTGTTCTTCTTGGCGGTAGGCGCGCACCACGCGCATGCCACGCAAGGTCTGGGTCACGAGTGCGGAGAGGTCGCCGGTTTCTTGCAGCGACTTCGTGGTGGACTTGCGCATTCTGCGGCGCTGGCGGGAGAGCATGTATCCGGCGAACGGCATGAAGATCAGGATCAGCACCGAGAAGCGCGGGTCCATGTAGATCATGCTGCCGACGAGGATCACCACTTTGAGCACGTTCTCGCCAAGCGTGACGATGGTCCGGCTCGCCGTAGCGCGGATCAAATTGGCGTCGTTGAGGAAGCCTGAGAGCAGCCGGCCCGAATGGACCGTCTGAATCCAGCCAAGATCGGCCTTGGCCAGCTTGTTGAACATTTGCAGCCTGAGGTCGGCGATGAAGCGGTGGCCGAGATAGGCCACGGTGACATTGGCCACATATTCGGCGATTGCCTTGATCGCGGTGATGATGACGATCGCCGCGGTGATCCAGTAGACCATGTCCGCCTTCTTGGCGACGAACACGTCGTCCGCGGTGCGTTGAATGAGGAAGGGGATGGCGCCCGTGGTCGCGGCCGTGAGCAGCATGGCCACCGTGGCCATGGACAAAAGAAAGACGTGGGGGCGTAAGTGCTCGCTCCAGATGCGCTTGACGATGTCGGTCGTCGTGTAGTGGGCCGAGAGCTCGTCGCCACCTCTCGTGACCGCGTCGACGTTTGTGAATACGTTGCCTTTCAAAGGCTTCCCCGATTCTTCAAGCGGGCCAGCAGCCGTGCCGCCGCTCGCTGGCCCCTTCTAGCACGGAGGTCCGTTCCCCTTTAAGGCGAAAAACCGGGCGCGAGCCCCTAGTCGGCGTCGTGCTCCGGGTCGAAGAGCCGATGCAGGTGGACGATGAAATAGCGCATATGGGCGTCGTCCACGGTGCGCTGGGCGGCGTCCTTCCAAGCATCGTAGGCCCGCGCGTAATTGGGATAAATCCCGACGATATCGAGCTTCTTGAGGTCGGCGAACTCGACTTTGTCGAGCTCCGTCAGTTCCCCCCCGAATACGAGATGGAGCAGTTGCTTACTGCCCGCCTTGTTCTTTGCCTGCGCGGCCATGCTTCCCCTCACTGTCTGATCGCCGGCACCTTGCCGAAAGGCGCTTTAAAGGTCTATGCGGCTTGTGCGCTCAATGAGAAGCGGATGCAGGGCCTTTCCGCTGGCGACGAGGCTCGGAAATTTGGGGTTTTCGCGGTTATAGGGGTGCGGCGTCCCGCGATGGTCGGTGGTGATGCCGCCGGCCTCCTCGATGAGCAAGGCCGCCCCGGCCAGGTCCCACTCGGCCTTGGGCGACAGCGAGATGGTCGCGTCGCCCTTGCCGGCTGCCACCAGCGCCATGCGGTAGGCGACCGAGTTCACCCATTCGGCCTCGACATTCGGCCAGGGCTCTTCCCAGATCTTCTTCCGGAACAGCCCGCCGCTGGCGATCATCTTGGCGCCTTCGAGGCTGGCCTTGTCGCTCACATGGATCGGCGCATCGTTGAGGAAGGCGCCGTGTCCGCGCATGGCATGGAAGAATTCGTCCTTCGCGGGGTTGTAGACCACGCCGAGCACAGGCTCCCCGTCCTCGATGAGCGCGGCGGAAACGGTCCACTCTGGGATGTGGCGCAAGAAGGCACTCGTGCCGTCGATCGGGTCGATCATCCACACCCGCGAATGTTTCAGCCGCTCGCGATCGTCGGGTGATTCCTCCGACAGCCAGCCGTAGGTCTTGCGGCGCGTCGTCAGGTCGAGCTTGAGCGCGGCGTCGACGGCCAGGTCGGCTTCGCTGACCTCCGAGCCGTCAGGCTTCTTGTGAACTTCGAGCTCTTTTGTGAAATAGCTGTTCGCCAGGGCGCCGGCCTTGCGCACGGCGCTCTTCAGAAGTTCGTAATCCTCCTCCAGCGGAGGCATGATTTCAGGTCTTTTTGTCTGTGTCGCTGCGGTCATCGGGCGGAAGGAACACTCTCTAAACCAAGTTGGAAGCTACCGGTTATTAACAACGTCCATTAAGCGTCCGGGAAAGCTTCCGTGGCACATTGGTGTCAATAAAGGCTACCTCAAGGCAGCCAATAAGGAAGCTAACAGCAAGGCGTCACATGGGCCTCGGATGCGAAAAGCACCGGGGCCCTCTTGCTGTCCGGGCCGCCGCGTTCTCGCGTCATCCCTTGCATGTCTCAGACCACTTCCCCAAGACCGTCACATCGGCCTTCTAGGCCCAAGATGCAAGCGCCATATCGAGGGTGATTGCCACAAATATGAGCAGGCCGAAGCCGCGATTTGAGCGGAAGCGGCGCAGGCAGTTCTCCGCATCGTCGATATCGAGTGTCGCGACCTGCCAGGCCAGTTGCGCGCCGGCGAGCCCCATCCCTGCGACAAATACAGGGCCGGCCCCGGCCGCAAGTCCCGACAGGACTATCGCGCTCCAGGCCAGGCCGTAGAAAGCGCTGAGCCAGGTCTGTGTCGACCGGCCGAAGCGGAGCGCCGTCGATTTCATGCCGATGAGCGCGTCGTCTTCGCGATCCTGGTGCGCGTAGATCGTGTCGTAGCCGATGGTCCAGGCGACGGCGCCGACATAAAGAATCACCGGCGCTACGGTGAGCCCGCCAAGCACCGCGGCCCACCCCACCAGCGCCCCCCAGTTGAACGCAAGCCCGAGCACCGCTTGCGGCCAATGGCTGATGCGCTTCACGAACGGGTAGAGCGCCACGATGGGAATAACGCCGAGCCCGAGCAGGATCGAGAAGTGATTGAGGCTGAGCAAGACGCCAAGTCCCACGAGACACAGCGCGACCATAAAGATGGCTGCCGCTGCCACCGAAACCTGCCCGCTGGGCAAGGGGCGTGAGCGCGTGCGCGCCACTTGCGCGTCGATCTTGCGGTCCACGATGTCGTTATAGGTGCACCCGGCGCTCCGCATGGCGATGGCGCCGATGGCAAACAGGAGAAGCAGCCAGGGATCCGGGTAGGGCGCGCCAGCGCTGCGCGCCGCAAGCGCCACAGACCAGAAGCACGGCAGTGCTAGAAGAAAGTAGCCCACGGGCCTATCGGCGCGGGCAAGCCGTAGATACGGAAGCGCCCACGCCGGCGCATGGCGGTCCACCCAGTTCTTGGGTTCCGCGTCGGCGACGCCGCTTGCTTTGCCTTGTGGTGTGGGACGTGGCATGTCTGCCTTCAGCCTACCTCATGCATGCGCCGATCGCCGATCATGCCCTCTAAGCTCCAACGGCTCTTCGTCAAGTCTCCATTGCGCGCCGGCGCCGGGATCGCCCTGGAGTCGCCTCAAGCGCATTATCTGGCGAACGTGCTGCGCTTGAAGGCCGGCGACCAAGTTCTCGTCTTCAACGGCCTGGATGGCGAATGGTGCGCGCGGCTCTCCAACGTTGCGAAGAAGAAAGTGGACTTGCAGGCCGAGCATCAGACACGCCCGCAAGAGGCAGGACCTGACCTGCACTATCTCTTCGCGCCCATCAAGCGCGCGCGGGTCGATTACATGGCCCAGAAGGCGACTGAGATGGGTGCCAGCCTGCTGCAGCCCGTCCTAACGCGCCGCACGGTCGCCGAGCGGGTGAAGGTCGAAAGGCTTCAAGCCAACGCGGTCGAGGCGGCGGAGCAATGCGGCATTCTCCGCGTGCCTGAGGTTCGCGCGCCCAAGAAGCTCGATAAGCTCCTGAAAGATTGGGACGAGGAGCGGCTCCTTATCTTTGCCGACGAGGTGGCGGCTTCGGCCTCGCCGCTCGATGTCCTATCCGCGCAGGAGCAGAAGCCGCTTGCCGTGTTGATCGGGCCGGAAGGCGGCTTCGAGCCGGAGGAGCGTGCCGCGCTTTTGCGCCAACCCTTCGTCATTCCGCTGTCTTTAGGCCCGCGCGTCATGCGGGCCGATACGGCGGCCGTGGCTTGCCTGGCGCTCGTCAATGCCGTCCTGGGCGACTGGCGTTGACATACGTCAAATCACCGGGGCGACCTTGAGGGCTTCTTCACAATGACGGCGCTTGCCGACCTTTAGGGTCGCCGAATCGTCCAGAAGGCACTACTTTGGTCCGCAATCGGATTTCCGAGCGGGAAATCGAAACGCAAGGCGTCGACGTGAGAAGAACTCTTGCCTATCGAAGCTTGGCGTTACCATTCGTGCTGGTGGCGCTGCTTTGCGGCGGCTGCAGCGTCATCGACGGTCCGGTACTCGATCCCAAAGGCCCCATCGCGCTCGCCGAGCGCAACCTTCTCTTCAAAGCCATCGCGATCATGATGATCGTGATCATTCCGGTCTTCTTGATGGCGGCGTTTTTCACGCGGCACTTTCGCGGCACCAATCGCAAAGCGCGCTACACGCCGAATTTCGATTTCTACTGGCCCGCCGAGATCGTCGTTTGGAGCATTCCAGCCGCGATCGTGATCTGGCTCGGCGTCCATCTTTGGGCGAATACCTACAAGCTCGACCCCTATACGGAAATCGATCCGAGCGTGAAGCCGCTACAAGTGCAGGCCATCGCGCAGGATTGGAAATGGCTGTTCGTCTATCCGGAGCACGATATCGCCGTCGTCAACGAATTGGCCATGCCGGTGGGCACGCCGGTCAGCATCACGATTACCTCCGACACGGTCATGAACTCGCTCGTGATCCCGGCGCTTGGCGGCCAAATCTACGCCATGGCGGGCATGCAGACGCGGCTCAATCTTCTCGCGGACGAGACGGGCACGTTCTGGGGGCGCAACGTTCAATATAGCGGCACCGGCTTTGCCAACCAGCAATTCCAAACCCACGCACAGTCGAAAGAGGACTTCGATGCGTGGTTGGAAAAAGCGAAGCAGTCGGGCAAGGCGCTCGATGCGGCAACCTATGAATCGCTTGCGAAACCCAGCGAAAAAGTGCCCGTGACCTATTACTCGGGTGTCGAGCCGAACCTGTTCGACAGCATCATCGCCAAATACGCTCATAACGACGCCATGCTCACGCCGAGCAAGAAGAAACCTGAACCAGCGGAATAAGACCCTTGGACCTTTTCGGCAGACTGACGATCGAGTCACTTCCCTTCTACAGCGCCATTGCGGCTTCGGGTGCCGCGGTGACCGTTCTTGGCGCTCTTGCGGTCGTCGGTGCCATTACCTATTTCGGCGCCTGGCGGATGGTGCTGACCGAGTGGGTCTCGAGTGTCGATCACAAGAAGATCGGCATTATGTACATCATGCTGGCGCTCGTCATGCTCGTGCGCGGCTTCGTCGATGCAGCCATGATGCGCAGCCAGCAGGCAATCGCCTACAACAGCGAAGGCTATCTGCCGCCGGGTCATTTCGATCAGATCTTTTCGTCCCATGGCACGATCATGATCTTCTTCATGGCCATGCCGTTCCTGGCCGGACTAGCAAATCTCATCGTGCCGCAGCAGATCGGTTCGCGGGATGTGGCGTTTCCCTTTATGAACTCGATCAGCCTGTGGCTGACCACGGCGGGGGCGGGGCTTATGCTCCTCTCGCTGGTCGTCGGCAAGTTCTCCACCGCGGGTTGGACGGCCTATCCTCCCTATTCCGGTGTTCAGTTCACGCCTGGTGTTGGCGTCGATTACTGGCTGTGGATGGTGTTCATCGCGGGCTTCGGCTCCACGATGACCGGAATCAATTTCTTGGTGACGATCATCAAATGCCGGGCGCCCGGCATGACCATGTTCCGCCTGCCGCTTTTTACGTGGACCATCTTTGTCACGTCACTTCTGATGATTTTCGCGTTTCCCGCACTCACGGTTGCTTGCGCCACGCTGATTCTCGATCGGAACTTCGACTTCCACTTCTTCACGAACGCCATGGGCGGGAACATGATGAACTACATCAACCTGTTTTGGTTGTGGGGTCATCCTGAGGTCTACATCCTCATCCTGCCGGCCTTCGGTGTGTTCTCCGAAGTCGTTGCCGTGTTCAGCCAGAAGCGTTTGTTCGGTTACGTCTCTCTCGTTTGTGCGACCGTAGCCATCGGGCTTCTGTCTTTCACTGTCTGGCTGCACCACTTCTTCACCATGGGATCGAGCGCCCGGGTCAATTCGTTCTTCGGAACCATGACCACGATCATCTCGGTGCCCACGGGCGTGAAGGTGTTCGACTGGCTGCTGACGATGTATCGCGGCCGCATCATCTTCAAACCGCCAATGCTCTTCACCATTGGCTTTCTGGTGACCTTCGTCATCGGCGGCCTGTCCGGCGTTCTCTTGGCCCTGCCGCCTGTCGACTACATGATGCACAACACGACCTTCCTGGTCGCGCACTTCCACAACATGATCATCCCGGGTGTGCTGTTCGGCTATCTCGCCGGCTACATGTTCTGGTTCCCCAAGGCGTTCGGCTTCAAGCTGAACGAGAGATGGGGCACATACGCTTTCTGGTGCTGGATCATCGGCTTCTATGTTGCCTTCATGCCGCTCTATGTCCTCGGCCTGCTTGGCATGCCGCGCCGCATGGAGCATTACGAGATCGCAGCCTGGCAGCCTCATCTTATCGTCGCTTGGGTCGGTGCCTTTATCATTCTGCTCGGCATGGCCTGCCTTGCAGTGCAGCTCATTGTCAGTATTCGTGAACGGAACGAAGCGCTCGATCTCACGGGCGACCCTTGGAACGGCCGCTCTCTCGAATGGGCAACCTCTTCGCCGGCAGCGCCCTACAATTTCGCCGTGCTACCTCAGGTGGAGGGCCGCGATGCCTGGTGGGACATGAAGGCTCGCGGCGTCGCCTATCAGCGTCCCGACAAATACGAAGACATCATCATGCCGAAGAACACCTATGTCGGCGCGGTCATCGGCGGCGCCGGCTTCGTCTTCGGCTTTGCCATGATCTGGTGGATGTGGTGGCTGGCGGCGCTCGCCCTGCTGGTCATCTTTGTGGCCGTGGTAATCCGCGCCTCCGATGATGACAGCGACTACGTCATGCCCGCCAGCGAGGTGAAGAAGATCGAAGACGCGCGCTTCGCCGAGCTTGCTAAGGCGCCGAGGAATGAGATGGCTGACGATCCCGGCTACGCCGGTGACCCCGTCCCGGAGGCGACATGACGCTTGAGGCCATGACTGTCTCCCCGCGTGATGCGGAGAAATACGAAGAGAAGGAGTTCGGCTTCTGGCTCTATCTCATGAGCGATGCCGTCATCTTCGCGCTTCTTTTCGCTACCTATCTCGTCATGGTGGGCAACACCGCCGGCGGGCCGACCGGCAAGGAACTGTTCAGCCTCGAGCGGGCGGCCGCGGAGACGCTGGTGCTCCTGTTGAGCAGCACGACGTTCGGCTTTGCGGCTGTTGCATTGTCGGCCGGCGACAGGTCCAAAGTGCTGATGTGGCTCGCCATCACCGTCCTGCTCGGCGCTTGCTTCATCTTTTTAGAAATCGGCGAGTTCTGCGGCATGATCCAAGAGGGCGCGGGACCGGAGCGTAGCGGCTTCCTGTCGGCCTTCTTCACGCTGGTCGGCACGCACGGGCTTCATGTCAGCGTCGGGCTTCTTTGGATCTGCGTGATGATCGGTCAGGTCTTCTTCAAGGGGCTCACGGCGCCGGTCGCCTCGCGGCTGATGCGGCTTGGCCTCTTCTGGCACTTCCTCGACATCATCTGGGTCGTGATCTTTTCCGTCGTCTATTTGCCGGGAGTGCTGTGATGGACGCCAGTTCGGGTATTCCAATTGAGCGCACGGCGCGGCCTTATCTTATCGGCATCGTGCTGGCGCTGATCCTGACGGCGATCCCCTTCTGGCTCGTCTATGACGGCGCCTTGCCGCGCGAGACCTTGCTGATGGTCATCGCAACCTTCGCAGTGGTCCAGATTTTCGTTCACCTGCGCTTCTTCCTGCATATCGACTTCAGCACCACGCCCCGCGAGAATCTGATCGCGCTGGCCTTCGCCGCCGTGCTCATCTGCATCATGGTGGGCGGCAGCCTGTGGATCATGTTTGATCTCTACCACCGGATGATGGTGTAAGGCCGCGCTATATTATGTTTGGGTGTTGCGCGGAACTGTCTCTTGCCGCGCTGCTTGGCCCATACAATATAAGGGTTTCTTCGACCCGGGAGGCGCGGGCCCGGTTACACTAAGCCTCGTATCCCATCGCCAAGCGGAGTTCTCCTGACATGTCGACACGTGTGAATGGGCCAGAGAGTCCGGTCATCGAGTCGCGCGACGAGCTTGTCTCCTATCTGGAGTCCGGATCGAAGCCGGAAGAAGACTGGCGCATCGGCACCGAGCACGAAAAGTTCGGCTTCAACATCGCCGACAACTCGCCGGTGCCTTACGGCGGCGCGCACGGCATCGAGGCGCTGCTGGAGATGCATCATAATTGCTATGGCTGGGACCCCGTGCGCGAGAACGGCAACATCATCGCGCTGTCGTGCACCGACTGCCCGATCGGCGGTTCGATCAGCCTGGAGCCGGGTGGGCAGTTGGAACTGTCCGGCGCGCCGCTCAAGACTGTGCACGAGACGGAGAAGGAGCTCCGGCAGCATCTGTCGCAAGTGGGCGCCGTAGCGCAGCAGCTTGGCATCGGCTTTATCGGACTTGGCTTCACGCCCAAGTGGACGCTTGCCGAACTGCCGCTGATGCCGAAGGAGCGCTACCGCATCATGATGCGGTACATGCCGACGCGCGGGTCCCACGGCCTCGACATGATGTTCCGCACGGCCACGGTGCAGGTGAACATGGATTTCGGCGATGAGGCCGACATGGTGCGGAAGCTGCGCGTGGGGCTGGCGCTACAGCCGGTGGCCACGGCGCTGTTCGCCAACTCGCCGTTCACTGAAGGCAAGCCCAACGGCTACCAATCCTATCGTGCACATATGTGGGGCGACACCGATCCCGACCGCACCGGCATGCTGCCGTTCGCCTTCGAGGACGGCATGGGGTTCGAGCGCTACGTGGACTACGCACTCGATGTGCCCATGTATTTCGTCTACCGCGACGGCTGCTACATCGACGTCGCCGGCGCATCGTTCCGCGACTTCCTCAACGGTAAGCTCGAGGCATTGCCGGGCGTAAAGCCGACCATGGACGATTGGAGCGATCACCTCACCACGCTGTTCCCAGAGGTGCGTCTCAAGAAGTTTCTGGAGATGCGCGGCGCCGACGCCGGACCATTCCAGCAGCTCATGGCGCTCCCGGCACTGTGGGCCGGGCTCCTCTACGATAAAGAAGCACTCGACGAGGCCTCCGCGTTGATTGCCGACTGGACGGCCGAAGAGCGTCAGACTATGCGCAACGAGGTGCCCAAACACGGGCTCAAGACGCCCTTCCGAGGCGGCACCTTGCGCGATGTTGCCCGCAAGGTGGTGAAGATCGCCAGGCGCGGGCTAAAGCGGCGCGGGCGCTTAGACGACAACGGCGAGGATGAGCGGGGTGCGCTGGCCGCGCTCGTCGACACGGGGGAGGAGGGCGTGACGCCCGCGGACCGCCTGCTCGCCGCCTATCACGGGCCTTGGGACGGCAATATCGACCGCCTGTTCGAGGACGAGGCGCTCTAGCCTACGGCACCGCCGCCCGCCGGAATTGGCCGCTCTGCTTGATCCCGGTGAGCTCGATCGAGCCCGTACCCCAGGCCGTGGGGATGAGGATCTTGTAGGGCACGTAGAGGCCGAACCGCGGCGCTGGCACCAGCCAGACCTCGATATCCTTATTCTCGGTCATGTACTGCACGCCGGCATGACCCCGCCGGTGACCGGAGACAGGCGCGTAGCGAACCCGGCAAACGGCTGCGCGGCCCGAAAACGCCTTCGGGGCTCTCCGGCCAAGCTTCTCGCGCCGCTTGGGGCTTAGCGAGATATTGAAGCGCTGCTTCCCCTCGAACACGCGGGCGGTCCCGTTGCAGACTTTCAAGTCGCCGGCGGGTGCATTGGAGCGCACGGACAGGAACGCCGCCGTCAACGGGTCGAGCACGCCCTGCAGCTGCTTGGGTGTGAGCGGGACGTATTGCGGCTTCTTCTTCTTTTGCGGCACGACGGTGACCGCGCTGACTGCACCGCCTTTGAAATCGATGCGCCGCCGCTCGGACTTCTTGCTGCCGACATATTTCATGGTGTACCGCGCCGGCTGCGGGTCGCCCGCGACGAGCTTACCGTTGCTGGCCGTCTGGCCGGTCGCCTTGAAGGCGATGCCCGCGAGCAATGAGAACTCGCCATGGGCGCGCACCTTGTAAGTGCTGCCGGTAAACGTCGCGATCACCTTGAAATCACCGAGATTGATACCGGCGAGACGGGTGTCGTAACTCAGTACCAGCTGGTTTGGCTTGGGGCCTGTCTCTTTGCCGGCGCTCAGGCCGGGCAGAAGCACGGCGAGTACCAGGCAGGAGAGCACGAGGCCAAAGTGCCTCAGTCGCATCGGTTATCCCTCTGATCAGCTCGGCCCCTTGGAACCAGTCTACTCCAGACTGGGCCGAAAATATGGGAGCGCGCCGCGTCTAGCGGGCTATGCACGCTCGACAGCGAATGCACGGGAACATATCGCGAATTTCCGAGCCACAAGGGCGCGTGGCACCGAGCCAAGGACCACACGGATAGAGGGTGGCGAACTTGAAAGCGTGGGCTCGGGGGCGATATAATGGGGCAAGTCACGTCTTCGTCTGAACCCTGCAAGGACGGAGACGTTAGTCCGTCCCCCAAGACGGATGGATCGGCGGCGGATTTCTCCTTTTCTGCCGCCGATTTTTTTGTGCTCAGGAAATTTGCCGCTATTTCAGGCCCGCAAAGGCGTCCGTGAAGCCTTGCAAGGAGACCGGGATACCGATGCCGGCCTCGGGCGTGTCGAAGATAATAAACATCGCCGTCTCGCCCTTCTTCAGCTTGCCGATGACTTCGTTCTGCAACTCGACCTCGGCGACGCAGCCCCGCTTGCCGCATTTCAGGAACGGCGCGTTGCCCACGTCCTGGCCGTCGATCTTGAGCCCGAGCCCCGTGGGCAAAAGAACGCCGAGCGGCACCACGACGCGAAGCAGCTTCTTGTTCTCGCCGATGGCCTTATAGAAAACCACCGTAAGCCCGACATTGGGCCGGTCCTCCGCCGTAACGCTCTGCACCAAGGCGCATTTTTCTTCCTTGGCGCCGGGGGGCGTCCGGCAGCTGACCTGCCAGGCGCCGTGCGTCTCACGAACCTCGCTTCCGGGTCCGGTGGCCCCAGGGGCCGCGTCCGCCGGTGCGTCCTGCGCCCCAGCCTGGCTCGCCAGCATGAGCGACAGCGCCAGGAACGTGCTGACATGGATCAGCTGGCGCGCGAATCTGTTTCGACTGGGTGTTTGAGCCATGGGCATCAGGAGGTCGGCAGGGCCGCCTTTTCAAGAACGAGTGGCAGGAATCCCCGTGTATTAGACCGCTCGGGGAGGTGGCGTGAAGCGGCTTAGCGCAGCATAGAAAACGGCAATCGCCGAGTATTTGGGCCAAATTTCGACGGGCCCCTTCCTAGGACTAACTTCCGCCTCCGCCAAGTCATTGCACCAACTGTCTGAAAGGCCGGTGTCAAGTGAGCATTTGTCGCGGGCGGCAACAGGAAATCATGAGTGTTGCCAATCAATATCCTTTATGATTTTTACAACAATAGAACCTCCAGCCGTTGCGCTTGGCTGTGGGAGGAACAAAAAATGCGTAGCGGGGGCGACGCCAATTCGCGCCAATATGTTCGCCGTCGCCGTGCTAATTCGCGGTCTGGGCAAGCTTGCCCGTGCCCAATACGAACACTTCGTCCCTCAAGTGGTGAGGGGCGGTGGGGAGCAGGCTTCAGGAGTGAAGGGATGGCGATCTTCCATCGAATGCTGACGGTTCTTACTGCGCTTACGGGGCTGCTCGTGAGCGGTCCGGCCTTCGCCGGTATGGGGCAACCGTCCCCATGGCAACTGGGCTTTCAGGAGGCGGCGACGCCGATCATGGAGCAGATCAACGGCTTCCATGACTACGTGAACGTCATCATCGTCGCGATCGCGCTCTTCGTTCTGGCGCTGCTGATCTACGTGATGGTTCGCTTCAACGAGCGCCGCAATCCGAAGGCCTCTCGCACGTCGCATAATACGCCGCTCGAGGTTGCCTGGACGGTGCTCCCGATCCTCATTCTTGTGGCCATCGCCATTCCGTCGTTCCGGCTTCTGTTCGCCCAGTACGACTTTCCCAAGGCTGATGTGAGCATTACCGCGACGGCCAGCCAGTGGTACTGGACCTACGAATATCCGGACGAGGGCATTCGCTTCGATTCGATCATGGTGCCGGACGATAAGTTGAAACCCGGCCAGCCGAGGTTGCTCGCCGTGGACCACGAAGTGGTCGTGCCCGTCGGCGCCAATGTGGTGGTCGGCCTCAAGTCCAACGACGTCATCCACAACTGGGCGGTTCCGTCATTCGGCGTGAAGCTTGATGCCGTGCCTGGGCGCCTGCAGCAGACCTGGTTCCGCGCGGAGAAAGAGGGCTGGTTCTACGGCCAGTGCTCGGAGCTGTGCGGCCGCAATCACGCCTTCATGCCGATCGCCGTCCGCGTCGTTTCGCAGGACGAGTACGATGCGTGGGTCTCAAAGAACAAGTCGGCGGCCGTCGACACCGACGGCAAGGTGGCATCCGCGCAGGAATAGGCTCGAAGCCGCGAATCAACAGTTGGCCTGAAACGGCCGAGAACGAACAAAGACATAGGACATAGGGAAGACAGGCATGGCACAGGCAGAAGCGGCTCATCACGATCACGACGATCATCCGCACGGTATCGGGCGCTGGCTGTTCTCCACCAACCACAAAGACATCGGCACGATGTACTTTGTGCTGTCCATCATCGGCGGTCTTGTCGGTGGCTTGCTATCGATGGGCATGCGGGCCGAGCTCATGGAGCCCGGCATGCAGTTCTTCGGCAATCCGGAGATGTTCAACGTCTTCGTGACGGCGCATGGCCTCATCATGGTGTTCTTCATGGTGATGCCTGCCACCATGGGCGGTTTCGGCAACTGGATGATGCCGCTCATGATCGGCGCGCCGGACATGGCTTTCCCGCGCATGAACAACATTTCGTTCTGGCTGCTGGTCATGGCCTTCGTTCTGCTCGTCTTGTCGCTGTTCATGCCCGGACCGCCGGGGTCGACCGGCGTCGCCGGCGGCTGGACAATTTACGCGCCGCTCTCCACGTCGGGCACGCCCGGCATCGCCATGGACTTCGCGATCCTCGCCCTTCACTTGGGCGGTGCGTCGTCGATCCTCGGTGCCATCAACTTCATCACCACGATCTTCAATATGCGCGCGCCAGGCATGACCTTGCACAAGATGCCGCTCTTCGTTTGGTCGGTGCTGGTGACAGCCTTCCTACTGCTGTTGTCGCTGCCGGTTCTGGCCGGCGCCATCACCATGCTGCTGACCGACCGAAACTTCGGCACCGCGTTCTTCGATTCTGCGCATGGTGGCGATCCACTGCTATGGCAGCACCTGTTCTGGTTCTTTGGCCATCCGGAAGTTTACATTCTCATCATCCCGGGCTTCGGCATCGTCAGCCAGATCGTGGCAACATTCTCCAAGAAGCCCGTATTTGGCTATCTCGGCATGGCCTACGCCATGGTGGCGATTGGCTTGATCGGCTTCGTCGTGTGGGCTCACCACATGTACGCGGCCGGTATAGATGTGAACACGCAAGCCTATTTTGTCTTCGCAACGATGGTGATCGCTGTGCCCACGGGAGTTAAGATCTTCTCGTGGATCGCCACGATGTGGGGCGGCTCCCTGTCGTTCAAGACGCCGATGCTCTGGGCGCTTGGCTTCATCTTCCTGTTTACGATCGGTGGCGTTACGGGTGTGGTGCTGTCGAACGCTGGCGTCGACCGCTCCTTCCACGACACCTATTATGTCGTCGCGCACTTCCACTACGTGTTGTCACTTGGCGCGGTCTTCTCGCTGTTCGCGGGCTGGTACTACTGGTCACCGAAGATGACCGGCTACATGTACTCTGAGGCCATCGGCAAGCTTCATTTCTGGCTGATGTTCGTCGGCGCGAACGTTGCGTTTTTCCCGCAGCACTTCCTCGGGGCCGCGGGCATGCCACGCCGCTACGCGGACTATCCGGATGCTTATTGGGGTTGGAACTTCATTTCGTCGATCGGCTCCTACATCGCGTTCGCTGGCTTCGTGGTGTTCCTCATCGGAATTTTCGTCCAGTTCTCGCGCAAGGAGAAGGCGGCCGCCAATCCTTGGGGGGCCGGTGCCACGACGCTGGAATGGACGTTGCCGTCTCCACCGCCGTTCCACACCTTCGAAACGCTGCCGCGTATCAAGTAAGATGTGGCGGTTGGGAGGCGCTTGAGCGAGTAGGCTGATGCCCGACGTTACGGTCCAAGCGATTCCAGGCAAGCTCGACGTTGCCCCCGGGGGCGACGTCGCTGACTTTGTTGAGCTGCTCAAGCCTCGGGTCATGTTCCTCGTGGTGTTCACAGCGCTGGTCGGCCTAGTCGCCGCGCCCGGAAGCATGCACCCGATATTAGCCATCGCCGCGCTCGCCTGCATCGCTGTCGGCGCGGGCGCCTCTGGCGCGCTGAACATGTGGTACGACGCCGACATCGATGCGCGCATGGCCCGCACTGCTGGGCGTCCTTTGCCGCAAGGCAGGATCACGCCGGGCGAAGCGCTGGCCTTCAGCAGCGTGCTCTCGATCGGCTCGGTGTTGTGCCTTGGCGTGATGGCGAACTGGGTCGCAGCAGCCTTGCTCGCAGGCACCATCGCCTTCTACGTGCTCGTCTACACGATGTGGCTGAAACGCTCGACGCCGCAGAACATCGTGATAGGGGGCGCTGCCGGCGCCGTGCCGCCAATGATCGGCTGGGCCGCGGCCACCGGTACGGTGAGCCTCGAGTCCTTCGTGATGTTCCTCATCATCTTCATTTGGACGCCGCCTCACTTCTGGGCGCTGGCTCTGGTCCGCAGCAAAGACTATGAGCGCGCTGGCGTGCCTATGCTGCCGGTGACGCACGGGCCTGACGAGACCCGCCGTCAGATCCTGATCTACAGCCTTATCCTCGCGCCGTTGGGCATGGCCCCGTCAGTCATGGGCTTTGGCGGCATGCTTTACACCGTCACCGCCTCGATCCTGGGCGCGTTCTTTGTCGTCTTCGCGTTCGATTGTTATCGCATACGCAAGGGCGAGGAAGCCGACCGGGCCGCCAAGCACTTGTTCGCCTACTCGGTGCTTTATCTTTTCGTGCTCTTTGCCGTGCTCCTGGTGGAGCAAGGCTTCGGATTCGAGAGCGGCGCAGCGTCGCTGAGCTGGACCTTGTGATGGAAGATGCGGAAGCCGAACGCAAACGCCGTCAACGCAAGCGATCTTTGGCCATTGCCTGGATCCTCGCAGGCCTCGCGATTCTGTTCTTCATCGTTACCATTGTGCGGCTCGGCGGCAATGTCGCCGTGCGGCAGATGTAATTGGCGGGACACATGACGGACGGCAACGAAAAAGACTTGAAGCCCGCACCGGCGCCAAAGCGCGACCGGAAGGGCTTGGTCGCGTTGTCGCTGGTGGGCCTTGTCGCCGGTATGGTGGGCTTGTCCTTCGCCGCAGTGCCGCTCTACCGCATGTTCTGCCAGGTCACCGGCTATGGCGGTGTCCCACAGATTGCCGAGGCGCTGCCCGGCGAGGTTCTCGACCGCACCATCACTGTTCGGTTCGACGCCAATGTGGATCGCGCGCTCCCCTGGGACTTCACACCCGAGCAGCGCGCTATCGACGTACGCATCGGCGAGAGCGGGCTAGCCTTCTTCAAGGCGCACAACAACACCGATAAGCCGGTAACCGGCACCGCGGGATTCAACGTGGTGCCCGAGATCGCCGGCCGCTACTTCAACAAGATCGAATGTTTCTGCTTCAAGGAGCAGACGCTCGTCGCAGGTCAAAGCATCGACATGCCGGTGACCTTCTTCGTCGATCCCAAGATCGTCGAGGATATGAGCACAAAGAATATTTCCGAGATCACGCTGTCCTATACGTTCTACCGGAGCGACGACCCGTCGGATGTCGCTGCTACGTCGCGCGACGGGGCCTCGGGATCGTAAGCTGAATGGCGCGGCAAAGGCGTCAATGAGATAGACTGGGGAGAAGAGGGGAACCAAACATGGCCCAGGCCCACGCGAAACCGCAACACGATTACCATCTCGTCAATCCAAGTCCGTGGCCGATCATCGGTTCGGTCGGCGCACTGACGCTGGCGATTGGCGTCTTGATGTACTTCATGTCGAAGAAGGCAGGCGATCCGCAGCTTTGGTATGTCCTGCCGGGCCTGGCGCTGGTTGTTCTCACCATGTTCGGCTGGTGGCGCGATGTCATCAAGGAAGCGCATGGCGGCGACGAGACGCCGGTCGTGCAGCTTCACCTGCGCTACGGCATGATCCTGTTCATCGCCTCTGAGGTGATGTTCTTCGTCGCCTGGTTCTGGGCCTATTTTGACGTGGCGCTGTTCCCCGCCAGTGATGTCACCTACGCTCGCACGGAAGTAACGGGCGGTCAGTGGCCGCCCATCCCGAGCGACGAGACGGGCGTCGCCGGTCTCGGCTATTTCGGGCACACTTTCAGCCCGTGGGGCTTGCCCTGGGTCAACACGCTGATCCTGCTGCTCTCCGGCACGACGGCGACCTGGGCACACCACGCGATGCTGCACAACGACCGTAAGAATTTGGTCTGGGCGCTCGCGATCACGGTCGTGCTCGGTGCGCTCTTCACCTGCTTGCAAGCCTACGAGTACATGCATGCCGGGTTCGGGTTCTCGAACCACATATACGGCTCGACCTTCTACATGGCGACCGGCTTCCACGGCTTCCATGTGATCGTCGGCACGATCTTCCTACTGGTGTGCCTGTTCCGGGCGTTGCAAGGCCACTTCACGCCGAAGCAGCATTTCGGCTTTGAGGCGGCCGCCTGGTACTGGCATTTCGTCGACGTCGTATGGTTGTTCCTGTTCACCTGCATCTATGTGTGGGGCGCGGGCGCAAACGCCGGACACTAGGGGCGAACAATCGTCTATTCTGGGGGGCGGTCGTAGGACCGTCCCCCTTTTTATTTCGGCCTGAGTAAAGATGACCAACGTTCACGATCCAAACGTCCCCCTCGGCGCGACCATCCGGTCCGGCCTGACGGGGCGCTGTCCGTCCTGCCACAAGGGCAAGATGTTCGCCGGCTATCTCACGCTCGCACCGCGCTGCGAGACCTGCGAGCTTGACTACGGCTTTGCCGATGCGGGCGATGGGCCTGCCGTCTTCGTCATTCTCATCACCGGCTTCATCGTGGTCGGCCTCGCGCTCATCGCCGAGATTCTCTACCAGCCATCTTATTGGTTGCACGCGCTCGTGTGGGGCAGCCTCGCCATCGTCTTGCCTTTGCTTCTGCTTCGGTGCTTCAAGGGCGTGCTTGTCGCGCTCCAGTTCCGACACAAGGCAGAAGAAGGCAAGCTGCTATCCGAGTAGGCGCGCGATGCAAACCGGCAGCCTCCTGAAGCTGACGATCGCTACGCTTATTGGCGTGTCCCTGCTTGTCGGCCTTGGGGTATGGCAACTCCAACGCTTGGAGTGGAAGGAAGGCATCATCGCCAGGATCGAAGCGCGAACCGAACGCGAGCCCATGTCGCTGGAGCGGGCCCTCGATATTGTCCGCAGGTACCCGAACCCGGACTATTTCCCCGTGCGCGTCGAGGGGCGCTTCCATCACGACCGGGAGCGCTATCTCTATGCGTTGTCTCTCGAAGGCGAACCTGGCTGGCACGTCATTACGCCCTTGGAGACCGTGGGCGGGGAGGTGGTGCTGGTCGATCGCGGCTTCGTGCCCGAGGCCATGCGCGACCCCGTCACGCGGACCCAAGGCCAAGTCGAAGAGGTGGGGGCGGTCACGGGCCTCATTCGCAGCCCCGAGACACCCGGCATCTTCATTCCCGAGAACGAGCCTGACAGGAATCAGTGGTTCAGCCGGGATCTCACCGCCATGGGCCGCTCCATGTTTCCGGGCGGCACCGTTGAGCCGATTCCCTTTTTTCTGGAGGCAAGAAAGAGCGACGTCCCGGGCGGCCTTCCCCTCGGCGGGCAGACCCGGCTCACCCTAACCAATAATCACCTGCAATATGCTCTGACCTGGTTCTGCCTGGCAGTGGTCCTGGTGGTGGTCTATGCCGCCTATATGTGGGGGGCTCTGCGTGGCCCGCGGCCTTAACTGAGCCAAGCTTGGTCATGTTGCTTGGGGCCTCTCCGGCCGCTAGGGTCAGGCCGAAAAGCCCCCTTTTTTCGACGTGAGGCAGACCTTGAAGTTCATCTCGACGCGTGGGCAGGCGCCGGCGCTCCCCTTTGAGGGTGCGCTCATGGCCGCTCTGGCTTCCGATGGCGGGCTGTTCATGCCCGAGGTCTGGCCGCAGCTCAGTGCGGACGAGATCGAAGGCCTTGCCGGGCTCGACTATGCCAAGGCCGCCTACCGGGTGATGAGCCCCTATCTGGCCAGCGATGCGTGCCTTCAGGACTTGGAAGAGGTGCTCTCGGACGCCTATGACGGCTTCCACCATCCGGCGGTCGTTCCGCTGACGCAGCTTGGCCCGGACAGCTTCGTCCTGGAGCTGTTCCATGGGCCCACGCTCTCCTTCAAGGATCTCGCCATGCAGGTCGTGGCCCGGTTCATGAACCGGGTCCTGAAGCGCCAGGGTGCCCGCGCCACCGTGATCGGCGCCACCTCGGGCGACACAGGCGCGGCGGCCATCGAAGCCTTCCGGGGGCTCGACGCCATCGACATCTTCATCCTGCACCCCAAGGGCCGCATCTCGGATGTCCAGCGCCGGCAGATGACCACGGCCCTTGAGCCCAACGTCCACAACATCGCCATTGAAGGCACGTTTGACGACTGCCAGGCGATCGTGAAGGCGATGTTCGGCGATCCGGAGCTTCGCGGCCGGCTTCATCTGACGGGCGTGAACTCCATCAACTTCGCCCGGATCCTCGCGCAGATCCCATACTACTTCACCTCGGCTGTGAGCCTCGGCGCGCCGCATCAGGCCGTGGCCTTCACCGTGCCCACCGGAAATTTCGGTGATATTTTCGCAGGTTACGCGGCCCGCGCCATGGGCTTACCGGTCCAGCGCCTCGTTATCGCCACGAACCTCAACGACAGTTTGCCGCGCGCGCTTGCGTCGGGGGCCTTCGAGCCGCAAGGCGTGGTCGCCACGTCTAGTCCGGCCATGGACATCCAGCTGGCAAGCAATTTCGAGCGGCTTCTATTCGAGCTCGCTGGTCGCGACGCCGCCCGCATCAGGGCGCTGATGGAAGAGTTGCGCACGACCGGTGCGTTCCGATTGAGCCAAGGCGAGCTTGGCCAGCTACGCGAGCTGTTTGGCGCGCACGCCGTTGACGAGCAAGAGACGCAGATGACCATTCGGGGGGTTTTCGAGGAAACGGGCATGCTGGTCGATCCGCATACGGCGGTCGGCATCACCGCATCGGCGCGTGAAGACGTGGCCCCCACACCCATGGTCGTCCTGTCCACGGCGCATCCGGCGAAGTTCCCGGACGCGGTGAAGCGCGCGACCGGCCGCGTCCCCGAGATGCCGGAACGCTTAAAGCTGCGTCTCGGTCGAGAAGAACGCTGCGCGTCGCTTCCCCCTGAGTTCGGCGCCGTCTCTGAGTTCATCGTCAGCCACGGCCGCGACATACCACAGCAGGCGGAGGTGGACGCGTGAGCGTCGAACGTTCAGAGCTCGCCAATGGCTTGACGGTCGTCAGCCACGCCATGCCCGAGGTGGAGACCGTGTCCCTTGGCATCTGGATCGGCGCCGGCAGCCGGTCGGAGGCTCATGCCGAGCACGGCGTTGCCCATTTTCTTGAGCACATGGCCTTCAAAGGCACCGCGCGGCGCAGCGCCCGCGACATCGTCGAGGAGATCGAAGCGGTCGGCGGCGATCTCAATGCTGCCACCAGCTTGGATTCCACCGCCTATTACGCCAGGGTGATGCGGGGCGACATGTCGCTCGCCCTCGACATCTTGAGCGACATCATCCTTGAGCCCCGGTTCGACATGGCCGAGCTCCGGCGCGAGCGCGACGTGATCCTCCAGGAGATCGCCGCCTCTTTGGACTCGCCGGAGGACATCGCCTACGACTTTATTTCGGAGGCGGCGTTTCCCAACCAAGCCGTCGGCCGCCCGATCCTCGGAACGGTGCAGAGTGTTGCCGGGTTCAGCCGCGATCATCTCGGGTCGTATTTATCCGCCCACTATCATGCGCCCAACATGGTGCTCGCCGCGGCGGGCGCCGTGGACCACGAAGCGCTGGTGACCGAGGCGGAGCGCCGGCTTGCGGGCCTCGACAGGAACGCCTCGCCAAAGCCTGAGACGGCCGTCTACCGCGGCGGTGTCAAACGGTCCGACAAACCGTTCGAGCAGACGCACCTCATGTTGGCC
The DNA here is from genome assembly GCF_041573655.1 of Methyloceanibacter sp. GTDB lineage: Bacteria > Pseudomonadota > Alphaproteobacteria > Rhizobiales > Methyloligellaceae > Methyloceanibacter. Next base: position 43,153 of record NZ_JBFFQD010000013.1, read on the forward strand.
TTCGAGGCGCCGCCCTACCGCCATGACGATTACTTCACGGCGCAGATTCTTGCCGGCACGCTCGGGGGCGGGATGTCGTCGCGCCTGTTCCAAGAGGTGCGGGAGCGTCGCGGCCTTTGCTATTCCGTCTATGCCTTCTCCTCGGGCCTCGCCGATAGCGGCATGTTTGTCGTTCACGCGGCGGGCAGTCCCGAAAAGGCCGACGACCTGTTCGGCGTCATTCGGGGCGAGTTGGCGCGCGCGGCCGACGACGGCTTTGACGACGCGGAGATTGCCCGGGTCAAGGCGCAGATCAAGATGGGGCTCTTGGCCGGACTGGAAAGCTCCGGCGCCCGCGCCGAGCAGATTGCGCGGCAGATCCTCGTTCACGGCCGGGTGCTGACCACCGACGAGATCATCGAAGAGGTCGAGAGGGTGGAGACCGCCGATATTCAATCCATGGTTGCGCGTTTGCTGGGATCGCCCGTGAGCCTTGCCACCGTGGGCCCCATTCTTAATGTTGCAAAATTCGAATCGGTGGCCGAAAAGTTCAGGCTCCCGGCGAGCAGAGCTGCCTGAAGAGGGTGCTAAGCGATGGCATTGCTGCGAGCTGCATCCCCAAGCGATTTTGGCCCGGCCATCGAGGCTGGGCGCGTCATGCTGCGGACCCCGCAGATGTCCGATTATCCCGCTTGGGCCGAGCTCAGAGCGACCAGCCGCGACTTTCTAATGCCTTGGGAGCCTCTGTGGGCGCCGGACGAGCTGTCGCGAGCTTCCTTCCGCCGCCGCGTGCGGCACTACTTGCGCGACCTGCGCGAGGATGTCGGCTATGCGCTCTTCATCTATGACAAGGTGACCAACGCACTCGTCGGCGGCCTCACGCTTTGCAACGTCCGGCGCGGCGTGACCCAGTCCTGCACGCTCGGCTATTGGGTTGGCGCGGAGTACGCCCAACAGGGTTACATGACGGCGGCCGTACGCGCCCTCGTGCCTTTCGTATTCGAGACGCTCGAACTGCATAGGCTGGAAGCCGCGTGCTTGCCGACCAACACGGCTTCCATGCGGCTTCTCGACAAGACCGGTTTCCAGCGCGAGGGCCTGGCGCGCCGTTATCTGCGGATCAACGGCGTCTGGCAGGACCACATTCTCTATGCGCTGCTGGATTCCGATCCGCGTATTTAGCGGGATGCGGTGATGAACGGGGGAGTAATGGCGGAGACAAACGCCGCTGCAAGCGTTGAAGCGATGTCTCCCTGGCAAAACTGCCGGGGCGCGCTTCGCGTGGCGGTGTGCCTTGCGCTCGCGTTGTTCCTTTTTCTGCCTGGGCTGGCCTACGCCATCGAGGCGATCCCCGTCGAACCGGATAATCCTAAGGTCGACATTACCGCCAAGGGCGAACTCTACGAGGGAAGGGGCGATCGACTTCAAATTGAGACCGCGCCCGGTCCCGACGGCTATATCGGCCGCATGGCGGTGCAGGCCTCCACGCCCGGCACCAATCCGGGTTGGCTCGTCTTCGCCCTGTCGAACCCGACTGACAAGCGCATCGTGCGCTGGCTCGTGGCGCCGCGCTATACGCTGGCTAACTCCCGCGTCTTCCGCCCCGAGCTCGATGCGCCGCGCATCACCGCGGTGACGCCGTCTCTCGGCTTTCGTCCCGAACCACTAAAAAGCGACCGCGCGGACATGTTCCGCTTGAGCCTGGAGCCCGGACAGACGGTGACATACGCCGCTGAGCTCGCCTCATCGAAAGTGCCGAGCCTCACCCTGTGGACGCCGAACATCTACCAGGCGAAACAGCAAGACCGCATGCTGTTCAACGGGGTCCTGCTCGGTATCACCGGCCTGCTCGCCATCTTCCTCACCGCGATCTTTGCCGCCAACCACCGGGCGATCTTCCCCGCAACCGCGCTCGTCGCCTGGGCCGCGCTCGTCTATTTCTGCGTCGACTTCGGTTTCTGGAACAAGCTGTTCCCCGTAGGCCCCGACCGCACCGCGCTCTATCGGGCCGCCGCCGAAGCCGGACTTTTCGCGAGCTTCGTGCTGTTCCTTTACACCTTCCTGCGTATCGGCCTGTGGCATATGTGGATCAAGACCGTGTTCTGGGTCTGGATCGCCGCTCAGTTCGCGCTGATCGTTGTCGCCATCGTCGATCCGCAAACCGCCGCCGGCCTCGCCCGCGCTTCCGCCTTCGTCATAGCCGGTGTCGGCACCGCGCTCATCGTGTACTTCGCGCTGCGCGGACAAGATCGCGCCATGTCGCTGATCCCGAGTTGGATGCTCCTCATCGTGTGGATCCTCGGCGCAGCCATGATCGTGCTCGGCAAGTTGTCGGGAGAGGTCGTCGTCTCGGGTCTCATTGCCGGCCTCGTGCTGATCATCGTGCTCTTTGGCTTCACGGTGACGCAGTTCGCCTTCCGCACCGGCGGCACAGCGGTGAGCCTCGGGCCCCCCAGCCTCGTGCAGATGAAGTCGCTCGCCGTCGACGGCTCGGGCACACATGTTTTCCAATGGCACGCCGGCCGCGATCTCATCACCATGGGTGACGAGGTAGAGGTGGAGCTGGGCCTCGACCCCGGTGCGCTGAACGGGACGGTCGAAAACTTCCTCCAGCACATGCACGCGTCCGACCGCGAGCGTTTCCGTCTAATGCTTTGGTCGCTGCAGGAGAAGCAAGGGGGCGATCTTCAGATCGACTTCCGTTTGCGGCGTCACGACGGAACCTATTTTTGGTACGACCTTCGCGCCCACGCTGCTCCGAGCGACAACGTGCGGCTGTTGCGCTGTGTCGGTCTCATGCGCGATGTGACGAGCCTGAAGCGCTCGCACGAGCGGCTCATGCACGACGCGGTTCATGACAGCCTGACGGGGCTTCCTAATCGCGAACTGTTCATGGACCGCCTGCAAGGCGCCATCACGCGCGCCGCCGAGGGTCAGTCTCACCGGCCCACGTTGATCTTCATCGACATCGATCGCTTCAAGAACGTCAATAAGAGCTTCGGTCTCGTCATTGGCGATTCCATGTTGCTGACCTTGGGACGCCGGCTTGGCCGTCATCTCAATCCGCAAGACACGTTGGCGCGCCTTGGTGGCGATCAGTTCGCGATCCTGTTGATCTCTGACAGCGATCCGCATCATGTTGCCACGCTGGCGGAGCGGGTGAGGCGGTCGCTGCGCACGCCGATGAAGATCAGCGCCAAAGAGATTGTCCTGACCGCGTCCATCGGCATCGTCGTGCATGACGGCTCCCAAGCGACGGCGCAGGACATGCTGCGCGACGGCGAGATTGCCGTGCTGCGCGCCAAGCGCGGCGGCGCCGACCGTATCGAAATCTTCAATCCGGGAATGCGCACCGAGGACGAGAGCCGGCTGCCGCTGGAGAGCGAGCTCAGATTGGCGTTGGATCGCGGGCAGATTTCTGTGTTCTATCAGCCCATTACCCGGCTCGCGTCGAACCAGCTCGCCGGCTTCGAGGCGCTGGTGCGCTGGGACCACCCGACCCGCGGGCGTCTTGTGCCCGAGGACTTCATCCCGCTCGCCGAAGAATCCAATCTCATCGTCGATCTCGGCAGCTATGTCTTGAACCAGGCGTTGGAGGAGGCGGCCAGCTGGCACAAAGTGCTGCCGCGCGACCGCGATCCCTTGTTCGTCAGCGTCAACGTGTCGAGCCGCCAGCTCTTCCGTCAGGACATGGTGCAGGAGATCCGGTTAATGCTGGCCCGCGAGTCAGTGCCGCGGGGCACGTTGAAGCTTGAGATCACCGAGTCGCTGGTGATGGAGAACCCCGAGCGCGCGGTCGAAATTCTCGCCTGGCTGAAGACCTATGGCGCGAGCCTAGCGCTCGACGATTTCGGCACCGGCTATAGCTCCTTGAGCTATCTGCATCGCTTCCCCTTTGACGTCATCAAGGTCGATCGCTCGTTGGTCCGGGACGCTTCGCAAAACGGACAGACGCCGTTGATTTTGCGTTCGGTCGTGGCGCTGGCGCACGAGTTAGGCAAAGAAGTCGTCGCCGAGGGCGTGGAGACACAAGCCGACGCCGGGTATTTGCGTTCAATAGGCTGCGAGTTCGGCCAAGGATTTTACTACGGCGAGCCGATGGCGGCGAAGGATGTCGCCGCGCTTCTCGCCGCGCTGGCGAGCCATCGCAAACGGAAGCAACGCGAACGCGCTCACGCGCCGGCGCCGCAGACAGCACCCTCGGGCATGGAAGTCGATGCGCCAAGCCAAGGCGCCATCCCGGCGCTGCCGGGGCCGAGCACCGCTCAGGCGTGACCTGAGTCGTTCACCAACCGAATGGGATCGATGCCGAGGCTGCCGAGCGCGCGCGAATACTTGCCGTCCAGTTCGGGATCGAAGATCAGCTCCGGATTGGCGGGACAGTTGAGCCAGCCGTTCGCGTGAATCTCGTCCTCCAATTGACCGGGCGCCCAGCCCGCGTAGCCAAGCGCGAGTAGCGCCTTGTTCGGCCCGCTGCCTTTGGCGATGTCACGCAAGATGTCGACAGTGGCGGTAAGGCAGACGGTCTCATCGATAGGCAGCGTGCTCTCCACCTTGAAGTAGTCCGCGCTGTGCAACACGAAGCCGCGGCCAGTCTCCACCGGTCCGCCAAGATGCACATCCATGGCAGACAAGCCGGCAGGAAGCGCGATGCGATCTTCCGTCGGCACGATGTTGAGCTGCTCGAGGAGTTCGCTGAAGCTGATATTGGGCGCCCGCTGATTGATGATGATGCCCATGGCGCCTTCCGAAGAGTGCGCGCACAGATAGATCACCGAGCGGGAGAAGCGCGGATCGCCCATCGCCGGCATAGCGATGAGGAGCTGGCCGTCGAGATAGCCTTCGTCCTCAGTTTGGGAGCCGCTGTCCATAAGGCCATGCTACATCAGTTCCACCACCAGGGAAGAGGCAACGCTGAATTAAGGCGGCCCTGTCATTCTTCGCGCAAACGGTTCACGCAAGCGTGACGCAACTTGACCCTTCCAAGGTCGCGCCGTTTCCGTAGCAGCGCTAAATTTTCGCTCAAGTGTTCAGCCAATTTCTGAAGCAAGGTCTATGTCAAGAATGAACGATTTTCTGTACCGCGCGGGGATGCTGCTTGCCTTGTCGGCATTTGGCGCGTTTCTAGGCGTCGCCCTCGGCACGCCCGGGCTTGCCGCATCGAAGGGGCAATCGCCTTGGTCGAAGCAGACCAATTCCAAGGTGCGGCTGGTGAGCGGGACGCTTGATGCAGACGGTACGCCTGCACTTTACGCCGGCGTTCAGCTTCGAATGGAGCCCGGTTGGAAAACCTATTGGCGCAACCCTGGTGATTCCGGCGTGCCGCCGACCTTCGACTGGACCGGTTCGAAGAACGTCAAAAGCGCCGAGGTGCTCTATCCCATGCCCCACCGTTTCGCCGACGCTGCAGGCACGGCGATCGGTTACGACGACGAGGTGGTCTTTCCCGTCAAGATCACGCCGGAAAACGCGGGCGAACCCGTCACGCTGTCGCTGACTTTTGAGTACGGGCTCTGCAAGGATCTTTGCATTCCGAGTTCGGTTGATCTGCGCGCCCTGCTTCCGGCCGATCTCGGCAAGGGAGACGCCCTGCTGATTGAGCAGGCCAACGCGGTCGTCCCGGAACCGGCGGGGCATGAAACGCTGCCACGCCTCGAAGCGGTCAAAGCAACGCTGGACGGTCCTGCGCCTGGTCTTGAGATCGACGCGTTGTTCGCGGACGGCGCCACGGCGACCGACCTCTTCGTCGCAAGTCCGGAGCTTCTCGTTCCTGTGCCCAAAGCGCTCGGGCCCCTCAAGGCCGGTAAGCAGCGGTTCGCCGTTGCCTTCGCGAGCGCAGAGGAGGCCGCCGCAGTCAAGGGCAAGCCGCTGACCTTCACGCTCGTCTCGAACGAAGGGGCGAGCGACACGGTCCGGACAGAGGAATAGCCGAGGCCCGGTTGGCGTCCCAAAGGTGAGCCGGTAAGGTGCCTCGCGAAAGTCAGTATTGAGGAGACTCCCCGATGAGCATTGCCGTAGGAGACCGCCTGCCGGACGTCACGTTCCGGGTTTTCGATGATGAAGGCATCCAGAGTCTGTCGACCAAGGAGATCTTCGGCGGCAAGAAGGTCGTGCTGTTCGCGGTGCCCGGCGCCTTCACGCCCACCTGTCACTTGAAGCATCTGCCGGGCTTCATCGAGAAAGCCGGCGTCTTCAAGCAGAAGGGGATCGACACCGTGGCCTGCGTCGCCGTGAACGATCCGTTCGTGCTCGATGTCTGGGGCAAGGCTGCAGGCGCCGAAGGCAAGGTCATGCTCCTGTCCGACGGCAATTGCGAGTTCACGAATGAAATCGGCATGGGCTTCGATGGCAGCGCCATCGGGCTCGGCACAAGGTCGAAGCGCTATGCCATGGTCGTCGACGATGGCGTGGTAACGGTGCTGCACACCGAAGACTCGCCGGGTGTCGCGGAGGTCTCTACCGCCGAGGCGATCCTGCAAGAGGTCTGATCAGCGGTTCAGGAAAGGCGCCATGCCTTCGCGCGCCAGTTCGTCCGCGCGCTCGTTGTCGTCGTGACCGACATGACCCTTCACCCAGTGCCAGCGCACGGTGTGGCGCGTCTCGGCTTCCTCCAAGCGCTGCCATAGTTCGATATTCTTGACCGGCTTCTTGTCCGCGGTGCGCCAGCCGTTCCGCTTCCAGCCCTTGATCCAGCTCGTGATGCCGCCGCGCATATAGCTGGAGTCCGTGTAGAGATCGACATCGGACGAAACCTTCAGAGCCTCAAGGGCCTCGATGGCCGCTGTCAGCTCCATGCGGTTATTGGTGGTCATGGTCTCGCCGCCCTTAATCTCCTTGCGATGCGAGCCCGATTCCAAGATCGCGCCCCAGCCGCCGGGGCCCGGATTGCCCGAGCAAGCGCCGTCGGTGTGGATGACCACCTTAGGCAGCGTCCCCACGCTTAATGCTCCCCAATTCCGTAGTCGCGATACGAAGTCACGCTTTGGTGGAAGCGCAGCTTGCGCAAATACTCGTTCGGGTCCTTGGTCTTCACCAGCGCGTTCGCGTCCGTGTTGAGAAGATCGTAGGTGCGGGTCAGCAAGAAGCGTAAGGCCGCGCCCCGCGCCAGCAACGGCAGCGCATCGAGCTCGGCATGCGTGAGCGGACGCACGCGCTCATAAGCTTGCAGCATGGCGCGCGCTTTGGTGATGTTGAACGAGGCATCAGGCTCGAAGCACCACGCGTTCAGGCACACCGCGACGTCGTAAGCCAGCATGTCGTTGCAGGCGAAATAGAAGTCAATCAGTCCGGAGAGCTTGTCGTCGAGAAAGAACACGTTGTCCGGAAACAGGTCCGCGTGAATGACGCCTTCCGGCAAACCGGAAGCCCAATTCGCGCCGAGATAATCGAGCTCGCCGGCGATCTCGTCCTTGAGTCCCGGAATGGCGCCGTCGGCAGAGTCGCGCACCTCGTCGAACAACTCCCGCCAGCCGGGCAGGGACAGATCGTTGGCCCGTTGCATGTCGAAGTCGAGGCCGGCGAGATGAAATTGCGCCAGCCCCGCGCCGAGCCCGGCGCAATGGGCGATGCCCGGCCTGCGCACCCACAAGCCTTCCAGGAAGCTGATCAACACGGCAGGCCGCCCTGCCAACTCGCGCAGGATGCGGCCCTCCCGGTCACGCACCGGAAGCGGGCATGAAATGCCGTGTGCCGCGAGGTGTTCCATCAACCCCAGGAAATAGGGCAGGTCCTCAGGGCGCACGCGCTTCTCGTAGAGCGTGAGGATGAAGGGCCCGGCCTCGGCATGAACGAGGTAGTTCGAGTTCTCCACGCCTTCGGCGATGCCCTTGAACGAGGTCAGCGCGCCGATGTCGTAACTGGCAATGAAGACATCGAGTTCTTCATCAGAGACGTCCGTATAGACAGCCATGTTATGCCGCCGGCACGTCTCTTAAGGGGCGGGGAAGCTTGAAGGAGATGTTCTCCTCCGCCGTGGTCACCGTTTCGACGTGCACGTCGAAGCGCCTCCTGAACGCGTCGATGATGTCGTCCACCAGCACTTCGGGCGCGGAGGCGCCTGCCGTGATGCCGAGCCGGCCGACCCCGTCGAACACGCTCCAGTCGATCTCGGCCGCGCGTTCCATCAACATGGCGCGCGGGCAGCCGGCACGTTCGGCCACCTCCACGAGGCGCAGCGAATTCGAGCTATTTGGCGAGCCAACCACGATCATCCGGTCGCATTTTGCCGCGATTCGCTTCACCGCGTCTTGCCGGTTCGTGGTGGCGTAGCAAATATCGTCCTTGCGGGGCACGGCGATGTTCGGAAACCGCTCCCGCAGCACGTCCATGATTTCCTTGGTGTCGTCCACCGAGAGCGTGGTCTGGGTGATGACGGCAAGCCGGCCGGGATCCTTCGGCGTGAAGGCCTGGGCGTCGCCGATGGTCTCGATCAGATGCACCGCGCCCGGCGGAAGCTGGCCGGTGGTGCCGATCACCTCCGGATGGCCGGCATGGCCGACAAGGAGGATCTCCGCGCCGTCCTCATAGAGCCGCTCCGCCTCGATATGCACTTTGGAGACGAGCGGACAGGTGGCGTCCAGCACGAACATGTCGCGGTTCTGAGCCGCCTCGGGCACCGCCTTGGGCACGCCATGGGCGGAAAACACGATGGGCGCCTCGGTATCCGGGATTTCGTCCAATTCTTCGACGAAAACTGCCCCCTTGGCCCTGAGGGTCTCGACGACATAGCGGTTATGGACGATGGCATGGCGGACATAGACGGGCGCGCCGAATTTCTCGAGCGCCAGCTCCACGATCTGAATCGCCCGGTCGACGCCGGCGCAGAATCCGCGCGGGCTGGCGAGATAGATCGTCAAGGCGGGACGTCCGTCGGACCGTCCGTTCGCGTGGTTTATGCCGGTCATCGGCGCTCCAGAAAATGGCCTTTTCCGGGCCATGGGCGGCTCAAGTCTGGCCTTGTCGGTCCTACCGCTGGCGGGATAGTTTGGCGGCCAACGAAGGGCCCGGAAACTCACAAGATTTCATGCGAAGTCTTGCGTCGAGCCCGGGCATATCAGGCGCGGATGCCTGGCATGTCAAGCCAAGGACGGGCGGAGTTGAGGCGGATCGAAGGACTTTCGTGGCTGCGGACGATCGGGCTTTGCGGATTGCTGGCCTGCCTTCCGGCTATGGCTGGTTGCGGCGGTGGAGCCGTCTCCAACCCCTTCGGCTCGAGCGAAACCACGGGGTACTCCAGCGAAAGGTTGCCGGACAGTGTGCCCGACGCCCAAATCGCCCAGGCGCCCGCAGCCGCGACCACGTCCCCGGACGGCAAATCCCTCGACTGCCCGCAAGTCGTTGCCTGGCCCAACGAGCGCTTGCGCACAATTTACCAGAATGGTCATGACGGCGATCAGATGTACGTCGTCAATCGCACCGAGATCACCAAGCTGTCGCGCGAATGCCGGGTCTATGGCGGCCAGGTCGTCGTCAAATACGGCTTCGCCGGCCGCGTACTGTTAGGGCCCAAGGGCAAGCCGGGCAGGGTGAGCGCGCCGGTCAGCGTCCGCGCGGCGGGTCCCAACAAGCAGACCCTGGCCAACGACAGAATGACGGTCTCCGCCACCATTCCGCCGGGCAAGACGTCCGGCTACTTCTCCATGGTGCGGCAGATGTCTCTTCAAGTTCAGTACGGATCCAGGCTCGAGGACTACAAGATCTTCGTGGCGCTGAAGTAGACGCTTGGGCCCGATGCGCAAGCGCTTCCTCCAGATTGGCCTCGTGCTTTTGACGGCCGTGGCTGCCTCCGGTGTAGCCCGCGCCGATGCTTGCCGCGATGCACGGTACGAGCGCGCACG
>NZ_JBFFQD010000014.1:0-52801 GCF_041573655.1 Methyloceanibacter sp.
ATCGGCGGCAATGCGCTCGCCCGCAGCCACCAACAGGCGATCCCCAACCTGAAGCGAGTGCGCGGAGACCTTCCGCTGACCGCCCTCCTCGATCACGGTAGCGATGCCGCCTTGCAGGCTGAGAAGATTCTGCGCCTCGCCGCGCGCCCGCACGCGCAAGGACTCATCGAGATAGCGGCCCACCAGCAGGAAGAAGAGCAGCGTCACGGCCGCGTCGAAATAGACCTGCTCGTTGTTCAGCATGGTCTGATAGAGGCTCATGCCCGTCGCCAGGATGATGGCGAGCGAGATGGGCACATCCATGTTGAGACGGCGACCTTTGAGCGCGGCGAGCGCGGAGACAAAGAAAGGCTGGCCCGCATAGACGACGGTCGGCAGTGCAATCAGCGCCGACAGCCAACGGAACACCCCGGCGAGCATCGGATCCATCTCGCCGCCCTCCCCCGACCACACCGCGATCGAGATGAGCATAATATTCATGGCCGCGAAGCCAGCGACCGCAACGCGCCGCAACAGATATTTCTGACGCGCGTCGCCCCGGTCCTGGCTGGCCGCGTCGATGGGCGCTGCGGAGAAACCGATCCGCTCGAGCGCCGCGATCACGTCAACGTCGCTGGCCGTCGAAGGATCGTAGCTGACCGTGAGCCGCTTGGCGGCAAGCGACGCCCTTGCGCTGTCCACGCCGGGAACGCGGAGTGCCGCGCGCTCGACCGAACGCAAACACGCCCCGCAATGCATCTCGTCCACGGCGAGCATGAGCGTTGCGGGTGTGGCCGCCGAAGCCTGCTGAACAAGTGCGGCCGGCTGCGCGGTCACGACTTGTCCGCGACGTAAAGACGCCGCTTCAGCCGATAGACCGGCTCTCCCCCTTGGCCGTCATGCGCGATAGCAGCCAGCACCCAGCTTCCGGACGAAAGCTGCACATCTGCTGCGTAGACGCCATTCGCAATGTGCTCGAACACGACCTCCTGGTCCTCCCGGTCGGTCGCCGGCCGTCCGAGAACACCGCGCAGATCCAGATCGACAATGGGCGTCTTTGACTTGTCCGCAAAGCGCAGCGTCATCCGGCCTCGCGTGTCGTCGTAAGACACCTCCGTCTGCCAGCCGAGCGCCGCTTGGCGGGCCGATTCACCAATCGTGTCGTTGTAGCGCAAACCGCTACGATAGGGGTCAGGCCGGTCGCCACCACTGAACGTATCGACCGCGTAGTAGACCAGCAAACCGTTGACCGCGAACATCACGCCAAAGAAAACGGCGAGCATCGCCAGGACGTGTCGCCCCTGAATACCGTTCGCAAACCAGCCTTCGGCTTTCATCGCGGTGGTCCTTGGAACTTTGCGTTGTGCTCGGTCTTCGTCCCGTTCGCAATGTCCGTGATCACGAAGGTGAACGGCGCGGCCTGATCAGCCAAGGCCTTCACGGCCGGCTTGTCCAACGACACATAGAGCCGTACCGACTGCATGTTATCCGGTGGCACTGGCACCACGCCACCCTCATGACCGACCATGTCGACCTTGGCACCCGGCAGCCCCTCGACGCCAATCTTGAAGGCGCGAGGCGCGTAGAGCTTGTTTAGAAGCTTGATCGTATAGCCATTGCGCACCCCGCCGTTGGACAGCTTGACGTAAAGCGGGTTGCGGTCATGCAGCACGTTCATCTCAAACTCGGCTCGGGTCGCGAGCGCACCGACCATGATAATGCTCACCACGACCATCGCGGCGGCATAAAGAATGACGCGCGGCCGGAACAGGCGCAAAGGCTCCGCGTCCTCCGCCCCCGCTTCCAGATTGCGCTCCGTATCGTAAGCAATGAGGCCCGTCGGGCGCCCCACCTTGCTCATGATAGCGTCGCAGGCGTCGATGCATAGAGCGCATTGGATACACTCAAGTTGCGGCCCGTCGCGAATGTCGATTCCGGCAGGACAGACCGCCACGCACTGGCGGCAGTCTACGCAATCGCCACGGCCTTCCCAGGATTGCCCCGCCTTGTGGGGGCCATGCGGTTCACCCCGCCAGGTCCGGTAGGAGATCAGAAGCGAATCCCGGTCGAACATCGCCCCCTGAATGCGCGGCCAAGGGCACATATAGATGCAGACCTGCTCGCGGGCGATGCCACCCAGCACATAGGTTGTCACGGTGAAGAGGCCGATGAAGAAATACGCCGTCATCGGCGCCTCGAACATCACCAGCTGCTTGGCCAGCGTCGGCGCGTCGGCGAAGTAGAAGACCCACGCACCGCCCGTGGCGATGGCAATCAGCAGCCAGGTCAGATGCGTCGCGCTTTTGCGCCACAGCGTCTGGGCCGCCCAAGGGTGCTTGTCGAGCCGCAGCCGTGCATTGCGATCGCCCTGCCAAAAACGCTCCACCGCGATCATGAGATCTGTCCAAACCGTTTGCGGACAGGTGTAGCCGCACCATACGCGGCCGGCCACCGAGGTGACGAGGAACAACGCCAGCGACCCCAGCACCAACAGGCCGGTGACGTAGTAAAACTCCTGCGGCCAAATCTCGAGGAAGAAGAAGTAGAAGCGTCGCCCCGGTAGATCGAGCAGCACCGCCTGATCGGGCAGATACGGTCCGCGGTCCCAGCGCACGAAGGGCAGCAGGTAGTAGATGCCAAGCGTCACCGCCATGACGATCCACTTTAGCGTCCGAAAACGCCCGTGGGCCTCCTTGGGATAGACCTTGACCCGGTCCGCGTAGAGGGAGCCTCCGCTGACGGTCGGCGCATCGCTACGCGCCACGCCGGGAGCTGCCTCCGCAGGACGCCCATTACCGTTTGAGCCCCCAACGGGAGCACCGGTTTGTGTTTCAGTCATCGTCACGACGGAACCCAGCGGTCGTGTAGTTCTATTGGCCGCCGCCCAGCGAGTGGACGTAGATGGCGAGTTCTTTGATCGCCGCAGGATCAAGGCGCTCGTTCCACGCGGGCATCATACCGCTTCGGCTATTGGTAATCGTCTCCACGATCGCAACCTTGTCGCCACCATAGAGCCAAAGCTCGTCGGACAAATCGGGCGCCCCGAGCGCCTGATTGCCTTCGCCGTCCGGCCCGTGGCATACCGCGCAATTTGCGGCGTAGAGCTCTTTCCCGCGCGCCGTGGCCTCCGCGTCCTCGGCGTTGTCCGACAAGGACAGGACATACTCCGCCGTATCGTCGACCTGCTCCGGCGTCAACATGCCGAGCTGGCCGAACGCCGGCATCTCGCTATTGCGGGTTTTCGGATCGTCCGCGCGAATGCCGTGCTGGATCGTCTGGTGGATTGCGTCAAGCGAACCGCCCCACAACCACGCGTCGTCGCGCAGATTGGGATAGCCGATGCTACCTTGCGCACCACGGCCATGGCAGGGCGCGCAGTTGTCGCCGAAGGCCGCAGCACCGCCCGCCAGCGCGAAGTTGTGAAGCTCGGTATCCGCCTGGATCGCCGCCAAATCGCTCTCCACGATTCTTTCGCGGAATTCGGCCTTCGCCATTTGCGCCTTGGCCAACTGCTCCACGACCACTTTACGCTGGCTATAGCCGAAATAACCCTTGGTGTAGCCCGACACGGTCGGCCACGCCGGATAGACGAGCCAATAGCCGATGGCCCAGACAATGGTGGCATAGAGGATGTAAAGCCACCATTTCGGCAGCGGCTTGTTCAGCTCCTCAATACCGTCCCATTCATGGCCGGTCGTGCCCGCATCGTTATCGGTTTCGCGCTTGGCCATGGCTCAGTCGTCTTTCTCGTTCTTCGGCTCAGGATCGTCTTCCAAAGGCAGTCGAGCGGCCTCGTCGAAACGCTTCTTGTTGCCTGGCCAAAACGCGTAGGCCAGCACCGCCACGAACAGCGCGATGAAGAAGAGAAGCGCGACCACCTGGCTGATCGATGCAACGTTCTCGTAGCTCATGACGCCCTCCTCATCTCAGGTTCGGTCCCGCCGCATCGAATGAGGCGAAGTCGACCAGCGTGCCAAGCATCTGCATGTAGGCAATCAATGCATCGAGCTCCGACAGACGATCCGGGTTGCCGTCGAACGAACGCACTTGCGCTTTTGGATAGGCCGCGAGGAACGCCTCGAGCCCTTCGGTGCCGACGCCCGCCTGCAATTCCAGGTCGGTCCTTGCGGCCGCGATCATCTCTTCGCTGTAGGGCACGCCGACGATCGCATTCACGCGCAAGCGGTCTTCGATGTCGTCATAGCCGAGCTCCCTCTCCGCGAGGAACGGATAGCCCGGCATCACCGATTCCGGCACCACCGCGCGCGGGTCGATCATGTGTGCACGATGCCACTCGTCGGAATATTTCCCGCCGAGCCGCGCGAGATCGGGGCCGGTCCGCTTCGATCCCCACTGGAAGGGATGATCGTACATGCTCTCGGCGGCAAGGCTGTAATGGCCGTAGCGCTCGACCTCGTCCTTGAGCGAGCGGATCATCTGGCTGTGGCACACATAGCAGCCCTCGCGCACATAGATGTCGCGGCCCGCCAACTCGAGCGGCGTATAGGGCCGCATGCCTTTTACCTTTTCGATAGTCGAGCTCAACCAGAACAGCGGCGCGATCTCCACGAGGCCACCAATGGCCACCACGATCAGGATCATGACCAGCATAAGGATCGAACTTTTTTCCAGAATTTGATGCTTTGCCCAGCTCATGCGATCCCCCTATTCCGCCGGCGCCGTGTATTGGCCGGGCCTGAACTCAGGCGCCGCGGCAACTTCTGGCTGGTCCGTAGCGTCGACCGGCTGATCCCCTCTCGCCGTACGCCACAGATTGTATGTCATCAAGAAAGCGCCGATGACGAACAGCAGACCGCCAATCGCGCGGATCACGTAGAAGGGATGCATCGCTTCGACAGTCTCGACGAACGAGTACTCGAGGAAGCCGAGGTGATCGTAGGCCCGCCACATCAGCCCCTGCAGAATGCCCGACACCCACATTGAGGTGATGTAGAGCACGATGCCGAGCGTCGAGATCCAGAAGTGCCACTCCACGAGACGCTGTGAATAGAGCGACTTGCGGTGCCACAGCCACGGCACGAGGCAGTAGAGCGCGCCGAATGAGATGTAGGCGACCCAGCCGAGCGCGCCGGAATGCACGTGCCCGATGGTCCAATCGGTGTAATGCGACAGCGAGTTGACCGACTTAATACTCATCAGCGGGCCTTCGAAGGTGGACATGCCGTAGAAGGCGACGGCCACGACGAGCATGCGGATGACCGGATCGGTCCTCAGCTTGTCCCAGGCGCCCGACAGCGTCATCAGGCCGTTGATCATGCCGCCCCAGGACGGCATCCATAGGATGATGGAGAACGTCATGCCGAGCGTCTGCGCCCAGTCCGGCAGCGCCGTGTAATGCAGGTGATGCGGTCCCGCCCAGATATAGATGAAGATCAGCGACCAGAAGTGGACCACAGACAGCCGGTAAGAATAGATCGGCCGCTCTGCGCGCTTCGGCACGAAATAGTACATCATGCCGAGGAAGCCGGCGGTGAGGAAGAAACCCACCGCATTGTGGCCGTACCACCACTGGGTCATGGCGTCTTGGACGCCTGAATAGATGACGTAGCTCTTCGAGCCGACCAGCGACAGTGGCACTGCCAGATTGTTGACGATGTGCAGCATCGCCACGGTAACGATGAAGGCGAGATAGAACCAGTTGGCGACGTAGATGTGCGGTTCTTTGCGCTTGGCGAGCGTCGCTACGAACACCAGGAAGTAGACGACCCAAACGACGGTGAGCCACAGGTCGACATACCACTCCGGCTCCGCATACTCCTTGGACTGCGTGACGCCCAGGACGTAGCCGGTTGCCGCGAGCACGATGAACAGCTGATAGCCCCAGAACACGAACCAGGGCGACCATTTGCCGGCAAGCCGCGTACGACAAGTCCGCTGCACGACATAGAACGACGTGGCTAGTAGTGCGTTGCCGCCGAAGGCGAAGATGACGGCGGAGGTGTGGACCGGCCTCAGGCGGCCGAAACTCGTCCAGGGTAGATCAAGATTGAGGACCGGAAAGGCGAGCTGCCAGGCGATGACGTCGCCGACGATGAAGCCCGCAAGCCCCCAGAAGACCGTGGCAATGACGCCGGCGCGAACCACCCCGTCCGCATAGTTCGTCGCGTCATGGGTCTCTTTCTTCTCCATGATCTGCGTCAGGATAAAGAAAAAGGCCAATGCCGCGGCGCCCAGCAGAACGCAACCGTGGAAGGCGATGACCGGGTCTTCGCCGGCCAGTGCTAGGACGAGGCCAAGGATGACGCAAAGGGCCGCGCCCCCCAGCGCCAGAAAATCCGAAAATGCCCTCCACTCGTCTCGATCGAGCAGTGCCGCCATGCGGTTTCCCCTTCATTTTGGGCAGAATTGCGCCAGGCAGACGAGTCGGACCTTGACCAAGATCAAACTCTCGCGCTGCCAGGCGTTGATGTCCCTCAGACTTTAGGCCAACGGGCTAGCGAACCCGCTTCCTCTCAGGCCCCTAGCGACCTATGATCTAGGGGCACAGTGGTGGGGTTTCTATGCGTTTTCTTGTTGGATTCATCCTCGGCGTTGCGCTCACGATCATCGCGGTCTACGTCTTGGACCGGGACGGCGGCGGCACGGAGGAGAAGCGTATCGTCAACTGGGACGTCGTCAGCGAAAAGGTGGACGCGCTGACCGCCGAGGGGCAAAAGGCGTGGGCGGACTTCACCCGCGAGATGACCGGCCCCGAGTAGAGGCTGACCGCCCTACCCGAAACGCGTGGCCTGATCCTGGGCCCCGCCTCGATCATCCACCTTCTCGATTGGCGCAGACTTGGCCGGCTTGTCCTCGCGTTGGCCCTTGGGGTGTGAACTCGATTTCTCGACTGCACTCATCGCCACCATATTCATGCCGACGAGGAACGCCGCCCCGCTGCCGATCACCGCGGCGATAGCGAGCCCGCGCAACGCAGCCCTAAGTTCTTCCCGTCGCGCCGATTGCCGCATCCTGACTGTTCGATTGATGTAGGCCAAAAACGCGGCGAGCAAGGCTGCCATCGCTCCGCTGCTGAAGAACAGCAGGGCCGTGGCGACCTTTCCATCGACGGTCGATTCCGGGGCTTGCGCCATGATGGCGAGCAGAATGAGCGCGGCGGCGCCGTTCAGCAGGACCAGGAATGAGAGCGCCCGGCCAGCAAAGCGGTTGCGCTCCCGCTCGATGAACGCGCGATCGAGGTCCTGTTCAGGATCGGACTTCAGGGGATCAGGGGTCATGTTTTCGCCCTCTGGGCCCAGGCCTGGCCGGGAGCCCAAGTTGGCGGAGACGGGGGGATTCGAACCCCCGATACGGCTTTTGACCGTATAACGGTTTAGCAAACCGCCGCCTTCAGCCTCTCGGCCACGTCTCCGTTGACGCAAAGCCTTACTGATCCGGCGTTGGCCGGTCAACACGGCACCTTCCCCTACGAACGGAATGTCGCGTCGTGCGTTTTTCCAGTAGAAAGCCGCCCCCGGGAAATGGGGAGCCAAGCCGCAAGAATCGAGGAAGGTCGCGAGATCCGGCCGGAATCGGCCCTGGCAGGGCCTGGGACGGGCTTCGGAGCGTGTATTGCGACCCCCGCCAATATGCTAGAATCGCGGCCATGACGCACCAGAAGGGCGTGAGCGCCATGCGTGGACCTTTCCATCGAGGGCCGTTTGTCTTGGCGGGGCTGACCGCGGCGGCAACGATGTGGCTTGCGCTGCCGGCGCCAGCCGCCGGCGCCGATTACTGCGTGACCTGCAAGAGCCCCAGCGAGACGTATCGCTGCCGCGTGACCGGCAGCGGCGTCAAGACGAGCGACGCGCTGAAGCTCTACTGCGTGATCCGCACCGCCAAGGAAGGCAACCACGCCTCCTGCTCCGCGGAGAAGGCAACGGCGGCCTGCGTGGGGCTGGTCAAGGCCTACACTTATGACGGCCCGGCCATTCCCGAGAACGTGACCTCCGATCCGCGCGTGCGCGAACTCCAACAGCGGATCGAACGGGACCAGCGCACTTTCAAGGAACCGGAAGGCGACGAACCGACATCGCTGTTCGAGCTGGGTGGCCGGGCGGTCGATGCCTCGAAAAAGGGCCTACGCAATGCGGGCTCGGCGATCGGTATCGGCTCGTCGGAGCCGGCGGCACGAGCCCCTGCTCCGCCGCCGAAGACGACCCGAAGTGCGGGCGCGGAGAGCGAAAGTCTTGCGCGCCGGAGCTATCGCTGCATGCGCTCCTTCTTCCGCAATTGCGGCTCGACAGACAAAGGGGCACTGGAATAAATCCAGCGCCCCCTCCTCCCTAGAGCGTTTTTATTGTGTGTCGGCTTACTTAGTGAGTCTGCAGCCACTCGCGGGCTTGTTTTTGTGCCTCGGAGATCTGATCCGTGGTCATCTCCTGGGAGAGCTCCACACGATAGGTCTTTGCCGAAACGTTGCCCCGCGCCGCGGCGAGGTTGAACCATTTATGCGCGCTCACGAGATCCATATCGATATCGCGGCCGGTCGCATAGAGCATGCCGAGTTCGAACAAAGCATCCGGCGCACCTGCTTGCGCTGCGAACTCCATGTGACCGGTAATCGCCGTCGAAAGTTCCAGTCGTGCCATTTTAACGTCCCCCTTATTTTTCCGCGCCGCGAACTCGCTTTTCCCCGCGATGTTCAGCGCGCCGTTCCCGTCGAACACGGGAAGGATCATGGGCCAGGTCCTTCAACAACGTCTGAATCGATGTGGTGAACGAGAAATCAGGAAGTCTGAAGCGCGCGGTAACTTTGGTTTACGGCGCGGGCTCTTGCGCAGGGCAAAAGCGGGTCAAAGCTTAACATCGGCGTTTGGCAAGGTTTCTTTGACCATTCCCGGTCACGGACCGATAACCACGCATAAACTTCGCGCGCGAATTCCCCTTGAAAAAATCAAGGAATAAGAAGCGTCGACCCTGTGGTGAGGCGCCCTTCGAGATCGCCGTGGGCGCGCGTCGCCTCCCTCAACGGGTAGGTCTGATCGATGGCGATCTTGACCTTGTTCTTGGCAATAGCCCCGAACAGGTCGTTCGCGCATGAGACCAGCTCTTTTCGCGTGGCGATATAGTCGCCGAGGGCCGGCCGCGTGGCGAACAGCGAGCCCTTTTGCGCGAGAAGGTTGATGCGAAACTCCGGCACCGGCCCCGACGCCTGACCGAAGCTCACCCACATGCCCCGCCGCTTGAGGCAATCGAGCGATGCCGGAAACGTATCCTTGCCGACCGAGTCGTACACCACGTCGACGCCCTCACCCTTGGTGTACGCCTGCACCTTGGCGACCACGTCTTCCTCGCGGTAGTTAATGACATGCGTGCAGCCGTGGCTCCGCGCGATCAGCGCCTTGCCGGCGGACCCCACCGTGCCGATCACCTTAGCGCCGAGCGCGGCCGCCCACTGGCACGCAATCATGCCGACACCGCCCGCTGCCGCATGAAACAGCAGCGTCGTATCCGGCCCGACCTTGTAGGTGCGGCGCAGGAGATATTGCGCGGTCATGCCCTTCAGCATGATGGCCGCGGCCGTCTCATCGCTCAGGCCTTGCGGAACACGCACCACGCGGTCCGCCGCGATCAACCGCTCCTCCGCGTATCCCCCGATAGGGCCCGCATAGGCAACGCGGCGCCCGACCTTCAGGTCGCGTACGCCTTCGCCGAGCGCCGTCACCACACCGGCACCTTCCATGCCCGGTACGAACGGCAACGCATCCTGCGGGTAGAGGCCGGTGCGCACATAGACGTCGATATAGTTGAGGCCGATGGCAGTCTGCTTGACGCGGATTTCGCCAGGGCCCGGCTCACCGACCTCGACCTCTTCCCAGGTCAGGGTCTCGGGACCGCCATACTCATGGACGCGAATTGCGTGGGTCATGCCTCGTGCATCACCTAGTCGACGCCAAGCTTTGACTTGAGTAGTGCGTTCACCGCCTGCGGGCTCGCCTTGCCGCCCGTGGCCTTCATCACCTGTCCGACGAACCAGCCGATCAACGCAGGTTTCTCCTTGGCCTGCTCGACCTTGTCGGGGTTCGCCGCGATGACCTCGTCCACGGCCTTCTCAATGGCGCCGGTGTCGGTGACTTGCTTTAGCCCGCGCGCCTCGACGATCTCGCTCGGGTCGCCGCCGTCGGTCCAGACAATGTCGAAGACATCCTTCGCGATCTTGCCGGAGATCGTGTCTTCTTTGATGAGATCAAGGATGCCGCCAAGCTGCGCCGCCGAGACAGGACTGTCGAAGATGGTCAGGCCTTCTTTGTTGAGACGGCCGAACAACTCGTTGATGACCCAGTTCGCCGCCTGCTTGGCGTCGCGGCCCTTCGCCACCGCCTCGAAATAGTCGACACTTTCGCGCTCGGCGACAAGCACGTCGGCGTCGTAAGGCGTGAGCCCATAGTCGGCAATGAAGCGTGCGCGCTTTTGGTCGGGAAGCTCCGGGAGGTCCGCAGCGAGGCCATCCACGAAGTCTTGGCTGAGCTCGAGCGGCAGAAGATCCGGATCCGGGAAGTAGCGGTAATCGTGTGCCTCCTCCTTGGAGCGCATGGACCGCGTCTCGCCCGTCTTGGCATCGAACAGCCGTGTTTCCTGATCGATTGTTCCGTCGTCCTCGATGATCTCGATCTGCCGGCGTGCCTCGTACTCGATCGCCTGACCGATAAAACGGATCGAATTGACGTTCTTGATCTCGCAACGCGTACCGAGTTCGTCGCCCGGGCACCGCACGGAGACGTTCACATCGGCGCGCAAGGAGCCCTGCTCCATATTGCCGTCGCACGTGCCGAGATAGCGCAGGATGGTGCGCAGCTTACTGACATAGGCCTTGGCCTGTTCGGAGGAGCGCAAATCGGGCTTCGACACGATCTCCATCAGCGCCACACCCGAGCGGTTGAGATCCACATAGGAGTGCTGCGGATGCTGATCGTGCAGGCTCTTGCCTGCATCCTGCTCCAAATGCAGCCGCTCGATGCCGACGATCACCCGCTCGCCGCTCAAGAGATCGACGATGACCTCGCCCTCGCCCACGATCGGGTTCTTGAACTGACTGATCTGATAGCCCTGCGGCAGATCGGGATAGAAATAGTTCTTCCGGTCGAACACCGAATAAAGATTGATCGCGGCCTTCAAACCCAACCCCGTGCGCACTGCCTGCGACACGCACGCCTCGTTGATTACGGGCAGCATGCCGGGCATCGCCGCATCGACCAGGCTCACATGTGAGTTCGGATCACCGCCAAACTCGGTCGAGGCGCCGGAGAACAGCTTGGCGTTGGAGCTGACCTGGGCATGGACCTCCATGCCGATCACCACCTCCCAGTCGCCGGTGTCGCCTTCGATCAGGTTCGATTTTTCGCTCTTGGCGTTCATGGGCCGCCGCTACTCCTTGGGCCCCGGCTTGCGAAGCTTCTCTTCTTCGTACTGGATGAACCAGCCGATCATTTGACGCCACAGAGCCTCAACAAGTTCCGGCGGCAGATTGTTTTCCTCGGCGCGCGCACGCACCCTGTCGATGACCTGCTGGATGCGCCAGGGCACGCGGGCGTCCGCAGGCGAGTTCTTGAGCTGCCAGGCGCGATCCACAAAAGCGAACCGCTCGCAGATCAGGTCCACCATCGCCTGGTCGATGCGGTCGATCTCGAGCCGCACCTCATCCATGTTGTCGCATTTCTGCGCATCGCGTGTGGCCATTACGCCCCCTTGCTCCACCAGTCTTGCGGCTTGGCCATCGGGCCTGCCGCGTCCTCGATCACCTGTCCGGCGCGGAATAGCGTCTCCTCGTCGAACGCGCGGCCAATCAGTTGGAGGCCAAGCGGCGTGCCTTCGGACGACAGCCCGGCCGGGATCGACACGCCAGGCAGTCCGGCCATGTTCACCGTCACCGTGAAGATGTCGTTCAGATACATCTCAAGCGGATCGCCGGACTTTTCGCCCACGCCAAAAGCAGGACTAGGCGTGGTCGGCGTCAGGATTGCATCGACGCCCTCGAACGCTTGATCGAAATCGCGTTTGATCAAGGTGCGGACCTTCTGCGCCTTCAGGTAATAGGCATCGTAATAGCCGGCCGACAGCACGTAGGTGCCGATCAGGATGCGCCGCTTCACTTCGGCGCCAAAGCCTGCTTCGCGCGTGTTCTCGTACATAGAGGTCACGTCGCTGCCCGTCTCGCGCAAGCCATAACGCACACCGTCATAGCGGGCGAGATTGGACGACGCCTCCGCCGGCGCGACAATATAATAAGACGGCAACGCGTATTTGGTGTGCGGCAGGCTCACCTCTTTGATGTTTGCGCCCGCGTCCTTCAGCCAGGCAATGCCCTGCTGCCACAGCGCTTCGACCTCCGGCGCCATACCCTCCACGCGGTACTCCTTGGGAATACCGATCGTCAGACCTTTGACACCTTTGCCCACCGCGGCCTCGAAGTCGGGCACGGGCACGTCCGCACTCGTCGTGTCCTTGGGATCATGGCTCGCCATGACATTCAACATAATGGCTGCATCGCGCACCGAGCGCGTGATCGGTCCGGCCTGATCGAGCGAGGAGGCAAACGCCACGATGCCCCAACGCGAGCAGCGGCCGTAGGTGGGCTTGAGACCGACAGTTCCCGTAAAAGCCGCTGGTTGCCGGATTGACCCACCGGTATCCGTTGCTGTTGCACCTAAGCACAGCCGCGCGGCGACTGCCGCCGAGGACCCGCCGGACGATCCGCCCGGCACGAGCTTGGCGTCGGAGCCTTCGCGCCGCCAAGGATTGACGACGTCGCCGTAATAGCTCGTCTCATTGGACGACCCCATGGCGAACTCATCGTTGTTGAGCTTGCCGAGCATCACCGCGCCTTGCCCCCACAGATTGGCGGTGACCGTGGACTCGTAAGGGGGCGTGAAGCCGTCGAGGATATGCGAGCAGGCCGTGGTGCGGACGTCGCGCGTGCAGAACAGATCCTTGATGCCGAGCGGAATGCCTTCGAGTGCACCGCCCTCCCCCTTGGCCAACCGCGCATCGCTCGCCTTCGCCATCTCAAGCGCGCGCTGGGGCGTCGGCAAGACATAGGCGTTGATCCCCGCGTTGGCGGCATCGACCGCATCGAGATGCGCTTGTGCCAGCTCTTCGGCGGAGAAGGACTTGTCGCGCAAGGCGTCGCGCGCGTCCGCAATCGTCAGGTCTGTCAGGTCTGTCACGGTTGTCTACTCGACGATCTTCGGCACGACGAAAAAATGATCGTCCACCTCTGGCGCATTCTTGACGATGTCGTCGGCGCAGAAGCCGTCCGTCACCTCGTCCTTACGCTTCTTCATGGACATAGCCTCAACCCGCGTCATCGGCTCCACATTGCTGGTGTCGAGCTCGTCGAGCTGGGCCACCCAATCGAGGATGCCGGAGAGTTCGGTCTCCAGCCGCGCGGCCTCCTCATCGGTAATGGCGATGCGGGCAAGGCGGGCAATACGGCGAACGGTGGCACTGTCGACGGACATGGATTTGTGGGGGTCTCGCGGGGGTTGAAAATCTGGGACTTCCTGTAGCACCGCCCTGAGGGAGCGGCAACGTGGTGGCGGCGACTTGGTGCCAGGCCGCGCCCTAGCCTCAGACCTCGAAGGGTACGCCGACCTCCGGGACCAGGACCCGGTTCCCACCCATTTCCGCGACAAATTTGTCCGCCGTCTGATCGATGACCGGGAAGGTTCCGTAGTGACACGGCACCACGGTCTCGAAGTCGAAGAAGCGCTTGCAGGCAAGCGCGGCGCCCTTGGCGCCCATGGTATAGCGGTCGCCGATCGGTACGATACCGATTTGCGGCTGGTGCAACTCGTTGATCAGCGCCATGTCGGCGAAGATGTCCGTATCGCCCAGGTGATAGAGGGTCTTGTCCCCTTTTCCGGCGATCACCAGCCCGCACGGATTGCCGAGATAGACCGGCCGCCCATCGACCATGTTGGAGGACGAATGCAGGGCCTGCACGAAGGTCAGATCGAAGTCCCCTTGGGGGATCATGCCGCCAGTATTGCCGGGGTCGGTCTTCTCCACCCCTTGGCCCGCGAGGTAGGTCGCAAGCTCGTGCACGGCAAGAAGCGTGGTGCCGGTTTCCTTGCAAACCCGGACCGTATCGCCGACATGATCCTCATGGCCGTGGGTCAGCGCCACATGGGTCACCCCCTCGGTCACGTCGGTCCAGGGAATGTTGGCTTTCTCGAAGGTGGGATTGCCGCTCAGAAACGGATCGATCAGGATGCGGCTATCGCCGGTCTCCACGCGAAAGCAGGAATGGCCGAACCACGTCAATTTCATCGTCTTACCCTTCACTTGGCCCTGTGACAGACACTTCGCCCCTTCCTATCGAAGACTTGCCGTCGGCGCTACAGCCCGGTGCCAGGCTGCTCGGGCTGGATGTAGGCACGAAGACCGTGGGGCTGGCCCTGACGGACGTGACCCGCACCGTCGCCACCCCGTACAAAACTCTGAGACGCACCAAGTTCACGGCCGATGCCAAAGAGATCGCCGAGATCGCTGAAAAGGAAGGCGTCGGCGGGCTCGTGATCGGCCTTCCGCTCAATCTCGACGGCAGCGAAGGTCCGCGCGCCCAATCAACCCGCGCCTTCGCGCGCAATCTGGCGGCGCATGTTCCTATCCCCATGACATTCTGGGATGAGCGTCTGTCGACAGCAGCCGTGGAGCGGCACTTGATCGAGGCCGACGCATCGCGAAAGCGCCGGGCCGAAGTGATCGACCGCATGGCGGCCGCCTACATCCTCCAAGGCGCGCTGGACCGTTTGAGAGGTCTCGCGAACTCCTAAAGTGCGCTAGCCGCCCTGCAAGAGCATGTAGGTCTTCGGATCGTCCGGGCAGAGGCCGGCGCCACAGAGTGCGACGGTCGAGGCGATATTGGCGATCGCAAGCGTCAGGAACAGCAGCAGCGCTGAAAGCGGCAAGACCTTCAACCGCACCGACATGGGCTCGGCCCGGGAAAACTGCCGGTCGTCGAGCAACATGATCGCACAACCCAGAATGATCGCGGCGAAGGCAATGAAAGCCCACGTATAAAGATGTAAGCCGAATACGTCGTTGCCGTAATGACCGGTGCCCGGAATGATATGCAGCACAATCTGGCGCAGCGATATGGAACCGCCGGCAATCGCGCCGACGATGGCGACGCCATAGTGACTTGGCTTCGGCCCGAAAATCAGATTCAGCGCAATGCCGAACCCGGCAGCGAAGAAACCGGCACGCTGCAGAATGCATAAGGGACATGGCAAGTCGCCGAACCAAAGCTGGTCGACGAGCGCAAGCGCCAGCACCGTGCTGATGGCAAGCAGCCCGATGGCGTTCAGAAGCTTCGATAGGTCCGCAGACACGTTCTCCCCCTCCTTCGCCTCAGAGCTGGATCATCAAGACTTCCGTGACGTGGAAGCGGAACAGCACGAGCATGGCGATGAGCCCAAGAGCCCAAAACCCCATGGACACGCCGCGTTGGCGCATCCACGCCGCACCAACCGCGCAGGCGAAGAGAACAAACGGCAAGCTCATCATGGTCTAGCGCCTCCCAATTGTCCCCCAGTAGGGCCGGCCACACCTAAGAAGGTGCGTAGTTTCCCTCAACCGACCGTGCCATCTTGTTGATTCGCTTGCCTTACAAGGTATTGAAGTTTTCACCTCTCTGGCAAGCCCCCTCCCGCCGATGCGACGCTTAGGCAATGCGCAGAGCCTAGGCTTTGATCCAGGGCAGCCTCATGACGGCGTCGCCTGGTCAAGGCTTGTGCTAACGCCGATGCCTCGACCAATTTCCGCACCGTGCTCTCATCGCACATGGCCTGCTTTCACCAAGCTTCCCGAAATATGCGCTCACGCTTGATGCCTGGACCGAGCGGCCTTATACAGTGACCTTTAATGAGCATCGCGGAAGAAGCTCCCACAGCCCCGTTTCCACACCGCCATCTTCTTGGCATAGAAGGTCTTTCACGCAGCGAGATCGTAACGCTGCTGGACCTCTCCGAGGAGGCGGCGAAGCTTGGCCGTCAGGTCAATAAGAAGAGCGACGACCTCCGCGGCCGGACGCTTATCAATCTCTTTTTCGAGGCCTCCACCCGGACCCAAAGCTCGTTCGAGCTGGCGGGCAAGCGGCTGGGCGCCGACGTAATGAATATGTCGATCCCGACCTCGTCGATCCAAAAGGGCGAGACGCTGATCGACACGGCGGTGACGCTGAACGCCATGCGCCCCGACCTGCTCGTCGTCCGCCATCGTGCCGCCGGCGCCGTCGAGTTGCTCGCCCAAAAAGTGGACTGCTGCGTGATCAATGCCGGCGACGGCAGCCACGAGCACCCGACGCAGGCCCTGCTCGACGCCCTCACCATTCGCCGCCACAAGAACCGGATCGAGGGGCTCATCGTCGCCATCTGCGGTGACATTCAGCACTCGCGGGTGGCCCGCTCGAACATCCTCCTGCTGAACACGCTCGGCGCACGCGTGCGCGTCATCGCGCCTTCGACGCTTCTCGGCGCCGGCATCGAACGGCTCGGCGTGGAGGTCTACAACTCCATGACCGACGGGCTCGCCGATGCTGACATCGTCATGATGCTTCGGCTTCAGCGCGAACGCATGGTCTCAAGTCTGATCCCGAGCCAGCGGGAGTACTTCCACTTCTACGGTCTTGACTACGACAAGCTCGCCTGCGCCAAGCCCGACGCACTCATCATGCATCCCGGGCCGATGAATCGCGGGGTGGAGATCGATTCCAACGTGGCGGACGACTCGCGCAGCGTGATCCGCGAACAGGTGGAGATGGGCGTCGCCGTACGCATGGCGGTACTGCAAGCGCTCGCCCGTCACCTGCCCAACCGGTGACCGCAATGCCCAGCCACGGCAAACTCCTCACCCTAGTCAACGCACGCTTGATCGACCCGGCAACGGGGCTCGACGCCTTTGGCGGCTTGCTGATCGAAGACGGGGTGATCGCCGATCTCGGCGCGCACATCATGGAAGGCTCCGTTGCAGGCGCCGAGTCGCTCGATTGCGGCGGCCGGACCGTAGCGCCGGGCCTCATCGACATGATGGTGTTCGGCGGCGAGCCCGGCCACGAGCACCGCGAGACGCTGGCGACAGCTAGCCGCGCGGCGGCGGCGGGCGGCGTCACCACCATCTGCTGCATGCCGGACACCGATCCCGTCATCGACGACGTGGCCCTGGTGGACTTCATTCTGCGCCGCGCCCGCGACACCGCCCTCGTCCATGTCCACCCCATGGCCGCCATGACGCGCGAACTGAAGGGCGAGGAGATGGCCGAGATCGGCTTGCTCCAGGATGCGGGCGCTGTCGCGTTCACCAATGGCAAGTCGAGCGTCGCCAACGCCAGACTGATGCGGAACGTGCTGTCATACGCCAAGGACTATGGCGCGCTCATCGTGCATCACCTTGAGGATACCTCGCTCGCCCAGGAGGGCGTGATGAACGAAGGTGAGGTCGCAACCCGGCTGGGCCTGCGCGGCGTACCGGCAGCCGCCGAGACCATGATGCTGGAACGCGATATCCGTCTCGTCGAGCTGACGGGCGGACGCTACCACGCCGGCCAGATTTCCTGCCGCGCCTCGCTCGACGTCATTCGTGCCGCGAAATCCCGCGGCCTCCCCGTGACCTGTAGCGTCTCCGTCAACCATCTCACGTTGAACGAGAACGACATCGGGCCCTACCGGACCTTCTTCAAGATGAAGCCGCCGCTTCGCGCCGAAGATGACCGGCAAGCCATGGTCGAAGGCGTCGCGAGCGGCGATATCGACGTGATCGTCTCCGCCCACGATCCCCGCGGTGCGGAAGGCAAACGCCGGCCCTTCGCCGAGGCGGCGGATGGTGCGGCTGGCCTCGAGACCATGCTCGGCGCCGCCTTGCGGCTCTATCACAATGGTGAAGTCACGCTGCAACGTCTGCTGGAAGCAATGTCCACCACGCCCGCCAGGCTCCTTGGTCTCGACTCCGGACGGATGGCGAAGGGCGCGCCGGCGGATCTCACGCTCATCGATCTCGAAATGCCGTGGCGAGTGGAGCTCGAACAGCTCTGCTCCAAATCGAAGAATACGCCCTTTGAGGGGGCACGATTCGAAGGCCGGGCGCTCGTGACCTTCGTTGCCGGACGGCCCGTCTACCACTACGGTTGACCGATTCTGGCGTCACAATGAGGGTAAGCGATGCCGCCGTCCGATGATTGGGCCGCTGTCCTTCCATCCACGCTTGGCCTGTGCCTGTTCAGCTTTGCGCTCGGGTATCTGCTTGGTTCAATTCCCTTCGGGTTGATCCTCACGAAGCTGACCGGCCGTGGCGATGTGCGCGCCATCGGCTCAGGCAATATCGGCGCCACCAATGTCTTGCGGACGGGCAGTAAGGGCCTCGCCGCCCTGACACTGCTACTTGACGTGTTGAAGGGTGCAGCGGCCGTGTGGATCGGGTCGCATTTCGGTCCCTACGCCGCGATGGCTGGCGGTCTCGGCGCGTTTCTCGGTCATCTCTTTCCCGTGTGGCTTGGCTTTCGCGGCGGCAAAGGCGTCGCCACATATATCGGCGTGGCGCTCGGGCTGTTTTGGCCCGTCGGCCTCGGCTTCTGCGTGATGTGGCTGCTCGTGGCCACCGCGACGCGCTACTCGTCTCTTGCAGCTCTCATCTCCAGCGCAGCCACCGTGGGAACCTTTGCCGTCCTCCAGATGTGGCCGCTTGCGGTGCTGTTTGGCGTCCTCACCGTCCTTCTTTACATTCGCCACGCCGCGAACATTCAGCGGCTCCTGCAGGGCGAGGAGACGCGCATTGGCGAAGACAAGCACTGAGCGTCTCAACGATGCGCAGCGTTTGGCCTGGCTGCGGCTGATCCGCAGCGAAAATATCGGCCCCGCCGTTGCCGCCATCGAAGCCGTGCCATATTTGTCCCGCCGTGGCGGCCGTCAAAACATCCGCCTCTGCACGGAAGCGGAAGCAGAGGCCGAGCTGAAAGCGGCCCGCCGGGCCGGCATGCAACTCGTGGCGCGACGCAGCGTTCCGGATCGCTGATCACGGCGCGCCTGGCGGGCGAGCAAGGCCGCGAGGTGTTCGCCGTTCCGGGAAGTCCGCTCGATCCACGCGCCGCCGGGACCAATAATCTCTTGAAGCAAGGGGCAACGCTGGTCACCGAGCCGTCCGATATCATCGCGTTGCTTGCACCGATCCTCGGCCGCGTCCCGCCGCCTGCCGAACTCGCCTCCTCCGATTAGCCGGTCACACCCGCGCCACTTCCCGACATCAAACAGACCCAGCGGGAGCGCATCCTGGAGGCACTAGGCCCAAGTCCCGTAGATATCGACGAATTGATCCGCGCCACGGGGCTGGACGCGCGGAAGGTCCATATTGTCCTGCTTGAGCTCGACCTGGCGGGTCGTCTCCAGCGCCACGGCCAGCAACTCGTCTCGCTGGTCGAGCCGTGAGGCCGCTCACTCGGACTTCTGTTTTTCGTTGTTTGCTTCTTCCAGCGTCACGCTGATCAGATAGGCCAGAAATGGGAGCTTTGCCTGATGCGCCGACTTCCGCAGTCCTTCAAGCATCGACGCGAGGTACTCGGCGGTCTCGCGGCGCGTGACCCCCGTATCCTTGCTTGCTGCGCCTGCACTCATCGGAGGCCGGGGCCCTGAGCCTGCCATTCCATTCCGCCTTGCACTGCGCCCGCTGGTTCCCACTACCACCCCCAATAAATTGTTGGATCTGGCAGCGTTTGCCGCACCAAGAGCACACTCTGGTTTAACACTCTATAGTTGTTAAAATAATATAGACTACTATAAGTTGTAAATCGTCAGCGCGCTGAATTTGACAGGCGCGGGTGGAGACACCATTTTCTGCCCCTGCCAGGGTCGATTCAGGACCCATAACTACAGCCGAACGCCATTTTTGCGCGGCTAGGAACGTCTCAATGAACATCGTCATCGTCGAATCGCCAGCTAAGGCCAAGACCGTCAACAAATATCTCGGCCCCGACTATCGGGTGTTCGCCTCCTATGGGCATGTCCGGGATCTCCCCTCGAAGAACGGTTCGGTGCTGCCGGACAACGACTTTGAGATGCATTGGGACGTCGACCCAAGCTCGGCAAAGCGCCTGGCCGACATCGTGAAAGCCCTGAAGGGGGCCGACAAGCTGATCCTGGCCACGGACCCCGACCGTGAGGGCGAGGCCATCTCATGGCACGTGCTGCAGGTCCTCAACGGGAAGAAGCTGCTCGATAAGGTCGATGTGGAGCGCGTGGTCTTCAATGCCGTGACCAAGGATGCCGTCCTTGATGCGATGCGCCACCCGCGCAAGATCGACGAGCCGCTGGTCAATGCCTATCTCGCACGGCGTGCCCTCGACTATCTCGTGGGCTTCACCCTTTCGCCGGTCCTTTGGCGCAAGCTGCCAGGCGCCCGCTCTGCCGGCCGCGTGCAGTCCGTCGCCTTGCGCCTCGTCTGCGACCGCGAGCTGGAGATCGAGAAGTTCAAGTCGCAAGAGTACTGGTCGATTGTCGCCGACCTTGCGACCGGCAAGAACGAAACTTTCCAAGCGCGGCTTGTCACAGCCGACGGGAAGAAACTCGAGAAGTTCGACATTCCGGATCAGGCAAATGCCGACCGTCTGAAGGACGCGCTTGAGGGCGGACGTTTCTCGGTCGGCAAGATCGAGAGCAAGGCGCAGCGCCGCAACCCGGCCGCACCCTTCACCACCTCGACGCTGCAGCAAGAGGCCTCGCGCAAACTCGGTTTCGCGCCGCGCCAGACCATGCAACTGGCGCAACGGCTTTATGAAGGCATCGACCTAGGCGGCGAGGCGGAAGGACTCATTACATATATGCGGACGGACGGTGTGCAGATCGTGCCCGAAGCCGTTTCGTCGATCCGCGATCTGGTGACCGGCCTCTACGGCAACCGCTACGTGCCGCCTTCGCCGCGCCAATACCAGACAAAGGCGAAGAACGCACAGGAAGCCCACGAAGCAATCCGCCCAACCGATTTCAGCAAGGCGCCCGATAAGATTGGCCGCTATCTGGATGCGGACTCGCTGAAGCTCTACAAGCTCATCTGGCAGCGCACGCTTGCCAGCCAAGCCTCCAGCGCCGAAATCGAGCGCACCACCATCGACATCGATGTGGCGGGTAAGGATGGCAACCCTTATGGCGTCCGCGCCACAGGTTCGGTCATCCGCTTCGACGGCTTCCTCAAGATCTACGAAGAAGGCGTCGATGACGCTGTCGGCGAGGACGGCGCCCTGCCCGCGCTGAATGAAGGCGATGCGCTCAACGCCAACGCCATTCAGGCAAAGCAGCACTTCACCGAGCCGCCGCCGCGTTACAGCGAGGCAACCCTCATTAAGAAGATGGAGGAGCTCGGGATCGGCCGGCCCTCTACCTATGCCTCTACGCTCAACGTATTGCGCGAGCGGGAATATGTCCGCGTGGATAAGAAGCGCCTCTTCCCCGAGGACAAGGGACGGCTCGTGACGGCCTTCCTGGAGAGCTTCTTCAAGCGCTACGTGGAGTATGACTTCACGGCCGGTCTTGAGGAGAAGCTCGATCGCATCTCCGCCGGTGAGCTGGAATGGAAAGACGTACTGCGCGATTTCTGGCGCGACTTCATTGGTGCGGTGGACGATATCGGCGATCTCAGAATCGCCAAGGTACTCGACGCCCTCAACGAGCTGCTTGGACCTCATGTGTTCCCCGATACGGGCGAAGGCGACCCGCGCACCTGTCCAGCCTGTAAGGAAGGCCAGCTCAGCCTCAAGGTCGGCAAGTTCGGCGCCTTTGTCGGCTGCTCGAACTATCCCGACTGCCGCTTCACGCGTCAGCTCGCTGAGTCGGGCGACAAGGCCGCGCTTACAGACGGCAAAGTGCTGGGTACCGATTCGGAGACGGAACTCGAGGTCACCGTGCGTACGGGACGCTTCGGACCCTATATCCAACTCGGCGAAGCAACCGACGGCGAGAAGCCGAAGCGCGCCTCGATCCCCAAGGGAACCGATCCCGAGGCCATCGACTTGGCGCACGCGCTGAAACTGTTATCGCTTCCCCGCGAGGTCGGCATCGACCCTGAAAGCGGCAAACCCATTACCGCCGGCTATGGCCGCTATGGACCCTATGTCCAATGCGACGGCAAATATGCAAGCTTGAGCACGCCTGAAGAAGTGTTCGAGGTTGGCGCCAACCGCGCAATCACCCTACTTGCGGAGAAAGCGGCAAACCGCCGCCCGCGCGGACCGAGCGTTCTCAAGGAACTCGGCGACCATCCGGACGAAGGCGGGAAGATCCAGGTATTGGACGGCCGCTACGGTCCCTATGTGAAGCACGGCAAGATCAACGCAACGGTTCCGAAGGATCGAAATCCCGAAGAGGTCACGCTTGAGGAAGCGGTTGAGTTGATTAGGGCACGTGCCGCTAAGGGGCCTGGGAAGAAACGGCCAGCCAAGAAAGCCGCAGCGAAGAAGAAAGCGGCAAAGAAGCCGGCCAAGAAGTCCCCGCGCAAGAGCGCAAAGACCAAGGAGCCCGCCGGAGAGGCGGCAAGCTAAGCGGCACACGTGGCGAAAACCAAGAAGGCTACCCCAAAGACGAAGAAGAAGAAGGCCGCTGCCAAACAGGCGGGCAAGCTCCCCTCCAAGCAAGAGATCGTCGACTTTCTGAAAAGCGCGCCTGCGAAGTCAGGCAAGCGCGAGATCGCGCGCGCCTTCGGGGTGAAAGGCGCCGACCGCATCAACTTGAAGAACCTTCTGCGCACCATGGCCGACGAAGGGCTCATCACCGGGTCCCGGCGCAAGCTGACACGCCCGGGCACCCTCCCCCCTGTCACCGTCCTTGAGATTACCGGCCGCGACAATGATGGAGAGTTTGTCGCACGGCCCGCGACGTGGGACGACGAACACGGTCCCACCCCACGTATCCTCATGGTGGAGAGCAAACGCGACGGTGCCCCGGCGGGTGTGGGCGACCGCGTACTGGTGCGGATCACCGCGCTTGGCGCGGACGCCGAGTATCCCTACCAGGCGCGGACCATTAAACGCCTGCCGCGCACGACGTCGAGGAGCCTGCTGGGGATCTTTCGCGCGCTCAAAGACGGGCGGGGCATCATCGACCCGATCGACAAGAAGCAGCTGAAAGAGTGGACTGTGCCGCGCGGTGCGGCCGGCGAAGCGAAGGACGGCGAACTTGTGCGTTTCGAAATCGCGCGCTCGGCTCGCTACGGCGTGCCGACGGCTCGCATCATCGAGCGACTCGGAAACCCGGAAGCACAACAAGCCATCAGCCTGATCGCGGTTCACGCGCATGGCATTCCCGATGTCTTCCCCCCTGCGGTGATCGCCGAGGCCGACGCGGCCAAGCCGGTCGATCTTGGCCGGCGCGAAGACCTGCGGGACATTCCGCTCATCACCATCGATCCGTCCGACGCGCGCGATCACGACGACGCGGTTTGGGCGGAGCCCGACCCAAACCCGAAGAACGAAGGCGGTTGGGTCGTCATCGTCGCCATTGCCGACGTCGCCCATTACGTAACCCCGGAGAGCGCGCTCGACACCGAAGGGCGCAAGCGCGGCAACTCGGTCTACTTCCCGGACCGCGTCGTGCCGATGCTGCCCGAGCGCATTTCGAACGACCTCTGCTCACTGAAGGAAGGCGTGGCGCGGCCTTGTCTCGCGGTCCGCATGATCTTCGACAAGAGTGGACACAAGCTGAGCCATCGCTTCTTGCGCGGACTAATGCGATCGGCCGCGAGCCTGCGCTATGAGCAGGCGCAAGGAGCCATCGACGGGCGCCCGGACGAGACCACGGGGCCCCTGCTCGATTCCGTCTTACGCCCGCTCTGGGGAGCCTACGCCAGCGTGCTTCGCGCCCGCACCGACCGCGGGCCGCTCGATCTCGACCTGCCGGAACGCAAAATTCTGCTCGACGACAAGGGCCGGGTCCGTGGCGTCGCCACGCCGCAGCGCCTCGACGCGCATCGCTTGATCGAAGAGTTCATGATCCAGGCAAACGTCTCCGCAGCCGAGACGCTGGAGGCTAAGCGCAGCCCCCTCATCTATCGCGCCCACGACGCGCCCTCGAAAGAGAAGCTCTCGACATTGGGCGAGTTTCTCGCGACCATCGACATCAAGCTGCCGAAGGCCGGAACACTGAAGCCGGCCCAGTTCAACCGCATTCTGGCCGAGACCCGGGGCACGCCCACCGCCGAACTGGTTGCCGAGGTCGTGCTCAGGAGCCAATCGCAGGCGGAGTACAATCCGCACAATTTCGGACATTTCGGTCTCAACCTGCGCCGCTACGCGCACTTCACCTCGCCGATCCGGCGTTATGCCGACCTCACGGTCCACCGGGCGCTAATCCGCGCCCTCGACCTCGGCGCCGGCGGCTCGACGGACAAGGAGTTGGAGGCGCTTGAGGAGATCGCGAGCGCGATCTCCGACACCGAGCGCCGTGCCATGGCGGCGGAACGGGAAACCAACGACCGGCTCATTGCGGCCTATCTTGCCGACCGCATCGGCGCCACCTTCCAGGCCCGGGTCTCGGGCCTGGTCCGGTCCGGACTTTTCGTGCGGCTTCTGGACACCGGCGCGGACGGGTTTGTCCCCGCCTCAGGCATTGGGCACGAGTACTTCTACCATGACGAGGTCCGCCAAGCCCTCGTGGGCGAGGACTCCGGGCTCGCCTTCCAGCTTGGCGATCCGGTCGAAGTGCGCCTGGCCGAGGCCATCCCGACCGCAGGAGCGCTACGTTTTGACATGTTGAGCGAAGGGCGGCGGCTTGCTACCAAACCGGGACGTCCACGGATCAAGCGACCGGCCCGTGGCGGCCGGCCCGCTCGGGGCAAGCCACGCAGTGGCAAGAAGCGCGGCGGCAAGCCGCGCAAGCGGCGCTGATCCGCTTGGGAGGAAAACCAATGCCAAAGAGCGCTGGCGCTCACCAGCTTGAAGGCCGATCGACGGGGGCCCGTCCGCTATCGCAGTCCCTCCTCCGCGGCGCCTCGCTGAAATGCCCTGCCTGCGGTACCGGAGCCCTGTTTCGCCGCTACCTCAAGGTCGCGGACAATTGTGCCCATTGCGGCGAGTCCTTGCACCATCACCGCGCCGACGACGCGCCGGCCTACTTCACGATTGTCATCGTCGGCCATGTCGTGGTGAGCCTCGTTCTGGCCGTCGAGGTGGCCTACCGCCCGCCCATGTGGCTTCACGCCGCGCTGTGGCTCCCGCTCACGGTGGTCCTGGCCCTCGTGCTGCTAGCGCCGATCAAGGGGACCCTCGTGGCCCTGCAATGGGCCCTCCTTATGCATGGATTTGACCCCGATGCGAAGGAGGAGATCGGCGATCGGCTCGCCCCGCCGTCGGCTTGACTTCCGCTCGCGACCCGATAGGTTGCGCGCCAAATTTCCCTTTACCGTTTATCCGAGGACGACATGGCTAAGCCCGTCACCCAGAAGATCAAACTCGTCAGTAGCGCCGGCACGGGCTACTACTACGTGACCAAGAAGAACCCGCGCAATCAGACCGAAAAGCTCGTCATGAAGAAGTACGATCCGGTCGCGCGCAAGCACGTCGAGTTCAAAGAAGCCAAGATCAAGTAGCGCATCGCGCGCGCCTTACCGACAGCACCGCACCTTCGATCAGGGGCATGCCCCGCCCTCACGGGCCGGCCGGCAGTTCAAGATCTGAAGGGAAAGACCGTCACCGGAATAAGGTGGCCGGTCGAAACGCGGCGCTAACGAGGAGGCCACTCAACCGCGCTCCAACCGGCCAAACCCCACGGACCCAGGAGATGCGGCGGACCTGAGCACTCCGTAGGGTGTTGTGCGTTCAAAGCGATAAAGGAAGCCTGCGCTCTCATCCGCGCTCGCCCCCGTAAATTTTCGCCTTCCGCTCTAAAGCGTCGGAACTAACTCAAATCATAAATACATCTGTCCGGGGACGGAAATCAATCGTCCCCTTTATCTTAATATGACAAAAAATCAGGGATTGTAAAGCGTTAAGCACAGGTCCTCAGTTCCGGGATAAGCTCGAAGACTGAGTTGCAGGGCCCGAAAGGGACAGTGACGGGGACAAATTGCAGCCGAACTGATTCGCGGCCGCCATATCCCGCGGCTGGGCTTTCGGCCCTAGAAACCCCCGCCCTAGGCCGCGTCGGCGACGACCCGATTGCGGC
The DNA here is from genome assembly GCF_041573655.1 of Methyloceanibacter sp. Taxonomy (GTDB): domain Bacteria; phylum Pseudomonadota; class Alphaproteobacteria; order Rhizobiales; family Methyloligellaceae; genus Methyloceanibacter. Next base: position 26,115 of record NZ_JBFFQD010000014.1, read on the forward strand.
CATCGCGCTTGGCGCAATAAAGCGCCTGATCCGCCCGCTTCAAGATAATCTCCGGCGTGTCGTCGGGAAACTCGAGCGCCGCCACACCGACACTCGCCGTGACGTCGATGTTGCCCGTTGCATCACCGCCGAAGAACGGCGTCTTCGCGATGCACTGCCGCAAGCGCTCGCCCACCAGACAGGCCTGCTCCCGGTCGGTATCAGGCATAACGACCACGAACTCCTCCCCGCCCAAACGGCAGGCCAGATCGATACCGCGGATATTCCGCTTCAGCCGCTTTCCAAATTCGCGCAGGACCGCGTCGCCCGCGTCATGTCCGAAACTGTCGTTGATCGCCTTGAAGTGGTCGATGTCCAACTCAAGCAAGGCCAATGGCCTGCCGCGCTGCGCCGCTTCTTCGAACAGCGTGTTCAAATGGCTGCCCATGTAGCGGCGGTTGTGGAGTGACGTCAGCGGATCGAGGATCGCCATCTCGACAGTTTCCTCGAGGCGCATGCGCAGGTGATCCGTGAATCGCTTCCGCTTGATCTGCGTCCGAACGCGCGCCAAGAGCTCATTGGGGTCGACCGGGCGCACGATGTAATCGTTCACACCCATATCGAGGCCTCGGAGCAACCGCGCCTCCTCGCCAGGCTCGATGATGATCATGATCGGCAGATGCCGCGTCCGGTCGAGCGACCGCACCTGAGAGCACAACCGCAAGCCATCGGCATTCTCAAGGTTGAGGCTTACGATCAACAGGTCGTAGTCGCCATCGGGCACTTCGAGCAGAGCACTCACAGGGTCCGTTTGCAGCCCCACGCGCTGCTCCGTCTCCAGGGCTGCGATAATACGCTCGGCGGCGTGGTCACGGTCCTCAACCAGAAGAACCCGGCCGTCTCGGCCAGCCTCTTCAAGCTTCTCGTTCATGGCGGCGGCAAAGCCCATTTGCTCCTCAGTGGAGGCGCGCATGAGCATCTCATCCGTCAACAGCTTTAGCCGGGCAAGATTCTTGACCCGCGTGATCAGCGCAAGGTCGTCCACCGGCTTCGTCAAGAAGTCATCGGCGCCCGCTTCCAGACCCTTCACCCGGTCTGCGGGCTGATCGAGCGCCGTGACCATGATGATTGGAATGTGCTGCGTCTGCAGATCGGACTTGAGCCTGCGGCAGACTTCGAATCCGTCCATGCCGGGCATCATCACATCCAACAGGATGACGTCTGTCCCCTCTCCGGCACAGATCTGAAGCGCTTCCGGCCCATTTGAAGCGGTGCGCACCTCGAAATACTCGGCCGCGAGGCGCGCTTCGAGAAGCTTTACGTTGGCGTCGACATCGTCGACTACAAGAACGCGCGCAGTCATGGTTGCCCTACCGTGCCTCGCCAATGAATTGCTTTACGGTGTCGAGAAACATCGTCACCGAAATCGGCTTTGAGATATACGCTTCGCAACCGCCTTCGCGGATGCGCTCCTCGTCGCCCTTCATGGCAAACGCCGTTACGGCGATGATAGGAATTTCCCGCAAGCGATCGTCTTCCTTCAGCCATTTCGTCACTTCGAGGCCGGACACCTCGGGCAATTGGATGTCCATCAGAATGAGGTCGGGGTGATGCTCGCGTGCGAGCTCAAGCGCCTCCATGCCGTTGCGCGTCTGAAGCGTCCGGTAGCCATGCGCGTCCAACAGGTCATGGAAGAGCTTCATATTCAGCTCGTTATCCTCGACGATCAGAACAGTCTTGGTCATTGGCACTAGCCCCGGCGATTCGGTCCATCCATGATCGGCGATATGAGCGAAATCCGCCATGGCAGTCGGAGCCGGCCTAACCCTCCAAAACATTGTGGTTTGTCCCCCGTTTGTGGGGCGAGTGTCGCCGCAAACCCGTAACCAAACTCTTTAGGCCGCATGGCACGAGGGCAGAAAACCTGGGTTTTTTCCAAGCTGGATAGTGCCCGCACGGCTTCTTTGCCTGCAGACGGGCACTCGCAACGGCCCGATCTCAGCGCTGCTTACACTCTTTGACTTTGAGATATTCCAGGGAGGTCAGCGTGCCGTGGATCGAAAAATCGCCGTAGTCGATCAAAAGCTCACGGCTTACGCCGTTCTCGTAGAGCCGGAAGTCGATCTGATAGCTTGGCGTGAGATCGCCGTCTTTCGATTCGAAGTAGCCGATGGAGACCGGCCAAGATGGCAGATCGCCTAAGTTGTGCTTCTTGGCGGGGGCCTCCAACGCCGCATCGTCGGCCCCCGGCTTGACCTTGGAGCCGATGAACGCGGTCGTTTCATAGACCTTTCGTCCCTTCTCCGAGCCGTCGTAGATTCTCGCTTGAAAAATCTTTTGTCCGGCCAGCGCCTTTTCGATGAGCGCAATGCTGTGCTGTGTCGGGAAGAAGACCGGCCCGCTCAAGTTTAGCTCCGCACGCGCCGGCTGGCTGAGCTTGACGTCGACGGGATCTTTCGGCGCCGCGCGCACCGCGCGCCCCATGGTCACGTCGCCCAGTTTGTCGTTCAGGTACTGTGCCGATTGAAACCGAAACTTCTTGCTGTCCCCCTGCTCCCAAGTGGACGACCTGAGATCGGTGAGATTGGTCTGCCCTTGAGCATCCGTCATCTGCGTGACCATGCGCATGTTCAAGGAGTAGCCATCGCATGGCGACCCCGTGAATTCGAAGACCATGCGTCCGTCAATGCCGGTGACGCCCGATGCCGAACGGGCTTCGTCCAACGTCATCTCGTAAATGGCGCGATGGGGCGAGAGCTTGCTTGCGGCGAAAGCAATCGCCTCCTGGGGAAACAGGAACGCACTCCCCAGAGCGACCACCGCAAGCGAAAGTCCACTCCGTCCGCAGATCATATTTTCTCCAATCCCGTATCAGATGGGGGCAGATTCTTGGCACCAGCATGCCGCCTCGACAAGTGGAAGTCGACGCGGAAATCGCATGGGCCGCTTGTAGGATGGCGCAATTTGCTCAAATCTCGGCGGAACTTCCACCGAAGGAGGCACCATGGCAGGCAATATCGAGGCGCGGCTCAAAGCGCTCGACCTCACCCTCCCCGAAGCCAAGGCCGCGATCGGCAGCTATGTGCCCTTCGTCCATATGAACGGCCAGCTCCTGATTTCCGGACAACTGCCCATGAATGACGGCGGCATCGCCATCGCAGGGACGCTCGGTGAAGGCGTTGGACTGACCCAGGGCCAAGAAGCCGCGAAGCTCTGCGCTCTGAATATCCTCGCCCAAGCGAAAGCCGCCCTTGGCGATCTCGACCGCATCGTGCAACTCCTGCGTCTCAACGGCTTCGTCAATGCCACTCCAGGCTTCGCCGATCACCCCAAAGTGATCAATGGCGCCTCGGACCTGATGGTGGAGATTCTGGGCGATAAGGGGCGCCACACCCGCATTGCCGTCGGCTGCTCCAGCCTGCCGCTCAACGCCGCCGTCGAGATCGATGCCATTTTTGCCATAGACTAGGTCCCCAAAGAGGGACCTTAGACATGGGCGCGCTCCACTGGCTGAAACGGCCGATCGCCCACCGCGGGCTCCACGACGCCAGCAACGGCATCGTCGAGAACAGCGCGTCTGCCGTCACGGGCGCCATGGGCAAGAGCTGCGCCATCGAGGTCGATCTGCGATGCGTGGCCGGCCACCAGCCGATCGTCTTCCATGACGCTACGCTCGACCGGCTCACCAACGAGACGGGTCCTGTCTCGACGCGGAACGTGGAAACTTTGCGGGCGATCCCGCTCAAGGGAAGCCGAAGCGAGGATCGCATCCTTTCGCTGCCCGATCTCCTCGCGCTCGTCGGCGGCTATGTGCCGCTTGTGCTCGAAGTCAAAAGCACGTGGACGCGCGACCGCAAGTTCGAAACGAACATTGCCCAGGCGCTCTCCGGCTATGCGGGCCCGGTTGCCGTCATGTCGTTCGATCCGCACGCCGTGGAGGCCTTTCTTCAGGTCGCCCCGGCCCTGCCCCGCGGCTTGGTCGCCGGGCGTTTCGACGACGCCAAGCACTGGCAGTCGCTGTCGGCAAGACAACGGTTCGCCATGCGGCATCTGCTCACGTCCGCCTTCGCACAGCCCCAGTTCATCGCATACGATATCAACGCGCTTCCGGCGCTGGCGCCGTTGATTGCCAAGACGCTGTTCGGCTTGCCCTTGCTCACATGGACGGTAAGGACCGACGCGGAGCGGGAACGCGCGCTTCGCTATGCCGACGCGATGATCTTTGAAGGGATCGAGCCCTGACACTTGGGCGACACGAGTTGGGCGGCAACACATGGGCGATATCGACAAAGCACCGGGGAACCAGGACGGCAACCACAGCCGTGTTGTCGTGCGCATCGCCTCCCGTATCCGCGATGTCGAGGCAAACGCTTGGGATGCCTGCGCGGCGGGCGAGTCCCAAAAGACTTCAATCCGCCCACATAACCCATTCGTCTCGTATGGTTTTTTGAGCGCCCTAGAGGAGAGCGGGTCGGCCACGGGCGAGACCGGATGGCTCCCCCAACATCTGCTCTATGAGGACGCGGACGGGCGCTTGCTCGCCTGCACGCCCTGCTATCTCAAGTTCCACTCCCAAGGCGAGTACGTCTTCGACCACGGCTGGGCCGAAGCCTATATGCAGGCCGGCGGGGCGTACTATCCGAAGCTTCAAGCCTCGGTGCCGTTTACCCCCGTCACCGGACCGCGCCTGCTTACCCGCGCCGACGCCGATCCCATCGAGCGTCAAGCGGTGTTGCTCCAAGCGGGCCGCAAATTCACCGAAGAGCTCGAGGTGTCGTCTCTGCACGTCACGTTCATGACACGCGACGAATGGGACCTGGCCGGCCGTCTCGGCTATCAACGGCGAACCGATCAGCAGTTCCACTGGCCGAACCGAGGCTATGAGAACTTCAAGGACTTTCTCGGCGCCCTGACGTCACGCAAGCGCAAGATGATCAACAAGGAACGGCGCGCCGCGCTGGAAGACGGCGTCGAGATCGAGTGGGTCACCGGAAGCGACATCACCGAAGCGCATTGGGACGCCTTCTTCGCCTTCTACATGAACACGGGTTCGCGCAAATGGGGCACGCCCTATCTCAACCGGGACTGCTTCAGTCTATTGGGGCAGAGCATGGCCGACGCGCTGCTGCTGGTCCTTGCGAAACGCGGCGGCGATTACATTGCCGGCGCGCTCAACGTCATCGGTGCGGACACCCTCTACGGCCGCTATTGGGGCGCCGCCGAAATGCACGATTTCCTGCATTTCGAGGTCTGCTACTACCAGGCGATTGACTACGCGATCGGACACGGCCTCGCCCGTGTCGAGGCCGGCGCGCAAGGCGCACACAAACTCGCGCGCGGCTACCTGCCGGAAGAAACTTATAGCGCCCACTACATCGCCGATCCGAGACTGGCACGCGCCGTCGCGGACTACCTGCAGCGCGAGCGGCGCACTGTGGCGGACGAAACCACGCTCCTCACCGAGGAGTCGCCCTACAAGCGCGACGGACGCTAGTCTCGCTTAGTCGAGCAGGAACGAGATCTTACCGTTGATGCGGTACTTCTTGATTTTGCCGTTCTCGACCTGGGCCTCGTGATTCTTGATGTAGATCGACTTGATGTTGCGCACGCTCTTGCCGGCGGTATCGATGGCGTTTTGCGCGGCGTCCTCCCAGCTTTTGTTGGACTCGGCCAGCACTTCGATCACTTTCAGCATGGACATGGGGCGTCTCCTTGAGTCAGGGTTCTGGGGGATCCCATGTTACGCTATCGGGGCCTTTTCCAAAATCATTGATCGGAATCAAAGAGCTAGCCGAGACGTCCCGAACCGCTCATTGGCTGGTTGACCCCATCCCGCTAAGGAGTCGAAACGACTCCGAAAATGCCCACCGCAGAAAGAGACAGATGCACATGGCAGCCTACGACCAGGACAACATCTTCGCCAAGGTCCTGAAAGGCGAAATCCCCTGCCATAAGCTCTATGAGGACGAGGACACCCTCGTCTTCCTCGACATCATGCCGCGCACGGAAGGGCACACGCTGGTCATCACCAAGGAGCCAGCCCCAGACCTCTTTGGCATCACGCCGGAGGGCCTCGGCAAGCTCATGGCCGTGGTGCAGAAGCTCGCGCCAAAGATCAAAGACGCCGTCGGCGCCGACGGCGTGCTGATCCAGCAGTTCAATGGCGCGGCGGCGGGCCAGACCGTGTTCCACCTCCACGTCCACATCGTGCCGCGCAAAGACGGCGAGCCGATGCGGCCCGAAGGCGCAAAAGTGGCCGACCCGGACGCGCTCGCGGCCACGGCAGAAAAAATCAGAGCGGTGCTTTAGAGCTTAGTCTTCGCCGAGGGGAACCTTCGGCACGGAGCTTGAGCCGGACTTAGCGCCGCCCCCACGGGGCTTCTTCGACTTCTTGGCGCGGGACTTGGTGGCCTTCGCGTTTCCGGCGCGAGCCTCGGGCTTGCGCGGTTTCACCGGAGCATCCGCCTTGATGTAGTCGAAAGCCAGCTCCTTCTCGCCGTCTTTCTCTTTGACGACCACGCGCACAGTGCCGCCGCCCTTCAGCGCGCCGAACAAGATTTCTTCGGCCAGCGGCTTCTTGACGTGCTCCTGGATCACGCGGGCGAGCGGCCGCGCGCCGAACTTGTCGTCATACCCCTTCTCCGCGAGCCATTCATTGGCCTCCGGCGAAAGCTCGATGGTGACGTTGCGGTCGCCGAGCTGGGCTTCCAGCTGGAACACAAACTTCTCCACCACCTGCGCGATGACCTCCGGCGGCAGCGGCCCGAACGGAATGACCGCGTCAAGCCGGTTGCGAAACTCCGGCGAGAACATGCGATTGATCGCTTCCTCGTCGTCGCCCTCACGCTTCGACCGGTTGAAGCCGATCGCCGCCTTGGCGAGATCCTGCGCGCCGGCGTTCGTGGTCATGATCAGGATCACGTTCTGGAAATCGATGTGCTTCCCGTTGTGGTCCGTCAGCTTCCCGTGATCCATCACCTGCAGCAGGATATTGAATAGATCCGGGTGCGCCTTCTCGATCTCATCGAGCAAGAGCACGCAGTGCGGGTGCTGGTCGACGCCGTCGGTCAGAAGACCGCCCTGGTCGAAGCCCACATAGCCGGGAGGCGCACCGATCAGACGCGACACGGTGTGCCGCTCCATGTACTCGCTCATGTCGAAGCGAAGCAGCTCGACACCAAGCAGCGAGCCCAGCTGGCGCGCGACCTCGGTTTTGCCGACGCCGGTAGGCCCGGAGAACATGTAGCAGCCGATCGGCTTGCCCGGCTCTCGCAGGCCCGCACGGCTCAGCTTGATCGCCGCGGAAAGCGCATCGATGGCCTTGTCCTGTCCGAAGACAACGCGCTTCAAGTCCTCGTCGATCGCGCGCAATACTTCCGCATCGGTCTTGGAGATCGTCTTCGGTGGAATCCGCGCCATGCTGGCGATGGCCGTCTCCACTTCCTTCACGCCGATCGTCTTGCGCCGCTGCCGCTCGGGCAGCAGCATCTGCGAGGCGCCGGTTTCGTCGATGACGTCAATCGCCTTGTCCGGCAGCTTGCGATCGTGAATGTACTTAGCCGACAGTTCCACCGCGGACTTGATCGCTTGGTTGGTGTAGCGGACCCGGTGGAAATCTTCGAAGTAGGGTTTCAGCCCTTTGAGGATCTCGATGGCATCCGGCACTGACGGCTCGTTCACGTCGATCTTCTGGAACCGGCGCACCAGGGCCCGGTCCTTCTCGAAGTGCTGGCGGTATTCCTTGTAGGTGGTCGAGCCGACGCAGCGCAGCGACCCGGACTGAAGCGCCGGCTTCAGCAGGTTCGATGCATCCATGGCGCCGCCAGAGGTCGCGCCCGCACCGATCACCGTGTGAATCTCGTCGATGAACATGATGGCGCCGGGAAAGCCCTCGATCTCGCGCATCACCGCCTTCAGCCGCTCCTCGAAGTCGCCGCGGTAGCGGGTGCCCGCGAGAAGCGCGCCCATGTCCAACTGGAAGATGGTGGCGTCCAGCAGCACGTCCGGCACGTCGCCCATGACGATGCGCCGGGCCAAGCCCTCGGCAATGGCCGTCTTGCCCACGCCCGGGTCGCCCACGAAGAGCGGGTTGTTCTTCTGCCGCCGGCAGAGCACCTGGATGGTGCGTTGAATCTCAGGCCCCCGTCCGATCAGCGGATCGATACCGCCAGAGCGCGCCTTCTGGTTCAGGTTGATGCAATACACTTCAAGGGCATCGGCGCCGCGCTTCTTCTCGTCGGTGCCTTCAACCGTCGCCGCGTCGTCCTCCACGCCCTGCACCGTGCGCGGCTCGGACATGCCGCCGCGCTTGGCGATGCCATGACTGATGTAGTTGACCGCGTCGAACCGCGTCATGTGCTGCTCTTGCAGGAAGAACGCCGCGTGGCTTTCGCGCTCCGCGAAGATGGCGACAAGCACGTTGGCGCCCGTCACTTCCTCGCGGCCCGACGACTGCACATGGGCCACGGCGCGGTGAATCACCCGCTGGAAGCCTGCGGTTGGCTGCGCGTCGCCATGGGTATCGAGCACGAGGCCCGAGAGCTCGTTGTCGAGATAGCCGGTCAGTTTGTCACGGAGCAGGTCGAGATCGACGTCGCAGGCACGCATGACCGCCGCCGCGTCGCGGTCGTCGATCAGCGAGAGCAGCAAGTGCTCCAGCGTTGCGTACTCATGGCTGCGCTCGTTCGCATATTGCAGCGCGCGCCGGAGAGCCTGCTCAAGATTTGTCGAAAACGAAGCCACTTAAGTCCTACTCCTTTTCCATTGTGCACTGAAGCGGGTGCTCGTGCTGACGGGCGAAACTGGTCACCTGCGCTACCTTAGTCTCCGCGACCTCGTAAGTGTAGACCCCGCAAATCCCAACGCCCTTTTGATGCACGTGCAGCATGATCCGGGTAGCCTCCTCCGGGGCCTTGTTGAAGAACCGCTCAAGAATGTACACGACGAAATCCATCGGCGTGTAGTCGTCGTTGAGCAGCAGCACCTTGTAGAGGCTCGGCCGTTTGGTTTTCGGCCGCGTCTTGGTGATGATGTGGGTGCCGGTGTCGTCATCCCGGCGAGTGTCGCCGTCTCGCGCCATCGTCAGTCTCTATGTGGCGTCGCGCCTCTCCCCTGCCAAGGGAGAGCAGTCGCTCATTTGGAAAAGTTTATCGCGGCACATTCTAGCTGCTTCGCCCTGACCCGGGCAAATCGGCCAAGTGCCTCAGACCTATCATAGGAGGAGTTGCCGACAGGAAAACGGCAAAAAAAAAGACCCGGGGGCATCCCCGGGCCTTTTTCATCCGAAAGGCGGAGCTGCTTAAGCGCTACACGGCCTTCTTGGTCATGGCAGCCTCGACCGGCTTGTAGGCGTCCTTCGCGAGACCGGCATACATCTCGCCGATCTTGGACATCTCAGCCATATAGCTGTCATAGGCCTTCTTGGCGTACTGAGACTGGATCTCAACAGCCTGCTCGACGGACTTGGCGCCGGCGAGCTGCTCGAAAACGCGAGTGGAATCCTCGAACGCCTTCTTGGAGTAGTCGGTCATCTCAGCGGCAATCGCCTGGAAGCCTTTGTTCATTTCGCCGAACGAACGAACAGCCGCGTCGAAGTTGAATTTGCCGGTTTTCTGGAACTCTTCGAAATCTTTGAGCATCTTGCCCTCTTCTAGAATCGGGATTGGGTGGAAATTTGTTGCATACGCGAAGTGATATATATGCGTTGCACAAAAAAAATCAACGAAAATTTTTGCAGCGCACAAAAATAGCTGCTTGCGCCAGACTTAACGCTTTGGCAACGCGCAAAATTTAGCCTTTCCCTCTGAACCAGCCGAGAACGCGCCATTTGCGCGGCCGAGCAGGCCGAGAATGAGGCGTGCGCGAACGGGCAAGTCCGGCGCGCGGGGAAGGCTAACGGGGGAAGGCATATCGCCTTTTGGCAGTCGTGAAAGTCCTGACGCGTAGTTTCTGGGCGCCCTGGCGGCGCTTTTCTAGCCTGAGCCTTGCAGCCGTGATCGGCCTTGGCGCCGTCCTGGCCCCCCTCAGTGAGGCCGTGGCCGACCGGAGGATCCGGGCAGCCATCATCATCGATGCCAACACGAACAAGGTGCTCTACACCAAATCGGCCGACGCCCTGCGCTCGCCCGCCTCGCTCACCAAGATCATGACGCTCTACGTCCTGTTCGCCTATTTACGGGCGGGCCGGCTCGATCTTGATACCCCCCTCAAGGTCTCCAAGCACGCCGCCGGCCAATCGCCGACCAAGCTCGGCCTGAAGCCGGGCTCGACCATCAAGGTCAAGGACGCGATCAAGGCCCTGGTGACCAAGTCCGCCAACGACGCCGCCGCTGTGATCGCCGAGAACCTTGGCGGGACCGAGGAGAACTTCGGGAAGATCATGACGGAGACGGCCCACAATCTCGGGATGAAGAGCACGACGTTCCGCAATGCCTCCGGCCTGCCCAACAAGGAGCAGCTCACCACGGCGCGGGACATGGGCATCCTCGCCTTGCGCATCATGCGCGACTATCCGAAATACTACGAGGTCTTCGAGACGAAGTACTTCACGTACAAGGGCCGCAGATACCGCAATCACAACCGGCTGCTGTTTGGCTACAAAGGCACTGACGGCATCAAGACCGGCTACACGCGCGCCAGCGGGTTCAACTTGACGGCCTCGGTTCAGCGTAGCGACAAGCATCTCGTCGGCGTGGTCCTCGGCGGCCGTACGGGCGCGCAGCGTGACGCAGCTATGCGCACGTTGTTCGACAAACATTGGCGGAAGGCGTCGACCAAGAAGTCCAAGGGCGGCGCGCTGATTGCCTCGCTGTTCGGCACGTCCACGCCACCGCCACCGTCCAGAAAGCCGGCCTATGCATTGGCCGGCAACACGCCCTCACCCGCACCTGCCACGATCGAACAAGGTGACGTCAGTGGACCTGGAGACACGGTCCGGACGAGCCTTTCGCCGAACCGCCCCGCGCCCAGAAGGGCCACCCGCGACACCTACCATGTCCAGGTCGGGGCGTTCACGACGTCGGGCGATGCACAAAACCGGCTCGGCATGGTCCAGCAACGGGCCTCGAAGCTGCTCAACGGGCACCTTCCCTTCACCGCCACCTTCATGAAGGGGGACACTGAATGGTACCGCGCCCGCTTCGCCGGCTTTTCAAAGAACGATGCCCAGTCGACCTGCGCGGCCCTGAAGCGCATGAAGCTGGAGTGCATCGCGCTCTCCGCCGAGTAACGCGGGCTCCGACCACTAGCCTCCCAGCAGGACTTCCTTCGCCTCGTTGATACGCGCCGCAAGATAGGTGGACCCGCCCTGGTCGGGATGCATCTTCTTCATCAGCCGCCGGTGCGCGGTGCGTATATCGTCTTCGCTGGCGTTGGGCCCTACCTCCAGCACGGCGCGCGCCTCCTCGGCGCTCATGCGGTTTCCTTTCGTTCCCGCGCGCCGCGAACCCGATGTTGACGTGTCCGCATCCTGCGCCCGGTCACGCCAGTCGGCCACCCGCCAATCGAGATAGGCCTCCATCAGCGCCGCCTCCTTCTGCCCGTCCGCGGCAAAGTCCTGGTAGAGCTCGATCGCCTCACGGTCGCTCAACGACGATAAGGCGCGGCCCGCAAACCGGCCGACAAGGCATTTGCCGTCCATGTGCCCTGTGTCGTGATCCAGCGCCATCTCCAACCGGTCCGTTCCGACGCTGGAGGTCTGCCCGGGCGACTTCTGTGAGGACCCGAAGGCGCCGCCCAGCCCGCCGGCACCGCCTCGCCCAAGAAGCGCGAGCGCGAAGGCCGCTATTGGAATGGCGATGGGAAGCGCGCCGCGCAGAGCCAAGAACCCAGCGACGGCGAACAAGGCAACGCCGCCGACCTTGCGCAAGTTTTGGGCAAGCGAGCGTGGATTGGCGCGGACAAGAAACCGCGCGGCAAGCAGCAGAACAATGAGAAGCGCGCACCCAGCGAGAAGATAGACCATGCCGAAGAACCGTTATCCGAGCTGCTCGAGCAGCCGCACCGCCGCGCCGCTCTTCGACTTCGCAAGCGCCTTGCGGCCGCCTGTCGCGTACACGGCGACTGCGGTCAGCAGCTCGCGGAGCTGGCCCGCCGACCCGGCATCGAACCGGCAATAGGCGCCCCGCGACAGCCGCGCGATCTCCTTGAAGGCTCGCGCGGCACGCCCATCGTCGCCTTCTTGGAACAGGAACACGGGCACACCGATGAGGCCGAGCTCGCCGGCTTGCTGGCTCAGCTGATCGATATCTTCTTCCATGCAATCGCCCACATAGACGACCGCATGCACCTTTTGCTTTTCGTTCTCTTGGCGCGCGTGGGACAGGACCTTGCGGATTTGCGTGTGACCGCCTTCGCAATGGACTTGGCGCATCAACCGCGCCAGGGCGTCCGGGTCGCCCACCCAGCGGCTGGCCTGGCACTCGTTGAAGCCTCGGAAATAGAGTAGTTGGACGTCCAGCCCACCCACCTCCTTCACGGCGCGGAACATGTCGCCCTGCAACGAGAGCGCAAGATCCCATGTGGGCTGCCGGCTCATCGTCGCATCCATGGCGAAGAGCAAGCGCCCTCGGCCCGAGGCCGCAGGGGCCAGGGTCCGCACTTGATCGAGAAAGGCGTCGACCTCGGTGCTTGAGGAGCGCGGCCGCTCCACGTCACTCCTTGCGGTCTTCGCGGGGGCCTTCGTGGACCCCTTGGGCTCTGCCATGTTCACGCTCCGCCTGCGTTGGACCGGGCTATGACATTCAAAAGCCGCGGCAAATCGGAACTCACCCTATAGATGGCCCCTCGCTGCGCCAACGGCAATGCCGCCCACGCCGGCGCGCACTCAAAACGGTTGGGCTCGCGCTCAATTTAGCCCTTCCGGCCGCATCCTTCGAGACGGTATGGTCGCGGCCCTCCGGAGACCGCCATGACGCTCGACATCGCCAGAACCGTCCGCGATTTGCGCACCCGCACCGCCGCCTGGCGCGCGGCCGGGGAAAGCATTGCCCTTGTCCCCACCATGGGCGCGATCCACGACGGCCACTTGTCTTTGGTCCGGCTGGCGGATGGACTTGCTGATCGCGTGGTGACCTCGCTCTTCGTCAACCCGCTGCAATTCGGGCCCCGCGAAGACTTTCATGCTTACCCGCGCGATGAAGCCCGCGATGCCGACATCCTCGCCAAAGCCGGAAGCGATCTCCTCTATGCGCCGGAAGCTTCGGAGATGTACCCAGACGGATTCACCACCACGGTACACATCGGCGACATCACCGAGGATTTGTGTGGCGCGAGCCGCCCGAACCATTTCGACGGCGTCGCCACGGTCGTCAGCAAGCTTCTGCTGCAATGCGCGCCGGACAAAGCCATCTTTGGCGAGAAGGACTACCAGCAGCTCCTGGTCATCCGGCGGTTCGTCCAGGACCTCGACATTCCCGTCGACATCATCGGTGGCGCTATCGTGCGCGAGGCCGACGGTCTCGCGCTGTCCTCGCGCAACGCCTATTTGTCGGCCGGCGAGCGCAAGACCGCGCCGATTCTGCACGAGACAATCCAACAGACCGCAGCGGACCTGGCTGAAGGCCGGGGGGGGGACGATGCGGCCGAAGCGGCCCGGTTCAAACTCGAAGCGGCCGGCTTTCGGGTCGACTACGTGGCCATACGCGATCCCGAAACGCTGAAGCCATTGCACGGACCGGTGAAAAGTGCCCGCGTGCTGGCCGCGGTCCATCTGGGCAAGACGCGGCTCATCGATAACGTCCCGGTACCGCCGGCCGGCTAGCGCTCACCACTCGATCAGACGAAGCTCGCGCAGCTCCTCGCGCATGCCAGGCGGCATGTCGTCGCCGGCGGCCTCCAGCGCGAGCGTGTCCGCCGGCGCATCGGCAGCTTCCAGATAGCGCCAACCCTGAAAGGCGCGGCGCGGATGCGGCCGCGTGGTGACAAGTTCCGGGTCGAGCACGATCCCGCAACAGCGCCGTCCGTCGTCTTTCGTGGCCTCCTTAAGATCGACAATGCGCTGCCGCGCGATAATGGCTCCCTTGATGACCCAATAGAGCGAACCGCCGTCCAGAACGTCGTCGCAGCGGCGCGGCGTCTGCATGGTGCGGTGGCACAGCTCCGGCGTCTCGCCTGCTTGCGCAAGCGCAGCCAGCCGTTTGATCTGCCAGTCGCGCAGATCCTGAATGCTATCGATCCCGACACACAGCTTGACCAGATGGACCGTCATGACGGCCTCAATGGGCCATGAGAAGCGGAATGGTCGCTTCTTCGAGCATGGTGAGCGTGACGCCACCCAAGATGAACTCCCGCCAGCGCGAGTGATGGAACGCGCCCATCACGATCATTTCGGCGCCGCGGTCCTTCGCTTCTGCAAGCAGGAGCCGGCCGATATCGCCCTCGCGCGCGCGGACTCGCGCCACCTCGACACTCACGCCATGCCGCTTGAGATGGGCCATCATGTCGTCGGTCGGCGGGTCATGCTCCTCACCCGTATCGTCCAAGACACCGATCAACAGCACGACGCGCTTCGCGGCCTTTAGAAAAATCAGGGCATCGTTGAAGGCGCGCGCGGCCTCCGCGCTTCCGTCCCAAGCCGCCAGGACGGTGCCACCGGGCACGATCTCGGCCGGTGCCGCCGGAACGATCATCACTGGGCGCCCTGAGGCAAACAGGCAGCGCTCCACCAGCGCGTACTGCCCGATCAGCGGATCGCCGTCGCGCGGCTGGCCCAAAATCGTGAGGTCGACCTGACGGGCGAACGCGGCAAAGTCGTGCGGGAACTCCTCGCTCATGCCCTGCATGAGACGGCCCTCGGCCGCAACGCCGGCCTCCTTGGCGGACGCCTTGAAGCCCTTGAGCGCGGCCTCGCCTTGCGCCTTCACGCTTGCGAGCACCTCGCTCATGTCGGCGAACCCGACATCGGCGCCGGAAAGCGGCAGGAGCGCCTTGGGCGCGAACGCCACGCCGATGAGATCGGCGTCTTGCGCTTTGGCGAGCGCGATGGCGAACGCGACCCGCGCCTTCGAGGCCTCCGTGCCATCCACGTAGACGATGATGTCCTTAAAGCTCATCCACTCCCTCCGAACGCCCAAGATCATAGCGCGGCCTCCGGCCCGCCGGTATCGCCGATGGCACTTTATGCAAGCTCAAGCGTTGTTCACCGTGGCGTGAAGAGAGTCACAGAGCTTTGAACAGGCGTGACAAAGGCCCGACTGGAAAAGGGTCTAGGCTCCGGCTCTGGCATTTAACGCCACAATTGGGAACTCACTCACAGGAGAGTACTTATGAAGCTGAACCCGAAGTCTGGCGCCACGATCGCCATGACCGCCGCTGCCATGCTCGTCTCCGGCACGATTGCCACCTCGGCGCTGGCCGCTGGCGGCACCACGGGCAAGTGCTTTGGCGTGAACGCCTGTAAGGGCAAGAGCGCCTGCAAGACTGCTCAGAGCGACTGCAAAGGCCATAATGCCTGCAAGGGCAAAGGCTGGGTCTCCATGACGGACACCGAGTGCGCCGAGAAGGGTGGCGAGTTCAAGAGCTAACCCCCAAGACTGAAGGAGCCGGTCGCAACTCGCGGCCGGCTTCCTCTCTCTTGAATGTGGGCTATGTTGGTATCCGGTCATGAGCGAGCACAAACCTCCATATCTCGGCTTCGGGCTGGGCCTGCGCCCCCAGCACTATGAGGAGATCCTGAACGGCGACCCCGATGTCGACTGGTTCGAGGTCATCTCCGAGAACTACATGATCCGGGGCGGCCAGCCGCTTCGTGTTCTCGATCAAATCCGGGAACGCTATCCCATCGTAATGCACGGCGTGTCGCTTTCCATCGCCTCGACCGCGCCGCTCGACAAAGACTATCTCACCGGCCTCAAAGCGCTCGCCGACCGCGTCGACCCGAAATGGATTTCGGACCATCTCTGCTGGACGGGCGTGCACGGCGTGAACCTGCACGACTTGCTCCCCATTCCCTACACCCAAGAAGCGCTGACCCACGTCGTGGACCGCGTGAAACAAGTTCAGGACTTTCTAGGGCGCCGCCTCACGCTTGAGAATGTGTCGAGCTACGTCACATTCGGCGAGTCGGAGATGAGCGAATGGGAATTCGTCAGTGAAGTGGCAAAGCGCGCCGATTGCTGGCTGCTCTTCGACGTCAACAACGTCTATGTCAGCGCCTACAATCACGGCTTCTCCACGGACGATTTTCTACATGGCGTGCCGCGCGACCGCATCGTGCAGTTTCATGTCGCCGGACACAGCCATGAGGACGGTCATATCGTCGACACCCACGACCATCCGGTCTGTGACGAGGTCTGGGACTTCTACCGTGAAGCCGTGACCCATTTCGGCCCGGTGTCGACCATGATCGAGCGTGACGACAACATCCCGCCCCTGGCCGAGGTCGTGGCCGAACTCGACACAGCCCGCAAGATCGGGCGCGAGGTTCAGGAGCGCGCTCAACGCACCGCGGCCGAATGAGCAGCCTCAAAGAACTGCAAGCACGCTTCCAGGCCGGCATTCTGTCCGGCGACGATTCAGTCCTCGCCGACGTCAAGAACAGCCCAAGCGAGGATCGCACCGCGCTGTTCGGTGTCTACCGCAATGCCTATGTGTTGCGCCTGCTCGAAATCCTCGGCAACGACTACGAACTCACCCACGCCTATGTCGGCGATGCGACGTTCGCCAAACTCGCGCGGGGCTATGTGGCCGCGCATCCGTCCGATCAAAGGAATGCACGCTGGTTCGGGCGTCACCTACCCGCGTTCGCCAAGGACACGCCTCCGTTCTCCGGACATCCGGAGATCGCCGAGATCGCCGCGTTGGAGAACGCCTTGGCGGATGCGTTCGACGGACCCGACGCCGACCCGCTGATCACCGAAGACTTGGGCGCCGTCTCACCCGACGATTGGCCGAGCCTCATCTTCACGCCGCACCCAACGGCGACACAGCTTCGCTTCACCACCAATGCCGCCGACATTTGGCTGGCGCTGAAGGACGAGACCGCGCCGCCGGACGTTGTGCACCTGCCCGAGCCGCAGACCGTGCTTGTCTGGCGGCAGGAATTCACGTCCCGCTTCAGGCCACTCCACGCCGAGGAGGCCATGATGTGGAGCGAAGCCATCAAAGGCACGCGATTTGGCGTCTTGTGCGAGATGGTGGCGACCTTCGCCGGCGAGGACGAGGCGGGCTTACGCGCCGCAACCTATCTCAAGGCCTGGATCGATGCCGGGCTGCTCAAAGGCGCCGGCTCTCAGCCCGCGTCCTCGGACGAAGGCGCCGGGAACAAGGCGTTGCAGCGGCCGGTCAGCCAGTAGGCCAGCAGCCCGACCCATTCGCGTGTCGCCGTATCCACGCGGCGCAAGCCTTCGGAGACTTTGTCGAACGGCCGCGTCAAGTCCACCTTGCCCCGCGTGCGGTAATCCACCGGCCAGGGCTCGACATCGAAGCCGGCCTGCCGGAACGCTCCCATGGAACGTGGCATGTGATAGGCCGAGGTAATCAGCAGCCAACGGCCATCTGAATTGCCGTCCTCGGTCAGCTCCTTCTTGAGATAAACGGCGTTCTCGTAGGTGTCTCGCGCATTCGCCTCCAAGATCAACCGCTCCGGCGTCACGCCGAGCTTGGTCAGAATGGCCGCCGCGCCATCCGCCTCGCTGTCGGACTTGTAGAGAATGCCCGCGTCCCCGCCGGAGAAGGCGACCTTCGCATCAGGAAATCTGTGCGCCAGGATCGCGCCTTCCAGCAGGCGCTCACCAGCCTCGTTCAATGTCGGCGCCTTCCGCGCACTGCCCACCAGCCGGTTCTCAGCACCGCCTAAGATGATGATGCCCTTGGGCGCCGGCGGCGACACGAGATCGGCGCGCGGGAACCGGTCTTCCAACGGCAGAATGAGCACGTTGCCGAGCGGCGACAGGCCGACAATGAGCAGCAAAGCCGCACCGATGGTGACGAAGCGGCGCCCCCACCGCGCCCAGCCGGTCCAGATGAGAATGGCGCCATAGCCGATCAGCAGCGCGATCAGCGTCGATGGCTGCAGCACAAACCAGACCGCCTTGGCGACATAAAAGAACATCGGTCCCCCTCGCCGCTCAAGCTAACCACAAAGCCGCTAGGCCGAGGAAGGCGAAGAAGCCCACAACATCTGTGACCGTCGTCACGAAGACGGATGAGGCAACGGCCGGGTCGAGATCCAGCGCCTCCAGACCGAGCGGAATAAGGATACCCGCCAAAGCCGCTGCGAACAGGTTGACGATCATCGCCAGCCCGATCACGAGCCCCAGCTCACCACTGCCGAACCAGAAATAGGCAATCGCTGCCATGAGGACCGCGAAAAGGATCCCGTTCAGCAAACCAACGGCGGCCTCGCGTGAGATCACTCTGAAGGCGTTGGCCGGGCCGAGATCATGTGTGGCCAGCGCCCGCACCGCCACCGTCATGGTTTGCGTCCCAGCATTGCCCCCCATGGACGCCACGATGGGCATGAGCACTGCCAGAGCCACCATCTGCTCGATGGTCGCCTCGAAAAAGCTAATGACGATCGACGCCAGGATGGCGGTGGCAAGGTTGGCCAGAAGCCAACTGAAACGGAGCCGCGTCGTCTCCCAAACCGTGTCGCTCACGGACTCCCCGCCGACGCCACCCATCGCCAGGATATCTTCGGAGGCCTCTTCTTGCACAACCTCGACGACGTCGTCGGCGGTAATCACACCCACCAAGCGCTTGTCCTCATCGATGACCGGCGCCGAGGTCAGGTTGTAGCGCTCGAACTGACGGGCCACCTCCTCCTGATCGGACTCCACCGGGACCGGGTGAACGTCAACGTCCGTGATAGATTCGATCGTGGTCGGCCGCTTGGAGCGCAAGATCCGATTGAGCGCAACGCAGCCAATGAGGTGATACGCCGGATCGACCACGAAGATCTCGTAGAACCGGTCGGGAAGATCGTCGGCCACGCGCATATAGTCGATCGTCTGCCCCACCGACCAGAACGGCGGAACGGCGATGAGATCGGTCTGCATGATGCGGCCGGCGGAGTCTTCCGGATATTCCAGGCTCCGCTGCAACGCGATCCTCTCGAAATACGGGAGCTTCGAAAGGATGTCCTCTTGCTCTTGCCGGTCGAGGTCCTCGAGCAGATAGACCGCCTCGTCCGATTCAAGCTGCTGCAGCGCCTCGGCGACCTGCTCGGGTGGCATGTCCTCGAGCACCTGGTCGCGGACCGGCTCGTCGAGCTCCGGCAGGGACTCCACGTTGAAGTCGTCGCCCAACGTCGCGATCAACGCGGCACGCTCATCAGGACGAAGCACCTGGATCAAGTCGGCCAGATCGCCCTCATGCAGGTCGAGCGTCAGCGCGCGCACCCGCGCGGCATCCTCCGTCTCCAACGCGTGCGACACCGCGTGGAGGAAGTCGGAACGGATATCCCCTTCCTCGTCGCGCAGTTGAATTTCGGTTGCGGCGTCCTGCATCGCCCGTCCAATCGCTGGATTTCAAACGTCGAGATGGTGGGAGCAGGCTCCCTACACCGTGACCTAGAAGACGGCGACTCGACCGTCACCGGCCCGCCTGTGATATCAGGCCAGCCATGCCGTGCCTATCGCGGAGGACGGCTAAACCCACCACGGCAGCGATCTGTCCGGTAAGTCTGGAAGAAACACAGCGCCTCTTCTACATTGCCAGCCACCTGAATTTGGACGGAACATCTCTCGAAGATTGGAAGCTGCGGTTGGCGACAGCGACGGCGGAACTCTCACCCTGATATGAGCGATGCCCGACAAGGACTGACCATCGCGGCGCTGATCATCGCTGGCGAGTCGGTATTTCTGCTGCCTTTTGTTATGGCACGCGTGTTCCGGCCGACGCTTCTTGAAGTGTTTGACCTGACCAATCTTGAGCTGGGCACCGCCTATTCCGTCTACGGCATCGTTGCGATGGCTGCCTACTTCTTTGGCGGCCCCCTCGCCGACAGATTTCCCGCACGCGCCTTGCTGACGGTCGCGTTGGTGTCTACCGCCGCCGGCGGACTTATTTTGATGACGGTGCCGCCACTATCGACGCTGGTGGTGCTGTACGCCTACTGGGGCGTGACCACGATTGCCCTGTTCTGGGCGCCACTGATCCGCGCCACGCGCCAATGGGGCGCCGATGACGCGCAAGGCCGCGCTTTCGGCTTGCTCGATGGCGGCAGGGGGATGGTGGCGGCCCTGATGGGCTTGATTATGGTGATGCTCTTCGCCTGGCTGCTCCCGGCAAACAGTGAAACTGCAAGTCTCGCCCAGCGCACCGAGGCATTGAGGCAGGTTATCCTGCTGTTGTCCGCCACAACCTGCGGCGCCGCTTTGCTGGTCTGGCTGACGCTGCCGCGTCGCGATTTGTCGCAAAGGGGCGAGAAGCGGAAATGGTCTTTGCGCGGTGTCGCGCACGTGTTCGCCATGCCAACCGTCTGGCTACAGGCAGCAATCATTCTGTGCGCGTATGTCGGCTTCAAAGCGATCGACGACTTTTCACTCTACGCAAACCAAGTCGTCGGACTGAACGAGGTCGATGCCGCCAGAGCCGGCGTGGTTTCGCTTTGGGTACGCCCCATTGCCGCCATTGGCGCCGGCTTCTTGGCTGACCGGATCGGCGCGCCGACCATGACGATCAGTTCTTTCGCAGTGCTGGTAGCTGGTAGCATCGTGCTGGCGTGCGGCATCATTGGCGCGGGCATGGTTTGGCTATTTCTGCTGACGATCGTCTGCAGCAGCATGGGCATCTTTGCGCTGAGGGGGCTCTACTTCGCGATCATGCGGGAAGGCAAAGTGTCCGCCGCCTACACAGGCTCCGCCGTCGGCCTTGTCTCCGTCATCGGCTACGCGCCGGACGTCTTCATGGGGCCCCTCATGGGTTACCTGCTCGACCAGTCGCCGGGCGCCCCCGGTCACCAGCACGTGTTCTGGGTTGTCACGGGATTTGCGCTGCTCGGACTTCTTGCCAGTTTGCTGTTTGCCCACGTCGCCAGAGCAGCAAAAAGCGACGCGTAATGTCCGGAAACGAAGAATGGTGCGGTCGAGAATTGTGCCACTTACTCGATAGAACAACGACTTGCCCCAAGGTGCGGGCACAAAGGCGCCTTTGGTGCACAAAAGGAATTTCCGGCGACGCCCGCACCCGAACCACTATTCCCTCGGGGCGCCCTATTGAGAGTCGAGATCAAGGGGCCCCCTAACCTCTGAGCCTCCATGGCTGTCCCGCAGATGGTGGTCAGTAACTATCTGCTCAGGCACTCACCACACGCCTTCCTCCTGAGCGATTTGTTTGAGCAGGCTTGGGCGAGCGCTCATAATGCCATTGACGCCGAGGCGGATCAGGCGGCGCATTTCATCGGCCTCGTCAATCGTCCACACATGTACCGCAATATCCCTAGCATTGCAGAAGGTAATGAATCGACGGGTCGGAAGAGTAATGCCGTATTCGGATACCGGCACCTGCGCGCAGTGGCAACGGCTGTGCAAAAAGCGCAGGCCCCAGGATGCAAACTTAAGCGCCGCGACATCGCGCGGTCCGGCACCAGTACATGCTACGCGGCCAAGCTGGTCGCGTATTCGACTGAGCCGGCGATCGCTGAAGCAGGCAAGGCAAACACGGTTCAACACGTTCATCTTTTGAACGAGCTCAAGCGTTGGCTCAAGCGCATGATCGCTCTTAATGTCAATATTGAAATGCGTCTCCGGAAAGGTGACCAGCGCCTCTTCAAGCGTCATGATGGGCTCAGTTCCGTCGATCTTGGCCTGGCGCACCACGCTGTGGGGAAGCGAGGCAACCTCGCCTTCCACATCGGTCAAACGTGAAAGCTCTTCGTCGTGGAAGACCAGCAATACGTTGTCGGCCGTCGCTTGTACGTCGGTTTCAATAAAGCGGTATCCCATATCGACGGCGGCAGAAAAAGCGCGTTTGCTGTTTTCGGGCTCCTCCAACTCGCCGCCGCGGTGGGCGAAGGCGGCAAAGCGTTTACCAGCGAGATAGGGATGCGAAAACTGAAGCGCGGCCATGGGACATCTTAACCGACCTGGTGAATGTCTGATCATGGCACTTAGCGGACCCCACTGGCGAGGCCGAGGATGGCGGCTTCCGGGTGCAAAGCGGACGCGCTCAATCGACAACATGCGGTCTCCCAATGTCCTCGAAACAGCGAAAACTGCAGGGGGAGATAGCCGCAGATCCCATTGAAAAGTATAGCGGAAGGCGCGTGCGTCTCGACCCCATGGAATTAGTAGAGCCATGCGGGGCCGTGATCTGGTGAATAGCGTCAAGCCGTGGTGCTAGGCTTCTCCGCGGAGGAAGAGGACATGGCAGAGAAGGGTATCGCTTATCGACTAGGTTGGGCGCTTTACTGGTTTTGCCTGATGCTTGGTGCCCTCTGGGTTGGTTTTACCTATTGGTACTTCAGCGACAGCGACGCTCCCGACCGCGTCTGGGGCACGCTTACCACCGGCGGTTCAGGGGCAATTTTCGCCTACGGCCTGGGTCGCTTCTTCCGCTACGTCTTGTCTGAGGGCGGGGGAAAGAGGGTTTTCAGAGTTTGGTCTGGGGAGTAGGCGCTGAGCCCGCAGCATGGAAGCTACAGACTTGGCCGCGTATGGCTTGCCACGCTCGTTGAGATAGCCCTGCGCAGCCAGTTCCTGTGAAACGGCACGCAACGACAGTTGCCCACCTTTGGGGCGCTTGCGGCGCAGCTTGCGGGCAAGGGCCACCATTTCAGGATGTTTCTCCCGGTGGCTTTTGCGGCCTTCGCACTTGCCTTCCTTTTCACGTTTGCGCTTACGGGCAGCGGCAAGTTTCGCCACGACGCTGGCCTTCTCGAATTGAGCGATGGCACCTAGCACCTGGCGCACCAGGACAGCGGTCGGTGTGTCCTCGGTGAAGAAGTCAGGAGCCGAGGCAGGGATAATCTCGATGCCAAGCCCTTTGAGCATGTCGTGGCCAGCGAGCTGCACGGCTAGGTCACGGGCGAAGCGGTCAGGGCTCTCCACGATGATGGTCTTTGCCCCGTTCGTCGCGAGCCGTTCCAGCATCGCCATGAAGCCGGGGCGCTGGTCGATGGCATCGGCACCGCTCACGGCAGCATCGTAATACTCGCCCTCGACGGTGAAGCCCGCACGCTTGGCATACGCCTCGATGGCCGCACGCTGACGCTTGTCGCTGTCCTTGTCGGCTCCAACATTGGCGGCGCTCGACGTTCTCAAATAGGCCACCGCGGGGGTCATTCTCTTAGCCATTTTCCCTTTTGCCTCATAGTGGTTATGTTGTTACTATATCACCTATTCCTGAGAAAAAGTAACATAATGAGGCAAAAGAAGCCCCGTAGAAGGGGGGGACAACACGGGGCTTCTCCGGTTCCTTTTGGGGGGAACCTCGTGATGGGGGAGGGAGATCTCCATCACTGTCTCTTAAATGGGACACTGTTGCCTAGAATCAACAGTGGACGCCACCAACCGGAGCCATTCCGCAGGATTGGGGACCTTTGGTTTTCCCGTGCGCGCAAAAATAAAGCCCCGTACGGGGGAGAACGGGGCTTTGAACCGTCGGATGGGGGCGCACTGATGAAGAATGGCAAGAATGAGAGTGGACGGCTAGGCCTTTGGCTTGATGTGCGGGGCGATAAGGGACCCCTAACTTGTGACCCCCCGGGGTGCTCCCAACGGCCGTTACCCTGTATGTAAGTCTACTTCGACCATCATGCCGACAGCCGATCCCGTAAGACATTCGGGCTAGTAGATTCTCGTAGGGTTGCATCAACGGGGCCTACTAACACTCACCGCTATGCGTCGCGCCTTATCGGACCGGCTCGCTGTAGTTCTCGCAGATTAGTAGGCTAGACTGCGCGAGCGAACACAAGGGCTCCCTGATCCGGCTAGAGTTGTCCCTGCTCTCCCAGAATAGTCCCCTGTTCCACACGCTTCGAATTCAAAGAAGCAGACGCTCGCAAAAAGCAATATCCACCCAAATCGCAGCCAAGAGGCCGGGCGGGTTCAATGTCCCTGGCCCCCTCAAACTTGGCGCCTTACCCACCTCAGTTATCCAGGTCATGCATCGTCTGATTGAGCTTTTGCAGCATATCCGGTGTTATCTTTACCACATTTACTGCAACCCCAGTGATTTTATCGTTGGAATCTTTGGTAGGATTAATGACGGAAAGATAAATTACCGGCTTACCATCTACGGGAGCAACTTCAACGAACTCTTGTTGGCGGCCAGAATCAATAGTCTTTTTAAGATAGCCTATGTATTTTTCGCCTGTTTCATGCCAGCTGATGCTGGCGTCAGTATCCATTTTACCGATTACGTTAGTGCCCGCAGCTTTAGTAAGACCTATGTTAGCCCAAATGTATTCTCCACGCTCATTCTTGAAGCCGATGTGGCCTGGCAATTGCTTAAAATCCACGTGGCTATCATCCTGATTGTCGCATCCTGTCAAGGCAAGGATGACGGCGACAATCGAAATCATGGTAACTTTTTTGAACGCTTTCATGTGGTTGCTCCTGGCAGTAAGTGGCCGGCAGCACATGCTAATGTGCGCTTGAGCCATCTTAAACATGCCGACATTAGCCAGAGTAGGCAAAATATTTAGCCGTGGGGGTCTCTAATCATTATTGCCGCACATCTACGCACAAGAGACCAAAGCCGGAGCCGACATCGCGAAGTTGCCCTCGCTCGACGAGGCACGGCGCATTGTTCTTGATTTTTCTAAGCTATCAGGACGTTTGCCTTCGGAGAGACTCTTTTCTAAGAAGTAGCTCAGGTGATCCGCCAGCGCGTTAGCGGCATCCCTCACATGGGCGGTGATCAACGATCCATCCTTGGCCAATCGATTGGTTTGGTTCTTATTGAACATGTCGGCTGCGGGATGCGCTGACACGGCGACAGTACAGCGATTTATCCTGGGGCCAGCAACACCAGGATTTTTCGACGGACGCACATCCGTCCATGATCTCTAAATTGGTGCGTCCGATTTCTTTGCCGCACCGGAGAGCATAACTTGAATACTGTCCTTAGCCTCATCGGTTTAATCGATGGTGATGTCGCTGGCTGGAACTCCGGTCTCCCTCGATAGGAACTCCTTCATGCATGCCCGCTTCTTCGCTTTATCGTCGTTTTGGCATTCTTTCGCCATCGCCTGCTGAGCATCTTCGGTCAACCGTCCGACATAATCCAAGTCCTTGGGTATGCTAGCCGGTTTTTCTTCAGCGATAGTCGGCAGCGAATACGCAACTATCAGTAAGATCAGTGCGGCCAAAATTGGCAAACGCTTCCTCATGATGGTTCTCCGTCGTCAATCCGTATTGAATAGCGGTGAAGGTAGCTCGCGACACGCATAAAGATAATTGCAGCCTGTCTGCAGTAGAAGATTTCTGTTGCAACACCCGGTGCTATGTTCCGGCCTCTAATGAGACTGCCCACGCTGTCATTGCATAGCTAGCAGCCGGAAGCGGTGATCGCTAGTTGCGCTAATCATTTTTGACTAGTCGATGCATACTAAGGATAAAAATGAGAAAGATTACAGCAACTAAGTTGATTCCGATGATTGGCGTATCTGTCAATCCTGTCCCCGTAAAAAACCTACCATCAGCTCCAAATGCCCAAGTGAAGTTTATCGTTTCGGCGGCTGGCATGAAATTAGCGACGAGTGAAAGTAAACTGGCATGAAATATGTATATAAGGGTGCTGACGTAAATATACGGAATTTGGAGAAACTGCAGCGCTGCGCTTAAGTAAAAACCCAAGCTTCGGCGCTTCCAGAGTAAATATCCTGCCCAAATAGACAAGCCGGCTAAGCTGATAAACAACCCAGTAATACCCCAGTTGATGAGAGCAGGGCCCTCAGGAGGAGTTTTTAATTGCTTTGGGATTTCTACAAATAGAAAAAGGCCTAACAGAAAGACGCCTCCGCCGATTTGTAAAAACGCTATTATATTCAATAACGTTGATTTAATCGCTGGCATTTTGTTTTCCTTCTCGCGCCCTGTTAGTCGACAAAACAGATGAGTTAGAAACGGCCCGTAATCGTACCCATGATCGCTTGCTCGTCCCCGGCATCACGGCTGAACGTAGTTTCGCCACTCACCGTGCCCGTGAGGCCATACACTGCGTCAAAGCTGATGCCTCCATCAAGCCGACCATACACATCGTCATCGCTCTCTATAAGGTGCGTGCGGCCGACATCAGGTACCGTCACGAGGGCGGTTCGGATGTTGCGGTCGTCGTCCATCAAGTCCCCTTCAAGCGCCACATGGACATAAGGAACGACGGTTGTCGAGAACGCGGTAAATTCGACCGCTGCTGCAACCCCGGCGCTGCCAATCAGTTGCTCAGCGCGTTGCGACTGCACGATCATGTCGAGGCCGGGGGCTCCTGTTTCTTTGTATTGGTCAAATTCGACGTGGGTGTAGCGCAAAGCGAACAACGGGCCGGCGGTGACAGCCCCCAAGTTGAACCGATAGCCGGCAGAGCCGAATGCGCCGAAGGGATTTCCGTCAGTGTCGGCTCTAGACTGTAGTTGCGAAACAAAAGTTTGTCGGAAGAGGTCGTAATCGTCCTTAGAGAATGAAACTCCGCCACCGGCGAAAAGCGCTCCATCGTCGTATCCCGCCATCAAACCCAAATGATAAGACGTCAAATCAATTGAGCTGCGGTATTGGTCGAGGTCTGCAGTGCCGTTGTCAATGCCGCCAATCACCCCCAGCGTCACGTTA
>NZ_JBFFQD010000015.1:0-52629 GCF_041573655.1 Methyloceanibacter sp.
CCGGCCTGACACCGGGTCAGTATCGCAAGATGTTTCGCCCATTGATGGGCGCGAACGATGCTCCCAAACCGCGCGCCTAGTCCGCGTGCTTGTAGAAGTCCTCGATCTTCTCCACGAGGATGCGCCACGCCTCGCGCTCGCCCGGGCCGGCGGTCTTCTCCACGGCGATCTGGTGATAGGCCAGCTCCTGCTCGATCTTCTCGCGCGGCAGCATTTTGAGGCGGCTGGCCAGGATCGCCGTTTCGATCACCGCCGCTTGCGCCCGGTTGAAACCCTTGAACGGCGCGTGGGTCTCCTCGTGCACGATGTGGCAGTGAAAGCGCGGTCGCAGCTCGTCCTCCTCGACGCGCTCGACCGCAAGCTCCAAATGCGCCAGCGATCCATCGAGGACCGCGCCGGGCACTTTTGCGGCGCCCCGTGTCGGCCAATCCTTATTGCCGGTGAGGCAGCCGGCGAAGACCATCACATCATCGGTGAAATTGGCGACGGCAAAGGGCGTGGTCCGCAAATTGTCGAGCGTGGTGGAGGGCCGGAACGGGCCAATGACCCAGCCGTCGCCGTCTTCGATCAGACCAAGCGGGGCGATGTGCACCCTGCCTTCATCGCCCATGGTGGTGACGATGCATTCGCGGATCATCGGCATGGCGGCCTCGCAATCACTTTCATTTCTCCTCGCGCGTCTTCTTCATGGCCAGCGTGTGGCCGGCCTCTTTAAGTTTCGACATGTCTTCGGCGGGCTTGTCCGCCGCGACGCCCCAATCGAGCCGTTCGTCTTGCGCATAGCGCTTGCCTAAGCGCCACGCCGTCTCGGCGCGCGCCAGCTCGGCGGCAAGATAGAAGGCGTGGGCGCTGTCGTCGCCCAGATCGAGCTTGGGATAAAGCTCGAAAATGTCCTGCGCCACATGATGGCCGTCGCGGTTGTAGATGTGCACGCCGTCCTCGGCGACCTCAATGCGGAAGTTCTTATCGCGCACCGCGTCCGCGTTCTCGGCGATCTCCTCCGGCGTCGAGGGATAAGGCCGCTTGTCATGCAGGCAAAGCAGCGCGTCCGTATAGCCCTTGGGCAGCTCACCGTCTGCGTGCGAGGCATACATGAGGCGCCGCGCGGCGTCGTGTTCCTCGTAGGTGCGGCGCGTATGCGGGCTTACCTGCACGACCAACACGTGTCTAATGTTCAACTCCGAGGCAATGCCGATCAACATCGCCGTGGTGCCCGTGGTGTCGGCGTCGGTCAGTTCGGTGAGATTGCCGGTGCCAAGCAAAATTTCGACATCGGGACGCCTGCGGCGCAGGTCCGCGTAGCGCTCCAACGAAGTCATGAAACCGAAATTGATGGGATCGAGCACGGGATCGGCGAGATATGGCAGCCCCTTCCCGTCGAGCACATCCATGGCGCGGTAAAGGGAGTCCATATCGCCGTGGTCCTTGGGGATCAGCACCGGGACCGAGGCCACCTCGTCGGCGATCTGCAGCCGCGACTCATCGAGACTGAGCAAATAGTCGGCGCCTGCTTTGCCGCCGCGCAGAAGCTCGTCCGGGTCGGCGGAATCGATGCTGACCTTGTAGCCGTATGTCTTGAGGGCCCGTACCGTGTCTTCGAGATGCGGAAACGGCGTATCCGGCAGGCAACCCAGGTCGATGACGTCGGCGCCCTTGTGGGAGTAGTCCTCGGCGGTTTCGAGAATCTCCTCAATCGACATCGTCGTGGCGTCGATGATCTCGGCGAAGATCTGGATGTCGTATTTCGACATGTCGGAGGCTTTGCGCGCGCGCCCGAAGAACACGGGGATGTCCTTGACCTCATCGGGCCCGCGTACGACCGGAACGCCGTAATGCGCACTGAGCCGGTCGAGATCCGCACGGCAGCGGCCGGGCAGCATGATCTTGTCCGCGGCGCCCGCCTCGGGGAGCCGACGCAAAACGATCTCCTCGGTCATCAGCGCGGCGACCTTGACGCCGATGTCGAGCACAGACCATTTGAAGTCGGCCTCCATGCTTGACAGCACGGCCTTGAGCCGCGGCTCGGCCAAATGTCCGGTGATGAACAGGATGTTCTCGCTCATAGCGCGGTCTACTCGATCGCGCGCCCGGCGCGAGCCGTACTGTCGGCCAACATCTCGGCCAATGCGTCCTGATCGCCTTGGCCGAACATCACCGCTGGTATGCCGGTCTCGGCGAGCATGGCGGGAAACGCTTCATCGACGACGCCGTCGCGCGACAGCGCCGCCGCGCTTGCCGCGCCGCGTTTGCTCGCGACCGATTTGACGATGTAACAGGCGCGCGCGCCAAGTTGGCCCGAGAGCCACAGCGCCAAGCTATCGGACGTCAGCCGCCAATTGGCCTCAAGGTCGGTGCGCCCGGAGATCGCGGCATGCGGCGCCCAAACCGCGACGTGGCCGCGCGCAAGAATGTCGCGCAACGCCGCCTCGGTCTCACCCACCTCAAAGCCGGGGCGGAGGCCCGCAACGGCCCAGGCGAGCTGGTCCATGGCGAGCAACGCCATGCGATGCGCGGGCGCATCGCCAAATCCGAGATCGCGCTGACAAGTCCGCACCTCGTCGGCCAAGGCCCCGCCCCCGGGGACCACGACGATGGGCGCAGCTGCACCCGCGATCACATCCAGCCAATTTTCAAGCGTTTTTGCGCGAACAATGCTGCCGCCGAGCTTCACCACGGCGATCGAAGCCTCATACGCGTCCTTTGCGCGTGGCTTCAGCGCGCCTTGCGGCAACGCGGGCGCATCCATGTCAGGCCTCACGTTTACTGCGCATGACCTCGACACCGACGGCGCCGGGATCCTTGTCGAGCTTCTCAATGCCGACGGTGACGCGCGCCGCGCGCGGATGGGCAAGACAGTGCTGCGCCACGTCCTCCGCCAGGGTCTCCACCAGATTGATGTGGCCGCGCGCGATAATCGCCTTAATGCCGTTGATGACATAGTCGTAGTCGAGCGTGTGCACAATATCGTCTTCGAGTTCCTGCCGGCTCGGCGTCAGGTCGATGTCGACGGAGAAACGCACCCGCTGGGTCACGCCCTTTTCGTTGTGGTGGACGCCGATCTCCACTTCGAGCACGTAGTCGTGCACGAAGATGCGGTCGAGCGGCTCGCCGGTCTCTCGCGTGGTGGACACACGTCCCAATCGCTGTTCCATGGCCCATTCCTGTGGCGCTTGGTTGAAAGCGGAAGCTCTAGCACAGAGCGGCGGCCGGGGCCTCCCGGAAACGGCCATCATCGCGTTCGCTGGAGCCAGGGATCAGAGCCCGGATCCGTCCGCAGGCGGCAGGGTCGAGCCCCTGGTTCCGCACGCCATCGCGGCACAGGCCCCCGCGAAAGCCTAAGACGTCGGGCCGGAGCGCGAGAAGATCGGCCAAGTGCTTGGCGCGCAAAGCCCCGGCGAGACCCACCATCAGTCCGGCAGCCCGGCCGGCCTCCACAAAATGGGCGATCGCCTCGATGGACATATAATCGGGAAGCGCGCCGTCGCCCTTGCCGGCGGTATCGAGCATCAGCCCCCGCGCGCCCGCCGCGCGCGCGGCCTGAGGCGGATCGACATCCGCCATGGCGTCGGCAAAGAACACCAGGATCAGGCCGGCAGGCAGATCGAGCCGGCGCAAGGCTGCAAAGCAGCTTCCCGCATCGCCGCCTTGCGGCACGCCGAGCTTGACGTCGTCGGCACCGCTGGCGGCCGTGGCTGCGACCGCGCGCGCGATCACGCCGGGCTCCATGGGAAGATCGCCCACAGTCGCACTGACCGGCGCACGGCCGGCAATGCGTGTCAGGCAGGCCTTCATGGTCGGAGGCGCAACGGCGCCAAGCGCGCCATTGTCCGGATCCTTCAGGTCGATGATGTCGGCGCCAGCCGCAAGCGCGAGCGCGGCCTCGCCTTCATCCCGCACACTGGCGAGAAAGCGGGTCACGGACATGCCGGGTGCCCCCAAGTCGGCATTAGCGGAACAGCCAATCGAAGCCGCCGCCGCCACCACCGCGACGACGATTGCCGCGGGCCCGGCGGCGCGTCTTCTTCCGCTGCGACTGATTGAATCCCCAAAAGCCGTCGCCGCCACGCCGGCGCGCGACCGGGGCCGCCCGCTGCCGCGCCTTGCGCAAGGCGACTTCGTTGGTATGACCGTCGGGATCGGTGATCGACACAGAGACGGCTTGCCACGTCCACGTGGCGGGCTTGTCTCCCCACCGCTCAGGCTCGATGGACACAACCTTGTTGGCGCGCGTATCGACAATAGCGACGTATTCGAGATCGCCGTCCTCGCCGATCGTGCCGGCGTGATAGGTCAACAGGCCGATGCCACGCAGCGCGTTGCCCAGCAGCTTCCATCCCCGGATCGCCGGCTGGCCGGAACCGAACATTTCAAGCTCGACCCGAAGCGTGCGGTAATCGGGATTGGTGGCGATGTAGCGCCCCGGCGAAGGCTGCGTCACCACCCATCCGTCAACAGGCTCGCCCAGCGGCTGGCCCACCGCGACCGGCAGTTCTTGTCCAAGACGAATGAGCGCCTCGCGGCTCTCCTGCTGGAACGGATCCTTCGTCAGCGCCTTTTGGTAATCGTAGATCGCGTCATCCACGCGCTCCTGCGCTTCGTAGATATTGCCGCGAATGCGCAACGCCAGCGGATCGCCGAGACTGCGCGCCAGCGCTGCATTCACATCGTACAACGCAATGTCGGGCTCTCCCTTTTTGAGCCTCGCCTCGCCCCGCATGGCGTGGGCCTTCCCATTCTTGGGATCGATTTGAATGGCGCGGGTGTAGTCGCCAATGGCGTCGTCGTGGCGGCGATTGTTGGCGAACAAGATGCCGCGCTCCACATAGGCCTCGACCAGATCCGGATTGAGCTCGAGCACTTTGTTGAAATCAGCCAGCGCCCCTTTGAAGTTGTTCAGCCGCGCATAGGCCTCGGCGCGCAGCAGGATGAGCTTGGGGAGCGGCGGCTCCGGCTCCAGGGTCATGGCTTGCGTGGCGTCGGCGGCGGCGTCCCGGTAATTACCGATGGCGAAGTTGGCCTCGGCGCGGTTGCGGTAGGCCTCGGCATATCTCGGGTTGAGGCTGATGGCGCGGGTCAGGTCGCGTACGGCGGCGTGGTAGCGCGTAAGTTCGGTTTGCGAGCGGCCGCGCCCGTTAAACGGGATCGCACTTTGCGGCATGAACTGCGCGGCCTTGCGGAACGACTGGAACGCCGCACCATATTTATGGAGTGCCGCATAGGCGTTGCCGCGATTGTTGTAAGCCGCGCCGTAGGTCGAACGCAGGGCGATCGCCCGGTCGAAGTCCTTGAGCGCTTCCTCAGGATGGCCGAGATCCATCAGAGCGTTGCCGCGATTGTTGTAGACCGTGGCGTTCTCGGGCGAGAGCTCGATGGCCTGGTTGAAATCGGCGATCGCAGCCTTGGTCTTCTGCATGCGCCATTTGGCGATGCCCCGATCGCTGTAAATGCCGGCCTGGACGAACTTGGAGACGTCGGGCGTCGCCAAGGCTTCGTCGTAGAGGGCCACGGCCTTGTCGAATTGCCCCCGGATCATCGCCGCGGCGCCTTCGCGGGCGCGCAACAAGACCTGATCCTCCGCGTGCGCCGGCGCCACCGCCACGACGGCGAGAACCACGGCCAAGATTGCCGCGAAGCTCAAGCAGATTTTCGTGCGAATAAGGGCCATGCCGCCGTCAAAAAGGCCTTTCGTCAGACACTTCGTCCCTTCATGTCTCCCATAAGCTTGGAGTGTGTCAATAAAGGGTCCCCGGGGCCGGGTCAGGCTTCAGCGCGAAGGGCTTCCAGCTTCTGCAAGACCTGAGGCACCATCTCCGGCAGATCCTCGGCGATCAAGCCTGGACCAAAGACCTTGGCCGCCTCCCCGTGTAGCCACACCCCGGCGCATCCTCCTAAGAATCCGGTCATTCCCTGGGCCAGCATGCCCAAGATCATCCCGCCCAGTACATCGCCGGATCCGGCGGTCGCGAGCCATGGCGTGCCGGCGGAATCGATGGCTGCCTCCCCGCTTGGCGCGGCGATCACCGTATCGGCACCCTTGAGCACGACCGTGGCGCCTGACCGGGCGGCGGCGGTTCGCGTCCGGTCGACCTTCGATGCGCCCGGCACGTCGCCGAACAGCCGTACGAACTCGCCTTCGTGGGGCGTCAGAACCACCGGCGCGGCGCGCGCCTTGATGGCGGTGAAGAGCGTCTTGGCGTCATCGGCAAACGAGGTCAGCGCATCGGCATCCAGCACCACGCGGGGGCTGGCCTTCAGTGCCGCCAGCACCATCGCCCGGGTTTCTTCGCCGACGCCGTGACCGGGCCCGATCAGAAATGCGTTCTTGCGTTCGTCGGCCAGGAGTTGCGAAAGCCCGCGCGCATCGTTCACCTCGCGCACCATGACGGCGGTGAGCTGGGAGGCATTGACCTCCAATGCATCACGAGGCGAGGCGACGGTGACAAGGCCGGCGCCTGACCGGAGCGCACCACGCGCCGCAAGCCGCGCGGCACCCGTTGCGTCCTTGGGGCCCGAGGCGACCAGGGCGTGGCCGCGCAGATATTTGTGCCCTTCCACCGTGGGCCAAGGATATTCGGCGAGCCACAAATCGGGCTGATTGGCAAAGGTCTTCGGCTCGATCTCCGCGAGCACGGATTGTGGGATGCCGATATCGACGACGCGCGTGGGTCCGCAGTGAAGCCGGCCCGGCTGGAGCAGGTGCCCCGGTTTCAGCCGGAAGAAGGTCACCGTGGCCAGCGCGCGTATGGCATGCCCGCGGATCTCGCCGGTGGTGCCGTCGATCCCACTCGGCACGTCGATCGCCACAATGGGAAGGCCGCTGGCATTGGCCGCGTCGATGAGATCGCCGAGCTTGCCGTCGATGGGCCGGGCGAGCCCGGCACCGAACAGACCGTCGACGATGACGTCGGCGTGGGTGAAGAGCCTCTCGCCGAGAGGCTCGATAGGCGCATTGAAGCGTGCGGCCATGGAAGCGGCGTCGGCCGGGAGCTTTGCCGGATCGCCGTCGAAGCCAAGACGGACGCGATAGCCGCGCTCCATCAGGTACCGCGCGGCCACGAAGCCATCGCCCCCGTTATTGCCGGGCCCGCACAGGACCGCGACCGTCTCCGCATCGGGGAAGCGCGCGGAAACCTCGTCGGCGACGCCGCGGCTCGCCGTCTCCATGAGCACCGCGCCGGGTGTACCGCCCTCGATGGTCAGGCGGTCGGCACGCCCCATTTCCTCCGCCGTCAAAAGTTCAAGCATGTCTTCCAGCCGTTATATGCGCCAGGTGATGTAGACCAGGGCCGTGATGCGATAGCAATTTGCGGCTCGACATTTCATTGCCCTTTCTCTAGGCAGAGTGCCTAATCTATATGCACGTCTATTGACCTATTCGCGTGCGCTTTCGCGGAACTTTCACTAGCGTGCTGGAATTCAAGCCAAATTTTTCGCCCAAGAGATTGGCACAGGGCGTGCTTTGGCTGCCGTACAGAAGGTTTTCAGTGGCGGCACGATAGCGCGGCGATAGGTCGGTTTGTGCTGCCCGGGAGGTGCAACGAAGAATGAAAAAGATTGAAGCCATCATCAAGCCCTTCAAGCTGGACGAAGTGAAGGAAGCCCTGCAAGAAATAGGGCTGCAAGGTATCACTGTGACGGAGGCCAAGGGCTTCGGACGTCAGAAGGGACATACTGAGCTCTATCGCGGAGCCGAGTACGTCGTCGATTTCCTGCCGAAGGTGAAACTCGAATTGGTGCTGAACGACAACATGGTCGAGAAAGCCGTCGAGGCCGTCATCGCTTCAGCCAAGACGGGGCGCATCGGCGACGGAAAGATTTTCGTGTCGAACGTGGAAGAAGCCGTGCGCATCCGCACCGGCGAGACGGGGAACGATGCCATCTGACTATCGGTCGCCAAGCATTATTGGGAATGGAGAGCCTCAAAGCCGCCCCACTGGATGGGCGGCTCAATATCGCATGACAGGGGAGTAAAATGGCAGACGCAAAAAGTATCGCTAAGAAGATCAAGGACGAGGAGATCAGGTTCGTCGATCTGCGCTTCACTGATCCGCGCGGAAAGATGCAGCACGTCACCATGGACGCCAACCTCATGGATGACGAAGCGTTCGCTGAAGGCGTGATGTTTGACGGCTCGTCG
The DNA here is from genome assembly GCF_041573655.1 of Methyloceanibacter sp. Lineage (GTDB taxonomy): Bacteria > Pseudomonadota > Alphaproteobacteria > Rhizobiales > Methyloligellaceae > Methyloceanibacter. The sequence goes on from NZ_JBFFQD010000015.1 coordinate 8,138, forward strand.
ATTGCCGGCTGGAAGGTGATCAACGAGTCCGACATGAAGCTGATGCCGGACTGCGACTCCGCAGTGATCGACCCGTTCTTCGCACAGAGCACGTTGGCCGTGTTCTGCGACGTTCTCGAGCCGCTGACCAACGAGCCTTATGAGCGCGACCCGCGTGGCATTGCAAGCAAGGCCCAGGCCTATATGCAGCAGACCGGTGTCGGCGACGTGGCCGTGTTCGGTCCCGAAGCCGAGTTCTTCGTCTTTGACGATGTGCGGTTCTCAGCCGAGCCCTACAATTGCGGGTTCCGGATCGACTCCACGGAGCTGCCGTCCAATACCGGCACGGAATACGAGATGGGTAATCTCGGTCACCGTCCGCGCACCAAAGGCGGCTACTTCCCGGTACCGCCGATCGACTCCGCCCAGGATCTTCGCTCGGAGATGCTGTCGGTGATGGCCGACATGGGTGTCACCACCGAAAAGCATCACCACGAGGTGGGCGCAGCGCAGCATGAACTCGGCATCAAGTTCGGGCCGATCACCCAGACGGGCGATGCGCTGCAAATCTACAAATACGTGATCCACAACGTGGCGCATGTTTACGGCAAGTCGGCGACCTTCATGCCGAAGCCGGTGTTCGGCGACAACGGCTCTGGCATGCACGTGCATCAGTCGATCTGGAAAGCCGGCGGACCGACCTTCGGCGGCGACAAATACGCCGACCTGTCGGATACCGCGCTGCACTACATCGCGGGCATACTGAAGCACGCCAAGGCGCTGAACGCCTTCACCAACCCCAGCACCAACTCCTACAAGCGTCTGGTGCCGGGTTACGAGGCGCCGGTGCTGCTGGCCTACTCCTCGCGGAACCGTTCGGCGTCGTGCCGCATTCCGCTCGGCTCGGGCCCGAAGTCCAAGCGCGTCGAGGTGCGTTTCCCGGATCCGACCGCGAACCCGTATCTCGCCTTCGCCGCCATGCTCATGGCCGGCCTCGACGGCATCGAGAACAAGCTCGATCCGGGCGATCCGATCGACAAGAATTTGTACGATCTGCCGCCGGAGGAGCTTGAGAAGGTGCCGACGGTGTGCGGTTCGCTGCGCGAGGCTTGCGAGGCGCTGGACGCCGACCGTGACTTCCTCAAGAAGGGCAACGTCTTCACCGATGACGCCATCGACGCTTATCTGGAGCTGAAGATGGAAGAGGTCGAAGCCTTTGAGATGATGCCTCACCCGGTGGAGTTCGACCTCTACTACAGCGTCTAAGCTGGCATTGTCTTGGTCGCTGTTTGCGACCGAGGCGCATGAGAAAAAACGGGGCGGCTGCTCTTAACGAGCAACCGCCCCACTTTCGCCCGGCCTGTAGAACTCTCAGCCTTTATTGTTCCCGCGTTCCCCCGTCGGACACGGGACGCCTTGAGTTCTCGCCAGGCTCCCCCAAACTTTTTCAGCCTTCGCTCACATCAGATACAGGAGCGCATAGATCAGGCTCCCGCCACCGCCAACGAACAGCCATGACTTGTTGCCGCGGACCCAGTTGTCCATCGTCGACGGCAAGCCGAAGACGACCACACGGGCGAGAGACAAAACCATCAGCCCTGCGATCATCCCCAAAATCCAGAAGGACAGGTTTCCATTCGGAATGCCCTGCCCCGCGTCGACCAGGATCATGTTGGAGTCGCGCGCGCCGAGATTGACCGCAGCCCAAACGGCGGCGGCGGCCACTCCCACCATCATGGCGTAACGCAACAACATGCCGCTCAAATCCCCTCGAATTTGAGCGAAATTTTAGAGAGCGGTCGTAAAGAAACGGGAAAGCCGTAGACTTAAACGGGGGTTAACAGTGCCCCAAAACGCGCACGGGGCCCGGCCGCCAATATCACTGCAGCCCCACACGTGCGACCGCGCTTTCTCAAATCTGTCACTGGGGACCACTAGCCTCAGGGGCCGCTGTGCCCTAAGCGTCTACATGACGTGGGCTGGGACCAAACGAGGGATAAAACCTACGAATGAGGCGCGTTTTTCTCACACTCGCAATGACCGCGGTCTTGAGTATTCCGGCAGCGGCCGATTTTCAGCTCGACAGCCGCTACCAGGACAATGACGGCGACATGATCGCCGACATCCCGGCCGATCCGGCCAAACAGGTCGATCCGTCGACGCTGATCTTCGCCTATACGCCCGTGGAGGACCCGGCGGTCTATGCCGAGGTCTGGAAGGGGTTCCTCGACCACATGACTGAGGTGACGGGGAAGCCCGTGCTGTTCTTCCCCGTGCAGTCCAACGCCGCGCAGATCGAGGCGATGCGCGCCGGGCGCCTGCACGTGGCGGGCTTCAACACGGGTTCCAATCCACTTGCCGTGGCCTGCGCCGGGTTTCGCCCCTTCACCATGATGGCGAGCGACGACGGCTCTTACGGCTATGAGATGGAGATCATCACCTATCCGGGCTCGGGCATCGAGAAGCCAGAGGACCTCAAGGGCCGCGCCCTCGCCTTCACCGCGGAGACCTCGAACTCCGGGTACAAGGCGCCCTCGGCGCTGCTGGAGTCCGAGTTTGGCCTCACACGCGACAACGACTTCACGGCGCGCTTTTCCGGCGGGCACGACAACTCAATCCTTGGCGTCGCCAATAGGGACTATGACGCAGCCGCAATTGCCAACTCGGTGAAGGCGCGCATGCTCGACCGCGGCGTGATCAAGGAAGACCAGGTGAAGACGATCTACACGTCGCAGACCTTCCCCACGACCGGGTTTGGCGTCGCGCACAATCTCATGCCCGAGTTGCAAGACAAGATCCGCGAAGCCTTCTTCACCTTCGATTGGGAAGGCAGCAAGCTGCTCGAAGAGTTCTCCAAGTCCGACGACACCAGTTTCATCCCCATCACCTTCAAGGACGACTGGGCGGTGATCCGCAAGATCGACGCGGCCAACGGCGTCGTCTATTCCTGCAACTAAGGCAGGCTCCTGGGCCGGGCCCGGCTTGCGCCGTGGCGCCGTTCTCCTACCATGCGGCCTTCATTCGAGCCTGGGTGGACCATGCTGCGCGTTTCTGATCTCAGCAAACACTACAAGACCGGCGATGAGGCGCTGCGCGGCGTCTCGTTCGAGGTGCCGGCCGGTCAGGTCGTGGCGCTGATCGGTCCGTCAGGTTCCGGCAAATCCACGCTGATCCGCTGCATCAATAGATTGGTGAAGCCGACGAGCGGGCGCGTCGAACTGAACGGCACGGACATCACGCGACTCGGCCGCGGGGGGTTGCGCCGCGCGCGCCGGCATATGGGCATGATCTTCCAGGAATATGCGCTGGTCGAGCGGCTGACGGTGATGGAGAACGTGCTGTCCGGGCGGCTCGGCTATGTCTCGTTCTGGCGCTCGTTCTTCCGGCGCTTCCCGAGACGCGACGTGGACAAGGCCTTTGCGCTTTTGGAGCGCGTCGGGCTTTCCGATCAAGTCGACAAGCGGGCAAGCGCGCTGTCGGGCGGCCAGCGGCAGCGCGTCGGCATCGCCCGCGCGCTCGAGCAAGACCCGGAGCTGCTGCTGGTGGACGAGCCGACCGCTTCGCTCGACCCGAAGACGGCGCGGCAGATCATGCGGCTCATAACCGAAGTGTGCCGCGAGCGCGACCTGCCGGCGATCATAAGCCTGCACGACGTGCCGCTGGCCAAGATGTTCGCCGACCGCATCATTGGCCTCCGCGCCGGGGAAATCGTGTTTGACGGCGCACCCAAGGCGCTGACTGACGCCAAGCTCACCGATATCTACGGCGAAGAAGACTGGACGCAGATCCACGACGGCGAGGACGCCGAACAGGCAGGCGCGCACGGCCTGTCGGAGGCGCACGCGAAAGAAGAGCGCATGGCGGGGCTTAAATGACGACCGCTGCCGCAACGCGCTGGAAACGTCCCCCGCTCATCCGCAATCCGTGGCTGCGCTGGGGACTCTATCTCGGCGGCATTGTCTATTTGATCGCCGCACTGTCCACGCTCGACGTGAATTGGCAGCGCGTCCTCGCGGGGCTGTCCCAGGGCTGGCGCTTCGTCGAGGGGTTTCTTTCGCCCGACTTTGTGACGCGCTCCGCCGACATCTGGAAGGGCATGGAGGAGAGCCTCACCATGACGCTGACCTCCACCATTGTCGGCTGCCTGATCTCCATACCGATCGGGTTGGGGGCTGCGCGCAATATCGCGCCCCTCCCCGTCTACGCGTTGTGCCGCGCCATCATTGCCGTCAGCCGGGCCTTTCAGGAAATCATCGTCGCCATTCTGTTTGTCGCGATGTTCGGCTTCGGACCGTTTGCCGGATTCCTCACCCTGTCCTTCGCCACGATCGGCTTCATGGCCAAGCTGCTCGCAGAAGACATCGAGGACATCGACGAAGCGCAAGCCGAAGCGATCCGCGCCACGGGCGCCAATTGGTGGCAGGTCATCAATTTCGGCATTCAACCGCAAGTGATGCCCCGGCTGATCGGCCTGTCGCTCTACCGCCTCGACATCAATTTCCGTGAGAGCGCGGTGATCGGCATTGTCGGCGCGGGCGGCATTGGCGCCACGCTGAATACGGCGATGTCGCGCTACGAGTACGAAACGGCGGGCGCGATCCTCATTATGATTATCGTCATCGTGTTGATCGCCGAATACGTCTCCAGTCACTTACGCAAATGGGTGCAGTGATGCCGGTGCTCGCACTCAACGATCAACTTGTCTGGCAGCGCCGCACACCGGCCGCCCAATGGGCCATTTGGGCCGGATGGTTCGCGCTCGCCGTACTGTTCGTCCTGTGCTGGCAGGTGATGAACAAGAACACGATCTGGATGTTCGTGGAGGACGCCCCGCGCCAGGCTGCCGACCTTTTGTCGCGCGCCTGGCCGCCGCGCTGGTCCTATCTCGATCAACTCTGGGGCCCGCTCTGGGACACGATCAACATCGCCACGATAGGTACGGCTCTCGGCATTATGCTGGCAACGCCCGTGGGGTTCCTTGCCGCGCGCAACACGACGCCGAGCGCAACCCTGCTGCGCCCGCTGGCGCTGCTCATCATCGTCGCATCGCGCTCGATCAACTCGCTGATCTGGGCGCTGCTGCTCGTCGCCGTGATCGGACCTGGCCTGCTGGCCGGCATCGTCGCCATCGCGCTCCGCTCCATCGGCTTTATCGGTAAGCTGCTCTACGAGGCCATCGAGGAGATCGACGAGGGCCAAGTCGAGGCGGTGCGCGCCACGGGCGGCTCAAGCTGGCAGGTGATGGACTATGCGGTGTGGCCGCAGATTGCCCCCGCTTTCGCCGGCATCTCGGTGTTCCGCTGGGACATCAATATCCGCGAATCCACCATTCTGGGCCTGGTGGGCGCAGGCGGGATCGGGTTGCAGCTTCAGTCGTCCTTGAGCCGGCTGGCCTGGGCCGAGGTCACCGTCATCTTCATTGTGATCTTGGCCACAGTGGCCGTCTCCGAATGGGTGTCGGCCCGGGTCCGCGCGGCGATTATCTAGCCACGCGGCGGCGCCCTGCCTCTTGAAAATGCCGTAGGCCCGTGCGAGCTAAGCTTGAGTTCCAAACGTCCTTGATTCTTCGCCATTCGCGCGGGCCGCGACCGGCCCCGGCACAAGGAGTGCGTCCATCGCCACCAAGCGTAAATCCACACGTAAGTCTGCCGCTTCGCGCGATCTATTCGACGCCGCGCCGAAACGGCCTGCCAAAAGTCCTGCGAAAAGGGGCGCCAAAGGCAAACGCGGGACGGTGACCGGCGAGGCCTATACCGCGGCCGATATCGAGGTGCTGGAGGGGCTGGAGCCGGTCCGCCGGCGCCCGGGCATGTATATCGGCGGCACCGACGAGAAGGCGATGCATCATCTCTTCGCCGAGGTGCTGGACAACTCCATGGACGAGGCGGTGGCGGGGCACGCGAGCCGCATCGACGTGGAACTGGGCAAAGACGGTTATCTCACCGTGACCGACAACGGCCGCGGCATTCCCGTCGACCCGCATCCGAAGTTTAAGAAGAAGTCGGCGCTCGAGGTCATCATGACCACGCTGCACGCGGGCGGAAAATTCGACTCCAAGGTCTACGCCACAAGCGGCGGCCTACATGGTGTCGGCGTGTCCGTGGCGAACGCGCTGTCGGAACATCTCGAAGTCGAGGTGGCGCGCAGCCAGAAACTCTACCGGCAGCGCTACACGCAAGGAAAACCCGACGGGCCTCTCAAGAACTTGGGTCCCATCAAGAACCGACGCGGCACCAAAGTGCGCTTCCGGCCAGATCCCAAAATCTTCGGCAAGGGTGCCGCCTTCAAGCCGGCGCGCCTGTTCCGCATGGCGCGCTCCAAGGCGTATCTGTTCCGTGGCGTCACCATCCGCTGGTCCTGCGCCAAAACCTTGATCACCGACAAAGAGACGCCAGAGAAGGCCGAGCTTCATTTCCCCGGCGGCTTGAAGGACTTTCTCGCTGAGCGCATCGAAGGCCAGACCACGGTCACCAACGACATCTTCGCCGGGCGCATCGAAAGATCCAACGGCCATGGCTCGGTGGAGTGGGCTGTCGCGTGGGTGGCAAGCGCCGACGGCTTTGTGAATTCGTACTGCAACACGGTGCCGACGCCCGACGGCGGCACGCACGAGGCGGGCTTGCGCGCGGCGTTGACCAAGGGCTTGCGCGCCTATGGCGAGCTTGCGGGCGTCAAGCGCGTCAGCCAGATCACCGCCGATGACGTGGTCGGCACGGCGGGCGCCATGCTGTCGGTGTTCATCCGCGAGCCGGAGTTCCAGGGCCAGACCAAGGACCGGCTTGCGACGCAAGAGGCATCACGCGTGGTGGAAACCGCCGTGCGCGATGCCTTTGACCATTGGCTGACGGGGCACCCGAACCAAGCGGGGCGGCTGCTGGACTGGGTGGTGGACCGGTCCGAGGAGCGCTTGCGCCGCCGCAAAGAAAAGGAGATTGGCCGGCAGACGGCGACACGCCGCTTGCGTCTGCCCGGTAAGCTGGCCGACTGCTCGGCCGGCGGTGCGCAAGGCACTGAGATCTTCATCGTCGAGGGCGACTCCGCCGGCGGCTCCGCCAAGCAGGCACGCGACCGCGCTAGCCAAGCAGTGCTCCCTTTACGCGGCAAGATCCTCAACGTGGCCTCCGCCAGCTCATCGAAGCTCGCCGACAACCAGCTCTTGAGCGATCTGATCCAGGCGCTGGGCTGCGGCACGGGCTCGCGCTATCGCGAGGAAGATTTGCGCTACGACAAGGTGGTGATCATGACCGACGCCGACGTGGACGGCGCGCATATCGCCTCGCTGCTGATCACTTTCTTCTATCGCGAGATGAAAGGGCTCATCGACGGCGGACATCTTTATCTTGCCGTGCCGCCGCTCTATCGCATCAGCCAGGGCGCCAAGACCCTCTACGCCCGCGACGATGCGCATAAGGACGCGCTGATGAAGGCCGAGTTCAACGGACGGGGCAAGATCGACGTGAGTCGTTTCAAGGGCTTGGGTGAAATGCTTCCCAGGCAACTGAAAGAGACGACCATGGCCCCGGCGACGCGCACGCTGCTGCGTGTCGAGATCGACGACGACGACCGCACCGGCACGACCAAGGCTGTCGATCGGCTCATGGGCAACAAGCCCGAGGCGCGCTTCAAGTTCATCCAGGAGCACGCGGCCTTCGCCGAGCCGGACGCCTTGGATATCTGAGCCGGGGACATCTAACCGGACCTGCCGGCGCCAGCGCGGCTCGGAACAGGATCGGCGGTTTGCTTGCCCCTTGGGGTTTTTTGCCGGTGCCCGGCACGGCCTTCGACCCCGCCGGAGCCCCCGAACACATGGTTTCCCGGGGGTTTACCCTGCTTATGCGAACTTTTGCCCCTTGCGCGCTCCGCCCATGCCGCCTATGTGAGAGGTCATTGGATACGGTCATAAGGCCGTAATGCTGCGGTGGTGTCTTGCGCAGAGCCCACGAATCGTAGCAGCAATCCTTTGCGCACATAGAAAGAAGATACGCGCGGCGAGAGTTAGCGCGGTATTTTTGCTAACGCATGAGCTTTTCGAATCTTGGCCTAAGCCCTAACGTTGTCTCTGCCGTCGAAGCGGCAGGGTTCGAGACCCCCACCCCAATTCAAGCGAACGCCATCCCGATCGCGGTCACCGGCCGCGACGTGCTCGGCATCGCCCAGACCGGAACCGGCAAGACAGCCTCCTTCGTGCTGCCGATGCTGACGCGGCTGGAGCGTGGACGCGCCCGGGCGCGGATGCCGCGCACGCTGATCCTGGAGCCGACACGCGAGCTTGCCGCCCAGGTCGCCGAAGCCTTCGAGCTTCTCGGCAAGAACCACAAACTGACGGTGGCGCTGCTCATCGGCGGCGTGTCCTACGACGAACAAGACAAGAAGCTGGACCGCGGCGCCGATGTGGTGATTGCCACGCCGGGCCGCCTTCTCGATCACCGCGAGCGCGGCAAGCTGCTGCTCAACGGCATCGAGATCCTGGTGGTCGATGAAGCCGACCGAATGCTCGACATGGGATTCATTCCCGATATCGAGCGCGTCTGCAAAATGCTTCCCTTCACGCGGCAAACCCTCTTCTTCTCGGCGACCATGCCGCCAGAAATTCAACGCCTCGCCGACAATTTCCTTCACACTCCCGAACGCATCGAAGTTTCCCCGCCGGCAACCGCCGCGTCGACCATCGTGCAGCGCCTGAAGAAGACATCGGACGCACCGGCGGCGAAGCGGCAGGCCTTGCGCGAACTGATGCAGGAGGTCGACGTCAAGAACGCCATCATCTTCTGCAACCGCAAGAAAGATGTCGGCGTCGTCTACCGGTCGCTCCACCGGCACAAGTTCAATGTCGGTGCACTGCATGGCGATATGGACCAGCGCCAGCGCATGGCCACGCTCGAGGCATTCCGCAACGGCGAGATCGCCTTTCTTGTCGCCAGTGACGTGGCGGCGCGCGGCCTGGACATCCCCAACGTGAGCCACATCTTCAATTACGACGTGCCGGTACACCCGGAAGACTACGTCCATCGCATCGGACGTACCGGGCGGGCGGGCCGCGAAGGCTATGCCGCCATGCTGGTGACGCCGAAGGACTACAAGGCGCTGAAGGCCATCGAGGCCATGTTGAAAGAAGAGATTACCTGGCTCGACGGCGCCATCGCGCCCGAAGAGGTCGCCGAGGCGGAAGCTGCCGATCGCGGCAACGGACGCGGACGGTCGCGGCGCGGTGGACGGCGGGGCGGACAAAGGACTGGACGTTCTCGGAGCGAGGCCAAAGAGGCCCCGGCGAGCACATCAGAGCCCCAAAATGCGGCCGAGGGCGAAACCGCAGAGCCCAAGCGCGCCGACGACCGGCGCAATGACGGGCGTCGCGGCAAGAGGGGTCAGGGCAAACGCGCTGAAGGCCAACAATCCGCCGCCCAAGATCGCGGAAAGTGCAACGACGCCCCGCGCGGCAAGACGCAAGGCGGCAAGTCTCAGGGCAAGACCCAAGGCAGAACCCAAGGCATGGGCGATCACGTTCCGGCCTTCATGATGCGGCCGGTTCGCGTCCCGTAAAACTTCTGAAGACCTAGTCGACGGTTTCGGGCGCCGCCTCGCCAGCGGGGCGCAGCATCACCGATTCACCGCAGCCGCAAGCGCTCGTCTGGTTCGGGTTGTTGAACACGAATCCCGAACGCATCTGATCCACCTGATAATCCATCTCGGTGCCGAGCAGGAACATCACCGCGCTCGGATCGATCAGAAGCTTGACGCCCTTGTCTTCCACCACCTCGTCATGTGGCCCGCGCGTTTCCGCGTATTCCAACGTGTATTCCATCCCCGCGCAGCCGCCATTCTTCACGCCAATGCGCACGCCTTCGATCTCCTTGCCGGTGTCGGCAGCGAGTTGGCGGATGCGGTCGGCGGCGGCCTCGGTCAGGCGCATCACTTGGGGACTGGAAACTTGGGAACGGTCGGTCATAGTAGAAACCTGGGATGATTTGCCTGTGCGTTCAAGTCCTTGAAAGCACAGCGTTAGAACATGTTCAGGGCAAGCCGCGCCTCGTCGGACATGCGCGCCATGTCCCAGGGCGGATCGAAGGTCAGATTGACCTTCACCTGCCCGACACCCGGGACGGATGAAACCGCATTCTCCACCCAGACCGGCATCTCGCCGGCCACAGGGCAGCCCGGCGCCGTGAGCGTCATCTCGACCTCGACATTGCGGTCGTCGTCTATCTCGACCTTATAGATCAGACCCAGTTCGTAGATGTCGACGGGGATCTCCGGATCGAACACGGTCTTGAGCGCGGCAACCAGGTCGCCATGGAGCCGCTCGAGCTCGTCGGGAGGAATGGACGACGACGACGCGTCCACGATCGCGGCAGGCTCGGGCTCGGCGCCCGGCTGGCCTTGCGCGGGAGCCTCGGCCGGCGTCTGAACGTGTCCCGGCACGGACTGCGGCGTGCCTGGCGATGTCTCGTCAGGCGTTTCGGCAGGATCGTTTCGTTGAGTCTTTTCAATCATCTTCGCGGTCACTCTTAAGCGAACATCTCACGGGTCTTGTGGAGCGCCTCCACCAGCCGGTCGATCTCTTGAGGCGTATTATACATGGCCATCGAGGCCCGGCACGTGGAGCTTACGCCGAAGCGCGCCAGGAGCGGCTCGCAGCAATGGGTTCCGGCCCGCACGGCCACGCCATGGTGGTCGAGGATCGTGCTCACATCGTGGGCATGGGCGCCCTCAACGTCGAAGGAAATGATGCTGCCCTTGCCCTCCGCGCGGCCATAAATCTTGAGCCAGTCGAGCGAGCCAAGCCGTTCCATGGCGTAGTCCAGGAGCCGGCCTTCGTAGTCCTTGATGTGCTCGCGTCCGATGGACTCCACATAGTCGATCGCCGCCCCCAGACCGATGGCCTGGACAATGGCTGGGGTGCCCGCCTCAAAACGGTGCGGCGGCTTGCCGTAAGTCACCTCGTCGGTGGTGACGTAGCCGATCATCTCACCGCCGCCTTGGTAAGGCGGCATCGCCTCCAGCAGCTCTTTCTTGCCGTAGAGCACGCCAATGCCCGTCGGCCCGTACAGCTTGTGTCCGGTGAAGGTGTAGAAGTCGCAATCGAGGTCCTGCACGTCCACAGGCAGATGCACCGCCCCTTGCGCGCCATCGACCAAGACCGGAATGCCACGCTCGTGCGCGATCCGCACCACCTCCTTCACCGGCACGATGGTGCCGAGCACGTTGGACATGTGCGTCACGGTGATCATCTTGGTGCGCGGTGTGATGAGCTTCTCGAACTCGTCCAGCAGGAATTCGCCGTCGTCGGATACCGGCGCCCATTTCAGCACCGCGCCTTGGCGCTCGCGAATGAAGTGCCAAGGGACGATGTTGGAGTGGTGCTCCATGATGGTGAGCAGGATCTCGTCGCCTTCACCGATGCGCGGACGCCCGAACGAAGACGCCACCAGGTTGATCGCCTCGGTGGCGTTGCGGGTGAAGATGATCTCCTCGTCCGAGGCCGCGTTGAGGAACGCTCGCACCGTCTCGCGCGCCTTCTCGAAATTCGCGGTGGCGACATTCGACAGGTGATGCAGCCCGCGATGCACGTTGGCGTATTCGTGGGTGTACGCGTTGGAGACGGCCTCGATGACCTGACGGGGCTTCTGGGCCGAGGCGCCGTTGTCCAAATATGTCAGCGGCTTGCCGTGGACCTTTTCAGTCAGGATGGGAAAGTCGGCGCGGATGGCGTCGATATCGAAGCCGTCCGTTGCGCAAACCGCTTTGGCCGACGGGGTGATGACGGTCATTGGCCCTCCACCCTACTCCGCCGGTGCGCCGAGCCAGTCGGCCGCCGTGGCGGCGAAGGCATCGCGCAAGGTTTCGTCGTCCAGGACCTCGAAGGCCTCGCCGACAAAGGCCTGAATCAGCAGCGCGCGGGCTTGTTCCTCGGGTAAGCCGCGAGACTCCAGATAGAACAGCAAGTCCTCGTCGATCTGGCCGGACGTGGCGCCGTGGCCGCAAACCACGTCGTCGGCAAAGATCTCCAGCTCCGGCTTGGAGTCGAACTCGGCCGTCTCCGACAGCAGCAGCGCTTGCGCCATCTGCTTGCCGTCTGTCTTCTGCGCGTCCGGCAAGACGATGACCTTGCCTTGGAAGATGCCGCGGGCGTCGTCGTCCAGCACCAGCTTGTAGAGCTCGCGGCTTTCGCATCGAGGCACGCGATGCTCGACAATGAGCGTCGTGTCGCAATGCTGCTTGCCGCGCGCGAGCGTGGCACCGGAGACATCCGTCGCCGAGCCTTCGCCGTCAAAGCCCACATAGAGCTGATTGCGCGCGAGTTCCGCGCCAACGGAGAGCTGGAAGGCGTTGTAGCGCGCGTCCGTGGCGATGTTCGCCAGCCAAGTATTCAGGTGAATCGTTTCAAGGGCTTCACGCTGAAGCTTCACGTGCTGAATCGCCGATTTGTCGCCGAGCTTGACCTCGGTCACGGCGTTGCGCAGCAGCCCCTTCAGCCCCAGCGAGCCAAAACTTTCCAGCACGGTGGCCGAGGCGCCCGTCTCCGCCACGATCACGTTGCGGGTGAAAGCCGAGGCCGCCGCGCCCGTCCCGTCGAGATGGACGATATGGATGGGTTTATCGAGCGTCACGCCTTCGGCGAGACGTAAGGCCACGCCGCCGGTCATGAGAGCCGTGTTGAGCGCGAGCACCGCATCGTCCTCACGCGGATTGACCTGGCCAAGCGTCTCCTTCAGCCATGCGGGCGGCATTTCGAGCATATGCGCCAGAGCGCCGACCTCGACGCCGGCGGCGCGCAAGTCCGACATGTCCGACAGCTCCACGCGCAATGCGCCTTCCACCAGGACAAGGCGATAAGCGGGGAGATGCGCGAGACCCTCGCCGAACGCCGCTTCCAGCTCCGCCTCGCCGGCGCGCGCGCCGCCTGATCCGATTAGCGGGCCGATATCGCCAATGCGCTCGCGCAGATCCGTATATTTCCAGGCCTCGACGCGGCGATGGGGCAGCCCGAGGCTGCCATAGGTCTTGATCGCCTGCTCGCGCAGGCCCGAAACGAACGGGTTGGCCGCGCCCGGCAGCGCTGCGGCCGACTGGGCAAACAGGTCGAACAGCTGCTGCTCGGCCTTGCTGCGGAACTGGTGGACGGACAATTCCATGCTGACCCCTTACGCCGCCGTGGCCTTGCCGCCGAACTCGGCGTAGCCCGACTTTTCGAGCTCGAGCGCCAGCTCAGGCCCGCCGGAGCGCGCGATCCGCCCATCGGCCATGACATGTACCTTGTCGGGCACGATATAGTTGAGCAGCCGCTGATAGTGGGTGATGACGAGCATGGAGCGCTTCTTGGTGCGCAAGGCATTCACGCCGTCGGCGACGATGCGCAGCGCGTCAATATCGAGGCCGGAATCGGTCTCGTCCAGGACGCAGATTTCCGGCTCCAACAGCGTCATCTGCAAGATCTCGTTGCGCTTCTTCTCACCGCCCGAGAAGCCGACATTGAGCGGCCGGCGCAGCATCTCGATGTCGATCTTGAGGCCCTTGGCCTTCTGCTTCACCAAGCGCAAGAAGTCCGGCGTGGAGAGCTCCTCCTCCCCGCGCGCTTTCCGCAACGCGTTCACGGCGCTGCGCAGGAAAGTCATGGTGGCAACGCCGGGAATTTCCATCGGGTACTGGAAGGCGAGAAACACGCCTGCGACGGCGCGCTCGGTCGGGTCCATCTCCGTGAGGTCCTTGCCGTCCCAGGCAATGGAGCCTTCGGTGACCTCGTAGTCCTCGTTGCCGGCGAGCACATAAGCGAGCGTGGATTTGCCGGAACCGTTCGGGCCCATGATGGCGTGCACCTCGCCCGTGGGCAAAGTGAGGTCGAGGCCCTTCAGGATCTCGCGGCCGTCGACATTGGCGTGGAGGTTTTTGATCTCAAGCATGAATGCGTCTTTCCAAGTCCTTGGTATGAGATTCGATTTGGCCTAGCCCACCGAGCCTTCGAGGCTGATGCCGATGAGCTTCTGGGTCTCGGCCATGAACTCCATGGGCAGGTGCTGGAGCACGTCGCGCACGAAGCCGTTGACGATGAGCGCCACCGCCTCCTCTTCGGAGAGACCGCGGCTGAGGCAATAGAACAACTGATCGTCGGAAATCTTCGAGGTCGTGGCCTCGTGCTCGAAGGTCGCGCTCGCGTTCTTAGCCTCGATATACGGCACGGTATGCGCACCGCATTTGTCGCCGATGAGGAGCGAGTCGCAGCAGGTGAAGTTCCGCGCGTTGGTCGCCCTGCGGTGCGCCGAGACGAGCCCGCGATAGGTGTTGTTGGAGAAACCGGCGGCGATGCCCTTGGAGATGATGCGGCTCGACGTGTCCTTGCCGAGATGGATCATCTTGGTGCCGCTGTCGATCTGCTGATAGCCGTTGGAGATGGCGATCGAGTAGAACTCGCCACGTGAGCCATTCCCACGCAGGATGCAGGACGGGTACTTCCAGGTGATGGCCGAGCCGGTCTCGACTTGCGTCCAGGAGATCTTGGAGCGGTCGCCACGGCAGTCGCCACGCTTGGTGACGAAGTTGTAGACGCCGCCCTTCCCCTCGGCATTACCGGGATACCAGTTCTGCACCGTTGAGTATTTGATCTCGGCGTCCTCGAGCGCGACGAGTTCGACCACGGCGGCATGCAACTGGTTCTCATCGCGCATGGGCGCGGTGCAGCCTTCGAGATAGCTCACGTAAGAGCCCTTGTCGGCGATGATGAGCGTGCGCTCGAATTGGCCGGTATTCTCGGCATTGATGCGGAAATAGGTGGACAGCTCCATCGGGCAGCGGACGCCCTCCGGCACGTAGACGAACGAGCCGTCGGAGAACACGGCGGAGTTCAGCGTGGCGTAGAAATTGTCGGTCGCCGGCACCACGGAGCCCAGATATTTCTTCACCAGTTCGGGGTGATCGCGCACCGCCTCGGAGATCGAGCAGAAGATCACGCCCGCCTTGGCCAGCTCCTCCTTGAAGGTGGTGACCACGGAGACGCTGTCGAACACGGCATCGACCGCAACCTTCGGCGCCCCTTCCACGCCCGCCAGCACTTCTTGCTCTTTCAGCGGGATGCCGAGCTTCTCATAGGTCTTCAGCAGCTCCGGATCGACCTCGTCGAGGCTCTTGGGCCCCTCCGTGCTCTTCGGCGCGGCGTAGTAGTACAGGTCCTGAAAGTCGATCCTGGGGTACTGCACATTGGCCCAGGTGGGCTCCTGCATGGTGCGCCAACGGCGATAGGCCTCCAGCCGCCATTCCAGCAGCCAGTCGGGCTCGCGCTTCTTGGCCGAGATGAAGCGGATCGTGTCTTCGTTCAGGCCCTTGGGCGCCCGGGACTCTTCGATCTCGGTAGAGAAGCCGTATTTGTATTTGTCGACGTCGATCTCTTTGACGCGTTCGACGGTTTCTTCAACTGCAGGCACTGTCCCAAATTCTCCTGTTAGCGGAACCTGTTAGGCCGCTTCTTTTGCGTTTCGCTTAAGTCGCTTGATCAGCTCGCCAAAGGCGCTCACATACCTCTTGATATCGTCATTCTTGGTGCCAAAACCAAGGCTTACGCGAACCGCGCCGCCCGCGATTTCCGGCGAAAGCCCCATGGCTTCGAGCACGTGAGACGTCTCGACCTTGCCTGAGGAACAGGCGCTCCCAGCACTCACCGCGATACCGGCGAGATCGAGCCCGATGACCAGGGTCTCGGCTTTGACGCCGGGCACGGCGATGCATGAGGTGTTAGGAAGCCGGGGCGCGGACGCGGAGACGATCACCGCATCGGCGGCAACGGCGCGCACGCCCTCCTCGAGCTGATCGCGCAAGGCCGCGAGCGCCGCGACATCGCCAAGCTCCTTGGCGGCAAGCTCTGCCGCGACGCCAAATCCGACAATGCCAGGGACGTTCTCGGTACCGGCGCGGCGGCGGCCTTCCTGGCCACCGCCCTTAATCAAAGGCTCCACGCGCACGCCCTCTTTCAGGACGAGTGCGCCGACACCTTTCGGTCCGCCGATCTTATGGGCCGATAGGGTCAGCATGTCGGTGCCGAGGCTTGTCATATCGAGGGGAATGCGGCCTGCCGCCTGCACCGCATCGCTGTGCAGAAGACCGCCGGCCTCATGCACGATGTCAGCTGCCTCGCGCACGGGCTGAATCGCACCCGTCTCGTTATTGGCGGCCATGAGCGACACCAGCGGCCGCCAGCCGCCCGGCTTGTGCTTCTCCAGCGTCATGGCGAGCGCGGCAAGATCGGCAACGCCGTCTGCGGTCACAGGGATCATGGTCGTGGTCTCTGGGTGGAAGCGTCCGCCCGACAACACCGACGGATGCTCGATGGCCGAGAGGTAGAGCTGCCAAGACTCATCGGCCGCCGGCTCGGCAAGGACGGTTACGTTGGCCTCGGTGCCGCCGCTGGTGAAGATCACGTCCTCAGGGCGAGCGCCGGCAAGGCTCGCGACCCGTCCCCTTGCCTCTTCGATGGCCGCACGAGCGGCCCGTCCCTCGGCGTGTACGGAGGACGGATTGCCGGCGTGCCCAAGCGCATCGGCCACGGCCTCGCGTACTTCGGGACGAAGCGGCGCAGTGGCGTTGTAATCAAGATAAGAGCGCTGGTTCATGTTCCGCCGGTGCTCGCGGCTGTATGCCGCCGGTTAATGCTTGCGCGTGCCCCCGTCGCACGTGCTATGAAGCGCGGCCTGCAATGGACCACTCCAAGCGCCCAGCTGATTTGGAACGGTCTTGTTTGGAAGAATTCTAATCTTCTTGAATTTGTATAGGTTTCCGGGGCCGCGAAGTCAAGGATTGGCGGCTTGTTTGGTACGTCCGCTGCAACGCCCCATATAGAAATCTTGCGACACATCGTCGGCGAAACAACGCCTGTGAGGCCCGGAGTTTATGCCTGAAGTCAATATCAGCGGCCCGAGCGGTCGGATCGAAGCCCGCTACCACCATCAGCCGTCTACGAGCGCGCCGGTCGCGCTGATTCTGCACCCGCACCCGCAGTTCGGCGGGACGATGAACAATCAGGTTGTCTACCACCTGTACTACGCCTTCCAGAAGCGCGGCTTCTCCGTGCTGCGGTTCAATTTTCGCGGCGTGGGGCGTAGCGAGGGCTTGTTCGACAACGGACCCGGCGAACTCGCCGACGCCGCCACGGCCCTGGACTGGCTCCAGGGCTACAACCCCGATGCCCCGGCTTGCTGGATCTGTGGCGTGTCGTTCGGCGCCTGGATCGCCATGCAGCTTCTGATGCGCCGACCGGAGATCGAGGGCTTCATCTCCGTGGCCCCGCCCGCCAACCTCTACGACTTTACGTTCTTAGCGCCCTGCCCGTCCTCCGGGCTGATGGTCAACGGCGCCAAGGACCGCGTCGTGCCGACCGAATCGGTGCGCGGGCTCGTGGACCGGTTGAAGACGCAGAAGGGTATCGTCATCGACCATTCGACCGTGCCCGACGCCAACCACTTCTTCGAGGAGCGGATGGACGGCCTGATGGACGTGGTGCAGGGCTATCTCGACAAGCGCCTCGGCAAGCCGAACAAGAAGAAGAAAGAGTCGGCGGCGTAAGGCGGCGTTCTCCCCAGTTCGCCACGGCTCCGGATTTGGTAATCCGGCGGCAAACCTGATAGAGGCTCTGGCGAACACTATGAGACGCCCAGCGGCCTGCCCATGAGCACTGTCAAATCGGACTTTCTGCATGAGCTCCAAACTCGGGGCTACATTCACCAGTGCACGGACGAGGCCGCGCTCGACAATCTCGCGCGGTCGGAGGTCATCACCGGCTATATCGGCTTCGACTGCACGGCGCCGAGCCTGCATGTGGGCAACCTGGTCAGCATCATGCTGCTACGGAAGCTGCAGCAGACGGGACACAAGCCGATCGTCTTGATCGGTGGCGCCACCACCAAGGTGGGCGACCCTTCCGGTAAAGACGAAACGCGCAAGCTCCTCACCGAAGAGCAGATCGACGCCAATATCGGCGGGATCGAAAGCGTGTTCTCCAAGTTCCTCGCCTTTGGCGACGGCGAAACGGACGCGAGGCTGGTCAACAACACCGATTGGCTCGAAGCGCTCAACTACGTCGACTTCTTGCGGGACTACGGACGCCATTTCAGCGTCAACCGCATGTTGAGCCAGGATTCGGTGAAGCTGCGCCTCGAACGCGAGCAGAACTTAAGCTTCATCGAGTTCAACTACATGGTGCTGCAAGCCTACGACTTCGTGGAGCTCTACCGCCGCGAAGGCTGCCGGCTGCAGATGGGCGGCTCCGATCAATGGGGCAACATCGTCACCGGCATCGAGCTTGGACGGCGCACCGAAAGCGCCGAGTTGTTCGGGCTCACGACGCCGCTACTCACGACCGCCTCGGGCGCCAAGATGGGCAAGACGGCGGCGGGGGCAATTTGGCTCAACCCGGACATGCTCTCCCCTTACGACTATTGGCAGTATTGGCGGAACGCCGAGGACGCCGACGTACCGCGCTTCCTCAAACTGTTCACCGAATTGCCGCTCCCGGAGCTCGACAAGCTGGCGGCGCTTGAAGGCGCGGAGATGAACGAGGCCAAGAAGATCCTGGCCACCGAAGCGACGGCCCTCGTGCACGGACGCGACGCCGCCGACCGCGCGGCGGAAACGGCGCGCACCACCTTCGAGCAAGGGCAGATCGCCGAGAGCCTGCCGAGCATCGACGTGCCGCGCGGGGAGCTCGAAGCGGGCGTAGGCGTGTTGAACGCCAGCATGCTCGCCGGCTTCGTGACGTCGACGGGCGAGGCCAGGCGCCACATCAAGGGCGGCGGGATCAAGGTCAACGATACGCCGGTGACAGATGCCCGCCGGGTGCTCACACTGTCGGACCTGACGGACGACGGCGTGATTAAGCTCTCGCTCGGCAAGAAGCGCCACGCCCTGATCCGGCCCGTCTAGGCGGATCGTCCGCTAATACTGGGGATTCTGGAACGTTCTGGTCGGTTCCGGCTTCGTCTTTGCGGCCGCCCGTCCCGCCGGCACACCGCCACCGTGGAAATCAAAAATTTGCCGGAAGATTCCCGGTGCCATGACCGACATCGGATTGACCAGCACGGTGGGATCATCGAGCTTACCCTTGATGGCGAAGGTAATGCCCACCACGCCTTCGCCCTGGCGCCCGACAAACACGCGGCCAAGAATTGGAATGGCACCGAGCGCGGAGTTGAGACCGTAGAGCGGCACATAGGTGCCACCAAGGGCGACGGTCTGCGATTTAAAGTCCACCGTGCCGCGCATGGTGGCGCCGAGCTGCGGTCCGTTGATGTAGGCATCGCGTAAGCGGAACTTGCCGCCGCCGACGACGAACGGCGCGCGCAGCCGTTTGAACTTAATCTTTGATCTGGCGATGTGCTTCTTGTTTTCCTGACCGAGCACGGCGACGGAGCTCGGATCGGTGAGCACGTCGGCGACCACGCGATCGCCAACGACATTGAAGTTGGTCGCCCATAGGGTTCCAGACTTCGTGCCGCGCCCGCCAGCGTCCATATTGACCTGAAGCGAGGCCTGACCGCCCTCGATGCTGCGATAGAATCCAATCAATCGGAACACCGAACCGGCATCAAGCGACTCGGCCTTGAGAATCCGCGCGCCGTTCTTCATCGTCAGCTGCGCACTGGCCGCCGACTTGCCGTTCAGCTTGCCCTTACCGCGCAGCGCCGTCAGCCGGCCGCTGCGCTTCTTGAGCATGACGTCCATGTCCGTGGCGTATGTGTCGTCGAAGCCGATCACGCGCCCGATCTTCGCCGTAAAATCGATGCCGAAAGGATCGTCGGGCTCCGCCGAGCCGTCTTCAGCCAGTTGGCCCGCAGAGAACAGCGAGCGGAAGAATTGCCTGCCGTCATAGCTCGGGCCTTCGGCGTGAATAACGAGAACCTGGTCCTCGCGAACCTTCGCGGTGATCTCCATGTGGGTCAGCTCGTTCACCGAAAAGTCGGAGAAATAGAAGCTCTTCAGCTGCTGCTCTGGCCCGAGCGCGATCTTGCCGTGAACGGCGATGTCGTCGCCAATGATCTTAAAATTGTCGAGGCCGGTTGAGCCGTCGTCTTGTTGGTCCACGTCGAAGCTGACCTTCGCCGCCTTGCCGGCCGGTTTGGTCCAACCCATGCTGCCGAACAAGAGCTCCGCATTGCCCAGGTCCGCCTCCATGCTCAATTGCTGAGTCCCCTGCCCCAGCCCCTTGACGAACAGGGTCAGCGGAACCGTCCCCTTCACGAGGTGATTGACCTTGATACCAAGTTGCTTGCGCAAATTTTCGTCGAGGTTCGCGCTGACTTGAATCGGCGGCTGCTCCTCGTCTGCTGCGTAGAACACGCGTTGCCAGAAAATTTCGGCGGGCACGCCCTTGATCTTGATGTCCCCGCGCGCCGTGACGCCTTCCTCGGACAGGCCCACGTTCAGCGCACCGCCCTCGATGCCCATGTCGCCAACAATGTTCGAGGCAATGGCATCGTTGAGTTGCGCCTGGCCGCTCATCTTGATCTCTTTGAAATCAAGATCGTGCTTCAACGGCATGGCCAGGGTGAATGCCCCCTCGGCGCTGCCCCCAAGAAAATCGGGCTTCATGCCCACTTCCTGGAGGTAGCCCAGGGGTTCATGGTCGAGAAGCTTCATGACCGTGGGCGTCGGGGCACCGGCGTGAAACGAAACGACGCCCTGCTGCGGATCCTCGCGCAGATCGGGAATGTAGAAGCGCCCTTCGCCAAGTTGGATCTCTTGCCCTTCAGCCACGACAATCTTGGCGCGGGGGATATCGACCGTGAATTCCGTTCCGGTGATCGTGAGTCTTCCCTGACCCGTGACCACGGGCGGCAACTCCGAAATATAGGCGATGCCCGTGTCCTTGAAGTTGAGCTCGACATTGACGGCGCCTTCGGGCGTATCGCCACCTTGCTCAAGGACCGCGAGCGCGCCGGCCGGAAGCGCCACCTTGAAATGCCCGCCAAGGAGCTGGCCGCCGGTCACCCGCTCCAGAACCCATTCCCGCGCCTTGCCCGCCACAAATTTGGGCCATAGCAGTTTGAGCGTGTCGATGGGCATGGGCGAGACTTCGCCGGCGAGGCTGATCGCCGGGGAATCGGGTGCGTCGACCACGTTGCCCGACGCCGTGATCTGGGCATCTCCCGAACGGATGACAAAACGCGACAGCGTTAAGTGACCGTCCTTCGGCGCGAGACTTCCCACGGCGGTCCACTCGTCAATCGTGATGGGCTCCAGTCCGTGCTCCTCGACGCCGAACACGGCGTCGTCGCCCTTTATCGAAAAGTTCCAGGTGACGACCTTCTTTTGGGCATCACGGACGGGGCGGAACTCGCCGCTGAACGTTGCTTTGCTCTTGCCCCAGCGCAGCGTCGAAGGCGCGATCTCCACCACGTCCGTCTCGGGCATGTAACGCACGGTGAAATCGCCATGATCGATGCGCACAGGCGTGTCACGATCCCAGGGCGGGGTGATCTGTCCCGGTGCCAGTTTGAGCTTCGCTTCGCCGGACAAGAAGTCGCCGGACTTCGAAAGCTCCGCGTCGGCCTTGCCGTCCACGGCCATGTCGAGCGCCTTGAGGATGCCGATGGACGGGAAGTTACCGGCAATCCCGGAAGGCACCAGATTCTCGATCAGCGCGGTAATGCCGAGGCTGTTCGTCCTCGTACGCTGCTCGGTGCGCACTTCGAGTTGCCAATCCCCCCGGCTCGACGCGACGTTCGCTTGCCCCACCAGAATGCTGCGCTTGTCCAGGTGCTCCAGATCGATGGCAAAGTCGGGAACCTGCCAGAGCGTCTGCGCGCCATCGTTGTTGAGAACAACGATCGCGTCCTTGAAACCGAAACGGGTGAGATAGGACGTGTCCCCAGCCCTCGTGCGGTCGAACACATCCTCCACGGTTTTGGTCAGATCGAACTGACGAGGGCTGCTGGCCGGCGGCGCTTGAGAGGGCGCGGCCGGCGGCACCAACGCATCAGACGGCGGTTTACCTGCGGGAAGTGCGCCGCGGATCAACTGATCGCTTTGCGCGTCGTTCTTGGAGAAGGCCAAGGAGAGGCCTTTGTCGTCCGTATAGGACATCAGAAGCCGCGGGCCGATGAAGTCGACGCTTCCGGGGGCGACTCGTCCCGAAAGGAGCGCACTGCCACTCATGCCGATAGCGGCGAGCGGGGCTTGCGCGACGACCTCGCCGTCCTTGTCGATGAGGCGAATATCGCGAAGGCGGAACAACACGCCGGGCCCATCGTCACTGCGCTGGAGCACCGCGTCGTCGATCTTGACGTGCAGATCCGTCAACTGATCGTTGATCGCCGTCTCGATGGGCTCAACGAAGTTCGGAAGCGAAACCGGCCCCTTGGCTAAGCGGCCATAGCCAAAAACAATGGCAATCAAGCCGACGACCAAGATGCCGGCGAAAATCTCACGGAAGAGATGGGCACTGCGGGTCGACAGCTTGGCAAGCTGGATCTGAACAGGCGGAGGGACGCGCTTCACCAGCTCCCGGCCCTGGCCGGGCAGAGCGCGAAGGGCTTTACCGCTGCCGGCGGTCAGCTTAGCCAGAGCCCCTGCGATCGGTTCGCCCATTCAGTCACAGGCCCCATAAATCTGGCCAAGCCCGCTTGGCTGCGCGGCCGCGGATAACACGCAGCCATGCGCAACAACCGACCTCGCTACTGGTTTTACACCAGCGAGCCCTGGTCTGCTCATGGCAACTTGACCGGCACCCCCAAGGCGCACCTTTAATCCCGCCTTCTGCCTCTGTACCCCAAGAGGCCAAGGACTCAAGGCATAAGAGGGACGAAAATCGGCCAAACCAAGGCGATTCAAGCCCAATACCGGGCCTGGCCGGGTCTCGGCAAGGGCCCTTTCTGGGACAGAGAATCCCATGACAAGGATAGGTCGAGGGGATATTGTCACGGTCAGGAGTTTGAACACTGGGTCCACACCATTTCAGCAGTTTAGCTGTCACCTGTCGCGGGATCTGGTATTCGTTTGCGTCTTGCGCTGCGTCACTCGTATTGAATGGGGAGGTACCCACGTATGTTCACGAAGAAGCCTGAGTCTGCCGAGGCTGTCACCAAGCTTGGTGAGCGACCGAGCAGCTCGGAGAAATCATCGCCGTTCACCGAACGGCCCGCGACCTACTCAAAGAACCCAAGCCCAAGTCCGAGCGCTGGAGCCAATTCCGGCGCGAGCAAGATGGTCCCCTCGATCATCGGCGAGGACCTGACGGTGATCGGTAACGTCGCGTCGAAGGGCGAGATCCAGGTCGATGGCGAGATTCAAGGCGATATCGACTGTGGCTCCCTGCTGCTTGGCGACAAGGCCCAAATCAATGGATCCGTCCGGGCCGAAGACGTCGTGGTGCGCGGCAAGGTGACGGGATCGGTCCGTGGCCTTCGGGTGACGCTCCAATCGCAGTCCCATGTCGAAGGCGACATCCACCATCAGAGCCTTGCTATCGAGCAAGGGGCCTACTTCGAAGGGAAGTCACGCCGGTCCGACGATCCGATGGCCGACGGAAAGAAACCGTCAGCGCGTTCGGCAAAGTCAGCCGACTCGGAAGAAAATCCGTTCTCGGGCCGCGCCGCGGAGTAGCGGACTATCAGATTGCGCGATGAGCGGGGTGCCGGTTGCGGCCCTCCGCTCATTGCTTTTTAGGCTGGTTTTTAGGCCGGCTTATTTTCCGGCTTCTGGTCGGCGTGAATGCGCTCCGCGAGCGCCGCCTCGATAAAGGCGTCGATATCGCCGTCGAGCACAGCCGTCGGATTCGTACTCTCCACGCCCGTGCGCAGATCCTTCACCAGCTGATAGGGCTGGAGCACGTAGGACCGGATTTGGTGGCCCCATCCGATCTCTGACTTCGACGCGGCGGCGGCCAGCGCCTCCTCCTCCCGCCGCTTGAGCTCGGCTTCATACAGCCGCGCGCGCAACATGGCCCATGCCGTAGCGCGGTTCTTGTGCTGCGACCGCTGGTTTTGACACTGCACGACAATGCCGGTCGGCTCATGGGTGATGCGCACGGCGCTGTCAGTTGTGTTGACGTGCTGACCTCCGGCGCCCGACGCCCGATAGGTGTCGATGCGGACATCCTTCTCATCAATCTCGATGTCGATGTTCTCGTCGATGACAGGGTAGATCCACACCGAAGCAAAGCTCGTGTGCCGGCGCGCATTGGAGTCGAACGGCGAAATCCGGACCAGCCGGTGCACGCCTGACTCGGTCTTCAGCCAACCATAGGCGTTCAAGCCCTTGACCAGGATCGTGGCTGACTTGATGCCGGCTTCATCGCCGTAATGCTCGCCGATCAGCTCGGTCTTGTAGCCCCGCGCTTCCGACCAGCGCAGATACATGCGCTCAAGCATTTGCGCCCAGTCTTGGCTTTCGGTGCCACCGGCGCCGGCGTGAATCTCGATAAAGGCGTCGTTGGCGTCCGCCTCCCCCGACAGCAGCGCCTCCACCTCGCGGGTGTGGGCTTCGGCCCGCAGCTTTTGCAACGCGGCCTCCGCTTCGGCGACGATGCTTTCGTCCCCCTCCTCCTCGCCCATGGAGACGAGCGTGAGATTGTCGTCGAGTTCGTTTGCGAGGCGATCGAAGGCGTTGAGGGAGGTCTCGATCTGCTGGCGTTCGCGCATCAGAGTTTGCGCGCGGCCTGCATCGTTCCAGAAGTCGGGCGCTTCGGCCTCGGCGTCGAGCGCGCTCAGTCTCGCCTTTGCTTGATCGGGGTCAAAGATGCCTCCGCAGCAAAGACAAGGATTCTTTGATGTCGTTGACGACCGCCTCGGTTTCGGCGCGCATGCGTAGTCCTCAAAGTTTGATGTCGAAATTCAATAGAACGGAGCCGGGCGGAAGGCGCGCCCGGTCCTAGCCCCTGAACGAAGCTCTAAAAGAAACCGCGGAACAATCCGCGCTCGCGCCGCGGTGCGCGGCGTTGGCGCGGTGGCGGCGCGGAGGCCTGAGGCGGCGGCTGAGGCGCGGCCTGCGGCGCTGCGGCCTGGGCACCAGCCGGTTGCCCTGGCGCACCCGCCTGAGCTTCAGCTGGATACTGGGGGAACCCGTCCGGCTGCGCACCTTCCTCGGCCGCTTGGCCCTGGGGCTTGCCATCTCGACCCAGCGGAATCGCACCGGGGGGAACCTCGTTCGGCTTGAAAGCCTCGACGATCGTGCCGCCTCCACCACCACGGGCCGGAAGACCCGTCTTGGAGTTGACGCGGACCAAGACGGCCCCTTCAGGCGGCCGGAATTCGGCCGGCGGAACGTCCTTGAGAGCCTCGGCGAGGAAGTCCTTGACGATGGGCGCGGCCAGACCGCCGCCGGTGGCGCTGCGGCCCATGGGCTTCGGCTGGTCGTAGCCGACATAGACGCCCACGGCCATGTCGGGCGTATAGCCGACGAACCAGGCGTCCTTGTAATCGTTGGTCGTGCCGGTCTTGCCGGCCAGCGGCCGCTTCAACGCTCTAAGCCTCGTTGCCGTTCCGCGCTGAACGACACCTTCCATGATGCCAACCATTTGATAGGCGGAAACCGGGTCGACGACCTGATCGCGGACATCGATAAGCTCGGGCTCGCCCTGTCCGGTCCACTCGCGCGCGCTGCACAAACTGCAGTCCCGCTTGTCGTGACGCCAGACGGTGCGGCCATAGCGATCCTGGACGCGGTCGATGAAGGTCGCTTCGACCTTCTTGCCGCCATTGGCGATCATCGAGTAGGCGTTAACCATGCGCAGCAGCGTGGTCTCACCCGACCCGAGCGACATAGCGAGCGCCGGTACCAGATTGTCGTAAACCCCGAAGCGGTTCGCATACTCGGCAATGACGGGCATGCCGATATCCCGCGACAAACGCACCGTCATCAGGTTGCGCGACTTCTCGATGCCGCGGCGCAAGGTCGAGGGGCCTGCGCCTCCACCCGAGTAGTTCTTGGGGCACCAGGGCGGCATGCCGCGGCCTTGGCTCACACAAATGCGTCCGTCGACGATGATGCTCGACGGCGTATAGCCGTTGTCGATGGCCGTGAGATAGATGAGCGGCTTGAACGAGGAGCCGGGCTGACGCAGCGCTTGGGTGGCGCGGTCGAACTGGCTCTGATGGAAGCTGAAGCCGCCTACGATGGCGAGCACGCGACCCGTGTGCGGGTCTATAGCCGTAATGGCGCCGCTGACCTTGGGAGGCTGCTGGAGCGACCACTTGCCCGCAACCGTCTCCGCCGGCGCAACCTCGCCATCCTTGTTCTTCTTGGGCTCGAGCGGCGCGACGTAGATCACATCGCCCGGCTTCAGCGCGGACTTGATGGACTTACGCGTCCACTTGACTTGCGACGCCGGGATCACGCCGGTCTCCCGCTCTTCGACCAAGCGGCCTTCCTTGTCGCGCCCGGGCCGGATGCCGATCGTTGCCTGATCGCCCGACACTTCGAGAACGACCGCCCGTTTCCAGGGCGCGATATCCTTCCACACCGGAATTTCGGCAAGCGCCTTGCCCCAATCGCCGGAGATTTCGATGGTCTTGTCGACGCCGCGCCAGCCTGCATGGGCGCGGTCGTACTTGGTCAGCCCCTTGACCAGCGCCTTGTGGGCGATCGCTTGGAGCCGCGGGTCGAGTGTGGTGCGGACCGACAGGCCGCCACC
Organism: Methyloceanibacter sp.; assembly: GCF_041573655.1. Classification (GTDB taxonomy): domain Bacteria; phylum Pseudomonadota; class Alphaproteobacteria; order Rhizobiales; family Methyloligellaceae; genus Methyloceanibacter. Next base: position 34,722 of record NZ_JBFFQD010000015.1, read on the forward strand.
GTAAAGCTTGTCCTCGCCGAACTTGTCGAGGATCTCGCGGCGCACTTCCTCTGCGAAATACTCCGAGGCGTGAATCTGCGGACCGTACTTCTTCGCCAGCACGCCGAGCGGCGTGGCCTTGGCCTGCTCGCCTTCCTCAGGCGTCGCAAAGCCGTTCCCGACGATCCGGTCGATCACCCAGTTGCGCCGCGTCAGCGCGCGTTCGGCGTGCTTCCAGGGGTCATACCGGCTTGGCGCCTTCGGCAGGAGTGCGAGATAGGCCGCTTCCGCCCAAGACAGCTCGTTCAGCGCTTTGCCCCAATATCTCTGCGCAGCTGCCGCCACGCCGTAAGCACCGCCGCCGAGATAGATCTCGTTTAGGTAAAGCTCGAGAATCTGATCCTTAGTGAAGGCGCGCTCGATGCGGATGGCGAGAATCGCCTCCTTGAGCTTGCGCTCGATGTTCTGCTCACTCGACAGAAGGAAGTTCTTCGCCACCTGCTGGGTGATGGTCGAAGCGCCGACCATATGGCCGCCGCCGGCTTGCATCGCGCTCATGTTGGTGACGATGGCGCGGATGATGCCCTGAATGTCGAGGCCGCCATGCTGATAGAAATTCTTGTCCTCGGCGGAGAGGAACGCCTCGATCACGCGCTTTGGAACTGCGGTAATCGGCACGTAGATACGTCGCTGGCGTGCAAACTCGGAAATGAGCCGGCCGTCATTGGCGTGGATGCGCGTCATAACAGGCGGCTCGTATTTGGCGAGCACCTCGTAGTCCGGCAGGTCTTGCGATGCCTTCCACAACACGAACGCAACCGCGCCCGCCACGCCAATGGCCAGGATCATGCCCGCTGCGAACATGAAGCCGAGAAAGCGCAGGAAGAAGCCGCGACGTTTCTTTTTTCGCCCTCGCTTGGGCGGCGTGACTGGTGTCGTGATGTCCATAATTTCCTACCGTCCCGACCCCGCGTTCCGCCTGGCGGGGCACCCAAACCAACCTAGCCAAGAATATGGCAATAAAACGCAAGAGTCGTCCGAAATCATGGAATTTCCCGACCTTGCGGGAGCAGCCTTAGGGCCAGACCTTCCCGCTCAGAACGGGCTGCGGGCGATGCGCTTGTTGAAATAGCCGTCGATCGCCGCCGTCACCGATGTGGCCATCCGGTCGCGCCAAGCCTCGGAGGTGAGTTGCTTCTCGTCGTCGGCATTGCTCAGGAAGCCCAGCTCCAGCAGCACGGACGGCACGTCAGGCGCCTTGAGCACCCGGAAGCCCGCAGACCGCAAGCGCTTGTCGTGGAGCGTGCCCTTGGCGGCGAGTTCGCCGACGATCGACCGGGCAAAGACCACAGACCGATTCTTGGTCTCCCGCTGGGCGAGATCGATGAGAATGTTGGCAACCACCTCATCGGACTCCTCCGGCAACTCCACGCCGGCGATGGCATCGGAGAAGTTCTCCTTGGCAGCGAGCGCTCGGGCTTCGGCATCGGAGGCTTGCTCGGACAAGGTGTAGACGGTGGCGCCGCGCGCATCGTCGATCTCGGCCGGGAAGTAGTCGGCATGGATGGATAAGAACAACCCGGCCCCCTTCTTCTGAGCTATGGCCACGCGCTCCTTCAGGGGCAGGAAGGTGTCGTCCTCGCGCGTCATGTAGACCTCGTACCGTCCCGTCGCGAGAAGCTTCTCCTTGAGGCGCTTTCCGAACTTGAGCACGACCCCCTTCTCGGCCACGCCATTGGCACTACTGGCGCCCGGGTCGACGCCCCCGTGACCGGGATCGAGCACGACGATGGGCTTTGCATTGGCTGGGCGTTTGGGCGCCTGAGGCAGCGGCACGGCGGACGCTTTTGTGCGCGCCTCCTTCGCCTTGCCGAGCTTGTCGGCGAAGGTTTTCTCGTCTGTTGGAACGAGATCGACGACAAGACGCGCCGGCTGATCGTCCCGCGGCTCCAGGACGAAATACTTGTCGATGAGAAACGGCCCGCGGACGTCCAGGACAATGCGCGATTTGCCCGGGGCGAACAGGCCGTAGCGGAAGGCGGTGACGAGGCCACGCTGCTTCTTGCCAATGCCGCGTGGCATCTGAAAATGGACATCGGCGGCGTCGACGATCACCCGGTAGGGATTGCCGAGGGCGTAGACATGCACATCCACCTTCTTCGACAGGTCGGCGATGAAGCGGGTGCGCTCGCGGTCGCCGGCGAGCCGCGCGTCGTTGGCGACGACACCTTGCGGCGCTGCGAGCGCGGGCGCGCCCGGGAGCCCCGCCGGCGCGATCACCCCGGCCGCGAGTACCGCGGCAGCACCGAAAACACGCAGCACGCCTATAGCTTCCACTCGCCCTTACCCTTTTCCGGCAGTCTTCAGCTCTAAACGGCCCGAGACCCGTGGCCGTTCCCTGGCGGCGCTGCTCCAAATCAGGATCGAAATCACGGCAATTGTTAACCACGCCTGGTTAAGCGACCGTTGTGCCGACTTGGTGGCCTCGCTTCGGCACTTGCCAAATCTCCGGGCAACCCCCTAATAAGGACATAGACTCAAACCATTGAGTCCGAGCCCCCTGGACGCCATATGGCGGTATGGGTGGAATTTATTTTGGCGCGTCAGGCCTTTGGAATCGGCCGGGACGCAGGAAGGCGGCCTCTCATTGTGATGGCCGCCTAAAATCGAACTGCTCGCCGCGTTTGAACGCGGCAGGTGAGGATTTGGCGATGCACGCTCAGGGTTGTCAGCTAAGTCTCCGGGATTCCCGGGCTTTTTTGATGCCACTGACCGCTTGGCGGCCACGGATGGCCGAACCCATGAGGCCGGATACCCGGCTCAACATGGGTCGTCGCTTCGAATCATGGTCTATTGGTCATTGGCGCGCGCGGGCTTCCGGTACACGCCCGGCGAGGCGGTTGTTTAAGCCGCTCTTCTCGGCCCGCGCGGCGGAGAACACACAACATGGCAAGCAAAATGCTTATCGATGCGGCGCATCCGGAGGAGACCCGGGTCGTCGTAGTAAAAGGCAATCGTGTCGAGGAATTTGACTACGAATCGGCGAATAAGAAGCAGCTCAGAGGTAATATTTATCTCGCGAAGGTGACCCGGGTCGAGCCGTCCTTGCAGGCGGCATTTGTCGATTACGGTGGCAACCGTCACGGCTTCTTGGCCTTTACTGAAATTCATCCTGACTATTATCAGATCCCGGTTGCGGACCGGCAAGCCTTGCTCGAGGAAGAGGCGGCGGAACACAGCCGCGCTTCGGCCGAGGAAGCCGCCGAGGACGACGAGGCGGCGAACGGCCGTGGCCGACGGCGCCGGGGCCGGCGTGCACGCACACGTGGCGAGCCGCGAAAAAGCACGAGGCCGCGGAAGACGGCGAGGTCCAAAGACGCTGAGTCCCAAGAGGCTGAGCCCCAAGAGGCTGGGCCCCAAGAGGCTGAGCCCCAAGAGGCTGAGTCCCGAGGCGTCGCGAGCGCACCACCGATCGCAAAGTTCGAACTCGACGAAGTCGACGAGATCGACACGACACCCCGCGAGGACGGCGAGGTCGACAAGAAGGCCGGCGACGATGACGACGGCTCGCCCGACATCGCACTTGAAGCAAGCAATCTCGTTCATGAGGTCTCCGAGGCTGCCGAACCCGGCGGCGAAGAGACAGAGTCCGAGGATGCCGACGCGACCGCTGAAGCGTCCGCCGAAGAGAGTGACGATGCCACGGACGATGCGGCCGAAGCCGGCGCGAAGTCCACGGACGATGGCGACGACGACGAGCATGACGATGACGACGGCGAGCAAGCCGCCGCGAAGGATGGCAACGGCGACGCCGTCGAGTCCGTCGGCTCCGAGGACGCTATGGAAGAAGTGCCGGAGCGTGCGCGCCGGCGCCGCGGCAGGCCTTATAAGATCCAAGAGGTGATCCGGCGGCGCCAGATCATTCTCGTGCAGGTCGTCAAGGAAGAGCGCGGCAACAAGGGCGCAGCGCTGACCACCTATTTGTCGCTCGCCGGCCGCTACACGGTGCTGATGCCGAACACCGCGCGCGGCGGCGGCATCAGCCGCAAGATCACGCAGCCGACTGACCGAAAGCGCTTGCGGGAAATCGCCGGTGAACTCGAAGTGCCGGAAGGCATGGGGCTGATCATCCGCACCGCGGGCGCACAGCGCACCAAGACCGAGATCAAGCGCGACTACGACTATCTGCTCAGGCTGTGGGAGACCGTGCGCGATCGCACGCTGGAATCGACGGCCCCTGCCCTCGTTTACGAGGAAGGCAGCCTGATCAAGCGTTCGATCCGTGATCTTTACAACAAGGATATCGACGAGGTTCTGGTGGCCGGCGACGAAGCCTATCGCGAGGCCAAGGACTTCATGCGCATGCTCATGCCGAGCCATGCGAAGAACGTGAAGCCCTACAAAGAGCCGGAGCCGATCTTCATCCGCTACCAGGTCGAACGCCAACTCGGGGCGATGTTCTCGCCACAGGTTACGCTCAGATCCGGCGGTTACATCGTCATCAATCAGACCGAGGCGTTGGTCTCCGTCGATGTGAACTCGGGCAAGGCGACGCGCGAACACAATATCGAGGACACGGCGCTCAAGACGAACCTCGAAGCGGCCGAGGAGGTCGCGCGGCAATTGCGCTTGCGCGATCTTGCAGGCCTGATCGTCATCGACTTCATCGACATGGACGAACGCCGCAACAATCGGCATGTCGAAAAACGCTTGAAGGACTCACTGCGCAACGACCGCGCGCGCATCCAGGTGGGCCGCATTAGCCATTTCGGCCTCTTGGAGATGTCGCGGCAGCGCCTGCGCACGGGCATGCTGGAAGGCTCCACCGATGCCTGCATTATGTGTCAAGGCACGGGCATCGTGCGTTCTGTGGAATCGGTGGCGCTGGATATCCTGCGCTCGGTCGAAGACCGGCTCATCACCGACGGCGTGGTGCCGCTGGTGGCGACCACCGCCGTAGATGTCGCGCTTTACATTCTCAACCAGAAGCGCGCGCACGTGAAAGACATCGAGGCGCGCTACCAGGTGCCGATCACCATCACGGCGGATAAGGAGCTGCACATCTCGCAGTTCGTGATCGAGCGGGGCGCAGAAGGCGCACTCATCGATGGCGAGAGCACCGTCGTGCAGATGGATTGGGCGCATCACGGCGCGGATGCCTCAGGCGAGGCCGAAGGCGATACGGGCAAGCGGCGGCCGAGACGGCGCCGGCGCTCAAGGCGTCAAGGTGACGGCGACGAAGCGCCCGCAAGCGCCAAGGGCGCCGACTCAGAAGCGACAGACGCCGACGCGGTCCAGACCGCGGGAGATGAAAGCGCGGACACGGAAGGCGAGCCTGCCCGCAAACCTCGCCGCAGAGGCCGCCGCGGTGGCCGGCGCAGCCGCGGTCAACGTGCACAAGCAGCGGCGAGCGAGGAGAACACCCAAAGCGAGGGCGGCGCGGAGGCAAACCCTGCCGATGCTCCAGCGGCAGACGCAGCACAGCCCGCCGAAGAGGTCGCTTCGCCCGAGGACCAAACAAACGGCAAGGATCACGACGCCAAGCCGGCGGCCGATGTCGAACTAGTCGGCGAAGGCGCCGTGCCGGAGTCCCACGAGCCGGAGCCGGCCTTTAGCGTTCCGCCGGTTCGCGAGGAACCGGTGGCACCGTCGGAGATTCACGTCGAAAACGAAGACGATGACGACGACGCACCGCGCCGCCGAGGCTGGTGGTCGCGCGGCTAAGACGCCCAAGATGCTGTAGGACAGTTTGCATGAGAGGCGCGCTCCGGCGCGCCTCTTTTTCTTTTGCGCTACTTTGCTTTGAGCCAAGCGCCGATACGGCGTGTGGCCTCGCGCATCTCGTCTTCCGACCCGGAATAGCTGAAGCGCAGATACGAGCCGCCACGGTCGGGATCGAAGTCAATGCCGGGCGTCGCGGCCACGCCGATCTCGCGCAGCATGTCACGCGCGAAGGCGGCGCTGTCGCCGGTGTAGCGGCTGATATCCGCATAGAGATAGAACGCGCCGTCGGCAGGGAGGATGGTGTCGAGGCCGGTGCGCGGCAACTCCTCTAAGAGCATGGCGCGGTTGCGTGCGTAGCGGGCCTTGATCTCCTCAAGTTCGTCGATGCCATCGAAGGCGCCCAGTGCCGCAATCTGGGATATGGCCGGCGGCGAGATGTAAAGGTTCTGCGCCAACCGTTCGATCGTACGGGTGAGTGCGTCGGGCACCACAAGCCAGCCAACGCGCCAGCCCGTCATGCTGAAATATTTGGAGAAGCTGTTGACGACGATGGCGGTGTCGCTGTGCGCCAGCGCCGTCTCAGCCGGCGCGCCGTATTCGAGCCCGTGATAGATCTCGTCGGAAATCAGCCACAGCCGAGCGCGGCGGCACGCATCGGCGATCTCCGCCAAGCGCGCACCCATCGCCATAGTGCCGGTCGGGTTGTTTGGGCTCGCCAGTAGGAGCCCGGACGCGCCGTCCGTGCCAAGCCGGTCCACATCGGCCGCGGTCGGCATCCAACGCCCCTGCCCGGACGTTTCGATCAGATGCGGACGCATGCCGAGCGCCTTCAGGATCTGCCGGTAGCACGGGTAACCGGGCGACGGCAGGCCAAGCCCGGCACCGTGATCGAGGATGGCGAGAAAGGCCAGCACGAAGCCCGCGGACGATCCCGACGTGACCACGATGCGCTCCGGCCCGACGCGAACGCCGTAGCGCTCCTTCACATGCGCCGCGATGCGCTCCCGCAATGCGGGCAGCCCCAAAGCCTCGGTATAGCCCAACCGGTCGTCGCGAAGCGCGGCCGCGGCCCGTTCGCGTGCGGCACGCGGCGCGGCCGTGGCGGGCTGGCCCACCTCCATATGGATGATGTCCTCGCCGGCCACTTCGCGCGCGTTGGCATCGCGCATCACGTCCATGACGATGAAAGGATCGATGGCCCGCGCCGCAGCCAATGGCCTGGGCAGCCCTTCCATTTCGACGTCATCGTTCACGGAGCGAACCTCGCGCTTAAGTGATCGCAACCGTTTCGGGCCCGTCACGTTGTCGCCTCATTCAAAAGTCAAGCAAATCAAAGCTTGGCAACGGCGGGGGCCGGAAGCGGCGTGCCAACCTAACGCCCTAAGAAGGCAAAACAAAATAGGCGTCTTTGCCGCTGCCCACTAAGCGAATACGATCACGTCCGACCATGCCTTGTCTGGCTCATTCCCGCTCTCGTCGAACGCCGTCGCGCCTGCGCACGGTGCTTGTCGCTGCGCTCATCGGTAGCGTGATCTGCTCAACGGCGCAGGCTCGCGGCATTATTCGCGATGCCGAGACTGAGGCGCTGATCCGCGACTATGCCAAGCCGATCTTCCGCGCCGCGGGCGTCGGGTCGCAGAACATTCGCATCCACATCGTCAACGACCGTAACTTCAATGCCTTCGTGGTGGATGGGCACAACATGTTCATGCATGCCGGCGCGTTGATGATCGCCGAAACGCCGAACCAGGTGATCGGTGTCATCGCGCACGAAACCGGGCACATCACCGGCGGCCATCTCGCGCGGTTGCGCTCGCAGATGGCCAGGGCGAAGTCGGCCTCGCTCATGTTGCAACTTCTCGGCCTCGCGGCCGTGGCGGGCGGCGCGATCGCCGGCATCCCGAACGCGGGTCAGCTCGGCATGGGGGCGGCCATGGGCGGCCAGCAAGCCGCCTTGCGCAGTCTGCTCGCTTACCGGCAGACCGAGGAATCGTCCGCCGACCAGGCGGCCATGAGCTTCCTCAATGCCACCAAGCAATCGGGGCGCGGCATGATCGAGACCTTCGACGTCTTGGCCGAGAAGCTCCGCGGCGTTCAAGGCATCAACCCGTACCTGATGTCTCACCCCTTACCCCAAACGCGTATCGCACAGCTGCGGCAACTCGTGGAGCAGAGCCCCTACTACGACAAAAAGGACTCGCCCGAGCTTCAGTTCCGCCACGACCTGATCCGGGCGAAGTTGTCGGGCTTTTTGGATAAGCCGGAGATCGCGTTCAACCGCTATCCGTCGAGCGACACGACGCTTCCGTCTATTTATGCGCGCGCAATCGCGACCTACCGGCAGTCCGGCGTGGACGCCGCCATGCCGCTGCTCAACAAGCTGATCGCCGAACAACCCAACTGGCCCTATTTCTATGAGACCAAAGGGCAGTTCCTGTTCGAGAGTGGCCGGGGGGCGGAGGCGATTGCTCCCCTCAAGAAAGCCATTGAGCTTGCACCGCACGAAGCGATCGTTCAGATCATGTACGCGCAAGCCTTGATCGGGACCGAAGACAACCGCTATCTCGACGAAGCCATTCGCAATCTGCGCCAAGCGCTGGTCCGCGAAACCTCATCCGCGAGAGGCTACCGGCAGCTTGCGACGGCCTATGCGCGCAAGGCCCATCTGGCCAAGGCGAGCGGGGCAAAGCGCAATTTCATGGCGCGCGCATCACTTGCGTCGGCGGAAGCCTATTTCTATGAAGGTCGTTTAGACAGGGCGAAACAACAGGCCAAGCGGGCCAAGGCCGGACTTCCTGAGGGCTCGCCGAACTGGATCAGAGCCGACGACATTCTTTCCTTTCAATTGCCGAAGAAGAAATAACTCGAACCAAACCCTGGAGAGCTAAGCATGACCTCTAAGACAGGACTCGCTACCGCGCTGGTGGCCGCCGTCGTAGCCGCCATCGTGAGCGCTGCGACGCTCCTCATTGTCGGGCGCACGGCGCCAGGGGTCGCCACCGCCCCCACAGGCGGACTGGATGAGAAGCAGGTCATCGAGGTGGTGCGTAACTACCTCACCGAGAACCCCGAGATTCTCGTCGAGATGACAACGAAACTCGACAAAATTCAGCAGGAGAAGCAAGCCGCCGACCAGGTGTCGGCTATTAGCGAGAATTCCGACGCGCTGTTCCGGTCCACCAAAGCCTTCGGCGCCGGCAATCCGGACGGCGACGTCACCGTGGTCGAGTTCTTCGATTACAATTGCGGTTTCTGCCGCCGCGCCATGCCCGAGGTCGTCAAGCTCGTCGACAACGACGACAAGGTGAAGGTGGTCTTCATGGAGTTGCCGATCTTTGGCGATGAGTCCGAAGACGCCGCCAAAGGCGCTCTCGCCGCGGGCAAGCAGGACAAATACATGGAGATGCACCAGAAGCTGTTCACGGCGCCCGGCAAGGCCAACAAGGAAAAGGTGCTGCGCATCGCCAACGAGATCGGGCTCGACGTTCCGCAGCTGGAGAAAGACATGGAGGGCGACGAGGTCCAAGCCGCTCTCGACGAGGCCCGGGGCCTCGCCCAAGCACTCGGCCTGCAGGGGACGCCGCTCTACCTGGTCGGCGACCGGATCATCCCCGGCGCGCCTGACGACCTCTACGACCAGCTGGTCGAAAAGGTAACCGAGGTGCGCGAAAAGGGCTGCACAGCCACCTGCTAGGGGCTAACCCTAGGTGGCAAGGGGCCGGGTTTGCCGCCCGGCGCTTTTGCCGAACGGCAGAAAAGCTGATAAATGGGCGCGTTTCCCGATGCTGAAACGTGGCCGTTCCGGCCGATTTATCCTTGAAAACAGGCAACCGCTCCGGTCATGGCCCAGACGATCCAAATCCTCAACGGCCCTAATCTCAACCTGCTTGGCACGCGGGAGCCCGAGATTTATGGCAGCGAGACGTTGGACGATTTGCACGCGCGCTGCGAGCGCAAGGCGAAGGCCCTTGGCTATGAGGTCGTGTTCCGGCAAAGCAACCACGAGGGCGAGCTGGTCTCGTGGGTCCAGGAGGCGCGCGAGCGTGCCGCAGGGCTGATTGTCAACGCCGGCGCCTTCACCCATACCTCGGTCGCCCTGCTCGATGCCTTACTGTCCTGCTCGGTACCGATTGTCGAAGTTCATTTATCCAATATCTTCCGCCGCGAGCCATTCCGTCACCGGTCCTATGTATCAAAGGCCGCCAAGGGCGTGATCTGCGGATTCGGAGGCTTGGGCTACGAGCTTGCCATCGAGGCGCTCGCCACCTCGCTCGCGGAAGCCAAGGCCGGTTGATGGCCAAGAAAGGACGCCGATGAATAAAGACGGGGGTAACCTCGATAAAGACCTCATCCGAGAGCTGGCGGAGCTCCTTGAGGAGACCGGTCTGACCGAGATCGAGATCGAGCTCAAGAGCGGCCGCTTCAGGGTGGCCCGGGGTGTCAATCTCACCACGACGCTGATGACGACCGGCAACGGCGCACCACCACCTGCGCCGCCGCAAGAGCATCGCGAGCCGAAGCGCGCCTCCGAGACCGAAGACGTCGCCGTGCATCCGGGCTCTGTGACCTCGCCCATGGTCGGCACCGCCTACCGGTCGGCCGAACCCGGCGCGCCACCCTTCGTCGAGGTCGGCAGCCGCGTGTCTGCGGGTCAAACACTGCTCATCATCGAAGCCATGAAGACGATGAACCACATTCCCTCGCCCAAGGCTGGCACGGTCCTCGCCATCCTTGTCGAGGACGGTCAGCCGGTGGAATACGGCGAGCCGCTCGTGGTGATTGAGCAGGGTTAGCCACGCTCTATGTTCGACAAGATCCTGATCGCAAACCGGGGAGAGATCGCACTTCGCATCGAACGTGCTTGCAAGGAGCTGGGCATCTCCACGGTGGCGGTTCACTCCACGGCGGATGCACACGCCATGCATGTCCGCCTCGCAGACGAGAGCGTGTGCATCGGCGCACCGCCCGCCAAGGACAGCTATCTCAACATTCCGGCCATCGTCGCCGCCTGCGAGATCACCGGCGCCGATGCCGTGCATCCGGGCTACGGCTTCTTGGCCGAGAATGCCCGCTTCGCCGAGATCCTCGACGAACACAACATCGCGTTCATCGGGCCCACGGCCGAGCATGTCCGGCTCATGGGCGACAAGATCAAAGCCAAGGAAACGGCGAAGTCCCTCGGCATTCCCGTCGTGCCAGGTTCGGACGGGCCGGTCACGAACTACGACGAGGCGAAAAAGATCGCGGCCGAGATCGGCTTTCCAGTTCTGGTCAAGGCGTCCGCGGGCGGCGGCGGGCGCGGCATGAAGCTCGCGCATTTCGAGAACGAGCTTGAGCCTGCATTGGCGACGGCGCGCAACGAAGCGCGCGCGGCCTTCGGCGACGATACGGTCTATCTGGAGAAGTATCTCGGCCAGCCACGGCATATCGAGGTGCAGGTCTTAGGCGATGGCGAAGGCAACGCCATTCATCTCGGCGAACGCGATTGTTCGCTGCAACGGCGCAATCAGAAGCTTTGGGAGGAGGCACCCTCGCCTGCTCTGAACGACAACGAACGCCTACGCATCGGCGAGATCGTGGCGGATGCGATGCGCAAACTCAAATATCGCGGCGTGGGCACCGTGGAGTTCCTCTACGAAAACGGCGAGTTCTACTTCATCGAGATGAACACGCGGCTCCAGGTGGAGCATACCGTGACCGAGATGGTCACCGGGCTCGACCTGGTGATCGAGCAGATCAGAATCGCGGCCGGTGCGCCGCTCACGCTGGCCCAAGAAGACGTGTCGTTCATCGGCCACGCCATCGAATGCCGCGTCAATGCGGAGAACGCGCTCACCTTCCGGCCCTCGCCGGGGACGATCACGCATTTCCACCCGCCAGGCGGACTTGGCGTCCGGGTCGATTCCGGCGCTTACGCGGGCTACACCATTCCCCCGTATTATGACAGTCTGATTGGGAAGCTCATCGTGCACGCCCGCACGCGCAACGAATGCTTGATGCGGTTGAAGCGGGCGCTCGGAGAATTCGTCGTCGATGGCATCGAGACCACCATTCCGCTGTTCTCATCGCTCATCTCAGAGCCCGACATTGTCGACGGGAGCTACGACATTCATTGGCTCGAGGACCATCTGGCGCCGAATACCGAACGCCCGGGGTAGCGCGTCATGACCACCATCGACGACGTGATGATCGAGATCACGCCGCAGGTGCTGCTCAAGGCGTATGCGTGCGGCATCTTTCCGATGGCAGAGAGCGCGGATGACAACGCGCTGTATTGGATCGAGCCGGAGCGTCGGGGCATCCTCCCCTTAGACGACGTACACATCCCTAAGAGTCTGGCGCGCACCATTCGCCGGGGCGGGTTCGAGGTTAAAGTCGACCACGACTTCGAGGGCGTCATCGACGGCTGTGCGGCGCCCCGCGCGGGCCGGCGCAGCACGTGGATCAACGGCCGCATCCGCAGTCTCTACCGCGAACTGTTTAAGCTCGGCCATTGCCATACCGTGGAAGTCTGGCAGGACGGGAAGATGATCGGCGGTCTTTACGGCGTCCACTTAGGCCGCGCGTTCTTCGGCGAGAGCATGTTCTCCACGGCGCGCGACGCGAGCAAAATCGCGCTGGTCTATCTCGTCGCCAGGCTAAAGTACGGAGGCTTTACCCTGCTCGACACGCAGTTCGTCACCGGACACCTCGCCCGCTTCGGCGCGATCGAGGTGAGCCGTCAGGAGTTTCAGGGGCTCCTGGAAGGCGCGTTGGGGAGCCAGGGTAGACCGCCCGGACCGGGCGGTGGCGCGGGCCGCGGCCGCGGTGCCGCAGCGGCAGGAGGCGGTGCAGGCGCGGCAGCAGGAGGCGGTGCTGGCGCGGCGGGCGCAGGCGCAGGTTCAGCCATGGCCTCACCTTCTGCGCCAGGTTCCGAAGGCGCGTTCTCCGCGCTCTCCGAAGGCGCCCCGCCAATCGGCATCTTGCAGCTGGTGAGCCAAACATCGAAGACCGGATGCTCCACGGCGTGAAGTCCGGGGCTCTCGGCGAACATCCACCCGGTAAAGATGCGATGCTGCTCGCCCGCGAGCGTGACCTCATCGACTTCGACGAATGTGGCGGTGTGCGGCGCCTCGGTGGGCGGGCGCGTGTCGCAAGCACGCGGCGTGACTTTGAGCGCGCCAAACTCGACCGTCTGATCCATCGGAATCTCTAGATGCGAGATGCGGCCGGTGACCTTGTCGAGCGCGGCGAACACGGCGATGGAGTTCTTGACCATCTCGGCTTGAGCGGGGAGAGACAACGGCACGATCACGGCCGCCGCCGCAAACGCGCCTGCCAAGACGCGCGCGCCTCGAATCCAAATCTTCATGCTCTGCGTCATGCCGCGTATCCTACCGCCGCGTCCGGGATGCATCACCGGACCGGCCTTCCCTCTTTCAATGGCCTCGTCGAATATTGGGGCAACGGTGTGGCACCGCCGCTCCCCTTGCGAGAATGATGTCCTCATGCATTGCGCTCGGCGCTAAATCTGAGCCGCACATGGTCCGCGGTCCAGCGGCCTTGGCTATCACACAAAGACGGGCGCAAAAGATCGAGCGCCTCATTGAGCGCCGCGGTTCGGTCAGGCTCCGGAAACTGGTCGAAGAAGGATTGCCCAAACGTCATCAGCCAGCCGTCCATGCCGGTCTTCAAAGGCGTCGGGCGCGGCACCAAGGCAACCTCCCGGACCGTGAAGCCGTGCGCTTCGAGGAGTCCGCCATATTCCTCGACCGTCGGAAAGAACCAGGGCGCGACCTTGGCGGGATCGCCGCCGCGCTTGGCGCCGACCGCCCGCATGGCGCTGGCGATTGCGGCGACGTTGCCGTGACCGCCGAACTCGCCGACAAAGCGGCCCTTGGGCTTCAGCGCGCGGGCAACGCCTGCAATGACGAGATCGGGCGCGCGCATCCAATGCAGCGCCGCGTTGGAAAACACCGCGTCAAACTCCTGAACGAAATCGAGCGCGTGCCCGTCGGCCTTTTGTACCGCGAGCCCTTTCATGCGCGCCACGGCAAGCAGTTCATCGCTCAGGTCCACGCCGAGCACGTCGGCGCCTGCCGCCCTGATCTCCGCAGTGAGTGTGCCGTCGCCACAGCCGAGATCGAGAATGCACTCGCCGGGCTTGGGCGCCAGCATGGCAAAAACCGCGCCGGCCAGTTCAGGCACGAACCGGCCGTTCTTCGCGTAGTCGGAGGCCGACCAGCGCTGAACCGCCTCGGGCGGCCGCGTCACTCGCTCCTGCATCACTTGGGTTGCCACGGCTCGTAATCCAGGGGCTGCTCGTTCACCCGCGGGCGCATGACCGAACCCACGGGGCGATAAGCTTCATACGTGCCGGTCATGTTGGGCCGATGGGCCTGCTGCCAGGGACGCGGGGCGTCATCCCCCTCTGTCGGCAGCTCGTCGGTAATAAAGTGCAGCCAGGCATGCCAGCCCGGCGGTATTTGCGACGGCTCGGACAGGGTTTCGTAGATCACCCAACGGCGCGTGCCGTCGCGCTCCCGGTAATACACATTGCCGAGGCCGTCCTCGCCCACGCGAATCCCTTTGCGCAAAGTGAAGAGGCGCGTGCCAATGGTGTTGCCCTTCCACCAGGCAAACATTTCACTGAAAAGTCCCATGGATTTTGGTCAGCTTCTTTGGCGGCGATGCGTACGGACTATGGCCTTTCGGCTAGCCCCCTGTCCAGCGGCGCAAGGGGGTTAGCCCGCCCGGCGCTTGACCGCATGGGGCGCCGCAGCCGGAACCGCGGAAGCCGCCGCCATCACGGCGCCAGGTGCGCAAGTAGGCCGCGGGGTGCTGAGGGCCAGCTGTTCTTCGAGGCCCGAAACCACATAGTGATCATCTATCAGCTCGAAGGGCCGCTCGTCGTTCATCAGCCAGTCCAGGCGCCGAAACAGTGTGCCGGCGGAGGTCGGGAGCAGAAGCACTTGGTGAGCGCCCGCCTGAAGCGCCTCGGCCACCAGGTCCGGCTTGGCGTGTGCGCTCATAATCATGGCCGGCACGAAACATAAGGGTTCGGAATCGGGCCGGTGCATGAACCTAACCAGCTCGACGCCGCCGAAGGGCTGCATGGCGCCGGCCGCGATCACGACGTCCGGCGCGGTCTGGGGCATGGCGGAGAGGGCGTTGGCTGGGCTTTCGTAGATCTCGACCCGGCCCACGCCGATGGCGGCGAGCATCGCGCGCATCATGGCGCGCATGGGCCGGCGATTGTCGACCACGGCCACGGCCAATTGCTCGATGTCGCGCCGATAAGCGCGGTGATGCAGCGTTGAAGCCAATTTAGATCCTCACGGAAGCCGTTACCGTGCCGAACCTACTGATTATCTTGTAAATTTCCCATGAACGGGGGATGCGGATCTCAGCCCCCCTCCACCCCGTCCGTCGCCTCTATCGCGGCCCTTGCGACGCGATCGGACGCGGAAAATCGCCACAGGCCTGTCGCTCACCAAAAAAATGGCCGATTTCCAAGGGTTTGGCTCGCCGCCATTGCAGGTCATCCAGCGCCTATCCACATACTATTCCTATGCTCGCCCACAGGGTTTAGTATGCAGTAAGGACTCCCTGCCATACATCTTGTTGCCGGCTCGCGAGAATCGGAGCAGTTTTTGAGGTTCGAAGAACGAACGATCTAGGGGCCGAAATTTACTAGGGGGAAGAGCTAATATGCGGATTCAAAGACGTTTTACTGAGCCAGGACAGTCGCCTTATGCCGGAATCGCGTTTCGGGAGAGCCGGAGCGAGATCAAGAATCCGGATGGCTCGGTCGTCTTTGCCTTAGAGCGCTTCTCCGTCCCCGACAAATGGAGCCAGGTGGCGGCCGACATCCTGGCCCAGAAATATTTCCGCAAAGCCGGCGTGCCGGCCAAGCTGAAGCGCGTGGAGGAGAATTCCGTCCCCTCTTGGCTGTGGCGGTCCGAACCCGACACCGAGGCGCTCCAGGCCCTACCGGAAGACGACCGCTTCGGCAGCGAGACCGACGCCCGGCAGGTCTTCGACCGGCTGGCGGGCACCTGGACCTATTGGGGCTGGAAGGCCGGCTATTTCAGCTCCGAGGACGATGCCTCCGCCTTCTATGACGAGATGCGCTTCATGCTCGCCATGCAGATGGGCGCGCCCAACAGCCCGCAATGGTTCAATACCGGTCTGCATTGGGCCTATGGCATCGATGGCCCGAGCCAGGGGCATTATTATGTGGACTTCGCCACCGGCCAGCTGACGGCCTCCGATTCCGCCTACGAGCACCCCCAGCCCCACGCCTGCTTCATCCAGTCGATCGAGGACGATCTCGTCAACGAGAACGGCATTATGGATCTATGGGTGCGCGAGGCGCGCCTCTTCAAATACGGCTCCGGTACGGGCTCCAACTTCTCCCGGCTGCGCGGCGAGATGGAGCCACTTTCGGGCGGCGGCAAGTCCTCCGGCCTGATGAGCTTCTTGCGGATCGGCGACCGGGCTGCCGGCGCCATCAAGTCGGGCGGCACCACGCGCCGCGCGGCCAAGATGGTCGTGGTGGACATCGATCATCCGGACATCGAGGACTACATCAATTGGAAGGTCGTCGAGGAGCAGAAGGTGGCCGCGCTCGTCACCGGCTCCAAGGTGCTGTCCGAGCGGCTCAACGCCATCCTGCGGGCTTGCGCCAATTGCGACGGCGACGGCGACGACTGTTTCGATCCCACGCTGAACCCGGCGCTGAAGCGCGAGGTCAAGGCGGCGCGGAAGGCCAAGGTGCCGGACAACATGGTCCGGCGCATGATCCAGTTCGCGCGCCAAGGCTACACCTCGGTCGACTTTCCGACATACGACACGGATTGGGACTCGGAAGCCTATCGGACGGTCTCGGGGCAGAATTCCAACAACTCGGTACGCGTGACGGACGAGTTTCTGAACGCGGTCGAGACGGACGGCGACTGGGATCTCATCTTCCGCAAGAACGGCCAGGTCGGCAAAAGGCTGAAGGCCCGCGAGCTGTGGGAGCAGGTCGGCTACGCCGCTTGGTCGTGCGCCGATCCGGGCATCCAATTCCACACCACGATCAACGATTGGCACACCTGCCCGGCAGCGGGCGATATCCGGGCCTCGAACCCCTGCTCGGAATACATGTTCCTGGACGATACGGCCTGCAATCTCGCCTCCCTCAATTTGATGGGGTTCCGCGCAGAGGACGGCAGCTTCGACGTCGAGGGCTATGAGCACGCCATCCGGCTCTGGACGATCGTGCTGGAGATCGCCGTGACCATGGCGCAGTTCCCCTCGCGCCAGATAGCCCAGCTCTCTTATGAATACCGCACGCTTGGGCTCGGCTACGCCAATATTGGCGGCCTGTTGATGGCCTCCGGCATTCCTTACGACTCCGACGAAGGCCGGGCGCTGGGCGGTGCGCTGACCGCGATCATGACCGGCGTCTCTTATGCCACCAGCGCGGAAATGGCCCGCGAACTCGGTCCCTTCCCCGGCTACGAAGATAACCGCGAGCAGATGCTGAAGGTCATCCGCAATCATGCGCGGGCCTCGCGCGGCGAAAGAGAAGGCTATGAAGCCCTCTCGACCCCGCCGGTGCCGCTCGACCATGCGGCCTGTCCCGACCCGCGGCTCTTGGCCCACGCCATGCGCGCCTGGGACCAGGCGCTCGAGCTCGGCCGCGACTACGGCTATCGCAACGCGCAAGCCACGGTGATCGCGCCGACCGGCACGATCGGCCTGGTGATGGATTGCGACACCACCGGCATTGAGCCCGACTTCGCCTTGGTGAAGTTCAAGAAGCTCGCCGGCGGCGGCTACTTCAAGATCATCAACCGCATGGTGCCGGAGGCCTTGAGCGGACTCGGCTACGGCGAAGATGAGATCAAGGAGATCATCGACTATGCGGTCGGGCGCGGCACGCTTGCCGGCGCGCCGGGCGTCAATCACGAGACGCTTGCCGAAAAGGGCTTCTCGCCGGAGAAGATCAAAACGATCGAAGAAACGGTCGCCTCGGCCTTCGACATCAAGTTCGTCTTCAACAAATGGACCCTTGGCGAGGCGTTCTGCACCGAGGACCTCGGCCTCGCCGCGGACCGGCTGGACAAAGCCGATTTCGATCTTCTGGCGGAAATCGGCTTCTCGAAGGCCGATATCGATGCCGCCAACGAGTATGCCTGCGGGGCCATGACGCTCGAAGGCGCGCCGGGGCTCAACG
>NZ_JBFFQD010000016.1:0-51013 GCF_041573655.1 Methyloceanibacter sp.
CGAGGTGCGCACGATGGTGATTGATGCGCCCGCATCGCCCTCAGCGGCAAGCGCTGCTGCATGCCGCCCCACGCCGCGCGCCTCGGCGGCGTCCACTGCGGAGGGATCCGTCCAGCAGCGCTGCAGATAACCGAACGTGTCAGCGCGCACGCGCGGCGGCTTGCCGCCTTCCGGCGTTAGGCCATTCTTGATGACGCCCGCAAGCCCGTCGCCGAGCGCGCCGGAGCCCGAGAGCTGCACATTGCCGTGCGCATCCACCTCGCCTGTGCCCATGAGCTGCGGACCGATCTCGTTGCCATCACCGTCGCGAATGCCTTCGCTCACCGCGATCTGGCAGCGGCCGAGCTTGGTGTAGACCGCGTCCACGTCGGCCAGGAACTCATCCATGATGAACGGCACCTCGGGAAGGTAGATGAGGTGCGGTGCAGGCCGGCTTGCGGGGTCGAGGTCCGTCTCGCGCAAGCCCCGCGCCAGTGCGGCAGACGCCGTAAGGAAGCCGGCATTGCGGCCCATGACGATGTTGATCTTGATGCCGCCAAGGCTCGCATTGTCGAGGGCATCGCCCATATGCGCGAGCGTCACGAAGCGCGCCGCGGACGGAAAGCCCGGCGTGTGGTCGTTCTCGCGCAGATCGTTGTCGATCGTTTTCGGCACGTGGAAGCAGCGCATCTCGTAGTCGGCCTCCGCCGCCTTCTCGCTGACGATGCGGCACGTATCGGCGGAATCGTTGCCGCCGATATAGAAGAAGTAGCGGATGTCGTGGTCGCGGCAGCCCTCGAGAATCTGCGCGCAGTAGATATCGTCGGGCTTATCGCGGGTGGAGCCCAGAGCCGCGGACGGGGTCCGCGCGACGGCCTCGAGCTGCTCCGCGGTGAGGCTGGTCAAATCGACCAGGCCCTTGGTTCGGCCCTTGGCGATGCCGCGCACGCCATGGCGCATGCCGAATATCTGCCGCACCTTGCCCGATGCGGCGAGGCCAGCCTGCAAGCCCTCGACGACACCAGCCAGCGATTGATTGATAACGGCTGTCGGACCACCGGATTGACCGATGACCGCGTTGCCGGCAGGAAGATCGACCACGCCCCCTCCTTGAGTGTTTGGAGGCGGCAACATGCCCTGGTGTTATCCGCCGCGCAAGGCCGGCAGAATGTTGCGGCTAAGCGCGCCGCATCAGATGCAGGCTGAACAGTTGAGCCTCGTCGGTCCACACTTTCACTGGGGTCCAGCCGGCGTCTTCGGCCAGGGTCTGGAACTCCGGCACCGAATATTTGTGTGAGTTCTCCGTGTGGATGCGCTCGCCCTTGGTGAAGGAGAAGGTCTGCCCGAGGACCTGCACATCTTGGTCGGTGAGGCTCTCCAGATAGATCTCGATCCGGCCCTTGTCGGCATTGTAAAGCGCGACGTGGGCGAAGCGCGTCGTGTCGAAGTCGCCGTCGAGGTCACGGTTGATGCGCGTCAGTAGGTTCAAGCTGAACGAGGCGGTCACGCCGCCGTCGTCGTCATAGGCGGGGATCAGAATGTCGAGACTCTTCTTGAGGTCGACGCCAACGAGAAAGGCGCTGTCCGGTCCCAGAAGCTGCGCGGCATTCTCCAAAAAGCCATGCGCTTCTTCGTGGGTAAGGTTCCCGATGGTCGAGCCGGAGAAAAAGCCGAGCCTGTCACCGTGTGGCGTACCGTCAAGCGTGTGCGGTCGGGTGAAATCGCCCACCAACGGTCTCACGGTCAGCCCGTCATGCTGGGCCATGAGCCGCTTCGCAGCCTCGACGAGAAACGCTTCGGAGACGTCGATGGGGACATAGGTATCGAGATTGGTAAGAGCGTCGATCAGCAGACCGGTCTTGCGGCTCGAGCCGGAGCCGAACTCGACGAGAACGCGAACATCGCCCGAAAGCGCCGCGATCCCCGCGCCGTGCGCTTCCAGCAGCGCTGTCTCCGTGCGCGTCGGGTAGTACTCCTGGAGGCGAGTAATGTCCTCGAACAGCGCCGAGCCCACCGCGTCGTAGAGGAAGCGGGAGGGAATGCTGCGCGGGTGCCTGGCGAGCCCGCTCAACACAGCCTCGCCAAACTCCGCGATCTCCGTCGCGCGGCGCGCAGGTTCGGCGACAGGAGCGTCGGCCGGCAACGCCGCGGACAAGACCTGAGGGGACGACACGTCGCTCGCCACTATGCGTCCGCCGCAAGGCGCAGGCCTGTGAACTGCCAGCGCTGGTGAGGATAGAAGAAATTGCGATAGGTCCGCCGCACGTGCCCGGGCGGTGTCGCGCAGGAGCCGCCCTTGAGTGCGAACTGGTTGCACATGAACTTGCCGTTGTATTCACCGACGGCGCCGGGGGCAGCCTTGAAGCCCGGGTAAGGCAGGTAGGCGCTTGACGTCCATTCCCACACATCGCCGAACATCTGGGTTAGCCCCGTCTCGTTCGCGGCCGGCAAAGGCCGCAAGTGGTCGGCGCCGAGGTCGCGGCCCGTCACGGGCAGGCTCAACGAGGCGTGCTCCCATTCGAACTCCGACGGCAGCCGGCAACCGGCCCAACGCGCGAACGCATCCGCCTCGAAATAGCTCACATGGGTGACGGGCGCGGCCGGTTCGACGGGGCGGAAACCTAAAAGGCTCATCTGCATGTAGCCGCCATCGGCCTCCTCGAAATAGAGCGGTCCACGCCAGCCTTCGGCATTGATCGTATTCCAGCCGTCGGCGAGCCACAGCGTGTGCGTGCGATAGCCGCCGTCCTCGATGAATTGAATCCACTCCGCATTGGTGACGCAGCGATTGGCGAGCTTGAAGGGCCGGATCAACTGCTCGTGGCGCGGGCCTTCGTTGTCATAGGCGAAGCCGTCACCGTCGTGCCCGACAGTGTGCACGCCGCCGTCAAAGGCGCTGAACGCGAGCGGTGCGTGCTCGCCTGCAGAAAGGCGGGGCGCGCCTTCGCGATAAGCGGGCTTGAGCGGTTCGGCGGCGAACAGGCTCAAGATGTCGGTCAGCAGCAACTCTTGATGCTGCTGTTCGTGGTTGACGCCGAGTTCGATGAGCGCCTCAGCTTCAGCCGGCAGGCCGGTCTCGAGTAAGCGCTCAAGGCCTGCATCCACATGGGCGCGGTAATCGCGCACGGCCTGCGCCGAAGGCCGGGTCAACAACCCGCGCTTCGGGCGCGGATGCCGCGGTCCGACGGCCTCGTAATAGGAGTTGAAGCAATATTCGAACGCCTCATCGAATAGGCGGTAGCCGGGGGAAAAGCGCGGCAGCACGAACGCCTCGAAAAACCACGTGGTATGCGCAAGGTGCCATTTGGTGGGGCTTGCATCGTCCATGGCCTGGACGACTTGATCCTCGTCGCTCAATGGGCCCGCGAGCCGAAGTGACAGGCGGCGTGTCTGCATCAGGCGATCGCGGAGGGATGTTGCATGCGAAGGGGCTTCGTGCCGGGGCTCGGCGAGGAAGGCGTGACTGAGGCTCATGGTTCCTCCCGTGGGGGTTCGGGGGTCTGACTCGCAACGTGCGATTTAGCAGCTTGTTCCTATTCAGGAAACGCGCAACCATGCACAATTCCGTGACGATTGTTTGATTTTCCGGGGACGCTGTCCAGTGCTCCAGTCCGACCAAGATCCGTTGATTTCCGTGGACGGGCGCCAGTCAGAGGCGGCGGCCGCGATCCAGCGTGGCGTCTGCCGCACGTTTCGTGCACTGGGTCACGCCGTGGTCACCGAGTTGCCGCTGGCGAACGGGCGCCGCGCCGACGTCGTCGGCCTGTCGCCGTCGGGAGACGTGTTGATCGTCGAGATCAAATCGTGCCTGGTCGATTACCGCACGGACGGGAAGTGGCACGAATATCTGGATTATTGCGACCGGCTTTACTTCGGCGTTGCGTCGGATTTTCCGTGCGAGGTCATTCCCGAGGCAGCCGGTCTGATCTTGGCCGATCGCTACGGTGCGGAGCTCGTGCGCGAGCCCGCCGAGGAACGGCTCAACGCCGCGCGCCGTAAGGCCATGATGCTGAACTTCGCGCACGCTGCAGCCTTGCGCCTCCAGCACCAACTCGATCCCGGCTGCGGTTTCAAAAGCTGAAGGCGCTGAAAATTATTTCGGCGCGCGCTTGGCGAGAATACGCTGAAGCGTTCGGCGGTGCATGTTGAGCCGCCGCGCCGTCTCCGAGACGTTGCGGTTGCACAGCTCGTAGACCCGCTGAATGTGTTCCCAACGCACGCGGTCCGCCGACATAGGATTCTCCGGCGGCGGCGCCTTGTCGTTGGGCGAAGCGGTTAGCGCGTTATAGACGTCGTCGGCGTCCGCCGGCTTCGCCAGATAGTCGACCGCGCCGATCTTCACCGCGCTCACGGCAGTCGCGATGTTGCCATAGCCGGTCAGCACGACGGCGCGGGACTCGGGACGAACTTCCTTCAGCGTGGCAATCACGTCGATGCCGTTGCCATCGTCGAGTCGCATGTCCACCACGGCGAATGCCGGTGGGCGCCGCTTGAGCGAGGCCAAGCCTTCTTCGACGGACGCCGCTGCTTCGACGTCAAAGCCGCGTGCTTCCATGGCGCGTGCAAGGCGCTGGAGGAAGGCCTTGTCATCGTCGACGATCAAAAGCGTATTGTCTTCCGGTGGCATGAGCATGCCCTGTGGCGAAAAGGTGGAGACCTGGGCTTCCATTGATGAACTCCTCGTTACGTTCTCGAAGCCCAACCCTGGCGTAAGCTCCCAATTGCATTAGTGAATTTCTTTTGAGGTACAGGTAGGCGCTTTCGTGTGGGGTGGCAAGCCTTCGGCCTGCGCAACGCACCGTCAAAGTGAACGGAATCAGTTGAAATCAGGCCCATTTGGGGCTGCCGCGCATCAAGAACGGTACGAAAGCCGAAAATCACAGGATCGGCGCGGGTGTGTCCGGCTCTATGCTCGCGGCTCGCTCGAACTTCGCGCGGGGCCAGACCACGGTCACCACGGCGCCGGTCTGCGGTTCTGGACAGTTGGCAAGCTCTAGGCGTGCGCCCGACCGCTCGAGCAACGTCTTGGCGATGAAGAAGCCGAGGCCCATGCCAATATGCTCGTCCGGCTCTTCGTCTCCCCAGCTCTTACCGGGCCGCGTCGTGACGAAGGGCTCGCCAAGCTGCTCGAGAACGTTGGGCGGAAAGCCCTCGCCGTCGTCGGCGATAACGATGCGCACCTCGTCCGTCGACCAATCCGCCTCGACATCGACCTTGGTCGCGGCGAAGTCGACCGCATTCTCCACGAGATTGCCGAGACCGTAGATGACGCCGGGATTGCGTTGCGTGACAGGCTCGAGCGCCGCAGGTGCGCCCGGCTCGGTGCCGGGCACCGGTCTGGCCGTAATCTCGATGGGGACCGCCATGAGCCTGTGCGGCTCGACCACCTCGTCGATCAAGTGGCTGACGGGCAAGCGCGAGACGATGATGTCGAGTTGCTCGCCGTGCTCGGCAAGTTCCTTCAAGATCTGGCGGCAGCGCTCGGCTTGCGCACGGAGCAAGGTCAGGTCGTCGAAGTGAGGATCGTCCCCTTTTGTGTCGTGCAGGAGCTCCTTGGTCACCACGGCAATCGTGGCCAGGGGCGTGCCGAGCCCATGCGCCGCCGCCGCAGCCAAGCCGTCCAGCGCGGAAAGCTTCTGTTCACGCGCGAGCACCATCTCGGCGGCTGCCAAGGCCTCGGCCATGCGCCGGCCCTCTTCGGCCGTGCGCCAGGAGTAGAGCCCGATAAACAGAATGCCGGCGACCACTGCCGCCCAGACCCCAAAGACGTACATGAGCGGAAGGGCAAGGCTCTCGCCGCCGAACCAGGGAAGCGGGTAGTGGTACTTGGTCAGTACGCTCGCCGCGATAATGGTGAGGATGCCCAGCGCCACCGTGATCCGTATCGGCAAGGTCGAAGCGGATACCGTGACGGGTGCGATGAGCAGGAAGGCAAAGGGGTTCGCCAGGCCGCCCGTGAGATACAGAAGCGCGGCAAGCTGGAGAACGTCATAGCCCAGCATGAGGGAGGCGTGGTTGCTTTTCAGCCGGTGGCTCGACGGGTAGCGGATGCGTAACGCCACATTGAGCCAGGCCGACGCTGCGATGACCGCGAAGCACCAACCGATCGGCACGTTGAGGCCGAGCACCCAGTAGGCAAAGATCACCGTCAGGCTCTGACCGAGCACGGCGAGCCAGCGCAGACGCACGATCGTATGCAAGCGCAACCGGCTGTCGACAGCGCGCAACCATTCCGGTCCGCCGCCAGCGTCGGCGGTTTGACTATTGTCGAGTGCAGCCATAGGTGAACCTTAGCATGTGGCGGGAAATCATAATTCCGACAAAGCAGGCGCGCAGTGCAAAGAAATGAACGAGACGGCCCGAAATCTCTCGAAAGATAGTGTTGAGGTGGGCGCGAACGTGCCCCTCCCCGTCGCCGTACGCGATCTCACCAAACGCTATGGCACGGTTATGGCCGTCAATCACATTAGTTTTACCGTCGAGCCCGGGGCCACTGTCGCACTGCTCGGCGGCAACGGCGCCGGCAAGACCACAACCATCGCCATGTTGCTGGGGCTCATCAAGCCGACGGCGGGCGAGGTGCGTGTGTTCGGCGCGGACATGGCCCGCGACCGCTACAGCGTGGCGCAGCGCATGAACTTCCAAAGTCCTTATGTGGATCTTCCGGCCCGGCTGACCGTGAAGCAGAACCTCACGGTCTATGCCGAACTCTACGGGATCGCCAACGCCGGCGAGCGGATCGGCTATGTCGCTGAACATCTGCAGATCGAGGATCTACTCGGCCGGCAGACCGGAAAGCTCTCTGCCGGACAGAAGACGCGCGTCGGACTTGCCAAGGCATTACTCAATGCGCCTGAGCTTTTGCTGCTCGATGAGCCCACTGCCTCGCTTGATCCCGACACGGCAGACTGGGTCCGGCGCAAGCTGAAGAGCTATGCGCGGGAACGCAAAGCGACACTGCTGCTCGCCTCGCACAACATGGCCGAAGTCGAGCGGCTCGCGGACCGCGTGATCTTGCTTCAGGCCGGGCGCATCATCGAAGACGAGACGCCGCAGGCGCTCATCGAAGCCCATGGCCGGCAGACATTGGAAGACGTATTCCTCGATGTCGTACGTGGCCGCAATGCGCAGGCGGTGCCCGAGAGTCTGGCGTCGTGAGCGTCCCCAGTGTCATAGATGCGACCGAGCCGGTTCTTCTGCCGCCGCGCGGCGCACGCGCATCGCTACGGCGCATCGCCGGGCTTGTCCGCCGCTACATGTATCTGTTGCGCAGTTCCGGCGTCCGCATCGTGGAGCTGATCTACTGGCCGTTCCTCCAGATGCTCTCATGGGGCTTCTTGCAGAAATATCTGGCGAGCACGGAGAACCCCTACGCGCAAGCCGCCGGTGTGCTGATCGGCTCGGTCTTGCTGTGGGACATTCTGTTCCGCTCGAAGATCGGCTTCTCCACGACCTTCATCGAAGAGATGTGGTCGCGCAATTTGGGGAATTTGCTGATAAGCCCGTTGCGGCCGTTCGAGCTGGTCGCCGCGCTTTCCGTGTGGAGCATCATCCGGCTCTCCGTCGGCATGGTACCGGTTTCCATCGCCGCATTTCTCTTCTTCGGGTTCAACCTGCTCGATCTCGGCCTGGCGCTCGCGGCGTTCTTTTTCGTACTGGTGCTGACGAGCTGGTCGCTCGGGCTCATCGCCGCCGGCGTCATTTTGCGCTATGGGCTTGGCGCGGAGGAACTGGCCTGGTCGCTGGCATTCCTGTTGCTGCCACTGTGTTGCGTCTACTATCCCGTCTCGATTCTGCCTGACTGGCTTCAGCCGGTCGCCTTGGCGCTTCCGCCGACCCATGTTTTTGAGGGCATGCGCTCAATTCTGCTGCACGGCACGTTCGATCCGGCGGATCTGTGGTGGGCGCTTGGCCTGAACGCGATCTATCTCGTGGCGGGCTACGCCACGTTCAGCTGGTTTCTCAGTAGCGCCCGCGAGAACGGCACGCTGCTTCAGCTTGGGGAGTAAGCATGCGACGGCCTTTGCTTCTGGTGATCCTTGGCGGCTTCGTCATTGGCGCATTGCTCGGCGCCGTGATGCTGCTCAACACCGATGCGCAACGGACGCGGGTGGTGACGAGCGGCAAGGCGCTTATCGGCGGACCATTCGAACTCGCCGGCAAGGACGGCAAGACGGTCACCGACAAGGATTTCCGCGGCCGCTATATGCTGGTGTTCTTCGGCTTCACGCACTGCCCGGACATTTGCCCGGCCGAGCTGCAAGTCATGTCGGCGGCGCTGGAGGATCTCGGGGCGGACGCAGACAAGGTTGTCCCCATTTTCATCACGCTCGATCCGGAGCGCGACACGCCCGAGGCTGTCACGGCCTATGTGCAAAATTTCGGCACGAACTTTGTCGGACTCACCGGCTCGCCCGAGGCGATCGAGAAGGCCGCGAAGGCCTACCGCGTGACCTACCAGAAGTTCCAAGACGAAAGCATGGGCGAAGATTACAGCATCGACCACTCCGCGCTCGTTTACCTCATGGGTCCGGACGGCGCGTTCGTCACGCACATTCCTTATGGGACGCCGCCTAAAAAAATGGCGGAAACCTTGCGCCGCTACCTATAGCCGCGCGGCGCATGTCCCCTGCGGCCATCTGTCATTGCACTGCAGCAAAAATTCGCCACCTGATTCCGCGATGCAGCATTAGACTGTTGATGAGTCGGAGGGACGATCATGCTGTACCACCTCTACGAGCTGAATCAGGCTGCGCTGCATCCGGCGCGCGCCACGGCGGAAGCCTATCGTTTGATGTGGCGCAATCCGCTGAACCCGGCCTCGCGGACAGCGCTTGGCCGCGGTGCCGCGGCCGCGCTCGAACTGTTCGAGCGTTCGACGCGCCGCTACCGAAAGCCCGCCTGGGGGATAGACACGGTCGAGGTTGACGGGCGGGAGGTGGGCGTCGTGCTGCGCACCGTCCTGTCGAAGCCGTTCTGCAATCTCGTGCACTTCGAGCGGGACCTGATGGGTTCGCGCCGGCGAAAAGATCCGAAAGTCCTCGTGGTGGCGCCTATGGCGGGTCACTTCGCGACGCTTCTGCGCGGCACAGTTCGCGATCTCCTCCCCGATCACGACGTCTATGTCACCGAATGGCAGGACGCGCGCTTCGTGCCGCGCGCCGCAGGGGCCTTCGACCTCGACGTCTACATCGACTACATCACGGAGTTTCTGAGAGCCTTCGAGGGCGACGTGCACATCATGGCGGTCTGTCAGCCGACCGTTCCGGTGTTCGCCGCCGTGTCGCTGATGGAGGCGCAGAAGGACCGCGCCGTGCCCCGCTCCATGACCCTCATGGCCGGTCCCATCGATGCGCGGCAGAGCCCGACAGCCGTCAATCGCTTCGCCGACGGTAAGCCGCTGAGCTGGTTCCGCCAACACGTCATCACCCAGGTGCCCTGGCCGTATCCCGGCATGATGCGGCTCGTCTATCCGGGCTTCTTCCAGCTCTCCGGCTTCATGGGCATGAATATCGACCGGCACCTGACCGCCCACCGGGATCTGTTCCATAACCTGATCCGCGGCGACGGCGATTCCGCCGACAAGCACCGTGAGTTCTACGACGAGTTTCTCGCGGTCATGGACCTCACGGCCGAGTATTACCTTCAGACCATCGAGACGGTGTTCCTCGACTACAAGCTGCCCAAGGGCGAAATGCGCCATCGGGGCACGCCCGTGGACCCCTCGAAAGTCAAGCGGGTCGCGCTCATGACGGTCGAGGGCGAGAAGGACGATATTTCCGGGATCGGCCAGACTGAGGCTGCCCAAACATTGTGCAGCAAACTCTCAGACGGTCTCCGCGCCCACCATTTGCAGCCTGGCGTCGGCCACTACGGCGTTTTTAATGGTTCGCGCTTCCGGTCGGATATTTTGCCGGAAATCCGTCGTTTTATCCGGGCTCACCAGCGCCGCAAAAGCGCTCTGGGACGGGCCTTGAGCCGCGTTGCCTAAACCACAGGCGAGCGTTTTTGCGAGCCCCTGTGCTACGCTGAAGGCGCAGATTCGGGTAGCCCTCAAGGTGTGGCGTATGGGAGACGGGGATGCTGAAGCGGCTCAATCTCGGGCGGGGTGAGACGATCGAGGTCAAAATTCAGGGCTTGGAAATTCCGATGCTGCTGCGGCGCAGCACGCGGGCCAGGCGGTTCAGCCTTCAAGTCAGCGAGGCACGGCGCGGCGCGGTCCTGACCATGCCGGCCTATTCCAGCTTCGCCGATGCCGACGAATTCCTGTCACGCCATTTGGACTGGCTCAAGGAGCGGGTCGCCGACCTGCCCGAGCCAGTGCCGTTCACCGACGGCGCCGTCATTCCCTTGCGCGGGCTCGCCCACCTCTTGCGTTTCGCCGGCCCCGTGCGCCGCCGTGGCGTAGTCTGGGTCGAGGACCCGGAGGACGCAATGATCGCGCCCGCATGGCCAGTCGGCGCGCGCGTCGCCAAAGAGCGCCTGCCGCGCCTGCATATCTCCGGAGAGGACGAACACGCGCCCCGCCGGCTGCTGGACTGGCTGAGGCGCCAGGCCCATTTGGATCTGAAGCTGCGAGTGGACATTCATGCCAGGCGCCTGAACCTGCAGCCGAAGCGTATCTTCGTGCGCGATCAGACGACGCGCTGGGGATCATGCTCTACGACCGGCGCGCTGTCCTTCTCGTGGCGGCTCGTCCTGGCGCCGCCCTTCGTGCTCGACTATCTCGCCGCGCACGAGGTTGCCCATCTCGCCCACATGAATCATGGGCCGCGCTTTTGGGCGGTTGTCGCGCGCACCATGCCGCGGCACGAGGAGGCGCGGGACTGGCTGGGCAAATACGGCTCCAACCTCCATGCTTACGGGGCGGAGGCCATGCCGCATCATTCGCAAGGCACCTCGCCTGCGGACAGCATCGAATAGCAGAAGAGTTCTACCCGCCGCCGAAGAAGCCAAAGACGCGTTGGTAGAAGGGACGCTCCGTCGCGTCGTCGCGGGCTTTGGCCGTTTGCGATGGCCACGGCAGCCGCACCGCGATGGTCTCCTCACGCGGCCGCCGGCTGTGTGCACCCGGGAGCGGTAAGGGCCGCTTGTCCTCATGTGCAGAGAGCATGATGTCGTGCCATAGCGAGGCGGGCAGTGTGCCGCCGGTGACCTTCTTCATGTGCTTGCCGTTGTCGTTTCCGACCCACACGCCCGCCACGTAATGCGCCGTGTAGCCGACGAACCAGGCATCCCGTGAATTCTGGGTGGTGCCGGTCTTGCCCCCGGCCATGTGTTTGGGGATGGCTGCGCGCTTGCCGGTCCCGCGCACCAGCGCGGTGTTGAGCATGTCGTTCATGGCGCCGACGTTGTGGAGCGCAACCACTTGTCCTGTAACGGATTTCCGGCGCTTGTAGAGTGTCTTGCCCTCGCCGTTGCGGATGCGTGTGATAACATGCGGCAGAACGCGTTTCCCGCCATTGGCAAACGGGGCGTATGCGCCGGCGAGTTCCAGCAGTGTCACCTCCGCCGTGCCGAGGGCGATGGATGGCTGCGTATGAAGTTTTGAATTGACGCCGAGACGCCGCGCCGTGTGGGCCACACGCTCTGGCCCGACCGCGGAGGTCAGCTTGACGGCGACCGTGTTGAGCGAGTGCGCCATGCTGTAGCGCAACGTGACCTTGCCCTTGTACTTGTTCGTGTAGTTCTTCGGCTGCCAGCCACGGATATTGACCGGACCGTCATAGGCGACCGAGTCTGGCGTGTAGCCGCTTTCCAGCGCCGCGAGATAGACGAAGGGCTTGAAGGCAGAGCCCGGCTGGCGCAGGGCTTTCAGAGCGCGGTCGTAAGGGCTTGCTTTGTAGGACCGGCCGCCGACCAGCGCCATTACCGCGCCCGATGCGGGGTCGAGGATGACCACGGCGCCTTGGCCGGCTTTCACTTTACGTCCTTCGGTGTCGAGCAGCTTGCGCAGGCGTTCCTGCGCGGCGCGTTGCAGATGCGCGTCGACCGTCGTGTTTACGACAAGTGCGCCGTCGTTCTCGCCGACATATTCG
Source organism: Methyloceanibacter sp. (assembly GCF_041573655.1). Taxonomy (GTDB): domain Bacteria; phylum Pseudomonadota; class Alphaproteobacteria; order Rhizobiales; family Methyloligellaceae; genus Methyloceanibacter. The sequence continues at coordinate 12,018 of NZ_JBFFQD010000016.1, forward strand.
GGCAGCAGCTCCGCCACCCAGTCGACAGCGTAAGGGAAGCCCGTATCATCGCCTTTGGCGCGAAGCTTCAGAGGCTGCGCGGCGACTTTGCGGGCCGTCGCCTCTGTGATGAATCCCGCCTCGACCATGTTGTCGAGCACGACCTGGGCACGCGTGCTCGCCGCACGCACACTGCGGGTCGGTGCGTAGCGTGAGGGCGCCTTGAGAAGGCCAGCCAGCATCGCCGACTGCGCCAGCGAAACGTCACGTGCAGAGCGGCCGAAATAATGCCGGGCCGCGGCCTCCACGCCGTAAGTACCGCCGCCGAAATAGACGCGGTTCAGGTAAAGCTCGAGGATCTCGTCCTTGGAGAAGCGCTGCTCCAGCCACACCGCGTAGATGAGTTCCTCCAACTTGCGCGTGATCGTGCGGTCCGGCTTGAGGAACAGGTTCTTGGCAAGCTGCTGGGTGATGGTGGAGCCACCCTGGACGACGGTGCCCGCGGTGAAATTTCGGTAGCTGGCGCGCGCGAGGCCAACCGGGTCGATGCCGAGATGATGGTAGAAGCGGCGGTCCTCCGTCGCCATCACCGCCTTGATGAGGTGATCGGGAAGCACGTCCACGCGGATATGCCCGCGGCGCAAACCCCGCTCTGCCAAAACGGTGCCGTCGGCGGCCAGAACCGTAACGTTGGGCGGACGGTCGTCGAGGGTGGCGAGCAGGGGATCGGGGACCTGGGAAATGAAATAGACCACCGCTCCGCCGAGCGCGATGGTGCCCCAGATCGCAGCTAAAAGGCTGAAGCGGAGGGCTTTGAAGAGGTAAGGATGCGCCCGGGCGGTGCGTCTTAGGCGGGCAAAGCGGCCCTTGGGACGCCGGCTGGAAGGGCGCCGCTTCGATGGTGGCCGGCGCCGCGTGGGTCCACGCGAGCCCGCCGGTTTGCTGCTCCTGCCTTGGGGTTTGGCCTTTCGCCGCACGCCGCTCATCTCAACTCAACGCCTCAACTGAACTCGAAGGTGAGCCTCGCCACCAAAAATGGTGAATCGCAAGGCTCTTCGCGCGGAAACCTTAAGGGGCCCGCCTTGCCACAGCGTTAAGGAATGGAGGCGTAGGAGGCGCCGCTAAACGTCCAGATTGGCAACTTCCAGGGCGTTTTCCTGGATGAACTCGCGCCTGGGCTCGACCACGTCGCCCATCAGCCGCGAGAAGATGTCGTCGGCGTCCTCACCCTCCCGGATCTTCACCTGGAGGATGGTGCGCGTATCGACGTCGAGCGTCGTCTCGAAGAGCTGGTCGGCGTTCATTTCGCCAAGGCCCTTATAGCGCTGGAGCGTAAGGCCCTTGCGTCCGGTCTCCATCACCGCATCGAGCAGTTCCGAGGGCCCGTGGACTTCCAGGCTCGTGTCTTTTCGCTTGAGGGTGGCCGGCTTGGCGTAGACCTCTTGCAGGTGCGGGGCGTACTGATCGAGCTTCAGTGCATCGGCGGAGGCGATGAACGGCCCGTCGATCAGATGAGACTCCATCACGCCGCGCAGCTCGCGCCAGAAGCGAAGTCCGCCTTCGGGCAGCGCTTCGCCGTGCCAGCCGCGCTCGGTCTCTTCCGACAGCGAGTCGAGCCGCTTGGCGATATAGGCCGCCGCGGCCTGCGCCTGCTTCGTGTCCTTCAGCACGTCCGGACTGAGGGCACCCGCGATGGCCGCTTGCTCGATGACGAAACGCGGATAGCGGCTATGCAGCCCACGCAGGATGCCCGTAACGAGCCGCGCCTGCTCCACGATGTCGCGCAAGTCCCCGCCGCCGCGCGCGGCGTCCTCGCCGGTCGTCAGCACGGTGTCCTGAAGCCCCTCGCCGATGAGGTAGTCCTCAAGACCATCTTCGTTCTTGAGATAGCGCTCATGGTTCCCGCGCTTCACCTTGTAGAGCGGCGGTTGGGCGATATAGAGGTGGCCCGCCTCGATGATCGACGGCATCTGCCGGTAGAAGAAGGTGAGCAACAGCGTACGGATGTGCGAGCCGTCGACATCGGCGTCCGTCATGATGATGATCTTGTGATAGCGCAGCTTCGCTAGGTCGAACTCATCGCCGATACTTGTGCCAAGCGCGGTGATGAGCGTACCGATCTCCGCGCTCGACAGCATTTTGTCGATGCGCGCGCGCTCCACGTTGAGGATCTTGCCGCGCAAGGGCAGTACCGCCTGGAACGCGCGTTCGCGCGCCTGCTTGGCGCTGCCGCCGGCGCTGTCGCCCTCGACCAGGAAGATCTCGGACTTGGCCGGATCGCGCTCCTGACAGTCGGCAAGCTTGCCGGGCAGCGAGGCCACGTCCAGCGCGCCCTTGCGCCGCGTGAGTTCGCGGGCCTTGCGCGCCGCTTCGCGCGCGGCCGCCGCTTCCACGATCTTCTGCACGATATTGCGTGCCTCGCCCGGGTTCTCCTCGAACCATTGGGAGAGCCGCTCGGCCACCACGCTCTCGACCACCGGGCGCACTTCCGAGGAGACGAGCTTGTCCTTGGTCTGGCTGGAGAATTTCGGATCGGGCACCTTCACCGAAAGCACGCAAGTGAGTCCCTCGCGCGCATCGTCGCCCGTGAGCGCCACCTTCTCTTTTTTGGCGATGCCGGACGCCGCGGCGTAAGTGTTCACCGTGCGGGTCAGCGCCGCGCGGAAGCCGGCCAAATGCGTGCCGCCATCCCGCTGCGGGATGTTGTTGGTGAAGCACAAGACGTTCTCGTGGTAGCTGTCGTTCCACCACAAGGCCGCTTCCACCGTGATGCGGCTTTGCGTCTTCTCCACGACAACCGGCTCGTTGATGAGCGGATGTTTGGTGCGGTCGAGGAACTGCACGAAGGCGCGTAAACCCCCTTCGTAGTGCATCTCCTCGGTCTTGGGTTCGACGCCGCGCAAGTCCGACAGGATAATGCGTACGCCGGAGTTCAGGAACGCGAGCTCGCGCAAGCGATGCTCCAATGTCGCGTAATCGAAGTCGACCATGGTGAAGGTGTTCGTGCTCGGCACGAAAGTGATGCGTGTGCCGGTCCGCCCTTGCGAGTCGCGCATGGGCTTCAGCGGCACCTCGGGCACGCCGTCGGCAAAGCGCATCGTGTGCTCTTTGCCGTCGCGCCAAATGGTGAGTTCCAGCATGCTCGACAGCGCGTTCACCACCGACACGCCCACGCCGTGCAGTCCGCCGGAGACCTTGTAGGAGTTCTGGTCGAACTTTCCGCCGGCGTGGAGCTGCGTCATGATCACTTCGGCCGCGGACACGCCTTCGCCCTTGTGGATCTCGGTGGGAATACCGCGGCCGTTGTCTTCCACGGTCACCGAGCCGTCGGCGTTGAGCATGACGTTGATCTCGTCGCAATAGCCGGCGAGCGACTCGTCGATGGCGTTGTCGACCACCTCGTAGACCATGTGGTGCAGGCCGGAGCCGTCGTCGGTGTCGCCGATATACATGCCCGGCCGCTTGCGCACGGCGTCGAGGCCTTTCAGCACTTTGATCGACTCTGCGCCGTAGTCTGCGGCAGCTTCAGCTTTGCGTTTGGCAGCTGGTGTCATGGTGTCCTGAGGTGTTCTTGAAGGTCGCAGTAATGGGTCTTTTTGGGAGGCCCGAGAGGCCCCTGATTCAGGCTTCGATATTACCCTGATTCACAGCAAAGATTTGGGCGTCTTGGGCGATCGGCGAAAAAAGCTCCTTATCCGTTCCGGTCATCCAGGCCTGCACTCCGAGCCGCAAAATCTCGCCAAAAAGGGCTTCCCTGCGGGCCGCATCGAGATGGGCCGCGACCTCGTCCAGGAGGATAAGGGGGGCGTTGCCTTCGAGCGACTTGATGAGCTCGGCCTTGGCGAGGATGAGACCCAGCAGAAGGGCCTTTTGCTCGCCGGAGGAGCACTGGGCGGCGGGCGCGTTCTTAGGCCCGTGAACCACTAATAGGTCGCTTCTGTGCGGACCTTCAAGGGTCCGCGACGCCGCACGGTCCCGCTCCCGGCCGTCCTCCAGCAGGATGCGAAAGACGTCCTCAACCTCCGTTGCGGGCCGCTCGGTCAGCTCCGATTCCAGCGTGCCGTGAAGCGCCAGCACCGCGTGCGGGAAGGGGCCTTCGCCCTGGGCTTCTCGTGTCTCCTCGATCAGGCCGGTGAGCCGCTCCACGGCGTCGTACCGCGCGGCGGCGATGGCGACCCCGGCTTCAGCCATCTGCTCCTCCAGGCCCTCGAAGAGACTGCGCGAATGCTCCCGCATCTGGAACAGCCGGTTGCGCTGGCGCATGGCCCGTTCATAGCGGTTCAGCGGCGTGCGCATCAGCGGGTCGATGGAAAGCACGAGGCGGTCGAGAAAGCGCCGCCGTTCCGATCCGCCGCTCGTGAACAGTCCGTCCATGGCGGGGATGAGGAAGACCTGCTTCACATACTCGCCGAGGGCGCCCGCGCTATGGTCCTTGCCGTTGATGCGTACCGTGCGGCCCGTGCCCTCTTCGCGCGCACTGGCAAGCAGCCCGGTACCGATTTCTGTTTCCCCAGCCCGCGTCATCACCGTGGCGGCGATGGCAAATCCGCCGTCCCCGTCTTTGCGTGCAAGCTCGACATAGGGGCGGCCCCGCAAGCCATGGCCGGGACCCAGCAACGACACAGCCTCCAGCAGGTTGGTCTTGCCCGAGCCGTTGTCGCCGGTGAGCACCACGGGCCGCGCATCGAGATCGAGGCGCGCGCTTGCATAGTTGCGAAAGTTGGTGAGCTTCAACGTGCGGACGGAAAGCCGCGTCAGGTCAGGCTGGGACGCGTGCGCATCCTCGGGTGTGTGCTGCCGCGGCGTTGCGTTCATACCCGCATCGGCATGAGGACATAAAGCGCCGATGGATCCTTTACGTCGCACACCATGGTCGGCGATCCCGGATCGGCCAGATGAAACTCGGCCGTTTCGCCCTCCAACTGATCGGAAATGTCGAGCAGGTAGCGGGCGTTGAACCCGATCTCGAGCGGATCGTGTTCGTATTCGACAGAAAGTTTCTCAGTGGCGCTGCCGGATTCGGGATTGTTCACCGACAGGGTCAGCGTGCCGTCGGCCAGCGCGAGCTTCACAGCGCGGCCCTTGTCGCTGGACAGGGTCGACACCCGGTCCACGGCCTTCGAGAAGGTCTCGTTGTCCACCTCGAGCTGCTTGTCGTTGCCTTGCGGGATGACGCGCTCGTAGTCGGGGAAGGTGCCGTCGATCAGTTTGGAGGTCAGCACCACGCGGCCAGCGGCGATGCGGATCTTCGACGGTGACAGCTCAATGGTCACCTCGCCGTCCTCGTCCTCCACGATCTTGGAGAGCTCCTGCACGGTTTTGCGCGGCACGATCACGCCGGGCATGCCGGCAGCGCCTGATGGCAGCGGCAACTCGACTTGCGCCAGACGGTGTCCGTCCGTGGCCACGGCCCGAAGCGTAGGTTTGCCCTCGCTCTCACCCTTGGCCTCATGGAGATAGATGCCGTTCAAATAGTAGCGCGTCTCCTCGGTGGAGATGGCGAAGCGCGTCTTCTCGATCAGCCGCTTGAGATCGCCGGCCGGGACCTTGAAGGCATGGTCGAGGTCTTCCACGCTGAGCGACGGAAAATCGTCGGCGGGAAGCGTTTGTAGCGAGAACTGCGCGGGACCGCTGGTGATGACGAGACGCTCTTGCTCCGCATCGCGATTGAGCTCGATCTCGCCGTCCGGCAGCTTGCGGACGATGTCGTAGAACATATGGGCTGGCACGGTGACCGCGCCGTCGCCTTGGGCGGTGCAGGCCACCCGTTCCACGAGCTCCATGTCGAGGTCGGTCGCGGTCAGCTTCAGCTCGTTCGCGTCCGCCGTGAGCAGCACATTCGAAAGAATGGGGATGGTGTTGCGCCGTTCGACCACGCTCGCCACGTGGGCGAGCGACTTGGCCAGACCGGGCTTGTCGATGGTGAGGCGCATGGTTGGAGAATACCCCGAAAATTGGTTCGTTTTCTCGCCGAGTGTTTCCCAGCCAGAAGCATCTTTCTGCTCCGGTCCGGCCTTGGTGGAGGCCTAGGGAAAACGGGCGGAAAGCCCAGTCGAACTTGGCGCGACGCCGCGAAATTTGCAAGAGCAGGGGAGAGGCCTCAGGCCAAAGCGCAAGGCCCCTCCTGCCTTTCCCCCTAGTCGCGCAGCAGACGCTTCAACAGTTCGATCTCCTCGCGAAGCTGGTTGTCGTCGCTCATCAGCTGCTCGATCTTGCGGATCGCATGCAGCACCGTGGTGTGATCGCGGTTGCCGAACCGCCGCCCAATCTCCGGCAGAGAGCGGGAGGTCAGGAGTTTGGCGAGATACATGCCGATCTGACGCGGCCGCACGATCGAGCGGTTGCGCCGTCCAGACAGGAGATCGCCGCGGTTGACGCCGTAATGCTTCGACACCGTCCGTAGGATGTCGTCGATACGCACCCGCCGCGGCTCCGCGCCCCGCATCAGATCGCGCACGATCTGCTCGGCGATGGCGATCGTCACCGGCTCGTCGGTGAGCTGATAGCTCGCCCTAAGGCGGTGAACTGCGCCTTCGAGCTCCCGCCCGCTTTCGCTCAGGCGTTCGGCAAGGAAGGCGAGCACGGTGTCCGATACTTCCAGTCCGTTCGTCTCGGTGCAGGCCTCTTGCGCCCGCTTCTCCAGAATCTTGTGCCGCAGATCGTAGTCCATGGCCTTGATCTCGGCCACGAGCCCGCCGCCAAGCCGTGAGCGCATGCGCATGTCGAGCTTGTCGAGATGGGTCGGCGCGCGATCGGCCGCGACGACCACTTGCCGTCCGCCGTCGATCAGTGAGTTCAGCGTGTGGCAGAACTCCTGCTGGATGGTCGGGCCTTGCAGAAACTCCATGTCGTCGATCAGCAAGATGTCGATGTTGCGGAGCTTCTCCTTGAAGGCCAGTGCATCACGCGCCCGCAACGCTTGCACGAAACCGGACATGAAGCGCTCGGCCGTGAGGTAAAGCACCTCGGCCTCGGGCTTCTGCTGCGTGACCTCCCAGGCGATGGCGTGCAACAAATGGGTTTTGCCCAGGCCGACATTACCGTGCAAAAACAATGGATTGAATGAAGACTGCGGACTCGACGAAGCGTGTGCGACCTGCTGTGCCGCTGCGTGCGCCAGCTTGTTCGTGTTGCCCACGACGAAACTGGAGAAGCTGAGGCGCGGGTCGAGGGGCGAGCCTTCGAAGCCCTCATAGCCGGTGCGCAACGGCATCGGCAGGAGCGTCCGGTCGTTTGCGGCGGGCGCCGGCGCGCGCTGTACGCGTGGCGGGTCCTTGACCGGCTCGACCGCAAAATGCGGCTGCCGAACCGTGAACTCAAGGCGTTCAGCCGCGGGCCACTCGCCGCGCGAATGCCTCAAGACGGATTCGTAGTAGTGGGTGCGCAGCCAGTTCCGTAAAAAACGTGTCGCCACGGTGAGATGGACAACGCCTTCGCCCACCTCTTGGACCTCCACGCCCTTAAACCAGCTTGCGTAGACGTCCTCCCCCACTTCCCCACGTAAGCGGGCCTTTACTCTCGTCCAAGCTTCGCTTGGTGCGCACTGCTCCTCTGGCTCGTGATGAGCCCGTGCTTGTGCCTCTGCCACGGTGTTGTTCTTTCCTGTTCATTTTTTGTCGCGCCATTACGCACCGCACGCATGTTACTTGAGCAGCCAACTTGATCGACGCGGACAGCCACAACCGTCCCATTCGATCGGTCCCTAGCTTTGCTGCCAGGGAAGTCCAATCGCTTTCCAACCCAATTGGGCCCCGCGATGCCTTGCGTCGTCGAGCGGTCCCTCGAACCCCTCTGACACGTTGTGACACGCACGGTACCCAGCCGCTGCCATCGCCTTGGCCGCGGCCAAGCTCCGGCTACCCGAACGGCAAATAAAGAAGAGGTCGTCGTCTAACTGGACACCGAGCGCCGTCAACTCATTGGCAAGGCGTTCGGCAAAGCGCGGATCCACGGACTGATCGGGAAAGGTTTGCCACTCAACGAGTACAGTCCGCTTTCCCAACGGCACAAGATCGGGGATCCCTACATAGGTCCACTCCGCACGGGTGCGCACATCGACGAGTTGTGATCGAGGGGTTGCCTTGAGGCCATTCCAGGCCGTTGCCACATCAACCTCGTCGACCGGGTTTTCATCCGACTGCGCGCCCAAGATCGAGCCTCCTCCCGCAAAAGTTTGAGCACGTCTTAAGAACAGTTTCGGTGCCAACCACAATTCGTGCTGACTTCACGAAACTTACACCCGAAATACTCACAGATTACGCATAAGCATTCCACAAGATGTTCATCCCCCCTTACTGCGAAGACAAATAAAACCTATCCCAGCAAGCGCCAAGGCCAAGATACTCAATTGTAAGGAGGGGACTTCCCCGTTCGGTTAACCAGACTATACACACGGAAACCCCAGCAATCAAGCGTATGCAAGGGGCGCGAGCGACAGTATTGATCAGTAAGCGGTCCGACTACGCGCGATCCGCAAGCCTCTGTGTCGAAAGCGCGAATCGACGGAGCTAGAGGGCCGATCCCTCTGCGGACAGGGCTTTTGGAGGCAGTGCAACCTCAAATTTTTTTTTCAGAGGGAAGTTGGTGGAAAACCAATCTGTCATGTTGGCGCTGCCAATCGTCAAGCGATTGAAATAGTCGTCAAATTGACATGAAGCGCGAACGCGCGCGCAGACACGCGTGCAAACGCTGTGGCACTTAAGCAACAAATATTGCGCGTGTGATTTTGAGCGGGTCCGGCTACGCGCCCATCGCGCTGACGCGCTTGGCGAGGCGGGACACTTTGCGGGACGCGGCACGGCGGTGGAGCAGGCCCTTCTGGGCCGTCCGCGCCATGATCGGCTCGGCTTCCTTCAAGGCTGCCTGAGCGGCCTCCTTGCTGCCTGTCGCGATCGCCTCCTCCACTCTGCGGATTGAACTGCGCATGTGGCTGCGCCGAGCCTTGTTGGCTTCGGTGCGACGGGCGATCTGGCGAACGGCTTTCTTCGCCGACTTGGTATTGGCCATATTTAGGGTCCTTGAGGGCTACTTTCGGTTCGCCGTTTTGCGGCTCTCAAAAGTGCCGGAAACGCGAAATTTGAGTGCTCTATACCGAGCGCCCCCCAAAGCGTCAACTATGGCGCCGAGGCGCCCGAAGGCTCCTGGAGGGCCCTTAAGCCTCCGCCTCGCTCCATAGGGTGATGTCAGGGGGTTCGGCGAGCAGTTCCCCGGCAATCTCCCGGAAGGCGTCGATATGCGGGGAGGCGAGGTGCGCCTCGAGATCCGCCTTGGAGACCCAGTTCTCGTGGAAGACCAGAAGGCTAGGATCATCGGCGGAAACATGGAGGTCGTAATTTATGCAGCCCTTCTCCACGCGCGTCGGACCACACAGCGCCAGCAGGGTCTCGCGTAAGGCGCGCTCCTTGCCGGGCTTGGCTCGATGAAACGCAATGACTGTCACCTTCCCGCGCATCGGCGAACTCCCTTCCCAAGAGCTTGGAAGATCGTGCGGCGAAGGGCAAGCCTCACCGGCTCCTAGCGGTTCTTGAAGGCCGGCTTCCGCTTGTCGATGAAGGCGGTCATGCCTTCCTTCTGGTCCTCGGTCGCGAACAGCGAGTAGAACTGGCCGCGCTCGAAGCGCGTGCCTTCGGCGAGCGTCGTGGCGAACCCGCGGTTGATCGCCTCTTTGATCATCATCACCGCGTGCTGGGACAGATTGGCGATCTTGGCCGCGACCTTCATGGCCTCGCCGAGCAGCTCACCGGCAGGCACCACGCGGCTCACCAGGCTCGCGCGCTCCGCCTCTTCGGCATTCATCTGGCGTCCGGTGAGGCACAGCTCCATCGCTTTGGCCTTGCCCACGGCGCGCGTCAGGCGCTGCGTCCCGCCTGCGCCCGGCATGATGCCGAGATTGATCTCCGGCTGACCGAACACGGCATTGTCGGCAGCCAGGATGATGTCGCAGCACATGGCAAGCTCGCAGCCGCCGCCGAGCGCATACCCGCCGACCGCGGCGATGATGGGCTTGCGGATATTGTTGATCTTGTCGAACGGCGCCAAGAAGTCGCTGCCATACGCCTCAACGAACGACTTGGTGTGCATCTCCTTGATGTCGACGCCGGCGGCAAACGCCTTCTCATTGCCAGTGATGACGATGCAGCCGATTTCTGGATCGGTGTCGAATGCCTTCAAGGCCTTGTTCAGCTCTCCGATGAGCTGCGTATTGAGCGCGTTCAGCGCCTTGGGACGGTTGAGCGTGATCAGCCCGACCTTGCCCTCTCGCGTGACGATCAACGTCTGATAAGGGTTCTGGGCGGGCGCTTCCTCGCCTTGTGCGATGTCCTCGGCAAGCATGGATGTCAGTCCCTCATTTTTGGCAGGTTGAACAGAAGAAGGTCGAACGGCCGCTTTGAACGTTGCGGCGGACCGTGCCGCCGCATCCCGTCCGTGGGCACGGCTTGCCCTCGCGGCCATAGACCTTGAATCGATGCTGGAAACGTCCGAGCCGGCCGTCGGTGTGGCGATAGTCGCGCAACGACGACCCGCCGGCTTTGATGGCGCTTTCCAGCACCGCCTTGATCGCCCGAACGAGCGCGTCCGTCTTTTTTGTCGGCTTGCCGGTCTTTGTTGTGAGCGCACCGGCGAGCTTGAGAGGTGAGATGGCCGCGCGATGCAGCGCCTCGCACGCATAGATGTTGCCGATCCCCGCGATCAGCCGCTGATCCAGCAGGGCGGCTTTGATCGACGTGGCTTTGCCTTTGAGCTTTCCCGCGAGCCATTCGGAGGTCAGCGCATCGCCAAGAGGTTCCACCCCGAGGCTTTTGAACAATGCGTGACTGTCGAGGGAGCTCGAAGGAACGAGATCCATGATCCCGAAGCGGCGCACGTCGTTGTAGCGCACCGCCGAGCCGTCGCGCAGATGGAAGACAATATGCTCGTGCTTCGGTGTTTGAGCCGGCGCGCGTGCGATGCGGCCTGGCGCGCCCACGCCGTTCGCCTTGTCGATGGCGAAGCGCCCCGTCATGCCCAGATGCATGATCAGAACCTCGCCGTCGTCGAGCCGGGCCAAGAGATATTTCGCGCGCCGGTCGAGCGCTTCGATCGTCCGCCCTTGCAGCCGCTCACTGAACCGCTCGGGCAAAGGAAAGCGCAGATCGGGACGCCGCTGCTCCACGCGGGCGAAGCTGTTGCCCACGAGAATGGGCGCCAGCCCACGGCGGACGGTCTCCACTTCAGGAAGCTCAGGCATGGCCGTCCCTGCATATTGCAGCGCAGAATAACCTCATTGCACTGCAACAATAGCCTGAACTTTTGGCTTAGGCTATTGTCCGCTGCCATGCCCGAAGACCACAAAGACACAGCCCCCAGGGACACTGAGGCGAGCTTCGGCTTTGCCCGCGTGGCCGAGGGCGCGCGCCAAGGCCTTGTAAACCAAGTGTTTTCCAAGGTCGCACCCCGCTACGACCTGATGAACGATCTGATGTCCGGGGGGCTCCATCGCCTATGGAAGGACGAGCTCATCGGCGCGCTCGCTCCGCCCAAGGGCGAAACGCCCTTTGCCTTGCTCGACGTGGCCGGCGGCACCGGCGACGTGGCCTTCCGCTTTCTCGATGCGGCGGGGCGGGGCGGCAGCGCCGTGATCTGCGATATCAGCGCCGAGATGATGGAGGCGGGGAAGGCGCGCGCTGGCGGGCGCAGGGCCCTCGAATTCGTGCAAGCCAATGCCGAAAACCTCCCCTTCGAAGACCGCAGCTTCGACGCCTATACGATTGCCTTCGGTATCCGCAACGTCACCCATATCGATAAGGTGCTTTGCGAGGCCTTCCGCGTGCTGAAGCCCGGCGGGCGGTTCCTGTGCTTGGAATTCTCGAGCGTCGAGATGCCACTGCTCGACACGCTCTACGACGCCTATTCCTTGAATGCCATTCCGCAGCTTGGCCAGCTTGTCGCTGGCGACGCGGAGTCCTACCGCTATCTGGTGGAAAGCATAAGACGCTTTCCCGATCAGGAACGCTTCGTGCAGATGATAAGAGATGCAAGGTTCGAGCGCGTGCGCTATCGGAACCTGACCGGCGGGATCGCGGCGATCCACGCCGCTTGGCGGCTTTAGATGAGGCAGCGATAAGTGAACGCCATCGCGAATATGGCGCGGCTAACCAAGGCGGGCGCAACGCTCGCCTGGAGCGGCGCGCGGGTACTGCCCGCGGACACCAAACTGTCCGGGCCGCTTGCCGTGTTCGGCAGGGTCACGGCCCCCTTGCGGCAGAACGGCGCCGCTTCCGGCAACGAGGCGAGGTTGTCGACCGCGCTGACATCGCTAGGGCCCTCCTACATCAAGCTTGGACAGTTCCTCGCCACTCGCGACGACATTATCGGCCGTGAGCTGGCGCGCGATCTCTCCACGCTGCAAGACCGACTTCCGCCGTTCTCACACGAAGAAGCAGTCAAGGCAGTCGAGACGGAACTCGAAGCGCCCATTGGTCAGCTCTTCGCCGAGTTCGGCCCGCCGGTCGCGGCTGCGTCCATCGCGCAAGTGCACAAGGCCAAGGTGAAGGCACCGGACGGCACATTGAGCGACGTTGCGGTGAAGGTTCTGCGTCCCGGCGTCGAGCAGCGTTTTAAGAAGGACCTCGATTCCTATTTCTTCGCCGCGCGCCTGATCGAGCGCTTCCATTCGCCGTCCCGGCGCTTGCGGCCTATCGCCGTGGTGGACACGCTGTCGAAGTCCGTCGCCATCGAGATGGACCTGCGCATGGAAGCCGCGGCGCTCTCGGAGATGGCGGAAAACTCCAAGGACGACGAAGGCTTCCGTGTGCCGAAAGTCGACTGGACGCGCAGTGCCCGCCGCGTGCTGACCCTGGAATGGATCGACGGCGTTCCCATCGCCGACCATGACAAGCTCCGCGCGGCTGGTCATGACCTCAAGCCACTCGGCGCGCGGCTCATGCAGACTTTCCTGCGGCATGCTTTGCGGGACGGCTTCTTCCACGCGGATATGCATCCGGGCAATCTGTTCGTCGACGGCGAAGGGCGTATCGTTGCCGTCGACTTCGGCATCATGGGCCGGCTCGGCATGAAGGAGCGGCGCTTCCTCGCCGAGATTCTCTACGGCTTCATCACGCGCGACTATATGCGTGTGGCGCAGGTGCATTTCGATGCGGGCTATGTGCCGCGCAAACATTCGGTGGCGCAGTTCGCGCAAGCCTTGCGGGCCATTGGTGAGCCCATCATGGACCGTCCTGCCAGCGAAATCTCCATGGCGCATCTTCTGGGCCAGCTCCTCCAGTACACCGAGGTCTTCGACATGCAGACCCGGCCCGAGCTGATCATGCTGCAAAAGACCATGGTCGTCGTGGAAGGCGTGGGCCGCAGCCTCGATCCCGAACTGAACATGTGGGTCGTGGCCGAGCCTGTGGTGAAGGAGTGGCTGGAGAGCCAGCTGGGCGCCGGTGCACGGCTGGAGCAGGCGGCCGAGGGCGCAGCGTCCGTAGGCCGCTTCGTCGGCGATCTGCCGCGGCTCCTGACGCAAGCCGAGCGCACCGTGGACGCCTTCGGAGCCATCGTGGGCGACGGGCTCCGCCTGGACGATCAGAGCGTGGAGCGCTTGGCGGAGGCCCAGTATACGCGCGACCGCTGGAGCCGTGTCGGCATCTGGGTCGGCGCGGCCGCGCTCGTCGCTATCGCGCTGGCGCTGCTGCTCTAGGCGGTGTGGTAGACTAAAGGACCCCAGAGCCAGGAAAGAGACCCGTGCAAGGAAAGCGTATCCTTTTGATCGTTGGCGGCGGCATCGCCGCCTATAAGAGCCTCGAGCTCGTGCGCCGCTTGACCGAGCGGGGCGCGTCCGTGCGCGTGATCCTGACCAAAGGCGGCGCGGAATTCGTGACGCCGCTTTCCTTCTCCGTACTCTCCGGGGACAAGACCTTCACCGACCTGTTCGACCTCAAGGACGAAGCAGAGATCGGTCATATCCGCTTGTCGCGCGAGGCCGACCTCGTCGTGGTGTCGCCCGCCACGGCAGACATTCTCGCCAAGATGGCGTCAGGGCTTGCCAACGATCTCGCCTCGACCGTGCTGCTTGCCACCGACAAGCCTGTTTTGGTGGCGCCCGCCATGAATGTGCGCATGTGGCAGCACCCGGCGACGCGCCGCAATGTCACGACGCTCCGCGCCGACGGCATTCATTTTGTTGGACCGGATGACGGCGACATGGCGTGCGGTGAACACGGGCCCGGCCGTATGGCCGAGTCGGAGGCGATCGTTGCCGCGATCGAGGGATCGCTTGCGGCCGCGCCCAGCGGGCCGCTCTCGGGGCGGCATGTATTGATCACTTCCGGTCCGACACATGAGCCGCTCGATCCGGTGCGCTACATCGCCAACCGGTCCTCCGGCAAGCAGGGCCATGCGCTCGCCCGCGCGTCGGTAGAGTTGGGCGCGCGCGTTACGCTGATCTCCGGTCCCGTCGCGCTGCCCGCGCCCGACGGCGTCACCGCCATCAAGGTAGAGACCGCGCAGGAGATGTTGGATGCGGTGATCGATGCACTGCCTGCCGACATCGCGATCTGCGCCGCCGCTGTCGCCGATTGGCGCGCGCAGGCCGAAGCTTCTCAGAAGCTCAAGAAGCAAGACAACGTGACGGAGTTGTCGCTCGCCCTTGCCAAGAACCCCGACATCCTCGCCACCATTTCGGTCGAAGGACCCATGAGGCCCGATCTCGTGATCGGTTTCGCCGCGGAGACGCAAGACGTCGTCGAGCACGCGCGCGACAAACGCCGCGCCAAGGGTGCCGACTGGGTCGTCGCCAACGACGTGTCGGCCGGCACCGGCATTATGGGCGGCGATCGCACGGAAGTGCATCTTGTCACCGGCACGAGCGTCGAGGACTGGCCCGCCATGAGCAAGGACGAGATGGCAGCAAAGCTGCTCGCCCGCGCGGGCGAAGCTCTCACCACGTTGAGCGCGGCCGCCGAATGAGCGCCACGCTTCGGATTTTGCGCCTACCCCACGCCGAAGAGTTGCCGCTCCCTGCCTATCAATCGGCTCATGCCGCGGGCTTCGATCTTCTCGCCGCCGTCCCTGAAGACGGCCCCATTACGCTCGACCCTAGCGACCGTGTGCTGGTGCCGACCGGGCTCGTGTTCGAGCTCGCCGCCGGCTACGAGGCGCAAATCCGCCCGCGCTCAGGGCTCACGCTAAAGCACGGCATTGCCGTGCTGAACAGTCCAGGCACCATTGATGCGGATTATCGCGGCGAGGTGAGAGTGCTGCTCATCAATCTCGGCAACGTCCCGTTCTTGATTAGACGCGGGGACCGCATTGCCCAGGCTATCGTCGCGCCGGTCACCCAAGTGGAGATCGTGGAGGCGGATGCGCTGAACGAGACGGAGCGCGGCGCCGGCGGCTTTGGCTCCACGGGCTAGGCGCGCCTGACTGGCCGCGAGGCGACGCAAGGCATAGATTGAAGCCATGCTCAGCGACGAGGAAATCGAACGCTATCGGCGCCATCTGGTGCTGAAGCAGATCGGCGGCGAAGGCCAGCAGCGCTTGAAGGCCGCGCGCGTGCTGATCGTCGGCGCGGGCGGTCTTGGCTCACCGCTGATGCTGTATCTCGCCGCGGCGGGCGTTGGGCAGATCGGTCTCATCGACGATGACCGCGTCAGTGTCGATAACCTCCAGCGCCAGATTGCACACAACACGGAAAGCGTTGACCGCCTCAAGACCAAAAGCGCGGCGGCCATGCTCGAACGCCTCAACCCGCATGTGGAGACGACGCTCTTCTCTACGCGCCTCGTTGCGGAGAACGCGCTCGATATTGTGCGGGGTTTCGACATCGTCGCCGACGGATCCGACAATTTCGCCACGCGCTATCTCGTCAACGACGCGTGCTATTTCGCCAAGGCGCCGTTGGTTACGGCTGCCGTGGGGCCGTTCGACGGTCAGCTCACCACCTTCCGCGCCTTCGAGGCGGACGAGAACGGGAACTCCCGCCCCAGCTATCGCTGCCTATTTCCCGATCCGCCGCCGGAGGGCACCGTGCCGGCGTGCGCCGAAGCCGGAATTCTCGGCGCCGTGGCGGGCGTGGTCGGCTGCCTCCAAGCGGTCGAGGTGGTGAAGGAGCTGCTCGGCATCGGCGAGGGGCTGGTGGGCCGGCTCCTTCTCTACGATGCGCTCTCCGCACGCTTCTCGACCGTCGCCTATGGATGGGACCCGGAAAACCCCCTGAACGGCAGAAATCCAAGGTTTCGCGATCTCAGCCATCATCGCGCAGGCGCCACGGCCGCCGCGCCCGCAGCCACCCCATAGGGTTTCTAAATCTTTTCAGCCGAAGGTTGCGGCGGCATGCTGGCTAGGAGTGGCCCCGCACGCGGCATTGAGGGAACGCCATGGCCACGGAGAGCATCACCACCAAATGCGCCATCGCCGGCGGCGGTCCGGCCGGAATCATGCTGGGCTATCTGCTGGCCCGCGCCGGGGTCGATGTCGTCGTGCTGGAAAAGCACGAAGACTTCTTCCGCGACTTTCGCGGCGACACCATCCACCCCTCGACCCTGCAAGTCATGCACGAGCTTGGGGTGCTCGATGAATTTCTCACCCGGCCGCACCAAGAGGTGAAAACGCTCGGGTCGGAGATCGGCGGAGAGATGGTCCGCATCGCCGACTTCACGCACCTGCCGACGGTCTGCAAGTTCATCGCCTTCATGCCGCAATGGCACTTCCTCGATTTTCTCGCCCTGAAGGCAAAGCAATATCCCGGCTTTCATTTGCGTATGCAGGCGGAAGTGGACGAGCTGATCAAGGACGGCGATCGCGTGGCCGGCCTGAAGGCGGCGTCCCCGCAAGGCGACCTGGAGGTTCACGCCGATCTCGTGGTTGGCACTGACGGGCGGCACTCGACGGTCCGCAATCTCGCGGGACTTGAGGTCGAAAATCGCGGCGCGCCCATGGACGTCTTGTGGTTGCGTCTATCCAAGCGCCCGGAGGACGGCTCGGAGAGCCTCGGCCATATCGAGCCGGGACGCTTCTTCATCACGATCGACCGCGGCGACTACTGGCAGTGTGCCTTCGTCATTCCGAAAGGCGGTTTCAACGAGTTGCGCCGCAAAGGGCTGGAAGCGTTTCGTCTGGCGATCGTCGCGCTCCAGCCGTCCCTGTCGAACCGCGTGCGCGAGATCGTGTCCTGGGATGACGTCAAGCTGCTGACCGTGCGCGTCGACCGCTTGAAGCGCTGGTACCGGCCGGGTCTCCTGTGCATTGGCGATGCGGCGCACGCCATGTCACCGATCGGAGGCGTTGGTATAAACCTGGCGATTCAAGATGCCGTCGCGGCGGCCAATATCCTGGCGGGCCCGTTGCGCGAAGGCAAAGTCACCGAAGACGATTTGCGGAAAGTGGAGAAGCGGCGGCAATTGCCGACGGAACTGACGCAAGGTCTGCAGATCTTCCTCCAGAACCGCGTCATCTCCAACGTGCTCACGATGAACAAGCGGCCGAAACCGCCCTTCATGGTCAAGATGTTCAATCGCTTCCCGGTTCTCAGGCGGCTTCCGGCGCGTCTGATCGGCATGGGCTTCCGGCCCGAGCACGTGAAAACGCAAGAAGCGCCGGCGCAAGCGGCCAAGCCGCAAAGCTCTTAGAACATTGCGGGGTGGACGCGGTCCGGCGGCGCATGGCCGTCGAGGAAGGTCTTGATGTTGATGATGACCTTCTCGCCCATGTCGACCCGGCCCTCGAGCGTCGCCGAGCTCATATGCGGCAGGACCACGACTTTGTCGCTGCGCAGGAGCTTCGGGTTCACCGCAGGCTCGTGCTCGAACACATCGAGCCCGGCACCGGCAAGTTCGTTGTTATCAATCATGCGGGCCAGAGCATTCTCGTCGATCACCTCGCCGCGCGCCGTGTTGACGATATAGGCGCTTGGCTTGAGCAGCGACAGCCGCCGCGCCGACAGCAAATGATAGGTCGCCGGCGTGTGCGGGCAGTTGATGGAGATAATGTCCATGCGCGCCAGCATCTGGTCGAGGCTGTCCCAATAGGTCGCCTCGAGCGCCTGCTCGACATCGGGCTGAACCCGGCGCCGGTTGTGATAGTGGATCTGAAGGCCGAAGGCCTTGGCGCGCTTGGCCACGGCTTGGCCGATGCGCCCCATGCCGACAATGCCGAGCCGCTTGCCGAAGATGCGGTGGCCCAGCATCCAGGTGGGCGACCAGCCCTGCCATTTGTCGCTGCCGGCCTTGAGCATGGCCGCGCCTTCCGTTAGGCGCCGCGGCACGGCCAGAATGAGCGCCATGGTCATGTCGGCCGTGTCCTCGGTCAACACGCCCGGCGTGTTGGTGACCAGGATGGAGCGGTTCCGCGCCGTGTCGAGGTCTATATTGTCGACGCCGGTCCCGAACTGCGCGATTAGCTTGAGGTTTGGCCCGGCCTGACTCAGCACGGCCCGGTCGATGCGGTCGGTGACCGTGGGCACGAGGACGTCGGCGGTCTTGACCGCGTCGATCAGGTCGTCCCGCGAGAACGGCTTGTCTTCAATGTTGAGCCGCGCGTCGAACAACTCCTTAAGCCGTGTCTCCACGACATCAGGCAGCTTACGCGTGACAATAACGAGCGGTTGGTCAGAAGCCATGATCTATCCCGTCAGGTGGCCCGCGGTGGGTAGGTCCCACGGTGGACGCCACATGCTTGATTTGCGCGCTTTGTCTAACAGAAGGCGGATTACCAGATAAAGCGTCATATTGGCTCTGGGGGCGGAAATGCACCCGGGCCACGATCCGTTCACTTTTCTCGGCCATTCAAGGGGCATCGATTCGGGGGACGGAAGAGGGGAATCGCTGGTGCGCACTGGCAGGTTGATCGCGATTGGACTGGCTCTCGCCCTGGTGCCGTGGGCGGGGAGCGCGCCGGCCCAGGAAGGCGCAAAGCAGGCGCCCAACGGCTCGCAGTCCGGCTTGGGCGTACCCCGTTTCGTCAGCCTCAAGTCCAACAAGGTCAATGTCCGCCGGGGCCCCAGCACCGACCAGGCGATCGTCTGGGTCTTCGCCCGCGCCGGCCTGCCGGTGGAGATCATCGCCGAGGCCGACAATTGGCGCCGGGTCCGTGACAGCGAAGGCGCCGATGGCTGGGTGTTCCATAGCCTCTTAAGCGGGCGACGGACCGCGCTCATCAGCCCCTGGGCCAAGGGCCAGGCCGTGCCGCTGCGCGATGGGGCGTCGGCAGGGTCGCGGCCCGTGGCCCAGCTTCAATCCGGCGTGCTCGGCAACGTGGTCTCGTGCGATGGAAAATGGTGCGAACTCACGGTCGACGGCTATTCCGGCTATATCGAGCAGGAAAAGCTGTGGGGGGTCTACCGGGGCGAGGAGATCGACTAGCTGTTCTTGTTGACCAGCCGCACCAGGACATCGACACGCGAAACGGCCATGCCCTCAGGTGCCTCAGGCAAGCCCTCGATGCGGATATCGGCCGTGTCGATGTCGAGAAGCCGACCCGAACGCTCGCAGAAGAAGTGATAGTGGTTCGACGTATTGGTGTCGAAATAGGTCTTGGCGCCTTCAACGGCCACCTCACGCAGAAGCCCCGCCTCGGTGAACTGGTGCAGCGTGTTGTACACGGTCGCCAGCGACACGGGCACCTTGGACGCCAAAGCCTCCTCGTGCAGCCGCTCGGCCGTGACATGCCGGTCGCCCTCGGCGAACAGCAGCCGCGCCAGGGCTACCCGCTGACGGGTAGGCCGCAAGCCTGCACCCCTCAGGATTTCGGCAACACTGCCTGTCATGATTTCGGCGTCCTTCTGAGGTGCCTGCGAGGGATTGTCCATGGTCTTCGTTTCGCGCGATGATCGATGATAGGAAATATAGGCGGTCACGGTCTCCCCCGCAACGCTGTGGGATGGTTGACTTTTTGCCGCGGTATCCCGGCCCGAAGGGGTGATCGGAGAGGTGAAATGGCCCGGCGCGCCAGGGCCATGGCGGCCCTAAAGAGCCAACGGCCGGGCTTTTTGTGGGTCCCGGCATATGTTAACTAACCAGCCCATATCTCAGGCCTAAAGCGAAGGACGAATGAGCGTGCAGAAATCGACGGCCGACCGGCAGGCAAGTTTCGACTATGAGGCTTTGCTGGCTTGCGCCAGGGGCGAGCTATTCGGCCCCGGTAACGCCCAGCTTCCCTTGCCGCCAATGCTGATGTTCGACCGCATTTCCCATGTCGAGGAGCAGGGGGGCGAGCACGGCCGTGGCCGCATCGTGGCCGAACTCGACGTGACGCCCGATCTCTGGTTTTTCGCCTGCCACTTCAAAGGCGACCCCGTGATGCCAGGCTGCCTCGGACTCGACGCCCTATGGCAGATGCTCGGTTTCTTCCTCGGCTGGGTCGGGGCTCCCGGCAAGGGCCGCGCGCTCGGGGTCGGCGAGGTCAAGTTCTCCGGCATGGTGCTGCCCACCATGAAAAAGCTCGAATATATTGTCGAACTGAGGCGCGTCATTCGGCGCAAGTTCACGCTCGGCACCGGCGATGGCTGGCTCAAGGCCGACGGCGAAACGATTTACACGGCCAAGGACCTCAAGGTCGGACTATTCCAGGCGGACGACGCTGCTTCCGCCGAAGCTTGATTTAGCGGCATAGATTTCAAGGACGCTGAAAGTATGAAACGCGTGGTCGTCACCGGCATGGGCATCGTGTCCTCCATCGGCAACAGTGCCCAGGAGGTGCTCGCTTCATTGCGGGAGGCCAAATCCGGAATCGTCAAGGCCGACACCTATGCGGAGCTTGGGTTCCGCTGTCAGGTGCATGGGGAGCCAAAAATCGACTGGGAGGGGATGATCGACCGCAAGGTCCGCCGCTTCATGGGCGCTGGCGCAGGCTGGAACTATATCGCCATGGAGCAGGCGATCCGCGATGCGGGCCTTGAGGAGAGCGATGTCTCCAACGAGCGCACCGGGCTGATCATGGGGTCCGGCGGCCCCTCGACCCGCGCCATCGTGAAGGCGGCCGATACCACCCGCGATAGGGGCCCCAAGAAGGTCGGCCCCTTCGAGGTGCCGAAATCCATGTGCTCCACCAATTCTGCGACGCTCTCCACGCCGTATCACATCAAGGGCGTCAGCTATTCGATTTCGTCGGCCTGTTCCACCAGCGCCCACTGCATCGGTAACGCGGGCGAACTGATCCAGCTCGGCAAGCAGGACATTGTGTTCGCCGGCGGTGGCGAGGAATTGGACTGGACCTTGTCTGTGCTGTTCGATTCCATGAACGCGATGTCGTCGGACTTCAACGATCAGCCTGACAAGGCGAGCCGCGCCTACGACACGGCGAGGGATGGTTTCGTCATCGCGGGCGGAGCCGGCGTTCTTGTGCTTGAGGAACTGGAGCACGCCAAGGCGCGCGGCGCGAAGATCTACGGTGAGCTCGTCGGCTACGGTGCGACGTCGGACGGGTTCGATATGGTGCTGCCTTCCGGAGAGGGCGCGGTGCGCTGCATGCGCATGGCGATGCAGAACCTCAATGGCGACAAGATCGACTACATCAACCCGCACGCCACTTCGACGCCGCAGGGCGATGTGCGGGAGATCGAAGCAATCCGCGAGGTATTCGGCGACGACCGTCCGCCCATCAGTGCCACCAAGTCGCTGACCGGACATTCGCTCGGCGCCGCCGGTGTGCACGAGGCGATCTACTCGCTCCTGATGATGAACAACGGTTTCATTTGCGAGTCCGCAAATATTGAAAACTTGGATCCGGACTTGGCCGACATGCCGATCGTTCGCAAACGGAAGGACGGCGCGGCCCTCGACACCGTGATGTCGAATAGTTTTGGTTTTGGCGGTACCAATGCATCACTCGTCTTCCGCCGATTGGATAGCTAAAAGCCGGTGAACGGCAGAATTAAAGTCAACTCGAAGCAGAGTAAGTAACATGGCAACAAAGAACGACATTGCTGAGCCGGGGCCGCTGATGGCTGGGAAGCGGGGCCTCGTTATGGGTGTGGCCAACGACCGGTCAATCGCCTGGGGCATTGCCCGGGTCCTGCATGGTCAGGGCGCGGAGCTGGCATTCAGCTATCAGGCGGGTGCTTTCGGGCGCCGTGCCGCGCCTCTTGCGCAATCCATCGGCGCCAAGATCATCGAAGAGGTCGATGTTGAGGATCTGGACAGCGTCGACCGCATGCTGGACGTGATCCGCAAAGAGTGGGGTTCCCTCGATTTCGTCGTGCACGCGCTCGCCTTCTCCGATCGCAACGAGTTGAAGGGCCGCTACTGCGACACGACACGTGCGAACTTCGAGCACACCATGGTGATCTCCTGCTTTTCCTTCACGGAGATCTGCAAGCGCGCCTCCGACATGATGAGCGATGGCGGTTCGCTGCTCACGCTCACCTATGGCGGTTCGACCCGCGTGGTGCCTTGTTACAATGTGATGGGTGTGGCCAAGGCCGCGCTGGAAACCAGCGTGAAATACCTCGCCTCGGATCTGGGTCCGCGGGGCATTCGCGTGAACGCACTTTCGGCCGGGCCCATGCGGACGCTGGCCGGCGCCGGCATTTCCGATGCGCGCACGCTGTTCCACTATCAGCAAAAGCACGCGCCCATGCGCCGCTCGCCCACGCTGGACGAGGTCGGCGGGGCCGCGCTCTATCTCTTGTCCGATATGTCGGGCGCCGTGACCGGCGAGGTGCATTTCGTGGACTGCGGCTACTCGACCACCTTCATGCCCGATCTGGAGTCGTTGAAGTCGATCGAGCAGGCCGAGGAGTTCGAAAGCGCGATGCAGAAGGCCACGCCCCGCGAGGCCGCCCAATAGAGGCCCGCGAGGCCGCCCAGCAGGCGGTCTGAAAGCGGGTAACGCTGTGTGCGTGGCCATATTGACATGGGCCCGCACGGTCACGATTTTACCGTCTAGACAGGTACATAGGGCCCGCCGCGTGCCGAGCCGAAGATGTGGTCCGCCAAGGAGGAAACATGTTCCAAGTGATTTTGATGGTGTGTCTTGCCGCTACCGGCGAGCAGTGCAAGGAGTTCAAGCTCACCAAGGAGTACACCGACGCCGTGAGCTGCATCCGCGACAGTCATGGCGTGGGCAGCGTGTGGCAGGGCGAGAACACCAAGTACACGATCATCGGTACGCGGTGCACCAAGGACACAACCAAGATCCCCAAGGCGCCGAACAGCTAGCCACAAAAGGATCGGGGCGCCGAAGCGCCCCTCTCAATATTCTGACGATTGGTAAGGTTCCGCCGGCCTAGCTGGCCTCGGCGGGTTCCTTTTCCTTGCCGGTATCCTGGTCGACGACCTTCATCGACAGGCGGACTTTGCCGCGCTCGTCGAAGCCGAGCAGCTTGACCCAGACCTGGTCGCCTTCCTTGACCACGTCGGTGACCTGCTTCGGGCGGCCCTCATCCAACTGCGAGATATGGACCAAGCCGTCGCGCGGGCCGAAGAAGTTCACGAACGCGCCGAACTCCATCACCTTCACGACCTTGCCCTGGTAGATCACGCCAACCTCCGGCTCTGCCGCGATCGACTTGATGCGGGCGATGGCGTCGCGGATCGACTCTGCGTTGGACGAGGCGATCTTAATTGTGCCGTCGTCGGAGATGTCGATCTTGGCGCCGGACTCCGCCACGATCTCGCGGATCACGGAGCCACCCGAACCGATGACTTCGCGGATCTTGTCGACCGGGATGTTGATCGTCTCGATGCGCGGTGCGTACTCGCCGAGCTCCGGACGTGCGCCGGTCAGCGCCTTGTCCATCTCACCGAGAATATGCATGCGCCCGCCCTTAGCCTGGTCGAGCGCGATCTTCATGATCTCCTCGGTGATGCCGGTGATCTTGATGTCCATCTGGAGGGACGTGACGCCCTCGGACGTGCCAGCCACCTTGAAGTCCATATCGCCGAGATGGTCCTCATCACCAAGAATGTCGGACAGAACGGCGAACTTGTCGCCTTCCTTGATGAGGCCCATGGCGATGCCCGCGACGGGGCGCTTGAGCGGCACACCGGCGTCCATCATGGCGAGCGAGGTACCGCAGACCGTTGCCATGGACGAAGAACCATTGGACTCGGTGATCTCCGATACGACGCGAAGGGTGTATGGGAACTGCTCGCGGTCCGGCAAAATCGGGTGGACGGCACGCCAAGCGAGCTTGCCATGGCCGATCTCGCGCCGCCCCGGAGAGCCCATGCGCCCAGTCTCACCGACCGAGTAGGGCGGGAAGTTGTAGTGCAGCAGGAACGTCTCTTTGTACGTACCCTGAAGGGCGTCAACGAACTGCTCGTCCTCACCGGTGCCCAAGGTCGTGACCACCAGCGCTTGCGTCTCGCCGCGGGTGAACAGCGCGCTGCCATGCGTGCGCGGCAGGATGCCGACTTCACATGAAATAGGACGCACCGTCTCTAGGTCGCGTCCGTCGATGCGCTTCTTGGTGTCAAGGATGCTGCCGCGGACCACGTCCTTCTCGGCTTCCTTGAAGGCGCCGGAGACCTTGCCAGCGAGGGTGCCGTCGTCGTCGTCCGGCACGAGCTCGGTGACGATCTTCTCCTTGATCTGGGAGATCCCGTCGCGGCGCTCCTGCTTGGAGGCGATGGCGTAGGCTTCGCGCAGACCGCTATCGGCCATCCCGCGGACCTTCTCGACCATCTCCGAGTTGTCTACGGTCTTGAGCTCCCACGGCTCCTTGGCCGCGCGTTCGGCGAGCTTGACGATGGCGTCGAGGACGGGCTGGAAGTGCTCGTGCCCGTACATCACGGCGCCGAGCATGATGTCCTCAGGAAGCTCCTTGGCCTCCGACTCAACCATGAGCACGGCGTCGGTGGTGCCGGCGACGACGAGGTCGAGCTGCGTCTCGGGCATCTCGTCCACCATCGGGTTCAGCACATGCTTGCCGTCGATATAGCCGACGCGCGCGGCGCCGATGGGTCCGAGGAACGGCACGCCAGAGAGCGTGAGCGCGGCGGACGCAGCCACCAAGGCCACGATGTCCGGGTCGTTTTCCATGTCGTGCGACAGCACGGTGGTGACGACTTGCGTCTCGTGCTTGAAGCCCTTGGCGAACAGCGGACGGATCGGCCGGTCGATCAGGCGAGACGTGAGCGTCTCCTTCTCGGTCGGGCGTCCTTCACGCTTGAAGTAGCCGCCCGGGATCTTGCCCGCGGCGAAGGTCTTCTCTTGGTAATTCACGGTGAGGGGAAAGAAGTCGATCCCGACTCTTGCCTCTTTGGCCGAGACGACGGTGGCGAGAACGGATGTATCGCCATAGGTGGCGAGCACTGCGCCGTCGGCCTGGCGGGCGACGCGCCCGGTCTCAAGTTTCAGCGGGCGTCGGCCCCAATCAATTTCTACGGTGTGTTTATCGAACATGTGTGTGTCCCAGTAAGTGGGGAAAGATAAGGCTATCCCGCGCCCGGTGGCGCGGGAGCCCGGTTATATGCATGGAAGCTCGGGCCGCATTTTCAACGGAAAGCTACCGGCGGATACCGAGCCGGTTGATGAGCTTCTGGTACCTGTCCTCGTTCGTCGATTTGACGTAGTCGAGCAGCCGGCGCCGCTGGCTCACGAGTTTCAGGAGCCCGCGCCGCGAATGGTTATCCTTGCCATGTGTCTTAAAATGGCCGGTCAGATTGCTGATCCGCTCCGTGAGGATCGCGACCTGAACTTCTGGCGACCCGGTATCGTCCGTCTTGGTCGCGTATTCCTTGATAAGCTCTTGCTTGCGCTCAGCGCTAATCGACATCGGGATATCCTTGTAATTTGAGGGTTTTGACAGGGCCGAGCCGGGATGTCGTCCAGCACGGTCGGTTCTAGAATCGCGACAGGGGCCAAATCCGGCCCCCGCACGATGCGCTGCACTATAGGGATTATGGGGCTAGAGACCAGCGGAATTTGGGCGCCTAGGACGAAAGGTTAAAGATCCGCCGGGGCCTGAATTCGCCTTCCTCGACCTCCCCAAGTGCGACCAATTCGCCCTTGGAAACCGCGTAGACCGGGCCAGTGACGAGCGGCGCGTCCCGGCCCCTGAGGAGAACGGCGCGCCCCTGGCGGAGCTGGCTGGCGTCGGCCGAACTCATGGTCAGCGACGGAAGGTCTTCAAGCCCCACCTCCACCGGTAGCAGCCTTGCCATCAGCGTCTCCCGGCTCTCATCGGCGCATTCCTCCAATACCGAAAGGGGAACGGCGCGATCCTCCGTGAAGGCGCCCACCTTCGTGCGCCGAAGTGCCGACACATGGCCGAGGCACTGAAGCGCCCGGCCGAGATCGCGTGCCAGCGCGCGCACATAGGTGCCCTTGCCGCAATCCGCCTCCAGCACGCAATGATCGGCGTCCGGCTGGTCCACCACATCGAGCCGGTCGACGTTCACGATCCGCGGCTCCAGTACGAAGTCCTCGTCGTCACGGGCCAGATCGTAGGCCCGCGCGCCCTCGACCTTGATCGCCGAGTAGCGGGGCGGGATTTGCGAAATCTCGCCGGTGAAGCGTGGCAGCGCCGCCTCGATCTCCGAGAGCGTCGGCCGCCGGTCCGACGTCTCCAGCACCTTGCCTTGCGTGTCGTCGGTGTCGGTCTCGGCGCCAAAGCGCACCGTGAAGCGGTAGGTCTTGGAGCCGTCCACCACGAACGGCACGGTCTTGGTCGCCTCGCCAAGCGCGATCGGCAGGATGCCCGTGGCAAGTGGGTCGAGCGTGCCGGCATGGCCCGCCTTGGCCGCGTTGTAGAGCCACCGGACGCGGCCCACGGCCTTGGTCGAAGTCATGCCTTCCGGCTTGTCGAGGATCAGCCAACCGCTGATCGCCAGGCCCTTGCGCCGCCGCGCCATGCCGTCGCTCCCTTGCGAATCGCCTACTCGTCGAGATCGCGCGCGACTTGCGGCGAGGCGAGCAGTTCATCGATCCGCGCCGACGTCTTGAACGAGGTATCGACCTTGAAGCGCAGCTCCGGCATGAATTTGAGCGAGACGCGGCTGGCCAGCTCACCGCGCAAGAAGCGCTTGTGCTTCTCCAGGTGTGCGACGACATCGTCCGCTTCCCCGCCGCCCAGCGGCATCACGAAGCAGGTCGCGAGCTTGAGATCCGGCGACATACGGACTTCGGGAACCGTGAGCGAATGACGCGCGATCACGTCGTCCATGACGTCGCCGCGCGAAAGGACCTCCGCCAGTGCGTGGCGGATCAGCTCTCCGACTTTCAATTGGCGTTGGCTCGGGCCGCGGCCCTTGTCTCGCGGGGTCATTGTCTGGCTTCTCTCGAAAGCGCCGAATGGATGACGCGGGCGCTCAGGCCTACAGCGTGCGCTGAACGTGCTCGACCTCGAAACACTCGATCACGTCGCCTTGGCGCATGTCCTGGTAGCCCTCGAACGCCATGCCGCATTCCTGGCCCGCCACCACCTCTTTCACTTCGTCCTTGAAGCGTTTGAGCGTGGACAGCTTGCCTTCGTGCACCACAACGTTGTCGCGGATCAGCCGGACATGGGCGCCACGCTCGACCTTTCCTTCGCTTACGCGGCAGCCGGCCACCTTGCCGACCTTGGAGATGTTGAACACCTCCAGGATTTCGGCGTTGCCGAGGAATGTCTCGCGCACGGTCGGGGCAAGCAGGCCGGACATGGCCGCCTTGATGTCGTCGACCAGGTCGTAAATCACCGCGTACTGACGGATTTCGACGCCGTCCCGGGCAGCGTGCTCGCGGGCCTGCGTGTTGGCGCGCACATTGAAGGCGAGGAGTACCGCGCCTGACGTCGATGCCAGAGACACGTCCGACTCCGTAATGCCGCCCACGCCCGAATGCACGACGCGAGCCCGAACTTCGTCGGTGCCCAGATTGGCGAGCGCCGCCGAGATGGCCTCGACCGAACCCTGCACGTCGCCCTTGATGACAAGCGGAAACTCCTGGACTCCGGTCTCCTGGAGTTGGGTCATCATCTGCTCGAGGCTGCCGCGCTGGCCGGCAACGGCCTGCCGCTTGCGCCGCTCGCGATCGCGGTAGTCGGTGATCTCGCGCGCCCGCGCCTCGTTCTCCACGACGGCGAACTGATCGCCCGCTTCCGGCGCGGAATCGAAACCGAGAACTTCCGCCGGGACCGACGGTCCGGCTTCCTTGACTTGGTCGCCGACATCGTTGATCAGCGCGCGCACGCGGCCCCAGGCGGAGCCTGCCACCACAATGTCGCCGAGCTTCAGTGAGCCACGCTGGATCAGCGCGGTGCCCACGGGCCCGCGTCCGCGTTCCAGCTTCGCCTCGACGATGACGCCTTCGGCGGGCCGATCGGGATTGGCGGTGAGTTCGAGCACTTCAGCTTGGAGCACGATGGCCTCAAGCAGCTTGTCGAGATTCGTCTTTTTGAGCGCCGAGACCTCAAGCTCAAGCGTGTCTCCGCCCATGCTCTCCACCACGATCTCGTGGCTAAGCAGCTCGGTGCGGACTTTGTTTGGGTCGGCCCCCGGGGTGTCGATCTTGTTGATGGCCACGATCAGCGGCACTTCGGCGGCCTTGGCGTGGTTGATCGCCTCGATTGTCTGCGGCTTCACGCCGTCGTCGGCGGCCACAACCAGGATCACGATGTCCGTCACCTTCGCGCCGCGGGCGCGCATGGCGGTGAACGCTTCATGGCCGGGCGTGTCGATGAAGGTGATCTTCTGGCCCGACGGCACGGTGACCTGATAGGCGCCGATATGCTGGGTGATGCCGCCGGCTTCCGAGGCGACGACGTTCGCGGTGCGCAAGGAGTCGAGCAGCGAGGTCTTGCCGTGATCGACGTGGCCCATGATCGTGACGATCGGCGCGCGCGGCTGAAGATTCTCGGCATCGTCGTCGTCACCGATGAAGCCTTCTTCAACATCGGCTTCGGACACGCGCCGGACGGTATGACCGAACTCCTCGGCGATGAGCTCCGCCGTATCGGCGTCGATCACATCGGTGATCTTGTGCATCTCGCCGTCCTTCATCAGGTGCTTGATGAGTTCGACGCCGCGCTCGGCCATACGGTTGGCGAGCTCTTGGATGGTGATGGCCTCGGGGATCGTGACCTCACGCGCGATCTTCTGCGTCGATTGCGGTCCGGCACCCTGTTTCTTCTGGCGCTCGCGGTGACGCTTGAGCGAGGCAAGGCTCCGCTGACGCTGCTCCTCGTCGAGCGCGTTGGTGATGGTAAGGCGGCCGCGGACCCTCCGCTCCTCGCCGCGCCGGGGGGCAGCGGGGCCCTTCTTGTGGCGGGCATCGGGGGCGCGCGAAGGCTGCTTCTCTGCTTCCGGCTTGAGATGCTTGCTGCGCTGCAGCTCCACGGTCTTCGGCTTGGCTTTTTCCTCGGCGGCGGCCTTTGCCTTTTCTTCTTCTTCTTTCCGCTTGCGTTCCTCGGCCTCGCGCGCCTCCGTGGCCTGCTGCTCGGCCAGCTGGGCCTCCTGGGTCGCGTTCTCCTTAGCGCGCTCCTTTTCCTCAGCCTGCCGGACTTTCGCATCGGCGAGTGCCTTGGCGCGGGCACCCTTTTCCTCTTCGGAAAGCTGCTTCAGCACCACGCCCGAGCGGCGCTGTTTCTCTTCCGGCGCCGGCTTGGGGGCCGGTTCGGCGGCCTTTGCCTTCGGTTTGGTTTTGGGCTCTTCAACAGTCGGTGCGGCGCTGCCCGAGCCGATCGTGCGGCGCTTTTTCTTCTCGACCACAACGGACTTTGAGCGCCCATGGCTAAAGCTCTGGCGCACATGGCCAGACTCCACGGTTCGGCGCACATTGAGCGTCATCTTGCGCCCGCTCGTCTTGCCGTCGCTCTCGTTCGCTTCGCTCATTCTAGTCCGTATCCAATCCGTATCTGTCCGCGAATGCGGAGGGACCCATGCGGTAGCGCTCAACGCGCGAGGCCGCCGCGAGAAATTTTCGAGCCGCTCCGCCCGGGATTAGGGCAGCATGTATCACATTTGGCCTGCCCGATGCCAAACTCAATTCATCAGCGCTGAAGGCGCGAACCGTTGGGAAACCGCGTCCTTCGGTGGTTGCGCGGGCTTTTCCATCAAGTTTCCGGCAGCCATCGTCGGCGGCGTCGGAGGCGTGAATCAGCGCAACAACGTGCCCCTTGCCGCTTCCCGCGCCCAACGCCTGTTCGACCTTGGTGTGGCCGAAAACCACGTTGCCCGCCTTGTTGGCGATCCCGAGTGCCTGGAGCGCGGTCTCGGTGAGAAGGGCGCCGACCTGGTCGGCAAGGCCTTCTGAGGCCTTCGCCTCGGCTTTCAGTGCCCGGCTGAAGACCTTGCGCTTGACCGCTTGCGCCACGGTCTCATGGGCTGCGGTCAGCCAGACGCCGCGGCCGGGGAGCTTTTCCTTCAGGTCGGGAACGACGGTGCCGTCAGGCCCGAGCACGAAGCGGATGAGGTCGTCCTTAGGACGCTGGACGCGCGTGACCGCGCAGCGGCGCAACGTATCCGTTGCCGGCTGCCCTTTGGTCTCGCCTATCTCCGTCGCCTCGATCCGCAACAGCTCTGTCTCCTAACCGCCTCATGACGCGGAGGCGTCGTCTTCAGCAGGCTTCTCGCCCGTTTCAGTTTTGGTCTCAGTCTCGGTCTGGCCTTCGGAAGTGGTCTCGGCCGCCTCGGCCCCGGATTCGCCCTCGACTTCGCCGTCCACCTCTTCGCCTTCCGCCTCTTCCTCGTCGGCCACGAGATCGGCCTCGTCGATCCAGCCGGCCTTCACCCGCGCCGCCAGGATCAGGTCCTCGCATTGCGTCCGCGTCAGGCCGGAGGCCTCAAGAAAGCCGTCGTAGTGCGTGGTCTCTTTTTCCTGGCGCTCGTTCCAGCCGGCCAGGTCGTCGGTGGCACAGTCGGCGAGGTCCTCGACGGTCTTTACGTCGTTCTCACCAAGCGCCACCAGCATCGCAGTATTGAGACCGGGCACCTCCATCAACTCGTCGGCGACGCCGAGTTCCTTACGTTTGGCGTTCAGCTCCGCCTCGAGCTTCTCAAGGTGCTCGCGCGCCCGGGTCTGAATCTCGGCGGCCGTTTCCTCGTCGAAGCCTTCGATGGAGGAGATCTCCGTCGGCTCGACGAAGGCCACTTCCTCCACCGAGGAGAAGCCTTCCGAAGCGAGCAACTGGGCGATCACCTCGTCCACGTCGAGCGCTTCCATAAACTTGGCCGAACGCTCGGCGAACTCCGCCTGGCGCCGCTCCGACTCCGAAGCCTCGGTCATGATGTCGATGTCCCAGCCAGTGAGCTGAGAGGCGAGCCGCACGTTCTGGCCTTTGCGGCCGATGGCAAGCGACAACTGCTCGTCCGGCACGACCACCTCGATGCGCTCGGCGTCTTCGTCGAGCACGACCTTGACCACTTCCGCAGGAGCAAGCGCGTTCACGATGAACGTGGCGGCGTCGGGCGACCACTGGATGATGTCGATCTTTTCGCCCTGAAGCTCGTTCACCACCGCCTGCACGCGGCTGCCGCGCATGCCCACGCACGCGCCAACCGGATCGATGGAGGCGTCGCGGGAGACGACCGCGATCTTGGCGCGGCTGCCCGGATCGCGCGCCACCGACTTGATGGTGACGATGCCTTCGTAGACTTCCGGAACTTCCTGCGCGAACAGCTTCGCCATGAATTCGGGATGCGTGCGCGACAGGAAGATCTGCGGGCCGCGCTGCTCGCGCCGCACGTCGTAGACGAAAGCGCGGATGCGGTCGCCATAGCGGAAATTCTCGCGCGGCAGAGTCTCGTCACGGCGCACGATGGCCTCGGCCCGGCCGAGATCGACGATCACATTGCCGTACTCGACGCGCTTGACGATGCCGTTCACGATCTCGCTGACGCGATCCTTATATTCTTCGAATTGGCGCTCGCGCTCAGCCTCGCGCACTTTCTGCACGATGACTTGCTTGGCGTTCTGCGCCGCCACGCGCCCGAAGTCGAGCGGGGGCAGGGGCTCGGCGATGAAGTCGCCCACCTGTGCGGCCGGGTTCTTGCGGCGCGCCTCGGCGAGCGCGATCTGCGTCGCTTCCAAGGTAACGTCCTCGACCACTTCGAGAAGTCGCGCCAACGAGATTTCGCCGGTCTTGGGGTCGACCTCCGCCTTGATCTCGTTCTCGCTGCCATAGCGGGACTTCGCCGCCTTCTGGATGGCGTCCTCCATGGCGGTGATCACGACGTCGCGGTCGATCGCCTTCTCGCGCGCGACCGCATCGGCGATCTGCAAGAGCTCCAGCCTATTGGCGCTAACGCCTGCCTGAGACATTTTCTAGCCTCCAACTCCGTTGTGTTCGTTCGCGCCGCCTCGTGGGCCCGCGAAAGTTCAATGAACGGGCTTGTCGCCCGAAAGATCTGTCCTGAAGCCATCGAGGTTGACGACGAGCTTCGCCTCGCTGATGAGCGGGAAGGGAAGGCCGATGATCACGGGCTCGGCCTTGCCTTCCAGCTCGATCTTCAAAAGCACCTCTTCATCGGTCACGTCCTCGATCGCGCCTTTGAAGCGCTTGCGTCCGTCGACGAGCTCCTTCAGTTCGACTTTTGCCTCGTGACCGGCGCAATTGGCGAAGTCACTCGGCCGTACCAGTGGCCGGTCGATGCCCGGCGAGGAGACTTCCAGACGATAGGTCCCCGGCATCGGGTCGTACGCCTCGAGCACTGGAGACAATCTCCGGCTGATGGTCGCGCAATCGTCCACCGACATCTCACCGCTGGGCCGTTCGGCCATGATCTGCACCGTGCCGCCGTCGCGGCCTGAAATCTTCACCCGCACCAGCCGGAACCCGAGCTCGTTGAGCACGGGCTCGGCGAGGTCGGCAACCGCTCGCTCCGGCCCTGTCTCTCTGACGAAAAGGCGTTCTTCACTCAACGCAAGGCTCGGTATTGATGGCGGGGTTCAGGCTCCTCGGAAAAAAGCCGGGGACCCTAATAAAAAGGAGCGGGCCGCGGCCCACTCCTGATCAAATCAACCATGAGTTTCTGCCCGTAATATACGGGCTTTTTCTTGGGGTTCAAGCCGCTTGGGCCCTAAAGGCGCCGCCACTCAAGGTAAACGGGCTTACGCCCACTCAAGGCCTTGCCCTCATAACGGGTCTGCGGCCAGTCGTCCGGCCGCTCCCGCCAATGGTCCGCCTTTTCCGCGCACCAGGCGAAGGCGCCGTTCTGGTTGACCGCATATAGGACCTGGCCCGCATAGTCGGTGTCGTCGCTGGCAAAGCGCAAGGTCCCGCCGGGCCTCACGACGCGGGCGAGGGCCTGCACCATCTCCGGCGTGACCAAACGCCGCTTCTGTTGACGCTTCTTGGGCCAGGGGTCGGGAAACAGGATGAAGGCGCGGGCGATCGAGCTCTGCGGCAACCACGCCAGGACATCCCGCGCGTCGTCATCGTGGAGCAGCACCCGTTGCAGGCCTCGATCCTCGATCCCGCCGAGTGCTGCGGCGACGCCGTTGATATAGGGCTCGCAGCCGATGATGCCGGCGCCCGGGTGGTGCTCGGCTTGCCAGAGGAGGTGCTCGCCGGAGCCGAAGCCGATCTCGAGCCACACCTCCCGCACCGGCACGGGGAAGAGCGCGGTAGGATCGGACGGGGGAGGCTGAGTGAGGTCGGGACGCAGGCGCGGCAGCAACTCCGCAACCAAGCGCTCCTTCCGCGGGCTCAAGCGCTTGCCCTTGCGCCGGCCGTAGGAGCGCAAGCGTGTGGCCTCAAGCCGGTCGGGATCGTCCGTCATCATGCCGGCGTTTTACGCCCCTAGCCCGGGCGAGCCTAGCCGCATGGATTGATTTGGCGAAGGGAACCGGCGCGCTAGCTAAGTTCGCCGCGGATCGGCTCGACGAGATCGAGGCGCTCCCACGAGAAACCGCCGTCATTGTCGGGCTGGCGGCCGAAATGGCCGTAGGCCGCTGTGCGCTCGTAGATCGGCCGGCTCAGGCCCAGATGCTCGCGAATGCCGCGCGGGCTCAAGTCCATCACCTCGCGCAACGCGTTCTCCAGCTTGTCCTCGGAGATCTTGCCGGTGCCGTGCAGGTCGGCGTAGAGCGACAGAGGCTGCGACACGCCGATGGCGTAGGCGACTTGAAGCGTGCATTTGTCGGCAAGGCCGGCGGCGACGACGTTCTTGGCGAGATACCGCGCGGCGTAGGCTGCCGAGCGGTCCACCTTGGTCGGGTCCTTGCCGGAGAAGGCGCCACCGCCATGCGGCGCCGCGCCACCATATGTATCGACGATGATCTTGCGGCCGGTGAGACCGGCGTCCCCGTCAGGTCCGCCGATGACGAAGCGGCCGGTCGGGTTGACGTAGAGCTTGGTCGAACCGTTCATCCAGCCTTTGGGCAGGACGTCTTCGACGAAACCCCGCACGATCTCCTCGATGCGCTCTGAACTTGCAGCCTCGCCGTGCTGGGTCGAGACCACGACGGAGTCGGCGCGCACCGGCTTGCCGTCCTCATAGACCAGCGTCACCTGGCTCTTGGAATCGGGTCCGAGTTCGGGCGTGCGGCCGGCATGACGTGCCTTTGCCATCTCGTCGAGAATGCGATGCGAATAGAAAATCGGCGCCGGCATGAGCTGCTCGGTCTCGCGGCAGGCATAACCGAACATAATGCCCTGGTCGCCCGCGCCTTCGTCCTTCTCGCTCTCGGCATCGGCATCCACGCCCATGGCGATGTCGGCCGACTGCTCGTGCAGATAGTTATCGAAGGCGGCGTTCTGCCAGTGGAAGCCGTCCTGCTCGTAGCCGATCTCGCGTACGGCGTTGCGCGCCGCCGCTTCGATCTTGGCCTTGGTCACGCTTTCCGGCCCGCGGACCTCGCCGGCGAGCACGATCCGGTTTGTGGTGACAAGCGTCTCGCAGGCGACCCGGGAGTGCGGATCGGCGTCCAAATAAAGATCTACGACCGCATCGGAAATACGGTCGCACACCTTGTCGGGATGGCCCTCCGACACGGATTCACTGGTGAAGAGATAGCTTCCTCGGGACACTGCAAACTCCCAATTGGACAAGACGATAGGCCCGGCGGCCAAGATTGGCTCCGGTTCTGGCAACGGCGAAGCCGAAGGTCAAGCCCAGAAAACTCGAGAGTTAGCTCGCGCTTCCGCCCGAACCCAAAGCGCGGACAAGATCGACAACGCTCTTGCGGACTTTGGCGTCCGATATCTTGACGAATGCGCGGTTCAGCTCCAGCCCCTCACGGCTATTCAGGAACTCCAGGATAAAGGTCTCCGAGTCAGGCTCAGAGGAGCCCGCCGGTTGTCCTGCTCCGTCCACATGAGGTGCATCCTCGAAGAAGAATTGCACCGGAACATCGAGGATCTTGGAGATTTGAAACAGGCGGCTCGCTCCGACGCGATTCACGCCCTTCTCGTATTTCTGAACCTGCTGAAAAGTGAGTCCCATGCTTTCGCCGAGACGCTCTTGGCTCATGCCGAGTAGCATTCGGCGCAACCGCACGCGGCTACCGACGTGCGTGTCAACGGGGTTGGGCTTTTTGCCTGCCATTCGTTTTTTAGAATCCTCATCTCAAAAAAGGAAACTTCATCAAAGACTTTTTGGGACCTTCCCCTTCCCACTCTGGTTCATAGGGGCGGCTCTTGAGTCCGTCAAGGTTGCAGCGTGCGACGAAAGTACAAGACGATGCAGAGCAAAGCGAACAGAACGAAACATAGTACTAAGGTATAATGTTTCTCGCCGAGATGCGGGCCCGCATTGGGTAAAACTGCGTCGATCAGTCCGCGCTCGCCGAGACCGATCTCGGCGAGAACGCGTCCTTGCGCATCAATCACCGCCGAGATTCCAGTGTTCGCCGCGCGGACCAACGGCAAGCCTTGTTCGACAGCGCGAACTTGCGCTTGGTGAAAGTGCTGATAAGGCCCGGCGCTCGTGCCAAACCACGCATCGTTGGTGACGTTGAGAAGCCAACCTGGACGCACCCGCGTATCGCCGACTTCGCCGGGAAAGATGATCTCGTAACAGATAAGCGGACGCATCAATGGTGCGCCGGGAACCTCCAGCAAGCGCGAGCCGGTCCCCTCGCTGAAGCCGCCGCGCACGCCGGTCATCTGCATGACGCCTAGGCTTTCGAGAAAATCCTGGAACGGCAAATACTCGCCAAATGGCACGAGATGGACCTTGTCGTAAGCTTCACGCACGCGTCCGTTCTCGTCCAATAGGAGAAGACTATTGTAGACGCGCTCCTCTGACAGGATTGCGTCCGCGTCTCGCTCCTGCACGGCGCGCGCAGCGCCAACCAGCAGATGTGTCCCTTGCGGCAGTGCGTCGCCGATGGCGGTGAGTGCTTCGGACGTATCGGCAAGAAAGAACGGTAGCGCCGTCTCCGGCCAAATGACGAGGTCGGTGTCCTCAAGCCCCGGAGCGCGCGTAAGCTCGACATAGTCGCCGAAAATCTTCGCGGCATTCTCGGGGCGCCACTTGTCGGCTTGGTCAATATTCGCTTGGACGATGCGAAGGCGTAAGTCCGTGTCGCCGTCCGTGGTCGCCGCAAGGCGTCGGTCGCCCCAGACATAGCCAAGCCCGAGCAGCACAAGGAGTGTCGCGGCAACGCCCGCAGCACACTTGCTGCACGTATTTTGCCCACTCCAGGTTGCAGCCGGTGCCGCAAAGAGCGCGACCGCAAGAACACACAACGTGTACACGCCGAGCAGGGCGGCCATTTGCATCAGCGGACCTTCGGGCAACAGCGCATAGCCGATCAGATTCCAAGGGAGTCCGGTGAGGACATGGCCGCGCGCGTATTCCGCGAGCCCAAAGGCAATGGCAAGCGCGAAGATGCGGCCCGGTCCCGGCTGCCACAGCGCCATGGCAAGCACGCCGGCCGCCGCATAGAACAACGCCATGCCGGCGGACAATGCCGTCATCACAAAGGGGATCAGCCAGGCATGCCGCGTCGGCTCCACGAGAAAGGCCTCGGCGAGCCAATACAGCCCGGCAAGAAAAAATCCGCAGCCGAACCAGAACCCCGTTGCGCCTCCGCACTTCAGACGCGCGCCGCGCGCATCATTGGCGGCGCAGTCGTCGAGCAGCCACACCAAACCGCCGAAGCTCAGGAACATCACCGGCCAGGCGTGAACAGGGGCAAAGGCAAGCACGGCAAGCGCGCCGAGCAAAAACGCGAAGCCCGCGCGCCGCACGCCCGCCAATCCGCCGACCCAGGCCGCGGCACCGGACATGACGGTTAGAACGGACACTTAAGGCGCGCTCTGTTCCGGCTTGGCGTCGGTCCCGGTACCGGCGTTTGCCGGGTCTTTGTCTTTCGGAACATGAACGCGCAGCTTCTTGATGCGCCGCGGATCGGCGTCCAGCACTTCGAACTCGATTCCCGAGGGGTGCGCCACGAGCTCGCCGCGTGCCGGAATGCGTCCGGAGATCGAGAACACCACGCCGCCCAGCGTATCGATGTCCTCTTCTTGCTCGTCGGAAACCAGATCGATCTTGAGATGCTTCTCGAGATCTTCGACAGGCGTGCGCGCATCGCAGATGAGCCCGAGGCGCGGGTCGAGATGGATCAGCGGCTCGTCCTCGACGTCGTGTTCATCGGCAATCTCGCCGACGATCTCCTCCACCAGGTCCTCGATCGAGACCAGCCCGTCGGTGCCGCCATACTCGTCGACCACGAGTGCGAGGTGGAGTTGCGACGATTGCATCTTCAAAAGAAGATCGAGCACCGACATGGAAGCGGGGATGTAGATCAGCTCACGGGCGATTCTGATCGCACCAACGCTTCGCTTGAGATCGACTCGGCCGAGGCCGAGTTTGTCGTCTACGTTGGCCTGCTCGGTGATCCA
This sequence comes from Methyloceanibacter sp., assembly GCF_041573655.1. GTDB lineage: Bacteria > Pseudomonadota > Alphaproteobacteria > Rhizobiales > Methyloligellaceae > Methyloceanibacter. The sequence goes on from NZ_JBFFQD010000016.1 coordinate 49,687, forward strand.
CGACATCAAGTCGCGGATATGAATCATGCCGCGCGGGTCGTCGAGCGTTTCGCGGTACACGGGCAAGCGCGAATGCTCAGCATCGCGGAACACGCGCATCAGCTCCTCGATGTTGACGCTGTCGTCCACCGCGACGATGTCGGCGCGGGGCACCATGACGTCCTCGACCGTCAGTGCGCCGAAGTGCAAGATCCTCCGCAACATACTGCGCTCTTGCGGGCTCAGCGTGTCACTCTTGCTGCGCGCCAGCGCGCTCTCGATCAGCTCGCGCAAGTCCGGCTCTTCGTTAAGGCCGAAGGTCTGCAACAAGCGGGCGAACCACGTCGACTCCTCGTCGTCGGTTTGTGCTCGCGCGTTCTCAAGCATCCGCTCGGGCGAGGGGTTGCTCATCGTGTCACCTCCGCGGCGGCCACGCTTGCGAAAGGATCGGCGATCCCAAGCGAGGCTAGCGCCTGTCTCTCCAGGTCTTCCATCTGCTCGGCTTCAGCATCGTTGCGGTGGTCGAAGCCGAGCAGGTGAAGGACCCCGTGCACGACGAGGTGGGAAACGTGGTCGGCAAGCGCGATGCCGGTCTCCTCCGCCTCGCGCTGCGTGGTCTCAAAAGCGATTACCACATCGCCAAGCGATCCGTGTTCGCCGGGCGCGTCACCTGCGGGAAACGATAGCACGTTTGTCGGCTGGTCCTTGTCACGCCAGTTGCGATTGAGGTCATGCATTTCCGCATCGTCGGTGAGCGTGATGGCCAGTTCGCAAGGCTCAAGCCGCGCCGGCGGTGCCGCAGTGAATGCGGCATGCGCGGCGAGCGTCACGCTGGGATCGCTGATCGCGCTGTGTTCCCAGGCATCGCCATGGCGCACGACTTCGACCGCCAGCGTCGCCGCTTGCGGAGAGTCTTCGCTGTTGCGACTAGGGCCGTCCTCGCTCATCGCTTTCCCCCGCCCTTACGCGGCTTGGACCGTTTTGAACTCTGGTCCTTGGGGGCGGCCTCGTAGGCCTCGACAATGCGTCCGACGAGTTCGCGGCGCACCACGTCTGCTCTCGAGAAGGCGATGTCGTCGATCTCATCGACGCCGTGCAAAATCTCGATGGCGGCGTTCAAGCCGGAATCCTGGCCGGGCGGCAGGTCGACTTGCGTCGGATCGCCCGTCACGATCATCTTGCTCTCTTCGCCGAGGCGCGTGAGGAACATCTTGAGCTGCATGGGCGTGCAGTTCTGCGCCTCATCGAGAATGACCATGGCATGGGAGAGAGTGCGCCCGCGCATGAAGGCAAGCGGCGCAATTTCGATGACGCCGGTCTCGAGCCCGCGCTCGACCCGCTCCGGCGC
>NZ_JBFFQD010000017.1:0-50583 GCF_041573655.1 Methyloceanibacter sp.
CCAACCTACTTTCCCGAGTACGTCGAAGAACCAGGCGTCGACGCCATCTGCATCGGAGAGGCCGAAGAGGCCATCCTCGATCTGGTGGAAGCGGTGGAAGCCAAACAAGCGCTGACCCGCATCGACAACTGGTGGTTCAAAAACAATGGCCATTTAGAGCGCAACCCGGTTCGGCCCGCCGAAGACAACCTGGACCTTTTGCCTTTCCCTGACCGCGATCTGCTTTTCGGAAAGGATGAATTCACCGCGCAAAGCGGCATCAAACACTTTATCACCAGCCGGGGCTGTCCCTACGATTGCACCTACTGTTTCAACCACGCTTTGGCTGAAGTCTACAGAGGCAAAGGCAAACGCCTGCGCCAGATGAGCGTCGACAAAGTCATCGAAGACGCAATTCACGCATTACGAGATCTGGGGGCCGAGATCATCGATCCGGCGATCGGTGCATGGACTCCATTTTTCGGAGAAGCGGAAGTCGAGCTTTGCCTTTATGGATTCAAGCACGGCATCAATCGCTATCTAGCTTCTCATCCAACTTCGCCGATGCGGAGCTTGGCAGACGTCATTGCTTTCAATAGGGCCAATGCCGACAAGGTCATGCCGTACTTTCCGCAAGACCTATTCGAACGTGCGCAGTCCAAGGGTGGCCTCCAGGAGGAACATTATTTGAAGGCGAAAAAGGAATGCAGGCGCATGTCACGCACCGATGGGATCGACAAGGTGTTGACAGCCCACGCCCTAGACGCGCTGATCGCGCCAACTGATGGGACACCGCCTTGGGCCATAGATCTCCTGGTTGGAGACCACATCATCGGCGGCTGCTCCGCACCTCCCGCGATGGCGGGCTATCCGCACATCACGGTCCCAGCTGGCTTCTGCCACGGACTTCCAGTTGCGCTATCTTTCTTCGGCAACGCTTGGCAGGATGGCAAGTTGCTCGGCTACGCCTTTGCCTTTGAGCAGGCAACCCAGGCCCGACGGGCCCCCGCCTTCAGGCCAACAGTGCCCTGACTCGGCTAGGGAATCGGGAATAGAATATCGGAATCTGGCAAAATCGCTGAGTGATACTAGTCGCGCTTGGCGTCACCAGGGTTCTACGCGGGAGCTGGGATGCAGGCGTATGACGCAATTGTTGTTGGCGCCGGCCATAACGGACTGACTTGCGCTTGCTATCTGGCACGCGCCGGACTGCAAACGCTCGTACTCGATCAGTACCATACGGTCGGCGGGATGGCGACGACCGAGGAGTTGACGCTTCCCGGCTTTCGTTCCGATGTACATGCATTCGGGTTTCAGTTTGCCAATCTATCTCCGGTTCCAGATGAATTGGGATTGGCGGACTTCGGTCTTGAACTCATTCGACCCGAGATCAATTACTCTCATGTATTCCCCGGCGGCGGCATCATTTCGATGCATCGGGAGGTAGAGGATACCGTCGCCAGCATTGGCCGATACTCGAAGGCAGATGGGCAAACATGGCGTCGACTCGCGGGCGATTTCGTTCAGGCGAGGGATAACATTGCGCGTTGGATGAACTCCCCTCCAGCCTCGCTCGCAGATGAAATCGGCAACATGGCGCGAAGCCCTAGTGGGATGGAGGAGTATCGAGCCGGGCTACAGAGCCTCCGCTCGTGGGGCATGGAGCACTTCGAGCGGGAGGAGACTAGATTATTCATTGGTGGGTGGGCGTGCCACGTCGGTTTAGCCCCGGATGACGTTGGCGGTGGCCACATGGCCTGGCTGTTCGCCTCGCTCATTCAAGATCTGGGCAACCGCGCGGTGAAGGGCGGCATGCACCAACTACCGATGGCGCTTGCCGGATATTTGGACTCGCAAGGCGGCGCGATTCGAACAGGCGTACGAGTTTCAAAGATTGTGGTCGAAGACGGCCGGGCAACAGGGGTACGGCTCACGAGCGGCGAGGTTATAGCTCTCTCGCCTGAGGGTATCGTCGCGTCGAATGTCGACCCCCGCCAACTCGTCGTCGATCTTCTCGGCGAGGACCATATCGGTCGAGATCTCGTCGAAAAGATGCGGCGTTACGAATGGGGCGATGGATACTTGGTCATCTACTTGGCGCTCGATGGACCCGTAATCTACGACGCGGGACCGGATGCTCAATCCAGCGCCTATGTGCATGCTTCGCCGCCCTCGTTCGAGTATCTGGCCCGCATCTACACGGAATGCCGGAGCGGTAGGATACCTGCGTCCCCCTTCATGGTGATGCTGAACGATTCAGTAATCGACCCAAGCCGATGTCCGGAGGGGAAGGCGGTCATGAAGGTCCTCGTGCACAATGTACCCTACGAGATTGGCGGCGATGCCACTGGCAAAATCGACGGGCGCACTTGGGACAAAGTGAAGGAGCCTTATGCTGATTACCTGATTGACTATCTCACAGAAACCTACGCGCCGACGCTGAAGCGCAACATCCTCAAGCGAGTCGTGCATTCGCCGGTCGACATCGAGCGCCTGATGGTGAGCGCCGTCCACGGTACAGTTACGCATGGCGCCATTCTGCCCTATCAACTCGGCTCGCAACGTCCGCTTCCGGAACTAGCTCACTATCGCACGCCGGTTCTCAATGTTTACCTGTGCGGTTCGGGCAGCCACCCTGGCCCGGGAATCACAATGGCGCCAGGTCGTAACGCCGCGCAGGTCATGCTGAGAGACTTGTCCGCTTTGGGTCATGAGCGGACATCGGCGGGCTGATTGGTGATGTCTGCTTTGCTCTCCAAAGCGGACATGTTCCCCGTCCAAATCCACGCCACAACGCGGCTCAGGCGCGGGCGTTTCTGCGCTTTTCATGCGTGCGCGTTCTGGCGAAGCTAGGCGCAGATTCGACTGGACTTCGCCCGCAAAGAGAGCGTGTGTGGTGGAGACGGCCAGACTGACTGATCTCTGAACACGCCCCTGCCCGGCTTCGCTTCCGGGCTTGTCGGGGTGCAAAAGCTCGATTTCGGGGCTCGGATCAGGAGGTCAACCATGGACAGCCCAAATCGCCACTCCACGTGCGCTAGCGACGACAACCGCGATGCCTTTGGGACGCCAAGACCCGGCAGCCGGACGGCAACAGCCGTCGCGGAGACCGCAAGCCTCGAGGACCTTCGCTGCGAATGGCGTCGGCTTTACCGGAGCGAACCCCCGAGAATCAGCCGTCATCTTCTGATGCGCGGGATCGCCTATCGGCTGCAAGAGCTTGAGCATGGTGGGCTCAGCAAGGCGACACGCCGCAAGCTCAAGACCCTGGCGAAGATGTTCCGGACCACCTGCCGGGTCGCTCCAGACCCGGGCCTTGTCTTGAAGCCGGGCGCCCGCCTGGTCCGCGAATGGCATGGCCGCACGCACATGGTCACTGTAACGGAGGACGGCTTCGACTATGCCGGGACCAGCTATTCATCACTGACAAAGGTTGCGCGCGCGATCACGGGTGCGCGTTGGTCGGGACCCCGCTTCTTCGGGTTCGTGCGTGACGGTCGCTCTGCGAAGGATGCGGTCCGTGCCTAAACCCCAGCGGACGACAAGTCGCAACTCAAGTCGACTGCGGTGCGCCATCTATACGCGCAAGTCCTCGGACGAAGGCCTGGATCAGGCCTTCAATTCTCTCGATGCCCAGCGCGAGGCCTGCGCGGCCTTTGTGGTCTCCCAAAAGCATGAGGGTTGGACTGTTTTGCCGACCCTTTATGACGACGGCGGGTACTCAGGCGGGACGCTCGACCGCCCTGCCCTGCAGCGTCTGTTGGCCGACATCTCAGCCCGTAAAGTCGATGTCGTGGTGGTCTATAAGATCGATCGTCTGACCCGGTCGCTGTTTGACTTCGCCAAGATCGTGGAAGCCTTTGATGCGCGTGGGGTCTCGTTCGTCTCCATTACCCAGCAGTTCAACACCACCACGAGCATGGGACGTCTGACCCTGAATGTCCTCCTCTCCTTTGCGCAGTTCGAACGAGAGGTCGCCGGAGAGCGGATCCGGGACAAGATTGCTGCCTCCAAGAAGAAGGGCATGTGGATGGGTGGCCTACCGCCGCTAGGCTACGATGTCCGCGACCGGAAACTCGTCATCAACAAGGATGAGGCGCAGACTGTCCTCCATATATTCAAGCGCTATATCGACCTTCGATCGGTGCGTGCTCTCAAGGCAGAACTCGATTCTGCGGGCATCTGCAGCAAGCATCGGACCTGCAAGGACGGAACAGTCTACGGCGGTCGCAAGCTCTCCCGCGGGGCCCTCTATCTCATGCTTCAGAACCGCATCTATCGCGGCCAGATCACACACAAGGGCAACGCCTATCCAGGTGAGCATGAGCCCATCGTGGACAAAGCGCTTTGGAATCAGGTCCAGGCCATGCTCCACAAGAACCGGATCGATCGGGACATTGGAACATGCGCCAAGCATCCCAGCCTGCTCGCTGGATTGGTGTTCGACCAAAGCGGCGAACGACTGACGCCGACCCATGCCGTCAAGAAGGGCACGCGCTATCGGTACTATGTCTCGAAGTCTCTGATTACGGGAGCCGCAAAGGACAGCTCCCATGGGCGCAGGATTCCCGCCGGCGATCTGGAACGCTTGGTCATCGGCAGGCTGCGGGCTTTCCTCGCTGATGAAGGCGCCATCCTGAGCGCAATCAGCGAAGCGGTCGAGACCGGAACCGAGCAGCAAAGACTGATCGCGCGCGCCCGTCAGGTCTCAGAAGAGTTCCACACGCTCAGCCCTGACGCGATGCGCTCCATTGTCATGGCGCTCGTCCGCCGCATCGACATCACAGCCGACCACATCGAGATCGCAGGCTGTTGCCGAGGGCTTCACGACCTGCTTGCGGCGCTTGAACCCACTTGGACGGCACCGAGTGCCCAGAGCCACGACAGCGATGCCCTCAGGCTAACGGTAGAGGCAACACTTCAACGCGTCGGCCGCGAGATGAAGCTGGTCGTGCACGGTGCTGAGCACCAGGCAAAAGCCGATCCCGGCCTGCTTCGCATCATCGCCCGTGCACATGACTTCCAAGATCGGCTAATGCAAAACTCCGATCTGACCGTGCCGGCCATTGCCGTTCAGGAGCAACTCACGATCGGGTATCTGTCTCGCCTCTTGCGGCTTCCGTCTCTAGCGCCCGATATCGTCACGGCCATCATCAACGGAAAACATCCGCCTCAGCTCAGCGCAAAGCGCCTCATGCGTCTCGCTCTAAAACTCCCTACCGACTGGGCCGAACAGCGCAAACTCCTAGGTTTCTCGGAAGCTTAGCAGCGAGGTTAGCCCGCGTCCCACGCGCTGCGTCCCAGCCGCCGCCCGAAATGTTGACCCCCAAATGCCGCTCAAGAGATTCTCGCGTCACAGCGCGCGGGAATACGAAGCAAAATCGTCTCTTCCACTCACACCAGAATCCGAGGCGCCAAAATCTAGCGGAGTTCAGCGATAAATCGGGCCTCACCGCCCGACCGCTATTTGTTCCCGGTCGATTAGGAAAAGCGTGGCTGGGGCGCCAGGATTCGAACCTGGGATCACGGGATCAAAACCCGGTGCCTTACCACTTGGCTACGCCCCAACGCGCGTCATATTCTTCCGAGGAAGGCCGCCTTGCGCCACCGGTATATGGCAGGCGCGCTGCCCTCCTACCAGTATCGGGCCCCGCGGGCAACGCCCCCGCCCTCCCCTTGAGCGCGCTGAGATCTTAGGTCCCCGGCTTTGTTGCGGGGCCGCGCGGGGCCGTCTATATACGTGCCTCTTCACGCCAAGGCGGAGTGTAGCGCAGCCTGGTAGCGCACCTCGTTCGGGACGAGGGGGTCGCAGGTTCAAATCCTGCCACTCCGACCATTAATTCTCGATGTAATATCAATATATTAGGCGCTTCGTGGCAGATCCTCGGAAGCAGCTTCGCCCACGCTTACGCCCACGAAACAACTTTGGATGGCCAGTTATCCGTGTCGCCCTTCCCGCATCCCCCCACAAAACGCTCCGCCCCCAGATCGACGAAGGAGTGTGCGGCATGCCGATGGGCGCGGCCGCGAACCTTCCAACTGTTCTCCACCTAGGGCGTGGACTCATAAGCAGTCATCAGTTGACCCGTTACGGGGAATGTCTGCTTTGCCTCCGATAGCGGACGTGCGGCGAGCCCGCCTAAAGAGTCCGCTAAGTGCCAGAAGCGGACAATCCAGTGCATCGAAATAGATCCCTGCTCCGCAAGACACGTCTAAGTCTTAGGAACCTCCGGGTTCTGGCCGAAGGTAAAGCTGAGAGAAGCAGCGCTACTTCGACGCGGTATTCAGCCTCACTGTAGTATGGCGCGCGATGCGGAAACTTCTCGATCTGCCCTTCATGCATCCGTTGAATGTCATCGAAAGGCACCCATGCCCAAAGCGTGGAAATCAGTCACATTTTGCCCAAGAAGCCATGGCCAAAGTGCGCGCCATGAATGAGTTAACGCTGCCGGAGGGCGGCCCTGCCGCAAGGCGGCGGCTCCACATAAGATGCCGCCGCGCGGATTCACCAGAAGACCAATAAGATAAGACGTTCAGACCATGTCAGCGGAGCTTGCTTTCAATCGTAGCGCCGATGTCGATTACGGCGTGGCCAAGGAGATCGCGCCGGACGTCCGGCGCATCGTGGCCAATAATCCGAGCCCCTATACCTTCCTCGGCACCAACACCTATATCGTCGGCTCCGGCGACGTCGCGGTGATCGATCCGGGACCGGCGGACGCTGCGCATCTGACCGCGATTGCCGAGGCGACGCGCGGCGAACGCATCACGCATATCTGCATCACCCATAGCCATCGCGACCATTGCGACGGCGCGCTCCCGCTGCAGGAAAGGCTTGGCGGCGAGATCGTGGCCTTCGGCCCGACCGGCACGACGCGCGGCGCAGGAACGCCCGGGCTTGGAGATGCGTTTATCGATTCCGCCTTCACGCCGGACCTGCCGGTCGCCGACGGCGACACAGTGAAAGGGCGCGGCTTTTCGCTCGATGTCTTGCATATGCCGGGACACGCGCCGGACCATCTTTGCTTCGCGTTGGTCGGAAAACGCATCGTGTTCACCGGCGACCATGTGATGGGCTGGAACACGACGGTGATCGCGCCGCCGGAAGGCAATATGGGCGACTTCCTCACTTCGCTCGATAAACTGGCGCAGCGGCATGACCGAATGTTCCTGCCGGGGCATGGCGGACACGTCGAAACGCCGCGGCGCGTGGTGCGCGCGTACATCACTCACCGCAAATGGCGCGAGCAGAATATCCTAGCTTGCATCGACGATGGCGTCAGCACGATCCCGCGCATCGTGGCGAAGCTCTATGGCGCAATTGACGCGGACCTCAAAGGCGCGGCGGCGCTGTCTGTGCTCGCCCATCTGGAGCACTTGATCGCGCGGGACGTGGTGACGGCGGAAGGCGCCACGGACAAATTTAGCGCCTTCTACGTACGCGCCGCTTCCGACGCCGTTTCTTCTTCTTCTTGATTTCTTTCGCGGGCGCGGCGACCGGCTCCTCCGCCTTCTTGGGCGCGGTCTGCTCAAGCACCGTCTTCTCGCCTTTCTCAAGCGCCGTGTTCACCTCACCATAGAAGGCGCGAATGCGCGCGGCGTTGGTGCCGAAATCGTGCTGGCCGTAGCGGGACGCCGAACGCATATCGACCAATGTATGCGCGTCATCACCCTTGACGCGCACGATGACGTCGTCGGTGAACGCCATAATCATGGTCTGATCCGTCGCCTCGATGCGGCCGATACCGCTTTCGCCGGGCGTCTCATTAAGAACGACGTTCCAGCCGAGCCGCGAAATCGCCTCGCTTACCAGTGTGAACACTTCCGGTGCAGAACGCTCCAGATACATGGGGCCGATCTCGGAATAGGCTTCCGCCTGCAGCTTCGCTTGTTCGGGACCCGGATTGAGCAAGGGGTTGGCGTCCGGCGGCCGCTGCTCGGCGAGCATGGTGAAAATCAGCGGGTTGGCCGGCGAAGTCTGAATGTCAGTGAGTTGCGGCAGCTCTACGGCCTTGACCAGAAAATAGACCGGAAGCGCGAGCCCAATCAGGCCAACGGCAATGGCGGCGAAGTCCTGCGCGGCGCCGGTCTGGCCGCCGAACCAAATGCGTATCAGCGAAATCAGCGCGATGACGACGGCGATGGCCATGCCCACCACCGACACGCCGACGAGATTGACCGCCGCTGGCGTGCCGAGACCGGCGAAGCGATGCAGGATCACGGTCAAGATCAGCAGCTGGAGGAAGAACAGCGCGATGCGGCGCGCCCATTTCGCCTCGTGCGCTTCTTTCACCGCATAGCGCGCGGTCGAAAAACGATCGATGGAGTCTTCGGCCGTCACGTCACTTGATCCTCAATGGCTCGCGCCGTCCCGCTTCATTTTAGCTGGGAATGCCACCCGGTGGCAGCTCAACATCACGGATTGAGTCGCGTCTTTTCCCACGGCCCGTCCGGCTTCCCGCGCCGGAACACGATCCGGTCGTGTAGGCGGAACTCCCCGCGTTTCCAGAACTCGATCTCCACCGGCCGCACCCGGTAGCCGTGCCAATGGGGCGGCCGCGGGATCTTACCGTCGGCGAACTTCTCTTTATAGAGGTCGACATCGGCTTCCAGCGCGGCGCGGCTCTCCAAAGGCCGGGACTGCTGCGAAGCCCAGGCGCCCATCCGGCTTAAGGGATGGCGCGAGGCGAAATAGGCGTCCGCCTCCGCGTCGGTCACCGGCTCGATGGGCCCGCGAATGCGGACCTGGCGCCCCAGGCTCTTCCAGTAGAACAGCAGCGCGGCTTTAGGGCTGGCGGCAAGCTCCAGCCCCTTGGTGCTCTCGCAGTTCGTATAGAAGACGAATCCCCGCTCGCTGATTCCCTTCAAGAGAATCATCCGCACATTGGGCAGGCCATGCGCATCGACAGTGGCCACAGCCATGGCGTCAGGGTCGGCGGGCTCGGATTTTTCTGCCCTCGCCAGCCAATCCTGAAACAGCGCGAACGGGTCCTCGGCGGCCGTGAAGTCTTGAACTTCCATAGCTTTTTTCTCTTCGGCATTATTGACGTCCGTAAGGCGCGCGAGGGAATTCAAGAAAATTCCCGGCCCGATACGGCCATTTACGATTTCCTCACCCTGATAGTGCAGGATCGATCCCGTTGATAGAGGGCGCGGGGGAATTCAGTAGCCGCGTCACTGTTTGGGGACGAGTTTGTTATGCGTACGTTCCATTGGAACGCCCCTATCATCGGGGCGGGGGCTCTCGTGTTGTCTGTATTGCTCCCCGCCCTTTCTCCCCTTATGGCCGGGGAGAGTGGGGCACAAAAAACTACGGTGGTGGCCGTTGGCCCTGCGCCGCAAGGCCTTCAGGACCTCAAAGCCAGCCTCGATCAGTCCGATCGCACGATCGCGTTCCAGGCGCTGCAAATGGCGCTGAACGAGCTCGGCGACGGCGTGACGCTCAAATGGCGCCGGCCCTCCAGCCAGCTTTCAGGCCGAATCAAGCCTGTGACCGCCTTCCGGGACGATCAGGGCCGTATCTGCCGCCAGGTGGTTTATTCGCTGGCCCGCGGTGACCAGAAGAACGAGGCCCAAGGCATCGCCTGCCGTGCGCAGAACGGGCGCTGGGTCATCGCCGGCTAGAGAGGTCTTTATGGCTCAGCTTGACGAGAGGGGCGCGACGCCCGCCATAGCGGCGCCTGCCCTCAATGCGGACGACAAGAGCCGCCGTTTCACCCCGCTCCGGTCTTATGTGACCCCGGCACGCGCGCTGGGCAAGGACGTCAGGCGCGATCCGATGCGCTCGCCGCTCATCCCCCTCGCTCAAAAATCCTAGGCCGTTAGCCTCGATCCGGCGAAAGCCCTTACCGTGAGCTTCGCCCGGTGTATAAGACCCCGAATTCTTGAGGCTCGGAGGAGGGGTCATGGCCGACGGCGGAAATCTCATGGCAGGCAAGCGCGGCATCGTTTTCGGCGTCGCCAATAATCGTTCCATCGCCTGGGGCATTACCAAAGCCGTGACGGATCAAGGCGCCGAGGTCGCGCTGACCTATCAGGGCGAGGCCTTGAAGAAGCGCGTCGAGCCGCTCGCCGCCGAGGTGGGCTCAAAACTCGTGCTGCCTTGCGACGTGACCGACACCGCCTCGGTCGATGCTGTGTTCGAAACGCTCGCTAAGGAATGGGGCGAAATAGATTTCCTCGTCCACGCCGTCGCCTTCTCCGACAAAGACCAGCTCGGCGGCCGCTATGTGGACACCACCGAAGAGAACTTCACCCAGACCCTGCTGATCTCCTGCTTCTCCTTCACGGCGCTGGCAAAACGCGCCGAGAAGCTTATGCCGAATGGCGGCTCGCTTCTGACGCTGAGCTATTACGGCGCGGAGAAGGTCATGCCCCATTACAACGTGATGGGCGTGGCCAAGGCGGCGCTTGAAGCAAGCGTGCGCTATCTCGCGGCGGATCTCGGCAAGAACAATATCCGCGTCAACGGCATCTCGGCCGGGCCGATCAAGACGCTGGCGGCGTCCGGCATTTCCGACTTCCGCTATATACTGAAGTGGAACGAGTACAACTCGCCCTTAAGGCGCACGGTGACCATCGACGACGTGGGCGGCGGCGGACTTTACCTGCTGTCGGGTCTGTCGAACGGCGTCACCGGCGAGGTCCTGCATATCGACGCCGGCTACCACGTGGTCGGCATGAAGAACGAGGACGCGCCGGACATCTCCGTGGCGAAGGATTAGGGCGCTGCGCGCGCTTTACGACAGCCGATATCCGGGCATTGCCGATCTCAAGACCCGCGCAAAACGCCGCCTGCCAAACTTTGCCTTCGACTATCTGGAAGGCGGGATCGACGACGAAGCGTCAAAGCGACGAAACCGACAAGCCTTCCAAGATGTGCACTTGACGCCGCGTTACTTGCGCGATGTCAGCACTGTCGACACGCGCGTCACGCTGTTCGGGGCCGGATACGCGCTGCCCCTCGGTGTATCGCCGGTCGGGCTCGGCAACATGATGTGGCCGGGCGCAGAAGCGGCACTGGCCCGTGCCGCGCAGAGCGCGCGCATCCCCTACGTCCTCAGTACGTTCAGCACCACCTTGCTCGAGGACATCGCGCAGTTGGCGCCCGACGTGTGCTGGTTTCAGCTCTATGTCCCGCGGGATGAGCAGGTCATGGAGGACCTCATCGCACGCGTGAAGCGCGCAGGCTTTCGGGCCTTGGTGGTCACGGTGGATGTCCCGGTGGGCGCCAAGCGCAACCGGGAACTGAAGAATGGCCTGAAACTGCCGTTCACGATGACACCACGCATCGTCTGGCAGTCCCTGACGCATCCGACCTGGGCGCTCCGGACGCTGACACATGGCACACCGGATTTCGTCAACGTGACAAGCTACCGGACAGACCCAAGCCAAGGTCTAAGCGACTTCGTAACCAGCATGACCCGTCCGGGCGTGCCGCTGGACCACTTGCAGCGCATACGCACTCTGTGGGACGGGCCGCTGATCATCAAGGGACTTCAAGCGGAGGAGAACTTCCGCGCGGCGATTGACTGCGGGGTGGATGGCGTCATCATCTCAAATCACGGTGGCCGACAGCTCGATGCCGCGCCTGCCACGCTTGAGACGCTCCGGCAGTTGCCCGGCGACATCACCGACCGGTTGACCGTGATGATCGACAGCGGTGTCCGTACCGGGCTGGACATCGTTCGCGCTAAAGCGCTTGGAGCGCATGCCGCCTTCAGCGGCCGCAGTTTCTTCTACGGAGTTGGCGCGCTCGGCGAGGCCGGCGGCAAGCAGGTGATCGAAATCACTCGCGACGAAATCACGCGCAGTCTGCAGCAGCTTGGATGTCAGCGTTTCGAAGACATGGACGCAAGCTGGCTCGCGGAGCCTTGCGATAAGGATTAGGGCAGGACGCGAACACGCCCTGCCCCGTTTGCTTAGATCTTGCGGAAGACGGCGCCTCTAACCGAGCGCGGACGCTCGCGCACCCGGCCCCCGTCATTGCCCGACTTCACGATCCACTGGCCGGCTTCGTTGCGGCCGGTGATGTAGCCCACATGGTGCGACCAGACGACCACGGCGCCGACGCGCGGACCGTTCAGGCCCCGGCCCCGCTTGGCCCAGTTCCGGGCGAGATTGTATTCAGGTCCGCCGCCGAACTGGGTCCGCATCCACCAGCCGCACCAGCGGGATGGCCTCGGCCCCACGCTGTGGCGCCCGGGTTTTGCGGGTTTCTCGACTTTCTTGGTCAGCCCCGCGAACGCGGGGAAAGCCTCAGCCGGGGTGAGGGGGGCAGCGCCCGCCAGCAAGGCAATGGTCAGACTCATGAAAACAGCATGCGCAGCACGCATCGAATACTCCTTGTTTTTTGTCTTGGGAGGGGATGACCGGCGAGGTCTCGGCCGGTCCGCGCTTCATTGGCGCGGAGGCGCAAACTACGGAAAAATAAGACGAAAACTGGCCCCGGAGACGGCCAGGATGGGCCAATTTTCGGGCCTGGCGGGGCTGTTGGCGCCCCTATTCCCTCAAAATCCCCAAGCTTGCGCCGTTTGACCCTTCACGCCCCCTAAACTAGAAGCGGCTAGAGAGACGCCATGTCGCACAACAGCTTCGGATACCTTTTCCGCATTACCACCTGGGGCGAGAGCCACGGGCCGGCCATCGGCTGCGTGGTCGACGGCTGCCCGCCCGGTATCCCGATCACCGAGACGGAGATCCAGGCCTATCTGGACAAGCGCAAGCCAGGTCAGTCGAAATACACGACCCAGCGCAAGGAGCCCGACACGGTCGAGATCCTCTCCGGCGTGTTCGAGACCGAGGACGGCGAACAGGTCACGACCGGCACGCCGATCTCGCTGCTGATCAAGAATGTCGATGCGCGGTCCAAGGACTACGGGGACATCAAGGACAAGTTCCGCCCCGGCCACGCCGACTACACCTATTTCCAGAAATACGGCGTGCGCGATTGGCGGGGCTCCGGCCGTGCATCCGCGCGTGAAACGGCGGCGCGCGTCGCAGGCGGCGCCGTGGCGCGGAAAGTGGTCCCGGAGATGGTCGTGCGCGGCGCCCTCGTGCAAGTCGGTCCGCACAAAATCGACCGCGCAAATTGGTGCTGGGACACGGTTGGCGACAACCCGTTCTTCTGCCCCGACCCGAAGGCGGTCGACACTTGGGCCAAGTTCCTCGACGAGGTGCGCAAAGCCGGTTCTTCGGCCGGCGCGGTGATCGAGGTCGTGGCCGACGGCGTGCCGCCAGGACTCGGCGCGCCCGTCTACGGCAAGCTCGACCAGGACATCTGTTCCGGCCTGATGAGCATCAACGCGGTGAAGGGCGTTGAAATCGGCGCAGGCTTCGCGGCCGCCGCGCTCTCAGGCGAAGAGAACGCCGATGAGTTGCGCAAGCACCCTCCCGGCTGGCCCGAGTTCACGTCGAACAACGCCGGTGGAATTCTCGGCGGCATCTCGACGGGGCAACCCGTTGTCGCGCGGTTCGTGGTGAAGCCTACTTCGTCCATTCTCACGCCACGGCGAACGGTCGACAAGGACGGCAACGACACCGAGGTCTCGACCAAAGGACGCCACGATCCATGCGTCGGCATTCGTGCAGTGCCGATTGGCGAAGCGATGATGGCGATCGTGCTGGCGGACCACTATCTCAGGCACCGCGGCCAGACGGGCCAAGGCTGACAGCGCACGTGAGTGGCAGCCGGCAAGCCATGTCCGTCAGCGTTGAGCCGTACTCCTATCGCGATGATCCTGCGGTTCCGCACTTTCCCGACGATGGGCCGCTGATCGTGTTCGATGGAGTTTGCGTCTTATGCAATGGGTTTGCCCGGTTCGTCGCCAAACGCGATAGCGCGGAACGCTTTCGCTTCGCCGAGGCGCAGTCCGCTCTCGGGGGTGCTCTTTTCCGCCATTATGGTCTCGACGACATCGACTTCGAGACGAATCTTTTGATTCAGGATGGCCGCGCCTACGGACGGCTCGAGGCTTTCGCCCGCATCCTTGGGGAGCTCGCGGGCCCATGGTCCGCGGCCAGGGCTGCGCTTGCCCTGCCACGCCCAATAAGCGACTGGCTCTATGATCGTATTGCCAAGAATCGCTACGCCATATTCGGCCGCTATGAAACCTGCCCGGCCAAGGGAGATTGCCTGATCGCCAGGAGGCTTATCGGTTGATGCGCCGACCATTGTTCCACCGCGCTTATGGCGAGGCCCTCGGACGGCTTCCTCCAGCCATCGTCCGCGTCCACGATACCGGCAACGGGCGGACTTGGCGCGGCGAGGCGAACGTGACGACCGGTTCCTCCCTGCTCGCGCGCATCGTTCGGGCTCTCGCAGCCCTGCCACCGGCGTCAGGGACCGTGCCCATCCTGATCCACGTGCAGCCCGACGGGGACGGTGAAACATGGCGCCGCGAATTTGCCGGCCATCCGCTCACCACACACTTGCGCGCAGCCCGAACGCCGGGAACGATCGAAGAAGCGCTCTGGCCGGTGACCGCGGTTTTGCAGCTTGAGCCTGACAAAGATGGGGTCCAGCAGGTGCTAATCGGGCTTCGTCTGTTCGGCTTGCTACTTCCTCGCTTTCTATGGCCTGACCTTGACGTACGCGAGAGCGCCGAGGGCGACCGTTATCGATTTAGAGTTGTCATGAAACTGGGGGGTGTGCCACTCGAAGCGTATGAAGGGTGGCTCGAAGCGCCAGAGAAAGCATGAACGTCGAGCGTATCGTCATTCTGACGGGAACTAGTCTTTCCGCAGGCTAGCGCTTCCGCGCGCCGATCAGGAATTCCACATTGCCGCTGCCACCGGTGATGGGGGAGTCGATCACGCCGATGCTCTCCCAGCCTTCTCGTTCGAGAAATTCGCGCACGCGCTTGACGGCCCGCATGCGGTCTTCTTCGCCGCGCACGATACCGCCTTTGCCAACCGCCTCGCGCCCCGCCTCAAATTGCGGCTTGATCAGTGCCACAAGCCAAGCACCTGGGGCGGCACGTTTCAGCGCGGCCGGCAGCGCCAATGTCAAACTGATGAAGCTGACATCGGCGACAATGGCAGTGACGGACTGAGGGACGAGGGTCGCGTTGAGCTTGCGCGCGTCCGTCGCTTCCAAAGACACATCGCGCTTGTCAGCCCGCAGACGCTCATGGAGCTGCGCGCGGCCGACATCGACCGCGTAGACCTTCGCGGCGCATTCCGCCAACAGCACTTCGGTGCACCCACCGGTCGAGGCGCCGACATCGAGCGCAATGGCATCATGCGGCGACAGACCAAACGAACGCAGCGCGGCAAGAAGTTTGAGCGCACCCCGTGAGACGTGCGCGCCTGCGTCGCCGGCAACGGCAATCGCCGCCTCGTCGGCCACGAGCGCGCCGGGCTTCGCAACGCCCACAGTGACGCAGCCCCGGCGGATGAGGTCCGCGGCGCGGGCGCGGGAGGCGACGAGCCACTCTTCCACCAGGCGTTGATCGATGCGTCTTCTTTTGGTCAAGGGCTGTTCTCATATATGGTCCGCATTCACGCGTGGACACGCGAGCGCGGAGGCACTTTGAGCCAAGACACATACCTTACCCGCAAATGCGAGGTTCGGCATCGCGCCGGGGCGAGGTGACGGGCAAGGACTGGCGCAATCCCGCTTTATGGCAACGTTATGCGGGCCACTTATCGCCTTACCTTCAGTGGCGTATCGACGGCTTGAAGCTTGAGCGCGCGGCACCAAAAAACGCCGAAGTTTGCCAAGACGCTTCGGGTCGACTAAGCAAGAGCCGCCATCGAAACCGCACCTTGCGAGGTCCCGTGACGAAGCGTCTTCTCATTCTTCTGGCCGCCTTTGTGCTTGCAAGCACGGAGGCCAGCGCCGCAACGAATATCTGGCAGGCAAAATCGAGCGGCAGCTTCGTGACGCTCCGCTACGGGCCGCTCATTGACCGTGAGCATCCGCGCTTCCTGCTGTCCTGCTTGAACAGCGTCAAGATCGCCGTGCTGTCCGTGTATATGGACTTTCCGGAACGGGAGACGGGCGCGGCGATTACCGTCACGTTCAGCGCCGGCGGACAGTCGACGACGGTGGCGGGCGAGACCGCGGCCGAAGACGGCACGGGCGTGATCTATGGCGAGGCCGGCGACATTGCCGTTGCGCCCATTCTCAAAGTCCTGCGCGAAAAGGGATCCGTATCGATGAAATCCGGCGCGATCGGATACGACATGTCCGATGCGGGACGCGCCGACGCCGTCGCCAAATTCACCAAGGATTGCACGCTGGATTAAGCCAGGCGCGCCGCGCCGGGTTTTGCGTCCTTGCCGAGCGCGGCGAATACCGCCGCGACGATGCCTTGCGCATCGAGCGCCGCGTCCGCGTACATCTTCTCCGGCTTGCCCTGATCGATGAAGCGGTCCGGCAGCACGAGGGTGCGTACTTTTAGCCCGCGGTCGAGCAGGCCGTCGGCCGAAAGCGCGTGCAGCACTTGGCCGCCAAAGCCGCCGCTTGAGCCTTCCTCCACGGTGATGAGCACTTCGTGGTTCTTGGCGAGGTCCCGAATGAGATCAATGTCCAGCGGTTTGGCGAAACGCGCGTCCGCCACGGTGGCCGACAGACCGTAGCCTGCAAGCTCATCCGCGGCGCCGAGGCACTCGGTCAGCCGCGCGCCGAACGAAAGCAGCGCCACGGTGGAACCTTCGCGTACGATCCGGCCCTTGCCGATCTCAAGCGGTATACCGTGCTCCGGCAGTGCGACGCCTGCACCGCTCCCGCGCGGATAACGGAACGCGGACGGTGCATCGTCGATGGCGGCGGCGGTCGCCACCATGTGCACCAGCTCCGCCTCGTCGGCGGCGGCCATGACGATCATGTCCGGCAGGCACGACAAGAAGGCCGTGTCGAACGTGCCCGCGTGAGTCGGCCCGTCGGCGCCCACAAGCCCGGCGCGGTCTATGGCGAAGCGCACAGGCAGCTTCTGCACCGCAACGTCATGCACCACCTGATCGTAGGCGCGCTGCAGGAATGTCGAGTAGATCGCGGCGAAGGGCTTATAGCCTTCCGTCGCCAACCCTGCGGCAAAGGTCACCGCGTGCTGTTCGGCGATGCCGACATCGAAACAGCGCTCGGGAAAGCTTTGCGCGAACTTGTCGAGACCTGTCCCCGACGGCATCGCCGCGGTGATGGCGACGATCTTGTCGTCCTTCCGCGCTTCGTCAATCAGCGCGTTCGCGAACACTTTGGTGTAGCTCGGCGGACCGCCAGGCGCGGCCTTCTCCTGCGTGCCGGTCACGACATTGAAGCGGCCGACGCCGTGATACTTGTCGGCGGACTCTTCGGCCGGGCCGTAGCCTTTGCCCTTCTGCGTGACGACGTGAACGAGGATCGGCCCGTTCTTCATCTTCTTCACGTTACGCAAAACGGGAAGCAAGTGATCGAGATTGTGCCCGTCGATGGGCCCGACATAGTAGAAGCCCAACTCCTCGAACAGCGTGCCGCCGGTCCAGAAGCCGCGCGTGAACTCCTCGGCGCGCGCAGCGCGGCGGAACCAGCTGTTCGGCAGAAGCTTGTTTGCCACCTGCTTCATCCAGCGGCGGAAGCTGCGATAAGTGCCGCCCGAGATCAGGCGCGCCAGATGCGCGCTCATGGCGCCCACGGGCGGGGCGATCGACATGTCATTGTCGTTGAGGACGACGATCAGGCGCGAATCCATGGCGCCTGCATTGTTCATGGCCTCGTACGCCATGCCGGCGCTCATGGCGCCATCTCCGATCACGGCGACCACGCTGTTGTCCCCGCCGGCAAGATCGCGGGCCACGGCCATGCCAAGCCCCGCCGAGATCGACGTGGAGGAATGGCCGGCGCCGAAGGGATCGAATTCGCTCTCGGCGCGCTTGCAGAAACCCGACAGGCCGTCGGGCTGGCGCAGTGTGCGGATGCGGTCGCGGCGGCCGGTGAGAATCTTGTGCGGATAGGCCTGATGGCCGACATCCCAGATGACTTTGTCGCGGGGCGTGTCGAAGACCGCATGCAGCGCCACGGTCAGCTCGACCACGCCGAGCCCGGCGCCAAGATGGCCGCCCGTGACGGACACCGCGCTGACGGTCTCCCGGCGCAGTTCGTCGGCAAGCTGCTTCAGCTCGTCGTCGCCCAAGCCACGCAAATTCTCCGGGTCACGGACCTTGTCCAGCAATGGCGTGGCAGTCTCGGCGCTCATTGATTGCCCTGGCGACTATTGGGAAAAAGGCCTCAAAGGATCAGCACGTTATATCTTATGAGGCCCTCGGCGGGCCCGGCAGCAAGACGTTGGACCTTAGCGGACAGACAGGTCCGGCCCAAGGCGTTTATCGTGAAACGGCCGCCGCTAGTCCTTGACGTCGAGGGGCTCGGAGCCCGTAGGCTCGCCGTTCTGGCTGAGGGAGATCTTCTCCACACGGGCTTCCGCTTTGCGCAGCAACCCGTCGCAATGGGCGCGCAGCGCCTCACCCCGCTCGTAGATGACGATGGAGGCCTCGAGCTCAACGTCGCCCTTCTCCAGGCGATCGACGATGGTTTCGAGCTCCTTCAGCGCCTGCTCGAAGCTCATCGTCTTGATATCGGCATTGTCGGTATCGGCCATGGCCTGGCTTAGCCCCTTCGGCGGGGCTTAATCAAGCGCCCATCAGCGTCTTGACGTGGATGGCGGTGGAATCGGCGAGCGCGTCCAGGTCGTAGCCGCCCTCGAGCGTAGAGACGAGCTTGCCGCCGCAATGCTTCTCGGCGACGTCCATGAGCTTCTCGGTGACCCAGGCGAAATCAGGCTCCAACACCCTTATTTGCGCCAGCGGGTCCATCAAATGCGCGTCGAACCCGGCGGAGACGATCAAGAGCTCGGGGGCGAAGGCATCGAGCCCCGGCAGAACGCGCTCCGCATAGGCGGCGCGGAACTTCTCCCCGTCGTCGCCCGGCGAGAGCGGCGCGTTGAAGATATTGCCGACGCCCGTCTCGTCGAGCGCGCCAGTGCCGGGGAATAGCGGCATTTGGTGCGTCGAACCGTAGAACGCGTCCTTGTCCTCCCAGAAAGCGGCCTGGGTGCCGTTGCCGTGATGCACGTCAAAATCGACAACGGCGACACGCTTGGCCCCATGGGCGGCGCGGGCGTGCATCGCGGCGACGGCCGCGGAGTTGAACAGGCAAAAGCCCATGGCCTTCGACGGCTCGGCGTGATGGCCCGGCGGACGAATGGCGCAGAACGCATTCTTGGCTTTGCCCTCCGCCACCTGGTCGACCGCGTGCAGCACGGCGCCGGTGGCGCGCAAGGCCGCCTCCCAGCTTCCAGACGACACCACCGTGTCGGGATCGAGCCAGTTGTGGTTCTGCTCCGGGATCTCGGACTTGACCATCTCCACATAGGCCTTGGGGTGTATGCGCTCGATCGCGGCCAGGTCGGCGCGCGGCGCCTTCTTGCGGGCGAGCGCGTTGAAAGCCGGCGCGGCTAACGCCTTGTTTACGGCGCGCAAGCGGTCTGGGCGCTCGGGGTGGCCATAGCCCGTATCGTGTTCCAGGCAGGCGGGATGGGTCAGAAGCAGCGTGGTCATGTCGGGGCATGATACCCGACTGAGGCCCAGACGACAGCTTGACCGTCCCTTGAGAACGCGCCAAAGGAGGCCGACCATGACAGCCCTCCCCGCCACAGATCAGGCCATTGCCCGTGCCGCGCAGGCGCTTGCCCGCGGGGAGACGGTCGCCTTTCCCACGGAGACGGTCTATGGGCTCGGCGCCAACGCGCTCGACGCCTCGGCCGTCGCGAGGGTTTTTGCCGCCAAGGACCGGCCGCGCTTCAACCCGCTCATCGTGCACGTCCCCGACATCGCCACGGCCGAACGCTACGCCACCTTCGATGCCACGGCACGCAAGCTCGCCGAGGCGTTCTGGCCCGGCCCACTGTCGCTGGTCGCACCCAAGCGTCCCGATAGCGGGATAGCCGATCTGGTCACGGCCGGTCTCGATACGATTGCGCTACGCGCGCCCGATCACCCGATCGCGCAAAAGCTACTGGCGGCGACTGGGCTCCCCCTGGCCGCGCCGAGCGCCAATCGCTCCGGCCGCGTCAGCCCGACCACGGCGGCTCATGTGGAGACCGAGTTGGGCGACCTCCCCGCCATGATCCTCGACGGGGGTCCTTGCGCGCGTGGGATCGAGTCGACCGTGGTGCGCGTCACCGGCGATGCGCCTGTCTTGCTTCGGCTCGGGGCTGTGCCGCGCGAGGCCATCGAAGCTGTGCTCGGCAGTCCCCTCCCCCTCGTCCAAGACGGCACCGAGATTGCCTCCCCCGGACAATTGGAGCGGCACTACGCGCCCAGCACACCGTTGCGGCTTGACGCGGCGGATGTCCGCGAAGGTGAAGCGCTGCTAGCCTTCGGACCGAACGTGCCGGAGGGCGCGCGCGAGACCGTCAACCTCAGCGCCTCCAGCGATCTGCAAGAGGCGGCCACCAACCTCTTCGCCTCGCTTCGCGCGCTCGATGCGTGCGGCGCAGGAACCATCGCGGTGATGCCAATCCCCGACCAAGGTTTGGGCGAGGCAATCAACGACCGCTTGCGGCGCGCCGCCAAAGCGCGCTAGGGGCTCACCATGACCAAGAAGAAGTTCTGGGACCGGACCGAAGACCCGAACTGGGAGGCGATCGACAGCTTCATCGCCGAGCACTTTCTTGAGGCCGATCCCGCGCTTGAGGCCGCCTTAGCCGCCAGCGACGCCGCCGGCCTGCCGCCGATCCAGGTGGACCCGCTGCAAGGCAAGCTTCTTACGATGCTGGCCGCCGCGCTCGGCGCGCGCAACATCCTCGAAGTCGGGACACTCGGCGGCTACAGCACGATCTGGCTGGCGCGAGGGCTCACTGGGGGCGGCCGGGTCATCACACTGGACATGAATCCGGAGTACGCCGAGATCGCGCGTAAGAACTTCGCCACCGCAGGCCTTGCCGACCGCATCGAGGTCCGTGTTGCGCCCGCTCTCGATACGCTTGCTGCACTCGATGCGGAAGGCGGCGGGCCCTTCGATCTCGTGTTTATCGACGCCGATAAGCCGAACACGCCGCACTATTTCGACTGGGCGGTGAAGCTTGCGCGCGAAGGATCGCTCATCGTGGTCGACAACGTGGTGCGCGAGGGCGCGATCCTCGCCGCGCAAAGCGACAGTGCGCATGTGAAGGGCTTGCGCGACTTCTATGCCCGCGTCGCCGCCGACCCGCGGGTCAGCGCGACCGCGTTTCAGACCGTCGGCTCAAAGGGCCATGACGGGCTGGCGATCGTGCGCGTGACGCAAGCGCCCTAACGAACGTTACTTCTTCTCGGCAAGCAGCTCCGCGTGGGCCTTCTTTAAGGCCTCCATGTCCTCGTCGCTGACTTTGGGGAAGTGCAGGTCGAGCGCCTTCATGTGCTCGATCAGCGCACCGGCAACGACAAGCCGGGCGAACCACTTCTTGTCGCACGGCACCACGTACCACGGCGCATGCTTGGTCGCGGTGTTCTTGATCGTGTCCTCGTAGACGTCTTGGTACTTATCCCACAGCTTCCGCTCGGCCACGTCATACGGCGAAAACTTCCAATTCTTTTCGTGATCGTCGACGCGGGCCAGCAGGCGCTTCAGCTGCTCCTCCTTGGAGATGTTGAGGAAGAATTTGAGCGGCACGGTTCCGGCGCGCGCAAGACGCCGCTCGAAGGCGTTGATGTCCTGATAGCGCTCTTTCCAAATTTCCTTGGTCACGAGTTTTGGCGGAATGTTCTGCTTCGCCAGCAGCTCGGGGTGCACGCGCACCACAATCGTCTCCTCGTAATAGGAGCGATTGAAGATGCCGATATTGCCGCGCATCGGCAGCGCCAAATTGCAGCGCCAAAGGAAATCGTGTGCGAGTTCCATATGGCTCGGCTGCTTGAAGGAATGGACCGAGCAGCCTTGCGGATTGACGCCCGACAGGACGTGCTTGATGACGCCGTCCTTGCCGGCCGTATCGATGCCTTGCAGGACCATGAGAATGGCCCAACTGCCTTCGGCGTAAAGCCGCTCCTGAAGCCTGGCGAGTTTCTGGACACCGACTTCGAGGATCTCCCTGCCGTCCTCCTTGTCGAAGCCGACATTCCCCGTATCGTCCGGGTCGTAATCCTTGAGCTTGAACTTATCGCCGTCGGTGACGCGATAACGATCGATGATCTTCTCTGACAGCATGCTTTCCCCCTGTGGGTCCCTTGGGGCCTAGAGCAGCGAAGTCTGCAATGGCTGCAATGGTTCTTGGATACCCGGTTCGTCTTTTCGCGAATCGTTGATCTTCGGATGCAGTTCGAGTGTCTCGAAGAGATCGTCGTCGGCGGGGCCGATCATGGCAAGCGCTTCTTCAGCGCTCACGCGTGTGACGTCCAGCCAATCGTCGTAGTGCTCCGGCTCCACCACGACGGGCATCCGATCATGCAGGCCCGAGACTGTGCGGTTGGCCGCGCAAGTGAGAATCGTGGCCGTGTCAATCTCGCCGCCTTGCGGATCCTGCCAGTACTCATAGAGACCAGCGAAGGCGATCAGCCGTGGCGGCTGGGGTCTTATATGAAAGGGGCGCCGTTTGCCCTTCGGCCCGGTCCATTCATAAAAGCCGTTGGCGGGAACGAGGCAGCGGCGCCGGCGCACGGCGTGGCGGAAGGAGGGTTTGTTCAGCACGCCCTCGGAGCGGGCATTGATCAGGGTCGGAAACGTCTTCGGGTCCTTGACGAAGGCCGGCAACAGCCCCCAGCGCATCAGGCGAAACCGGCGGGCTCCCGTCTCATCCAGGCAGACCACGGGAATGGCTTGGGTCGGGGCCACGTTGTAGCGCGCGGGGAAATTTGGCCGGTCCGCGTAGGCGAAATGGGCGCGCACGGCCTCAGGCGGCGAGGTCAGATCGTAGCGAGAGCACATAGCGGCAATACTGGCGGTAACCCTTTGGCAATCATGATTTGGCAGCCTCCTGACCCAGGATGGTTCGCGAATAATGCCTCACAAAAATCAAAACGCCCAGGCTGTGGAAATTCAGGACGACGTAAGCCGGGAGGATATCGTCTCGGCGTTCCGTCTGGCCATGGTCGGCCATTTCCGCTCCCATATCCCGGGCACGAACATCAACGAATCGACGCTGCTCGCCAGCGACTACCTGAACCATTTCCACGAGCTGGTGATGCTGTTCGAGGCGCTGGTCACCGAGCCGGAGGGATTCGCGAAGGACCTTCAGGCGTGGCGGCCACTCACTTACGAAGAGCACTTCAGCCAATCCGGCTTCCGGGACAAGAACCTGGCCATCGCCGCCTATCGCCGGGCGCCGTCCGAGGTGCGGGTGCGCTTCGACGAGGCCGTCGCCAGGCTCCACGGCGAGGCCCTGATGCTGGTCACCGTGGTCGCTGGCCGGCTCGACAAGGGGGAGACCCTGGAAGCGGCCTGCCAGGATGCAGTCGCGCGGCTGCGGGGCCTGATCGATGAGGCCAATGCCATCGCCACGGGAGAACTCCCAGAAAAGCCCGCCCAATCGGCGGCTGCGGGCAAGGAGAACGGCCAGGCGGCGGTCGATGCCGTGTTCGGCGCCAATCTCGGCCCATTCGACCCGTAGTCTGCCCTGCCTAGCCTCCTTGGCCCGACTAGATTTCACCATGAATTGGGGGTACTGAGGCCTTATGGGACGGCTCTCAAAGCGCCTTCTGCTGCTTGCCTTCGCGGTCTTTTGGGTGGCCACGGGAACGGTCAGCTATGCCCCGCCGGCCGAGGCACAGTTCGGCTGGTTCTTCGGCCAGCCGAAAAAGAAGGTCAAACCGAGGTCTACCCGCCGGGCCCGGCCGCCGGGCGACGATCTGCCGCCCATCAAGCAGCGCGAGAGCTTGGCGCCGCCGCCGCCGGACGACCGGCCTTACGACAACAAGCTGACGCGGCTCACCGAGATCCTCGGCGCCGTCCACTATCTGCGCGAGCTTTGCGGCGCCGACGAAGGGCAGCTGTGGCGCGATCAGATGAAGGAAATCCTCAAGAACGAGGGGACCACCGCCGTGCGCCGCGCCAAGCTCGTCAAGAGCTTCAACGACGGCTATCGCGGCTACCGGCGCACCTACCGCACCTGTACCCAGTCGGCGACGCTGGCCACCAAGCGCTTTTCCACGGAAGGCGCGCAGATCGCCGCCAGTCTGGCGCAGACCTCCATCTTCGCCAGCGGGCCCCAGGCCCAGGTCCAGGATATCGCGCCACCGGAGGCGGAGCCCGAAGCCGCGCCCCCGGAGCCGGATGCACCTGCGCCACCAGCCGCGCCGCCTCCGTCGGCCCGCGCCAATTAGGCCCGTCCCAATTAAGCGTAAAATTTAACCGTCAGTTCACTCTGTCTCACGGGTGCCGGATGAGGGGTGTAATTGTGACACCACACTCATCCCTGCCGAAAGGGGCACAAATTGCGGACGGCTAAGCAACCATTTGAAACGGATACGGCCGAGGCGCCAAGCCAGGCTGCGCTGCGCTACATCCTGGACGCGTGGGAAGAAGCCCTCCACGACGGGATCGAGCCGGAGATGCTCGCCAACGCGGCGCTTTACGCGGCCCTTGCCGATCTCGTCGACGTCTATGGCGAGCATGCCGTGGCCAGCATGACGTCCGGCTTGTCGCGCCGCATCCACCACGGCGAGTTCACGCTGCAGCGCACCGCGCAATAACGTCCGGCGCTAGCGGAAGTAGCGCAACGCCACCTCGATCAGGAGTGCCACGCCGAAGGCGAACAGGATGAAGCCAGCGACGCGGTTGATGACGTTCAGCCGACCCTCGGTCAGCTTGTGCCGGATGGTGGCGATCAACTCGGACAAGCCCAGCCACCACAGAAGGCTGCCGCCCATCACCGCGGCGACGAGGATCAACGCCTCCAGGTTTGTGTTCAGCCCCCCGATGAGGGAGCCAAGGCCGCCGATCATCGCGGCCATGCCGAGAACGGCACCAGGATTGGTGACCGTGAGCAGAAAGGTCTGCGGGATGATGCCGGCATGTTCGAAAAGATGCGAGCGCTCGTCGACGGGCGTCAAGAGCACCGGGCGGCACAGCAACAGCGCCAGCCCAAATCCGAGCAGCAGCAGACCGCCGACAAGCTGAACCGTATCGCTATAGGCAACGATCACGTCTGAGATCGCAGCGATACTGAAGGCACCGATCGCGGCCAGCACGCCATCGCCGAGGACCGCGCCAAGGCCGGCGGCAAGGCCGCCCCAAAATCCCCGCGAAACCGCCCGCTGGATCACGAGTACGTTGACGGGACCGAGGGGCGCGGCCATCAGCAGGCCGATCCCCAGCCCAGCAAGCACGAGCTGAATGCCGGACAGCACGATTTGCGCGCCTGACTCCAAAGTTTCCTGCCTACTCGCCGGTTATCGAACGGGTGCGGATACGAACGCGCCCGTCTGGTTTTCGCTCACGGAGACCCCGGGCTTGCTCTTGTTCGCCGATCTGCGAGATTGCGTGAGCACTCATGGAGTGGAGCATGAATCGCTGGAAAAACGTGGCCGTTATTGGACTCGCCGCATTGGTAGCGGGAGGCGCCGCCCTTGTCTACGCTCCGGACGGCGGCGGGGCTGGAGTGTCACAAACCCCGCAGAATGCACGGATTGCGCAAGTTAGCGAACGGCTGCCGGACCTGGCTGAAGGCGGCGTCGCCCGAAGCGCCGATTCGCCGCACGTGATCTACGACCCCGGCACGCTGCCGGACCCAGTACAGCGCATGCTGGGCAAAATCGTTTCCGCGGCGCAGACCGGAAGTCTCGAGGCGATGCGTAACGCGCTCGAAGCGAACGAGCTGAAGCCCATGGTGGCCGCGGCCCATGTGAGCGATCCGATCCAATACTGGAAAGAGCAATCGGCCAACGGCTCGGGCCGCGACGTTCTCGCCGCCATGCTCAACATCATCGCCGCCGGCGGCGTTCTGACGGGGAAGGGACACGACGCGATGTATGTCTGGCCTTACTTCGCCGAGACCGACATCGGCAAACTCACGCCGCCACAACAAGTGGAGTTCTACCGCGTCGTGCCGCCCAAGGACGCGGCGGCCATATTGAAAAGCGGCAAATACGATTACTACCGGCTCGGCATCTCGCCAGCGGGCGTGTGGCACTACTTTATACGCTAGAGACTTTTGGCAACGCTTCGCCGAAACGGACCGCCGCGCCGCCGGCCTGTCCAAGCTCGCCGTCCCACATGGCAAGCCGTCCCCGAACGATCGTGCCGATGGGCCAGCCCTTCACGGAACGGCCGGCGAAGGGCGTCCAGCCGGATTTGCTGCCGATCCAGGCGTTTTCGATGACGCGCTCCGCCTTGAGATCGACGACGGTCAAATCCGCATCGTAACCGGCGGCGATGCGGCCCTTGCCGGCGATCCCGAACAGGCGCTGCGGACCGGCGCTGGTCAGATCGACAAAGCGCGCAAGGCTCAAACGCCCGGCATTCACGTGATCGAGCATGACGGGCACGAGCGTTTGTACGCCCGGCATGCCGGACGGTGTCGCCGGATAGCTGCCGGCTTTTTCATCCAGCGTGTGCGGCGCGTGGTCCGACCCAAGAACGTCGACGACGCCCTGCTGCAATCCCCACCACAAGATGTCCTGATTGGCCTGATCGCGCAGCGGTGGGTTCATTTGCGCGCGCGTGCCCAGCCTCTCATAGGCATCAGGCGTTGCCAGGGTGAGATGTTGCGGCGTGACCTCAACGCTGGCCACGTCCTTGTGGAGCGACAGGAGCTCCATCTCCGCGCCCGTCGAGATATGCAGGATATGGATGCGTTTGCCGGCGTCCGTGGCGAGCCGCAACAGGCGTTCGGTGGAGGCGATCGCCGCAATCGGATCGCGCCATTCAGTGTGACTTGCGGGATCGCCTTCGCGCTGCACCGAGACGCGCTCTTTCAGCCGCGACTCGCACTCGGAGTGGAACGACGCGCGCCGCCGGATCGTGGCGAACATGCGGGCAAGGCTCTCCTCGTCGTCCACGAGCAAATCGCCGGTGGACGAGCCGGCGAAAACTTTGACGCCGGCGGCGCCGGGCAGACGCTCGAGCTCGGCGAGCTCGTCGATGTTCTCGCGGGTGGCGCCGATAAAAAAGGCGAAGTCGCAATGCATGCGGTCCGTCGCCGCGTCGACTTTCGCCTCCAGGGCTTCCGCGCTCGTGGTGGGCGGCTTGGTGTTGGGCATCTCGAACACCGCCGTCACGCCGCCGAGCACCGCCGAGCGGCTGCCGGTCTCCAGATCCTCCTTGTGCTCCATGCCGGGCTCGCGGAAATGAACCTGGCTATCGATCACCCCTGGAAGAATATGCAGACCGCGTGCGTCGATGGTCTCGCCGGCAAGCCCTTCCCCGATATCGCCGATCGCGCGAATCTTGCCGTCGCGAACGCCAATATCGGCTAGCCCCTCGCCGTCCTGATTGACGACGGTTCCGCCCTTGAACACAATGTCGAACGTCTCGGCCATGGGTGCGGTCCGGTCTTTCTAAGAGTCAGCGCCTATGCTCACACGATTCCCGCATTTTCGGAACAGAAGGGCGCTCCATGAGCCATTGCCAAGCAGCGCTTCTTTTGGATCGCGGGGCTTTGCGCGTGACTGGCGCGGACGCGGCCAAGTTCCTGCAAGGGATCATCACCAGCGACCTCGACAAGACAGAGGACGGCGGAGCCGTCCATGCGGCCCTATTGACCCCGCAAGGCAAGATTCTGTTCGACTTTTTCGTGGTGGCGGACGACGGCGGCTTTCTCATCGAGGCGGCAAAGGACACGCTTCCTGAGTTGTCGACGCGGCTGGGCTTCTATCGCTTGCGAGCTGCGGTCGAAATCGCGGAGGTGCCGGACCTTCAGGTTGCTGCTGTCTGGGACGGCACGGCCGATTTGCCAGAGGGCGCGACCTCCTTCGCCGACCCACGCCTTGCGGCGCTCGGCACACGCATTTTATTGCCGAAGGGAAGTACGATTGGCGGGTGCGATGAGAGCGGCGCAGGAGCCTACCACGCGCACCGCATCCGGCTCGGCGTACCGGAGGGCGGACGCGACTTCGCACTTGGCGATAGCTTCCCGCATGAGGCCCTGTTCGATCAGCTGAACGGGGTCGATTTCGAGAAGGGCTGCTTTGTTGGCCAGGAGGTCGTATCGCGCATGCAACATCGTGGCACGACCCGCAAGCGCGTGGTCCCCGTGGAGGGCGATGCGCCTCTTGAGTCGGGCACCGAGGTGCGCGCCGGCGACTTGCCGATTGGCAGGATCGGTTCGGTGGATGGGCAGTTTGGACTGGCGCTGCTTCGCCTCGACCGCGCGGCCGACGCATCGGCCAAAGGCACGAAGCTTACGGCGGGCGAAACTGCAATTACGCTGCACAAACCTGCATTCGCGCAGTTCGACGTACCCGCATGACGGACGCGGCGCAAAAGAACTGCCCGTGGCCGGGCACAGACCCGCTCTACGTGGCTTACCACGACGAGGAATGGGGCGTGCCTGAACGCGACGACCGCGCGCTCTACGAAAAGCTCATCCTCGACGGCTTTCAGGCCGGACTCGCTTGGATCACCATCTTGCGCAAGCGCGAGGCCTTCCGCCGTGCCTTCGACGACTTCGCGCCCGAGAAGATCGCGCGCTACAACGCCAAGAAGGTCGAGACCCTGATGCAGGACGCGAGCATCGTGCGCAACCGCATGAAGATCGAGGGGACGATTGCGTCGGCGCGCGTGTGGCTTGAGATGATGGAGACGGGCCCGGGCTTCTCGGCCTTCTTGTGGGACTTCGTCGACGGCAAGCCGATCGTCAACCGCTACGAAGCCATGGACCAAGTGCCCGCGGAGACGGCGCTGTCACGCGCCATCTCCAAGGAGCTTAAGTCTCGGGGCTTTAAGTTCTGCGGGCCGACGATCGTCTATGCCTTCATGCAGGCCACGGGGATGGTGAATGATCACCTGACGACCTGTCACCGCCACGCGGCGTGCACCGCGCTTTAAGTGATGTCAGCCGCGGCCGCGTGGGTCCATGCTGCGTGGATAGGTGCGCTCTTCTTGAATCTTGCCGTCGCGCTTGCGAATGCGAACCGAGCCTAACTTCTTGACGGCTCTTTCCAGCACGCCCCCCTTGATCGCGGCGGCTTTGGTCTTGAACCGCCTAACCACTTCACCGGATCCCTCGCGCTTCAGCTCCCACTTTCTATTCTTATTGTTGTAGCTGAGCGAAAACCTGGGCAGTTTCGCCATGATGGCCTCCCAACTCTCTATTTCACTTGTCACTCTCTCCAATGAGCCGGTTATGAATGACATTCAGGACGCAGATCGTCTACCGTTTTTCTCAATGACGCCATTTGACTCATTTGCGCGAACTCGCTCAGTGTCTCGGCGAGTCATGATGAGTACTGAAAGCAGATGAACAACGTGTCCGGGAAGACTGCGCCACGTGCTTGGCAACGCATGCTGAGCGGACGCCGGCTCGACCTGCTCGATCCCTCTCCGCTCGACATTGAGATCGAGGACATTGCGCATGGCTTGGCGCGAGTGGCACGCTGGAACGGACAAACGTCCGGCGACTACACATTCTCCGTGGCGGAGCACAGCCTGCTCGTGGAGGAGATCGCCGGAGACATCGATGGATCGCTCTCACGGGAGTACCGGCTCGCGGCCCTGCTCCATGACGCCCCCGAATATGTGATTGGCGACTTGATCAGCCCGTTCAAGGCGGCGCTGTCCCTGGACTACCACGCATTTGAAGCAAGGCTGCTCGGTGCCATCCATGTGCGCTTCGGCCTACCGCCGGCGCTTCCCGACGCCACCACCAAGCTCATCAAGCGCGCCGACAAAGCCGCCGCCTATTTCGAAGCCACCGGCCTTGCCGGGTTCTCCCTCGACGAGGCCAGGCGGTTCTTTGGGGCGCCGAAGGGCCTCAGTCCCAAACTTGTGACCTGGCTGACCCAGTTAAGCCCACTTCCCGCGGCAGAAGGGCAGGCAAGGTTCTTGAAACGGTATCATGAGCTTGCCAGATGAAGGCTGTGGGGACTTGCATGCGATTCGATAGGTTCAAATGGACACGCTGATTTCTGAGAAAGATCGAACTAAGGTGCCGGCCATGACGCCGGATACCATCTTCGTTTCGCCGCTGAGCCTGGTCGAGACCACGGTCGTGGACGCCCAGATCAGCCATCTGGTGACGCTCATCAACGGCGAGACCCTCATCGACACGCCCCCCACCATCGGCAGGAAGCAGCATTTGAGGCTCGCCATGAACGACATCAGCGCGCCGCAAGACGGGCTGGTGGTGCCAACGGAGACCCATGTGGCCGAGCTCATCCAGTTCGCCCGCGACTGGGACCAACGCGCGCCTCTCCTGATCCATTGCTGGGCCGGCATCAGCCGCTCGACGGCGGGTGCCTTTATATCTCTATGTGCGCTGAACCCTGAGACGGACGAGCATGCGCTTGCCCGGGCGCTGCGCCGCGCTTCGCCCACCGCTTATCCCAACCGCCGTCTCGTGGCTCTTGCAGACGCCGTGCTTGAGCGCAGCGGCCGCATGAACGCGGCGGTCGAGCATATCGGCCGCGGCCAACTCGCCGAGGAAGGAAAAGTGTTTTCGCTTCCCGCGCGGCACGCCGCATAAGCCATGGCCAACCCCCGGGGCAGTGACGTAACCGCCGCGGACGCCTCCATCAGCGACCCTCACATCGAACTCGGCCTGAACGCGGCCATCGTCATGGTCCGCAATCAGCAGCCGCACATCCTCGTGGCGCGTCCGGGCGCGGCGGGACCCGGCACGGGCGATGCGCTGCCCTTCGGGCCGTTCGCGCCGCGCGCGCATCGCACGCTCGAGATCGGCTTGCGCGAATGGGTGAAGCGGCAAACAGGCATCGAGCTCGGCTACGCGGAGCAGCTCTATACGTTCGGCGACCGCGGGCGGCACGCAGAGCCCGGCGGCGCGCACACACTCTCGGTCGGCTATCTCGCACTGACGCGCGACGCCGGCGAAGAGAAGATGGGCGCACATTGGTCGCCTTGGTACACCTACTTTCCTTGGGAGGACTGGCGGGCCGGGAAACCGGAGATCCTGACGGAGGAAATTGAACCGCACCTCAAAGAGTGGGCGGAGCGCCCGCCGCCACCGAACGCACCCGCGCGGCCGTTACGGCGTCCCGAGCGTTTGAAGATCGGCTTTGGCATTGGCGGCGGCTGGGACGAGGAGAAGGTGCTGGAGCGCTACGAGCTTCTCTACGAGGCCGGCCTTGTCGAGGAGGCCAAGCGCGACGGCCGCTCGGCGGCCAATCAATGGGCAGACCTGCCCGAGATCGGGCGGCCCATGGCGCTCGATCACCGGCGCATTCTCGCTACCGCCATGGGGCGCGTGCGCGGCAAGCTGAAATACCGTCCCGTGGTCTTTGAGTTGCTGCCGGCCGAGTTCACGCTTTACGATCTGCAGAAGACCGTCGAGGCCATCTCTGGGAGCTTGCTGCATAAGCAGAACTTCCGGCGGCTGGTGGAGAGGGGCGGACTGGTTGAGCCCACCGGCAATGTCTCCACGCAGACCGGCGGGCGCCCGGCCCGGCTCTACAGGTTCCGCCGGGAAGTGATCTTGGAGCGCCCGGCACCGGGCTTGCGCGTGAAAGCTACCCGCACCTAACGGGCCTTGAAGACCAAGAGCGAAGGAACGACATGGAATGGTTATGGTCGGGCGGTTCTCTCAGGTCTTTCACGCGTTTGGGCGATTGGGCGCGCTTGGCTTAGCCACGGCGGTCGTATCGCTATCGCTGCTTCCTGCGGCCTGCGTCGCCGAGAATCGGACCATCGAGACCGAGACCGGCAAGATCAAGGTCGAGACGCTGGCCAGCGGGCTCGATCATCCCTGGGGCATGACCTTCCTGCCCGATGGACGCCTGCTGGTGACAGAGCGGGCCGGCGATTTGCGGCTCCTGTCGCCAGACGGGACCCTGTCGGAACCGCTCGCGGGCGTGCCGGAAGTCGTGGCCAAGGGCCAAGGCGGCCTTCTGGACGTGGCGCTCGACCCGGGCTTCGCGGAGAACGGTCTCGTCTATCTCACTTACGCGGAAGCCGGCGATGACGGCGCCGGGACCGCCCTGGCCCGTGGGCGCCTCACCGATAGCGGTCTTGAGGATGTGAAGGTCATCTTCCGCCAGATGCCAAAAGTCACCGGCGGCAGGCATTTCGGCGGACGGCTTGAGTTTGCGCCGGACGGCACGCTCTTCGTGACCCTTGGCGACCGCGGCAACGACGATCTTGTCCAAGATCTTTCAAACCACATCGGGACGATCGTCCGGATCAACCCAGACGGCTCCGTGCCCGAGGACAACCCCTTCATCGGCCAGAACGATGCGCAGCCCGAGATCTGGTCCTACGGCCACCGGAACGTCCAAGGCGCCGCGTTTCATCCAGGGACCGGCAAGCTTTGGCAAACGGAATTCGGACCACGCGGCGGTGACGAACTGAATATCGCCGCGCCCGGGGTCAACTATGGGTGGCCCGACGTGAGCTGGGGCGATCAGTATAGCGGTGAGAAGATTGCCGATCCGCCGACGCGTCCGGAGTTCACGGCCCCGCTGCACCAGTGGACGCCCGTGATCTCGCCATCCGGCACCGCGTTCTACACGGGCGAGCCTGTCCCGGGCTGGACCGCGAACCCTATCCCTGGCTGGAAAGGGAATCTCCTGATCAGCGGTCTGTCATCGCAAGGGCTCGTGCGGCTCAGCCTCGACGGCGAGACGGCAAAGGAGGAGGAGAGAATCCCCTTGGACGCCCGCATCCGCGACGTGGCGCAAGGGCCGGACGGCTCCGTCTACGCGCTCACCGACGAGGGCGACGGCAAGGTGCTGCGGATAACGCCCGCCGCCCCATGAGGCCCGCGCTCTCTTTAGGCTTTTTCGGGCTGTTCGGCCGGTCGCCTGCCTTGCGCGTCTTCGACGCGGATCTGCGCGCCGTGGACCTTCATCCCAAACTGGTTCCTGAGGCCGTGAAGCTCACAGCGGTGCGGAGCCTGATGGATGAGAACGGTGGCGGCGAGCCCAGCCCGGACGCCTCCCGTGCCGCGGCCGAAATCATCGCCTATTGCATGATCGGCGCAAATGGTTTTGCCGGAGCGAACGGTGAGAAGCTGACGGAAGCCGTCGAGCGGAGGATCGACGCGGCCTTGGCCCACGGCACGAATCTCGACGCACAACTCGTCCTGCTGTCACTTCATGCAAAAGTGATTCAGCCAAGTGTAGTCGATCACTTTAAACTAGAAGCCGCCTCGGACTGACCGACCCCATTGTTGCCTCACTCACCGCCGATGGAAGGCGTCTTCGCCCCCACCGCCCTGCCCTGTTTGGTCTCATGCCGCCCATCATCTCCCTTAAAGACCTGTCGAAGACCTACAAGTCGGGTTTCGAGGCGCTCAAGGGTGTCAGCCTCGACATCGACAAAGGTGAGATCTTCGCGCTGCTCGGGCCCAACGGCGCAGGCAAGACCACACTCATCAGTATCATTTGCGGCATCGTAACACCGAGTTCAGGCTCGGTGACGGTCGGCGGGCACGATAACGTCACCGACTACCGGGCGGCGCGCGCCATGATCGGCCTGGTACCGCAAGAGCTCACTATCGACATGTTCGAGACGGTCTGGGGTACCGTGTCGTTCAGCCGGGGCCTGTTCGGCAAATGGCCGAACCCGGCGCACATCGAAAAGGTCCTCAAGGATCTCGCGCTCTGGGACAAGAAGGACTCAAAGCTCATCACCTTGTCGGGCGGCATGAAACGCCGCGTGCTGATCGCCAAGGCCTTGTCGCACGAGCCTTCAGTCCTGTTTCTCGACGAGCCGACCGCGGGCGTCGACGTGGAGCTGCGTAAGGAGATGTGGCAGGTCATTCGCGATTTGCGCGATTCCGGCGTGACCATCATTCTCACAACGCACTACATCCAAGAAGCCGAAGACATGGCCGACCGGATCGGCGTCATCAATAACGGCGAACTGATCCTGGTGGAAGACAAGCGCGAGCTGATGCACAAGCTCGGCAAGAAGCAGCTCACCTTGGAACTGCACGAAGCCATCGACGCGATCCCGCCTGCACTTGAGAGCCACGACCTGACGCTTGCCAACGAAGGCAGCGAACTGATCTACACCTATGACAGCCAAGGAACGCGGACCGGCATCACGCACCTGCTCACAGATTTGGCGCAAGCCGGCATTCGCTTCAAAGACCTCGACACGACGCAAAGCTCGCTGGAGGATATCTTCGTGGGCCTGGTGAGGCGCGAGCCATGAACCTCCCGGCGATCGCTGCGATCTACAAATTCGAAATGGCGCGCTGGGGCCGTACCTTGCTGCAAAGCTTGGTGGCACCGGTTATCGCCACGGCACTCTATTTTGTGGTGTTCGGCGCCGCGATCGGTTCGCGCATTGCCGAGATCGACGGGGTTCCGTACGGCGCGTTTATCGTGCCCGGCCTCATCATGCTGAACCTGCTCACCCAGAGCGTGGCGAACGCGTCCTTCGGCATCTATTTCCCGCGCTTCAGCGGGACGATCTACGAGCCGCTCTCTGCGCCCCTGTCGCCATTCGAGATTGTCACAGGCTATGTGGGCGCGGCCGCCACCAAGTCGATAATTCTCGGGCTGATCATTCTGGCGACGGCGACCTTGTTCGTGCCCTTGCGGATCGATCATCCGGTCTGGATGGTCGTGTTCTTGCTGCTGACGGCGGTCACCTTCAGCCTGCTTGGCTTCGTGATCGGGATCTGGGCCGAGGGCTTCGAGCAGCTTCAGCTAGTACCGCTGCTGATCATCACCCCGCTCACCTTCCTCGGCGGCACCTTCTACTCGCTCAACGTGCTGCCCCCGGTCTGGCAGACCGTGTCGCTGTTCAACCCGGTCGTCTATCTGGTAAGCGGCTTCCGCTGGAGCTTCTACAGCACCTCAGATGTCAGCGTGGAGGTCAGCCTCATGATGATCGGGCTGTTCCTCGCCATCTGTCTTGGTGCCGTGTGGTGGGTGTTCAAGACCGGATACCGGCTCAAGAGCTGAGCGAACCCCCGCACGCTTGACTGTGAATTCCCTGCAAACTCGTCCCGATAGGCCGCCGCGAGGATAGGCGTGAGCTGCCTCGCGTGCTACTGCAGCGAGTTATGAGGGAAGACAAAACCGGCGCGCCGTCGGGTTCGGAAGACGAGCCGACGCTTCACCGGTCGATCGGACCAATGCAGATGGCCCTTTACGGCCTCGGCGGCATGCTGGGCGCGGGCATCTATGGATTGATCGGCAAGGCAGCAGGCCAGGTGGGCAATGCCGTTTGGCTGGCCTTCATCGTGGCACTGATCGCCGCGCTTCTCACCGCCCTTTCCTATGCATCGCTCGGCTCGCGCTACCCGCGCGCGGCGGGCGCGGCCTATGTGACGCAACGCGCCTATGGCTTTCCGCTGCTGAGCTTCATGGTGGGCCTCGCGCTCGTTTGCTCCGGCCTCACCTCTATCGCCACGCAGTCCCGCGTCTTCGCCGCCAACTTTATTGAACTGATCGGCCTTGATGGGATGCCCGTGGCCGGGCTGGCACTTGGCTTCTTGATGATCATGTCCGGCATCGTGTTCCGCGGCATTCGCGAATCTATGTGGGTCAACATTCTGTGCACCATCGTCGAGGCGTCAGGCCTCATTCTCGTGGTGTTGGTCGGCATGTCCTATTGGGGCTCGGTCAACTATCTGGAGACGCCTCCGACAAACGGCGACGACCACGCGATGCTGATTGTCATTCAAGGCGCGATCCTCGCTTTCTTCGCCTTTATCGGCTTTGAGGACATGTACAACGTCGCCGAGGAAGTCCGGGAGCCGCAGCGCACAATTCCCCTGGGACTGGTTGTGGCCATGGTCGCAGCGGCGATCATTTATATCGCCGTCGCCATCACCGCGGTGTCGGTGGTGCCGTGGCAGGAGCTGAGCCAAGCTCCCGGCCCGATCACCGAGGTGGTGGCGCGCGCGGCACCGGCCATCCCGCCCATTCTCTTTACCGGCATCACTTTATTCGCGGTGGCGAACACGGGGCTCGTCAATTTCGTGACAGCCTCGCGCCTTCTTTACGGCATGGCACGGCAAGGGCTGCTGCCGCAGATTCTTGGGCGAGTGCACAATGGCCGCCGCACCCCGCATATCGCCATCTTCCTTCTGTTTCTGATTCTCGTGCCGCTGGCGCTCTCCGGCACGATCGCCGAGCTCGCCTCCGCGACTGTGTTGCTTCTGCTCTCCGTCTTCACCGTCGTGAACGGCGCCCTCTTCGTCTTGAAAGGTAGAAAAGGGGAAGAGCCCGGCCGATTCGAGATTCCGCGCATCATTCCGGCGCTTGGCGCCTTGGTGTGCCTCGCCCTTATCGTCGTTCGCGTCTCAACCGGCGATTGGCGCGCGCCCGCCATCGCCGGCGGGCTACTGCTGGGTTGCTTCGTCCTCTATATGGCCATGCGCGCGATCGGTTCCGCGCGCCATGCTTTAGAAGAAGATAGCTAGCCGGCGTGGGGCCTTACTTCTCGGCAAGGCGGTGCGGCGGGTGACGCTGATCGCCGCGGCGGTTGAGACGGCGCACATAGGTGATCGTTGCTTCAGGCCGTTCGGCCTTGACCTTGAGCGCCGCGATCAACGCGTCCTCCGCATTGACGACGACGCGGTCGCCCTTCCCCTCGCAGTTGATTCCGACGGTGAACTGCGACTGCATAGCCCCTGCCCTCGGTGCTAAGGCGCGGTGGCCGCCCTTACAGGCTTTCGCGCGGGAGGCGAACCTGCGACAGGCGGCGACGCGGCTGCTTCGTCGTCCGGCTTGCTCGGTTTGTCGAGCTTGTAAACATCGTCAAAGGTCTTAACCTCGCCCTCATCGTCGACCACAGCCGTGAAGTAGGTCGTGTGGACCGGGATGGGCTTGTCGATCTTGACCCTTCTCGTCTTGCCGCTCTTGATCAGTTGATTGACCTTCGCCTGGCTCCAGCCCTTGTCCTCGGCGAGCAGAACGCCTGCGAGCTTCGCAGGGTTCGCGACGCGCGGCTCCTTAGACCCTTCAGCCCGGACGGCGCGCGTCAACTGTCCGCGCCGGATGGTGTCATGCATAAAGACGCCACGATCGTTCGGATAGAGGAACTGGACCTTGCCCAAGACATTGGTGCGGCCCGGCGCCTGAACGAAGGTTAGCTTGGACAGGTTGACCTTGTTCCAATCGATATTGTCCGGGTCGATCACCCTGCCCCGGTTCTTCACGGTCAACTTGTACTGCTCGATGATCGCAGAAGCCCCGCCGCCGAACAGCCCGCCGCTTTCGCGCAATTTGGGCAAGACGTCCCGGCGAATGACCGATAGCGGGACCTTGCGCTCCGGATTGAGGACGATTTCCTTGAGGTCAGCGGACAAGACCGGCGTTGGATTTCTGGTATTGCCGACCGCGATCTTCTCCGACGCCACGGTCTTACCGTCCTTGACCACGCGCAACATGAACTCCGGGACGTTGAGCCACACATAGGATGCGCCCAGCTCTTCCGGCATCCAGCGCCAGCGCTCCATGCTGGCTTCGATGCGCGTGATGTTTTCTTTCGACTGTGCTTTGGCGAGCGCTTGGCGCAAGGCTGCGAACTGCTCATGCTTGGGGTGCAGATCCGTGAGATAGGC
Source organism: Methyloceanibacter sp. (assembly GCF_041573655.1). Classification (GTDB taxonomy): domain Bacteria; phylum Pseudomonadota; class Alphaproteobacteria; order Rhizobiales; family Methyloligellaceae; genus Methyloceanibacter. The sequence continues at coordinate 37,569 of NZ_JBFFQD010000017.1, forward strand.
GTCCGGCGATTGCGATGCGGCGATCGCTGTCATGACGGCTGCCGGATCGCGAACCGAAGGCGTCTGATCGAAGACTTTGCTCGGCTCGGCGAGACCGCCGCGTGCCGCGCGTGCATATTTCAGGGATGCGAGACTGATCGCGATCTCGGTGGCCGCCTGGTCCGATGCCGAGGCGGGCTTAAAGTCCGCAGGCGGCACCTGGAAGATGCTTGGGTCGAAGCCCCACTCACCACCCCGTCCCATCTCGCGCAGCACAGCTTGCCCGTTTGACGAAATACCCGTCGTGGTCAGCCACAGCGCAGGCCCGCTATGGGAGGTGTAGAACGCCTTGACCGCCGCTATATCGTCCGCATGAGCGCCTTTGTGCAGCAGTGGATCGTCGAGCAGCTGACGGATCGTATCGGTGATGCGCAGGTCTTGCGGGGCGTCCGAAGCCTCGCCCGCGTCCTCTTGCGGAGGCTCCGCACCCGGCAGTACGGCAACGACTTCGGCGTCCTGCACCTCGGTCGCTGCAAGGCTGGCTGGATTGTCAGGAATCGCGACGACGATGTCGGCGGCCGCGGTCTCCTCGCGTTGCTCGCCAGTGGCAAGCTGAACCGCCAACAATGCGATGAGCCCCAAAAGGGTCGCCGCACCGAGGATCGTGACTACAGACCGCCTACGCATCCCAAGAACCCCACTATGGACCTAGGTTAGTCCCCGGAGAAACCTCCTTCCAGCAAGAATTGCCTCTTGGCCGGGCAAAGTCTTGAATTTCGCCGGTTTCTGCCAGATCTCTTGTCCCCACAGCGGATGGCCCACTCTTGATGCGGTGCGTCAATCGCCTATACTCTTTTTGAGAATTGGGACGTGCCGGCCTTGTGCCGGACCTTTTTAGACCCCATATATACTCATATTGAGTATTAATAGCGATGGGAGGCAGGATTTCATGGCAACAGTTCAAACTGGTAGCCCTGAATGGAAAGCACGGGCTCAGGCGGTACTGCCGCCAACCCTATTGCCAGATCTTGCCTATACGCCCGAAGTGGCGGCAGAGACCGCACATCTTTATGAGCGCGTGAAACGCGTGATCCCGCCGATCGAGTGGCCGGGTTTTGCTCCCTACATCAAAGCGATCAACGATCTTAAGAAGGCCCGTAATGCGGTCGTGCTGGCGCACAACTACATGACACCTGAGATTTTCAACTGCGTTGCCGACGTGTCCGGCGACTCCCTCCAGCTCGCCCGCGAGGCGGTCGAAGCAGACGCGGACGTCATCGTGCAATGCGGTGTTCACTTCATGGCCGAGACCTCGAAGCTGCTGAACCCCGACAAGACGGTTCTGATTCCGGATATGCGCGCGGGCTGTTCGCTCGCGGATTCCATCACCGGCGCCGATGTGCGTGCGCTGCGCGAAGCTTATCCCGGCGTACCGGTGGTGACCTACGTCAACACCTCCGCCGACGTTAAGGCAGAGTCCGACATTTGCTGTACGTCTTCGAACGCGGTTCGCGTCGTGGAGTCGCTCGGCGTCAAGCGCGTGATCATGATCCCCGACGAGTTTCTCGCCAAATGGGTGCAGACTCAGACGGACGTCGAGATCATCACCTGGAAGGGCCATTGCGAGGTGCATGAGCGCTTCACCGCCGATGAACTGCGCGCCTATCGCGAGGCCGATCCGGGCGTGAAGATCATCGCGCATCCGGAATGCCCGCCTGACGTCATCGACGAGGCGGACTTCACCGGCTCGACCTCCAACATGATCAAGTGGGTTGAGGACAATCAGCCCTCCAAGGTGCTGCTCGTCACCGAGTGTTCCATGAGCGACAACGTCGCCGTGGAGGCCCCGAACACCGAGTTCGTGCGTCCCTGTAACCTTTGTCCGCACATGAAGCGCATCACGCTGCCCAAGATCTTGGACAGCCTCGTCTTCATGAAAGAAGAGGTCACCATCGATCCTACGGTCGCCGACCGGGCGCGGGCCGCGGTCGAGCGGATGATCAATCTCAACCACTAAGCCAGGGCGTGATCCTGTAATGGCGATGAACTCCGGCAAGCCGCACGTTCCAACTCAGGGCACCGGTGTCGTGGTTGTCGGCGCAGGGCTAGCGGGGCTGTTCACCGCGCTGAAGCTCGCGCCGCTTCCGGTCACTGTGATCTCCCCTGCGCGCTTCGGCGAAGGCGCATCGAGCCTTTGGGCCCAGGCCGGGATCGCCGCGGCATTGGCCGAGGGCGATACACCCGAGGACCACGCCGCTGACACGGTACGCGCGGGCGCTGGCATCGTCGACGAAACCACCGCGCTGTTCATGGCGCAGGAAGCGCGCGAGCGCATCGAGGACCTGCTGCGCTACGGCGTTCCCTTCGACAAGGACCTCGAGGGCCGGCTGGCGTTGGGGCATGAGGCGGCGCATGGTAGCCGCCGCATCCTTCACGTCAAAGGCGACATGGCCGGCCGCGCAATCATGGGCGCGATCACGGAAGCCGCGCGCGCGATCCCGTCGATCACCGTTCTGGAAGGCTACACGGCGCGCGACCTCATCGTCCGCAATGGCCGCGTTCAAGGCATCGCGCTCTCGCCGGTGGACGCCGCCGAAGAGGACGGCCTTGTCCTCCCGGCCCGTGCCGTGGTGCTGGCCACGGGCGGCGCAGGCCAGGTCTATGCGATCACCACCAATCCTAAGGAAGCCCGCGGCGAAGGCGTCGCCATCGCGGCGCGGGCGGGTGCGGTGATTTCCGATGCCGAGTTCGTGCAGTTCCACCCGACGGCAATCAATATCGGCCGCGATCCCGCGCCGCTTGCCACCGAGGCACTGCGTGGTGAAGGCGCTGTCCTCATCAACGGTAAAGGCGAGCGCTTCATGCGCGCCGTCCACGAGGATGCCGAACTCGGCCCACGCGACGTTGTCGCGCGCGCCGTTTATCGCGAGGCGATGGGCGGACGCGGCGCCTTTCTCGATTGCCGGCCGATCGGGTCCGGTCTCGCCAAGCAGTTTCCGATGCTTCTGAAGACCTGCCAGTCCGCTGACATCGATCCGACGCGCGAGCCGGTGCCGGTTGCGCCGGCGGCGCATTATCACATGGGCGGTATTCTCACGGACGCGCGCGGGCGCAGCACAGTCGACGGCCTGTGGGCCTGTGGCGAGGTGACTTCGACCGGTGCCCACGGCGCCAATCGCCTTGCTTCAAACTCGCTGCTCGAAGCTGTCGTGTTCGGCGCGCGGGTTGCGCAGGACATCGCCGCAGCGCCACCGCCGCCCGCCAGAAGCGTCACGGCCGAAACCAGGCGCGAGTCCCGCCAAGCGCACGACGAAGAGGTCGAATCGACGCTGCGTCAGACTATGTCGGACAATGTCGGCGTGATCCGCGATGCAAGCTCCATGACCAAAGCATTGCAGACCATTTTGGAGCTGGAACAGGCGCACGCAGGAGATCCCCAGCTTGCCAACATGCTGACCACGGCGAAATTGATAACCACGGCCGCGTTCTTGCGCAAGGAGAGCCGCGGCGGGCATTTCCGCAGCGACTATCCGGCCGCCGACGCAGCACTGGCGAAGCGCAGCTTCCTCACGCTCACGAAGGCCAATGAGATCTCGCGTGAAGCCTCGGGCCTGTCGAACCGGCCACATCTTCGCGTCGTGTCGCAGGGATGACGGACCGACGCGCTTCCCGGCTGGAGCTTCCAAAGCTGCTCGTGGACCAGGCGGTTCGCACCGCGCTTACCGAGGATCTCGGGCTCGCCGGCGATGTCACCACCGACCCCATCATTCCAACGGACGCTAAAGGCGCCGCGGCGATCGTCGCGCGCGAGGACGGCGTCGTGGCCGGGCTTGATCTGGCGGAGGCGGCGTTCAAGACGCTCGATCCTGAGACGCGCTTCACGCGCATCGTAGAGGACGGCGACCGGATCAAAGCGGGCGATACCATTGCCAAAGTCGAGGGACGCACGCGCGCGCTTCTGACGGGCGAGCGCACGGCCTTGAACTATTTCTGCCATTTGAGCGGCATTGCCACGCTGACTGCGGCGTATGTGGCGAAGGTGGAGGGCGCGGGCGCGCGCATTGCTTGCACCCGCAAAACGACGCCGGGCTTGCGCGCCCTCGAAAAATACGCCGTGCGCTGTGGCGGCGGGGTCAATCACCGCTTCGGGCTGTACGACGCCGTGCTGGTGAAGGACAACCATATTGCCGCCGCGGGCGGACTGGCAGCAGCGATTGAGCGCGTTCGCGCGCAAGGGAGCCACATGGTCAAGGTCGAGGTGGAGGTCGATACGCTCGATCAGCTGAAAGAGGCGCTGCGCTTTCCCATCGATGCTGTCCTGCTCGACAACATGGATCCCGCGACGCTGAAAAAGGCCGTCGGCATTGCGCACGGCAAGGTCATCACCGAGGCGTCAGGTGGCGTGAATTTGGAAACGGTTGCGGATATCGCAGCGACGGGTGTCGACCTGATCTCAGTCGGCGCGCTTACTCACTCGGCCCGTAGCCTAGACTCATCGCTTGATTGGGCGCCGCCGGGCTAGAGCCGGCGATCGTGTTCACGGCCGTCGCAAGAGACAGCGTCGGCAAGAGGTAGCCCGCGTCCTCGTCCGCCTCCGAGCCGTCCTCCGGCTCGACGGACGCTTCGACGAGATACGGCTCTTCATTGCGCTTCTTGTAGAAGATGTGCCGCCCAATCCTGTCGATCTTGTTCATGCGGCGAGCCCAACGCGGGCTGACGTAATTCGCGTGATAGAAGGTGGAGTATCCAACCTCGGGCAGCCATTGCTCGCCGGCCATGATCTCCTTGGAGAGGCGCTGCGCGAGTTCCCATTGCGCGTTGTCGCGCGGGTTGTCGGTGTGCCCGTCACAGGTGAAGGAGAACTGGCAGCCTTTGCGCCTCTGCCCCTGATAGACAACGCCGCAAATGGTCTCCGGGAAAAGCGGGCTGCGGACACGATTGAGAATGACCTGGGCGACGGCCACCTGGCCGCGCTGTGGCTCACCGCGCGCCTCGAAGTAAATCGCGACGGCAAGGCAGCGGCTCTCACGCGCCTGGAACTCGGCTTCGGTCTCACCCTTGTAGCGGAAGTCCAAAGCCTTCGGCGTTGGGCTGTAGGCAATGTCCTTCGGCGACGGCCGGAAGGCAGCGACCGCGAAATCCGCATTGAAGGGCGAGTTGTAGCTCGCGTGCGTGAACAGCGACGATTCTGGCCGGCGGCGCTCCGGAACTTTGAGCGCGACGTCGGAGCTGGTCGGGTTCAAGCGATCGCCTTTGCCCTCACGGCTCACGGCCACTTTGGGATTCAGAAAGCGCGGGCTGCCGCCTAGGCTCGCGGTAATCAATTGCTTGCCGGCCGTGGTGACGGCGTGGGCGGCGCGGTGATTATCCGCGCGCGGGCCTTTGCCGCCATTGGAGAAACGACTACGAGCTTGATTGGGGATCGCACCCGTGGCGTCAGCCATCGACGTCAACTCGAGCTCGACCACCGTGGCCGGCGCGTCGTTCAACGCCACAACAATACTCACGCCAATGAGGGGGAGCGGTACGAACGCAGCGACGGCGTACCACATCCGACGTGATGAGCGTCGGCTCATTTTCCCTCCAGGTCCCCACGGGAGAACCTCCGGTCGTGTCCGGAAAGCCCCACCGAAATTAACCCTAGCCGTGCGTCCTTTTAGGCCCGCACAATTCCAGGGTGTCCCCACAACACCAGGCATAATGGTGAGAAATCAGCGAAACCGCTCGACGTCCCCCCACCGGTTCTAGACCTGCCAAATCCCGTCTCGTGCCGTAAACGCTACCCGATAATATAGGGCAAATTGTGATTGTCGGCAACGGTCGCCAATTACGAACGCGAACGGCTAATTATCCGTTAGCGCTGCATTTTCAGAGTTGCTTGCGCCGCTGCGAGGCGCGCGATGGGCACTCGGTAGGGTGAACACGACACGTAGTCGAGGCCAATTCCCTCACAGAATCCAATGCTTTCCGGATCGCCACCGTGCTCGCCGCAAGCGCCGATTTTGAGTTCGGGACGGACCTCTCGACCCCGCTCAACGGCGATTTTCATCAGTTCACCGACGGATTTATCGAGACTCATAAATGGATCGTGGTGAATGATACCTTTCTCGGAGTACTCACTTAGGAACCGACCGGCGTCGTCGCGGCTCAATCCAAACGTTGTTTGGGTCAGATCGTTGGTGCCGAAGGAGAAGAAGTCCGCGCTTTGCGCGATCTCTCCGGCTGTGAGGCAGGCACGGGGCAGTTCGATCATGGTGCCGATGTGGTAGGCGAGGCTCGTCTCACGCTCCTTCTCCACGAGACGCGCGGTCGCCAAGATGCGTTCCTTGATGAGATCGAGCTCCTTCTTGTCGGCGACCAGCGGCACCATGATTTCCGGCGTCACCCGGTCATGCAGTTCCTTGCCGGCCTCGACGGCCGCCTCGAAGATGGCGCGCGCCTGCATCTCCACGATCTCCGGATAGCGGACGAGGAGCCGCGCGCCACGCTGGCCAAGCATGGGGTTGAACTCGCTCAACACCGCGATGCGGCGCTTCAGGTGCGCCACCTCCACGCCCATGGCTTTTGCAACATCGGCAATGGCGTCATCGCCATGCGGCAGGAACTCGTGTAGCGGCGGATCGAGCAGGCGGATCGTTACGGCGCGGCCGGCCATAATCTCGAACAGCGCGATGAAGTCCTGGCGCTGGGCGGGCAGGAGCTCGGCCAGGGCCTTGCGGCGCGTCTCGATGTCCTCGGCGAGGATCATCTCCCGCATGGCGACGATGCGGTTCTCCTGGAAGAACATATGCTCTGTGCGGCAGAGCCCGATGCCTGCGGCCCCGAACGCGCGGGCTTGGCTCGCATCTTCAGGGTTGTCCGCGTTGGCGCGCACGTCCATGCGCCGGAAGCCATCGGCCCACGCCATCAAGATCGCGAAGGCATCCGACAGCTCCGGCTCGCGCATACTCACCCGGCCCTGAATAAGCTGACCGGTTGCGCCGTCGATGGTAACGACGTCGGCTTTGTGGAGCGTGACGCCCGCGGCTTCGAGCGTTTCGCGTTCTAGGTCGATATGCACCGCGGCAGCGCCGGCGATGCAAGGACGTCCCATGCCGCGGGCCACGACAGCCGCGTGGCTCGTCATGCCACCGCGCGTGGTGACGATCCCTGCGGCCGCATGCATGCCTTGCACATCTTCCGGCGAGGTTTCGATACGCGCCAGGATCACGGTGTGCCCTTGCGCCTTCATGTGCACCGCCTCGTCGGCGTCGAACACAATCTCGCCCGTCGCGGCACCAGGCGATGCGGGCAAGCCTTTGGCGAGCACGGTCATCTGTGCGTTCGGATCGAGAGTCGGATGCAGCAGCTGATCAAGCTGCGCGGGATTGAGGCTCAGGACGGCCTCTTCGCGGGTGATGATCCCCTCTTGCGCCATGTCGACCGCAATCTTCAGTCCGGCTTGCGTCGTACGCTTACCCGCGCGCGTCTGCAGCATGAAGAGTTCGCCTTCTTGCACGGTGAACTCGATGTCCTGCAGGTCGCGGAAATGCCGCTCCAGCTTCTCGCATGACGCTTTCAGCTCCGCGAAGGCTTCCGGAAACAACGCTTCAAGAGACTGCTTGCCATTGCTGGAGGCCGCGCGCTCCTTCTTGGTCAAGGGCTGTGGCGTGCGCAAGCCCGCCACGACGTCCTCGCCTTGCGCGTTAAGGAGAAATTCGCCGAACAGCACGTTCTCGCCTGTCGACGGATTGCGCGTAAAAACAACGCCGGTCGCGCTGTTGTCGCCCTTATTGCCGAACACCATGGTCTGGATGTTGACGGCCGTGCCCCATTCGTCCGGGATGTCGTGGAGTCGGCGATAGGCAATGGCGCGCGCGTTGTGCCAGGACCCGAACACCGCGGAGATGGCGCCCCATAACTGCTCGCGCATGTCTTGCGGGAAGGGCGCGTCGAGCTCGGTCTCGACCAGAGCCTTGAAGCGGGTGACGATCTCCACCCAGTCATCGGCGCCAAGCTCGGGGTCGAGCTCAAAGCCCTTCAAGTTCTTGTAGCTTTCGAGGATCTCCTCAAACAGGCCGTGGTCGATGCCCAGCACCACGTCGGCATACATCTGAATGAAGCGGCGGTAGGTGTCGTAGGCGAAACGGCGATCCTCCGTGACCCGCGCGAGCCCCTCCACGGTCTGATCGTTCAGCCCGAGATTAAGGACAGTGTCCATCATGCCTGGCATGGAAGCCCGGCCGCCGGAGCGTACCGAAACCAGCAAAGGATTGTCCACGTCGCCGAAATGCGCGCCCGCCAACTCGCCGATTTCCGTCAGCGCCTCGTCCACCATGGGCTTCAAGGCGTCGGGCAATTTGCGGCCATGCTCGTAATAGGCGGCGCACACATCCGTCGAAATGGTGAAGCCCGGCGGCACGGGCAGACCTAGGCGCGACATCTCCGCAAGATGTGCGCCCTTGCCGCCGAGCAGCGCCTTGTCGGCTGCCGAGCCGTCCGCACGCCCGCCGCCGAACGTGAACACCCATTTGGGCGCTGCGCCTTTCTCTCTGACTTCCGTAATTGTTGACACTGGTCCTCCGCGCGTCGCCCGTACTTGTAGCCTGTCTGGCGCATCTCGCACAAACCGGCGTGGACGGAAGGCTTAAAGGCGGCACTAACGCCGCGTTGGACGGGGGTTTTTGGCGTTCCAGTGTGCGATGAAATCGCCACCCGGAATAAGCTTCGCGTTGGGTGCTTTTATCACACCATAGGCCCAGGCGACGATCGTGCCGCCGCTATCGAGCGTCACATCGAGCGGTGCGCGCGCATAATTCGGATCGCCAGCCTCATAGGCGTCGAGCTCGGCAAGGAGACGTGCCCCGGGCGCCAGCGCGAAGACATCGCCAATGACCTGTTGCTTTTCGCATTTATCGAACAGCGCCGCCGGATACCAGCCACAGTCGTAAAGCAGGCCGGGTGCACGGCCCCTGCCGACGAGGCGCGCCTGGGCTAGAAGGCGCCGCGCCATGTGATGATCGTGGTCCGCGCGAAGCGTGCCATAGACGAAGATGTGGGCCGGGGCGGCTGCCACCCGGTCACCCCGAGATCTTGGAGAAGTCCGCGACTTCCAGTGTTGCCGCGCGGATGCGGTTCAGGAGGCGCAACCGGTTTTCGCGCAGCTTCGGATTGTCGGCGTTAACGGTGACATTATCGAAAAAGGCATCGACGGGCGCGCGAAGCTTCGCCATGGCGCGCATGGCGGCCTCGAAGTCCTCGTTCTCGATGGCGGTCGCAGTGTCAGCCTCAACACCATCGAGGGCGTCGGCAAGCGCCCTCTCCTCGGGCTGCTCGAGCAAAGCCGGGTCGGGCGCTTGGTCGTGGCGCTTGCCGTCTTTCTTCTCTTCGATGCGTAAGATGTTCGCCGCGCGCTTAGCACCGGCGAGCAGATGTTCGCCGTCGTCCGTTTCAAGGAAACGGCCGAGCGCGGAGACGCGGGCCACGATCATCAGGAGATCATCACCGCCCAACGCAAACACCGCGTCCACCAGATCGTGCCGTGCACCTTGATCGCGCAAGTAAACTTTCAAACGGTCGGCAAAGAAGTCGAGGAGACTACGCACAACATCATTCTTTTTCGACTCGTTGCCCGGAAGATGCGCGCGGAACTCTTTCAACAAGGGAAGACGCACACCGTTCTCCAACACGATGCGGATGACGCCGAGCGCCGCGCGTCGGAGCGCATATGGGTCCTTCGATCCCGTCGGCTTCTCGTCGATGGCCCAGAAGCCTACGAGCGTGTCGAACTTGTCGGCAAGAGCCAAGGCAATCCCGACAGGCTCGCGTGGCACCTCGTCATTAGGCCCGACCGGCTTGTAGTGGGTGGCTATGGCGTTCGCGACCGCCGGGCTCTCCTTCTGCTCCAGTGCGTAATACTGGCCGATGACGCCTTGCAGCTCCGGGAACTCGCCGACCATCTCGCTAACGAGATCGGCCTTGGCGAGATAGCCCGCACGCTCAGCGAGATCGGGATCGGCGCCCACCAACGGCGCCAGATCGCGCGCCAAGTGCCAGATGCGCTCCACGCGATCATATTGCGTGCCGAGCTTCTCGTGGAAAGTGATCTCCTTCAACGCGGGGGCTCGCTCCTCGAGCGGCACTTTGCGGTCCTGATCGAAGAAGAATTTGGCGTCTGAAAGCCGTGCGGCGATGACGCGCTCATTGCCCGCAATGATGGCCTTGCCGCGATCGGCCGCTTTGAGGTTGGCAACCAAGACAAAGCGGTTGGCGAGCTTGTCGCCTTTTTTGAGCGAGAAGCATTTCTGATGCGCCTTCATGGCGGTGGTCAGCACCTCGGGCGGCACATTCAAAAAATCCTCGTCGAATTCGCCCATGAGCGGCACGGGCCATTCGCTAAGGCCTGCATTCTCGGCCAGCAGGCCTTCGTCCTCGACCAGGCTCAGCCCTTGCTTCTCGGCGAGCTTGCGCGCGTCTTTCAGAATGATATGGGCGCGCTCGTCCGTTTCGAGAATGACGAAGGCGTCGCGCAGCTTCGCGGCGTAGTCTTCGAAGTTCTTCACTGCAAAGGGTTTGGGCGCCATGAAGCGATGGCCGTGCGTACGATTGCCGCTTGCGATGCCGCCGATCTCGAAGTCGACAACCTTGCCGCCGAGCACGCAAAGCACCGAATGCAAAGGCCGCACCCAACGCAAGCGCCCGGCGCCCCAGCGCATGGATTTCGGCCATGGGAAGGTCTTGATGATTTCCGGGACGATCTCGGCGATCACTTCACTCGCGTCACGCCCAGGCTTCTCGATCAGCGCGACGTAGAAGCTGCCCTTCTTGTCCTCGCGGATTTCGGCTTGATCGATCGACTTCAGTCCCGCCGCCTTGAGGAATCCCGCGATCGCTTGCTCCGGCGCACCGACACGCGGACCTTTGCGTTCATCTTTCACGTCGGGGGAGCGCTTCGGCAGACCATCTACCACGGCGGTCAGGCGGCGCGGCGTGGCGAAGGTCCTGATCTCCTCGAAGTCGAGACCAGCGGCCTTCAGTTTATCGCCCAGCAGCCGCGCCAGATTTTCGCGCGCGCGGGTCTGCATGCGCGCTGGAATTTCCTCGGAGAATAGTTCGAGCAGGAGTTCAGCCATTGGCGGCTCCGCTCTGGGGTGCGAGGTCCTGACCGAACCCAATGTCTTGGTCGTCCAGATCCTGGATGCCAAATTCGAGGACACCGTAAGGCTTTTCGCCCAGGTGATAGTCGATCTGCGCGCCGTGGCCCTTCAGCTCTTTATAAATGGCGCGCGCATCATCGACCCAGAAATACGCGTTCCACATTTTGTACTTGATGCGCCAGAACGGCACGATCTCGTGAACCTTGGGCGCTTGTGTCAGCATGACGTGCGCACGATCGCGCACCGCGATCGTAAAGTCCGGTGGCTCGCCCCAGACGCCGAGCGTGCGGAACCCAACCTTGTCGGCCCAATAGTCGATGGCCTTAGGCAGATCGCGCGCGAAGAGGACCGGCGCTTGCTCCATGATCTTCGCCTCGGTCATGACGCCCCGCCCGCTTCGGTCTTGAGCCACGCGGCGCAGCACGCCTTGGTAAGATCGCGTACGCGCAAGATGTAAGCCTGGCGCTCGGTCACGGAGATGACGCCGCGCGCATCGAGCAGATTGAAAATATGCGAGGCCTTGATGGCCTGATCGTATGCGGGCAGCACCATCAGATGCTCATCGCCGTTCTCACCGGCGGCAAGCAATGCCTTGCACTCCGCCTCGGCGTCGCGGAAATGCTCGAACAGTTTGGCGGTGCCGGCGTGCTCGAAATTGTAGCGGGAGTATTCCTGCTCGGCCTGAAGGAACACGTCGCCGTATTTGACCTTGTTCGCCCCCTCCCCGCCGTTGAAGTTGAGATCGTAGACATTGTCCACGCCTTGCACATACATGGCGAGCCGCTCCAGGCCGTAGGTGAGTTCGCCGGACACGGGATCGCAATCGAACCCGCCCACTTGCTGGAAATAGGTGAACTGCGACACCTCCATGCCATCGCACCACACCTCCCAGCCGAGCCCCCAGGCGCCGAGCGTCGGGCTTTCCCAGTCGTCCTCCACGAAGCGAATGTCGTGATTCTCAGGATCGATGCCGATGGCAAAGAGGCTCTCCAGATAGAGATCCTGAATGTCGGGCGGCGAGGGCTTCAGGATCACCTGGAACTGATAGTAGTGCTGGAGCCGGTTCGGGTTCTCGCCGTAGCGGCCGTCTTTGGGACGGCGCGAGGGCTGAACATAGGCCGCGCGCCAATGCTTCGGCCCCAGCGAGCGCAAGGTCGTGGCGGGGTGGAACGTCGCCGCACCCACTTCCATGTCGTAGGGCTGGAGGATGACGCAGCCCTGATCGGCCCAGAAGCGCTGAAGCTTGAGGATGAGGTCCTGGAAAGACGGCGCGTGGGCCCGCCCTTGGGATTTTCTCACTTTGGCCATGCTCGATTCTGCACCGCGATTTTCGCGCGCACGCTAGGTGCTCGCGGGCGACAAGGGAAGCCCTAGTCTGTGGAGAAGCAACAAAAGGCTAAAGCTAAGCGTGGTCCTTCGGCCGGTAGACGCCGGTCGCCGGGTCCTGCTCCAGCTGCTCGGGATGGTCGATGGCCTGGCCTTCCATGTTCGGGCGCTCCATGGCCTCCTTGGCCGCGCGCAGGTCGGCGGCAACCCGCTCCTGTTCCCGGCGCAACCAGCGGCGCACCAGGATAAACCCGGCGCCCACGGCGGCGATGAGGAGGACCTGCGCCATCGCCTACAGCCCGAAACGCGACCACAGGGCGCGCGCCTCGATCGTCGACAGCACATCCGCGGTGAGCCCCTCCGGCCACAAGCGGAAATCGAAGCCACCGGTGCCGGAAGAAACGCTGCGCTTGCGGCGTAACCAAGAGGTGGACGGCGCCATGAGCTTGAAACGGACGTTTTCGCCGAAGACCTCACGCATCTTCGTACGCACATCCGAGATCCCGTCGATGAGACCGAGCTCCAAAGCCTTCTTGCCGCCCCAGAACTCGCCGGTGAACAGCTCGATGTCCGCC